>NZ_JBQAHM010000002.1:0-706636 GCF_051916885.1 Bacillus cereus group sp. MYBK14-1 | reverse complement strand
ATAGAGTGAAAGAGAGAGGGAGTTTTAAATAAAAGATAGAAAGACAAAAAAATAAGACCATCATATATAAGATGGTCAAGGAAGGGGACAATTTATGTCAATTTAATTAGGGATGGAAGCTATTCAAAGACACTGGGGAATGTCTTATAAATTAGGGAGGAACAGCTTCGATACATATACTATAAAAGGTGGATGTGACCTCTATGTGAACATAGAGTGAAAGATATGGGGATTTGAAAAATAGTACATATGAAATTGTTATTGCTAGCAATATTGAGTTAGGATATAGAGTTTTCCAGCATAAAACGAAAAGGAATCTGAATATAAATAAAAGTTGTAATCTATGAAAAAAAGGATTATGCTCAACTATATTATGAGAATATAAGGTTTGTCCCAATTATTTAAGGGCTTTTAAAAAGCTTTTTATTGTATGAGGGGAAAGCTTCACTTTAATAAGGGAGTTAGTGATATGGACGTAACAAAAAAACAAGGGCTGTATAATCGTCTTATACGATTAAACCCACCACAAATATTAGCATTAGGCTTTTTCTGCTTAATTGTGGTTGGCGGTTTGTTATTAAAATTACCATTCGCAACGAAAGTACATATTAGTTGGGTAGATGCTTTCTTTACAGCAACGTCAGCAGCGACCGTAACTGGTTTGGGAGTAGTGGATACAGCAAGTACATTTACGATGTTTGGCGAAATTGTTATTATGTTTTTAATTCAAACAGGTGGTCTAGGCCTTATGACAATTGCCATTTTAATTGTTTGGGTACTAGGTAAAAAAATCGGATTACGCCATCGTTTATTAATTGGAGAAGCATTTAATCAAACAAATATAGGTGGTCTTGTAAAATTAGTAAAGCGTGTCTTTATATTTTCGATTTGTATTGAACTTATTGGGGTCATCTTTTTATCGTTTCGCTTTATTCCAGAGTTTGGTTTTGGAAAAGGTTTATACTATAGTATTTTTCATGTAATTGCATCTTATAATAATGCAGGATTTGCTTTATGGCCAGATAATTTAACAAGATATGTAGGGGATCCCATTATTAATATTGGGATTTGCTCTTTAATTGTAATTGGGGGACTCGGTTTTACCGTATTAATTGATATATGGTATAGCCGCAGTTTTCGAAAATTATCACTTCACTCAAAAATAATGATTATTGGAACAGTAGTGCTAAATATTATAGCAATGATTGTGATTTTTGTATTGGAATATAATAATGTGAAGACGTTAGGGAATTTATCTTTAAATGAAAAACTATGGGCTTCCTTCTTTCAAGGTATTACTCCGCGGACAGCTGGATTTAATACGGTTGACTATGGAGGTATGGAAGAATCATCTATATTATTTACGATGATTTTAATGTTTATTGGTGCAGGAAGTGTATCGACAGGTGGAGGAATTAAATTAACGACGTTTGTTATCTTAATTACATCTGTCCTTTCTTTCTTTAGAAAAAAGGAGGAAATTGTTTTATTTCAGCGTACAATTAAAATGTCGACAGTAACGAGGGCCTTAGCGATTGCTGTTGCCAGTCAAATACTTATTTTAGCAGCGGTATTCATATTAATGCTTACAGAAAACTTCAGCTTTATTCAATTATTATTTGAGACAATATCAGCGTTTGGCACAGTCGGATTAACGATGGGAATTACTGCAAAGCTATCGGCATTCGGAAAATGTATTATTATGTTTGTTATGTTCTGCGGATTAATTGGACCATTAACACTTGTGTTCTCTTTAGCGCGACCAGCAAAACAAAAAATAAAATATCCATCGGAAGATGTGTTTACAGGGTAAGGTATCCCGCGTTAAGCGAGATACCTTTTTCTTTTTTAGAACAGGGAGAACAATAGACCAATAAGTGCTACTCGGAATAAAATTGCGATAAGTGCAGCAATTCCACCGACAACTGCAGCGATACCGCCAGTTACAGTAGCTCCGCGATTATAAGCGTAAATACCGAGTAAAACAGAAACAAGACCAAATAGTGTTGGAAATGTAAACAGCGATAAGATAGATAGCGCAAGAGCAATAAAACCAGCAGTTGATCCAGCAGCGGACGATTTTACAACATCTTTATCGTCTTTATCATTGTAATCATAATCAATGCGTTGTGGTGCAACCTCAGCGGCGTACTCTTCTTTATAGTCACTATAATCACTATCTATTCTATCTTTTCTTTTATAATCATCAAATTTCTCAGTCAAAGTCATGACTCCTTTCATAACAAGGTTCAATAGTAGTATGTATCTCTTTTTCTTTTTTATCCCGCTATTTGTGAGAGTCGAGCTACGTACACATCCCACTGATTAAAGTTTCACTATACCGGAGCATGTACAGGGAGTAGTATCTTTTAAAAGGAGGAAAATGTTTTCTTGAAATAGGAAAAGTTAGTATGACTTCCTCTATTTTGGAAAATATAAAAAGGAATAATGAGGAAAGGGTGCAATACATAATGGAACATCCAATTGAAAATTTAATGAAAACGGCAATGACAAATTTAAAAGAAATGGTAGATGTAAATACAATTGTTGGGAGCCCGGTTTCAACAGCTGACGGAAATGTAGTATTAACAGTATCTCAAGTGGCTTTTGGTTTTGGAGCTGGTGGAAGTGATTTTAAAGGGGATTTCATTACTGAAAAACATAACGGTGGGCAAAATCAGCATAAAGAGAACAAACAAGGGCATCCATTTGGAGGAGGAAGCGGGGCTGGGGTTTCCATTAGTCCAGTAGCTTTTTTAGTAGTTGGTTCTAATGGAGTGCAAGTATTACATCTCAACAGCAGTACACATTTAATTGAAAAGGCTTTAAATACTGTACCAAGCACTGTAGATAAATTTGTGAATGGTCGTCAAAAGTGAACTTGCATTTTTTAGGAATTATGATATATTAGAAAAAGTGCGCTTTAGGATGATCGGAATAATTGAAATGTAAATATATATGATGTGTGGAATAAGGGAGAGGAATTTATGATTAATATCAAAAACTTAGTAGTTGGCTTATTTATGTTAGTAAGCGGCTTTGTTGTATATGTAATAAAAGAAAAAGCTCCATTCTAAAACAGACAAACCGTTAATGTCTGTTTTTAATTTGCGGAAAAATATTGACAAGTTATTGTATTGGTGTTAGAATTTTAATTCGTGTCTCGGTTACAGCTAGTGTAAAGTAAATATCTCTTATGAATGCAATACGAAAAGTTTGCGAAAGATCGGGTAATTTTATCAACAACTTTTGTGAACAAACCCTATAAATTGTATTTGTAAGCTATATATGTATACTAGTGAATCAAGGAGCGGTCAGTGGAACCGTAATGATGAGAGAGAGGTAGGGCTTTCATCCAGTATATGTTACTTTCCCGTTAGGTGAATATAAAAAAGAGGACTCCTTTTAAAAGGAGTCCTCTTTCATTTTTTAAGTGCGACTTTCAACTTGTTGACAAATTTCATCCGTTGTTAAACCGTGAGCTGTAATGACTGATCCTTTAATTGATGTATCTGCAATGCCCATCACATTAGAATCTTGCCCAGTTACAACGCAACAATCACACCCTTGTGCATCCTGTTCTGAGTTAAGTGTAACAACTTCATGACCTTGTTGCTGAAGAGCTTGTTGAACGTCTGTTAATGAGTTTTCAACGCCAATTCTAGCCATAATTCTCACCTCCTACCATCTAATTGCTAGTATGCTCAAGTTCACTGCATTTATGAAAAGACGGTAGGAAGTAAATCTTTGTTTAGTCGTTATATACGCCAGTAAGCATTTGACTAACGAATTGATCGTTTAATGTATCTTGGGCAGAAGAAGTATTTGAATGGATGTCGATTGAAGCAATAAAATGATTATGTTCTTGCGTATTTGGTTCTACCTCTACGTAATTATCGAATTTACAAAAACCTTTCGTATCCATTAGATCAAATAATTGCAGCATTTCTACTACCTCTTGTCTCGTTCCTTTAATTTGTACACACGCCATATTTATTTCCTCCTTCATTTTGACAAATTGTTTTTTAAAAATAGGATTATGATTACGAAATGAAAAATATGAATGTTATTTTTAGACAGCGCTATTTTTGTTATTTTCCCCCTTTTTCAGCAAAAGTCGTTATATATTCCCGGATTTATAAAATCGGACGTCCGTTTATTGAATACAATAGATTCGCATCAATTGATGAAAATCCTTCTTTTAAACAAATATTTTTTTAGTGGAAATTGGCGAAAAAAATTTTTTGACTTTTTGTAAACGTTAACAATGTTGTTAAATCAATATAAGTAAAGAAGTACGTACGATTAAAAATTATAAATTTTCTAAAAATTCACTTGATTTATTTAGAAAGGAGAGTAAACTAGGAAACAATAAAAAATTCATAGAACATAGGAGGCGCTTCTAGTGAATGAGCAATGGATTTTCTTAAATGGAGAATTTGTTCCAAAAGATGAGGCAAAAGTTTCAGTATATGATCATGGCTATTTATATGGCGATGGAGTGTTTGAAGGAATTAGAGTTTATAGCGGTAATGTTTTCCGTTTGAGAGAGCACCTTGTCCGGTTGTATGAATCAGCAAAATCAATCCTTTTAGAAATTCCATATTCATTAGATGAAGTAACAAATATTGTTGTTGAGACGATTCGACAAAATAAATTATCTAATGGATACATTCGCCTTGTTGTATCAAGAGGAGCAGGAAATCTTGGATTGGATCCCGATTCATGTAAGAAGCCGAATGTAGTAGTAATTGCAGAACAATTATCTTTATTCCCACAAGAATATTATGAGAAAGGGATTCCAGTTGTAACAGTTGCAACGCGCCGAAATCGTCCCGATGTTTTATCCCCTCAAGTAAAATCTTTAAATTACTTAAACAATATTTTAGTTCGTATTGAAGCGAAATTAGCTGGAGTACAAGAAGCACTTATGTTAAATGATCAAGGATATGTAGCTGAAGGCTCAGGAGATAACGTGTTTATTGTTAAAGGAAATAAATTAATTACACCACCAAGTTCTGCTGGAGCGTTAGAAGGTATTACACGAAACGCCATTTTAGAAATCGGCGAAAAACTTGGATATGACGTAAGAGAAGAGTTATTTACAAGACATGATGTATATGTAGCTGATGAAGTGTTTTTAACAGGAACAGCTGCTGAAGTTATTGCTGTTACGACAGTAGATGGTAGAACGATTGGCTTAGGGCAAACAGGTCCACATACGAACCGTTTATTAGAAGAGTTTCGTAAGTTAGTTGTAGAAGATGGAGAGAAAATTTACGAAGAAAATAAAGTTGGATAACAACTTTTTTAACATAAGAAAGCGTTGATAGGGAGGAGTAGTTGATTGTGAAGCCTCACAGAGAGTCGGTGGTTGCTGAAAACCGATGGTTCACGTCGACGAACATCGCCCTTGAGTGCTAAGCTAAAGCATTTGTCTAGGCTTAGACGGTAGCTCCGTTATTAGCTAGATCCATTTATGGATCACTGAGGCAAGAGTATTCTTGCAAAGAAGGGTGGTACCGCGAAATCTTTCGTCCCTTCAGCACATAGCTGGAGTGTGGACGTAGGATTTTTTTATTGTATAAAAGTTTGAAAAAGGGGGCTTATAAGAACAATGTCTTCAAAAACGGAAGAGAAACTGGCAACTGGTGCACAGCTATTGTTAGAAGCGCTAGAAAAGGAAGGCGTAAAAGTGATTTTCGGTTATCCGGGTGGTGCCGTTTTACCTCTCTATGATGCATTGTATGATTGTGAAATTCCGCATATTTTAACAAGGCATGAGCAAGGGGCAATTCACGCTGCTGAAGGGTATGCCAGAATTACAGGGAACCCAGGGGTTGTAATTGCAACGAGTGGCCCAGGTGCTACAAATGTAATTACGGGTCTAGCGGATGCGATGATTGATTCATTGCCACTTGTTGTATTTACAGGCCAAGTAGCAACAACGTTAATTGGGAGCGATGCTTTTCAAGAGGCGGATATTATGGGACTTACGATGCCAGTGACAAAACATAACTATCAAGTGCGAAAGGCCTCAGATTTACCTCGAATTATTAAAGAAGCATTTCATATTGCTAAAACAGGAAGACCAGGACCAGTCGTTATTGACCTTCCGAAAGATATGGTAGTCGAGAAAGGTGAGCGATGTAGCAATGTACAAATGGATTTACCAGGATATAACCCTAATTATGAACCGAATCTACTTCAAATAAACAAATTACTACAAGCAATTGAAACCGCAAAAAAACCGTTAATTTTAGCTGGAGCAGGTATACTGCATGCGAAAGCTTCGAAAGAATTGACAAGTTTTGCCCGTAAATATGAAATCCCTGTTGTGCATACGTTACTTGGACTTGGTGGTTTTCCGCCAGATGATGGGCTATTTCTAGGGATGGGGGGAATGCACGGTTCTTACACAGCCAATATGGCGTTATATGAATGCGACTTACTCATTAATATAGGTGCGAGATTTGACGATCGTCTTACTGGGAATTTAGATTTTTTTGCTAAAGGGGCAACTGTTGCACATATCGATATTGATCCAGCAGAAATTGGGAAAAATGTGCCAACAGAGATTCCTATTGTTGCAAGTGCTAAGCGGGCGTTAGAAGTATTGCTTCAATCAGAAGGAAAGAAAGAAAATCATCATGAATGGCTATTTTTATTAAAGAATAGAAAAGAAAAGTATCCATTCTCTTATAAACGAAATTCTGAAAGTATTAAACCTCAATACGCGATTGATATGCTATATGAAATCACGAAAGGAGAAGCGATTGTAACAACAGACGTTGGGCAACATCAAATGTGGGCAGCGCAATATTATCCACTGAAAAATCCAGATAAATGGGTAACTTCTGGCGGATTAGGAACGATGGGGTTCGGATTTCCAGCAGCAATCGGTGCGCAAATTGCAAAGAGAGATGAACTAGTTATTGCAATTGTTGGTGATGCTGGGTTTCAAATGACTCTGCAAGAATTAAGTGTATTAAAAGAACACGCTTTACCCGTTAAAGTATTTATTTTAAATAATGAAGCTTTAGGAATGGTAAGACAATGGCAAGATGAATTTTACAATCAAAGATATTCACATTCTTTATTGCCATGCCAACCAGATTTCGTCGCTCTTGCGAATGCGTATGGTATAAAAGGTGTTCGTATTGACGATCCACTTCTTGCAAAGAAGCAAATCCAGCATGCGATCGAATTACAAGAGCCAGTCGTAATCGATTGTCGTGTACTTCAATCAGAGAAGGTTATGCCGATGGTTGCACCAGGAAAAGGTGTTCACCAAATGGAGGGAGTGGAAAAAGGGTGAAGAGAATTGTTACAGCGACAGTTCGAAATCAAAGTGGTGTGTTAAACCGAATTACAGGGGTTATGACACGAAGACATTTTAATATTGAAAGTATTTCAGTAGGTCATACAGAATCATCAGATATATCGCGAATGACGATTGTTGTACACGTTGAAAGTGAACAGCAAGTTGAGCAGTTAATTAAACAACTTCATAAGCAAATCGATGTTCTGAAAGTATCAGATATTACAGAAGAAGCAATGATTGCTAGAGAGCTTGCTCTTATTAAAGTAGCAACTTCTGTAGCGAGGGCAGAATTATATAGTTTAATTGAACCATTTCGAGCCGCTGTAATAGATGTTGGGAAGGATTCCATAGTTGTGCAAGTAACAGGTACGCAAGATAAAGTAGAAGCGTTAATTGAATTACTTCGTCCATACGGTTTAAAAGAAATTGCTAGAACAGGTGTAACAGCATTTACACGTAGTATGAAAAAACAAGATAAGCAAGTTATGTTAATTCAATAATCATTTAAATATAGGGGGAAATGAAAATGGCAAAAGTTTATTATGAGAAAGATGTAACAGTAAATGTATTAAAGGAAAAGAAAGTAGCAATCATCGGATATGGCTCGCAAGGTCATGCGCATGCGCAAAATTTACGTGATAACGGATTTGATGTAGTAGTAGGTTTAAGAAAAGGTAAGTCTTGGGATAAAGCGAATGAAGATGGGTTTTCTGTATATACAGTAGCAGAAGCAGCGGAAAAAGCTGATGTAGTAATGATTCTATTACCTGATGAATTACAACCAGAAGTATATGAAGCTGAAATTGCACCAAATTTACAGGCTGGAAACTCTCTCGTGTTCGCACATGGATTTAATGTTCACTTTGATCAAGTAAAACCACCAGCGAATGTAGATGTATTTCTAGTAGCGCCAAAAGGACCGGGGCATCTCGTACGCCGTACGTTCGCCGAGGGAGGGGCTGTTCCTGCATTATTTGCAGTATATCAAGATGCAACAGGAGTTGCGACTGAAAAAGCACTTTCTTATGCTGACGGAATTGGAGCAACGAGAGCTGGTGTATTAGAAACGACGTTTAAAGAAGAAACAGAAACAGATTTATTTGGAGAGCAAGCTGTACTCTGCGGCGGAGTAACTGCACTTGTAAAAGCAGGATTTGAAACGTTAGTTGATGCGGGATACCAGCCTGAACTTGCATATTTTGAATGTTTACATGAACTGAAGCTAATCGTTGACCTTATGTATGAAGGTGGACTTGAAAATATGAGATATTCAGTTTCAGATACAGCGCAGTGGGGAGACTTCGTATCAGGACCACGCGTTGTTACTGAAGATACGAAGAAAGCGATGGGGGCAGTATTAGCAGAAATTCAAGATGGTACATTTGCAAGAGGCTGGATTGCAGAGCATAAAGCAGGAAGACCAAATTTCCACGCGACAAATGAGAAAGAGAATGAACATGAAATCGAAGTAGTAGGACGTAAATTACGTGAAATGATGCCTTTCGTACAGCCGCGAGTAAAGGTAGGGATTAAATAATATGAAGCAGATTTTGTTCATGGATACAACGCTTCGTGATGGCGAACAATCACCAGGAGTAAATTTAAATGAACAAGAGAAGTTACAAATTGCTAGGCAATTAGAGAGGCTTGGTATTCATGTAATGGAAGCTGGATTCGCGGCAGCTTCCGAAGGTGACTTCCAATCGGTAAAACGCATCGCGAATACAATTCAAAACGCTACGGTTATGAGTTTAGCTAGAGCGAAAGAAAGTGACATTCGAAGAGCATATGAAGCTGTGAGAGGCGCTGTATCTCCTCGTCTACACGTATTTCTAGCTACGAGTGATATTCATATGAAATATAAACTTTGTATGTCAAAAGAAGATGTGTTAAATAGTATTCATCGCTCGGTTACGCTCGGAAAATCATTATTTCCGACAGTACAATTTTCTGCAGAAGATGCGACAAGAACATCGAGAGCATTTTTAGCTGAAGCAGTAGAAATTGCGATTCGAGCAGGAGCGAATGTAATTAATATTCCGGATACAGTTGGATATACAAATCCGGAAGAGTATTATTCTCTTTTTAAATACTTACAAGAATCCGTTCCATCATATGAAAAAGCGATTTTTTCTTGTCATTGTCACGATGATCTTGGTATGGCAGTAGCAAATTCGTTAGCTGCGGTTGAAGGGGGAGCAGTGCAAGTAGAAGGAACGATTAATGGCATTGGAGAAAGAGCAGGGAATGCAGCGTTAGAAGAAGTTGCAGTAGCTCTTCATATTAGAAAAGATTTTTATAAAGCAGAACCTTCGATGACTTTAAAAGAAATTAAGGCGACGAGTACATTAGTAAGCAGGTTAACGGGTATGGTTGTACCGAAAAATAAAGCAATCGTTGGAGCGAATGCATTTGCTCATGAATCAGGCATCCACCAAGATGGGGTTTTAAAAGAAGTAACAACTTATGAAATTATCGAACCAGCGCTTATAGGAGAATCTCAAAATCTCTTTGTACTTGGGAAACATTCTGGCCGTCATGCGTTTACGGAAAAAATGAAAGAGCTTGGTTATGAATTTACAAATGAAGAGCGAGATGCGGCATTCGAAGCATTTAAAAAATTGGCGGATCGTAAAAAGGAAATTACTGAGGAAGATTTACGCGCAATTATGCTTGGTGAAGCAGCATTTGCAGCCCAGCAATATAACATTACGCAATTACAAGTGCATTTCGTATCAAATAGTACACAATGCGCAACAGTTGTGCTGAAGGATGAGGAAGGAAATGTATATGAAGATGCAGCCACGGGTTCTGGTAGTATTGAAGCGATATACAATGCGATTCAAAGAATTTTAGGATTAGAATGTGAATTGGCAGATTATCGCATACAATCTATTACACAAGGTCAAGATGCACTTGCTCACGTTCATGTTGAATTAAAAGAAGGTAGTCACCAAATATCAGGTTTCGGAGTTGCGCAAGACGTATTGGAAGCGTCGGCGAGGGCTTATGTCCATGCAGCAGGGAAATTAAAATCTCTTATAGCGCTTGTGAAATAAATAATTGATAGGTGAGAGAAGCTTTCCTCACCTATCAAATTAAAGTTCTGAAAATTCAGTTAAAAGGAGTGTTAAAAATGGAAAAACGTATCGTTTGTTTAGCTGGTGATGGTGTCGGTCCAGAAGTAATGGAGAGTGCGAAGGAAGTATTGCATATGGTAGAAAGGCTATATGGACATCATTTTCATTTGCAAGATGAGTACTTTGGTGGTATTGCTATCGATTTAACTGGGCAACCATTACCACAGCGAACACTTGCCGCCTGTTTAGCGAGTGATGCGGTTTTACTTGGCGCAGTAGGTGGACCAAGGTGGGATAGTGCGAAAGAAAGGCCTGAGAAAGGATTATTAGCATTAAGAAAAGGACTCGGTGTATTTGCGAATGTTCGCCCTGTAACGGTAGAAAGTGCAACTGCACATTTATCACCATTAAAAAACGCTGATGAAATTGATTTCGTTGTCGTTCGTGAATTAACAGGCGGAATTTATTTTTCTTATCCGAAAGAGCGAACGGAAGAAGTGGCGACAGATACACTTACGTATCATCGCCATGAAATTGAACGTATCGTTTCGTATGCTTTTCAATTAGCAAATAAGCGGAAGAAAAAAGTAACATCTATTGATAAAGCGAATGTTTTAGAGTCTAGTAAATTATGGAGAACTGTGACAGAAGAAGTAGCACTTCGCTACCCAAATGTGGAAGTAGAACACATTTTAGTAGATGCAGCAGCTATGGAATTAATTCGGAATCCAGGAAGATTTGACGTTATTGTAACGGAAAATTTATTTGGTGATATTTTAAGTGATGAGGCTTCAGTATTAGCTGGATCATTAGGAATGCTTCCATCAGCAAGTCACGCTGAAAAGGGACCTTCATTATATGAGCCTATTCACGGATCAGCACCGGATATTGCGGGGAAAAATAAGGCGAATCCAATTGCGATGATGCGTTCTGTTGCAATGATGCTTGGGCAATCGTTCGGATTAACGAGAGAAGGAGATGCAATTGAAGAAGCAGTTTCTGCAGTCCTTAAATCAGGGAAATGTACAGCAGATATCGGGGGGACTGAAACGACAACTTCATTTACAAAGGCAGTTATTCAAGAAATGGAAGAGCAAGCGTTAGTAGGGAGAGGAAGATAATGGGAAAAAGGTTACTAGATAAGCTTTGGGAAAGACATGTAGTTGCGACTAATGAAAATGGATTGGATTTATTATATATCGATCTACATCTTGTTCATGAAGTAACGTCACCGCAAGCCTTTGAAGGCTTGCGGCTTACAAATCGAACAGTCCGCAGACCAGATTTAACATTTGCAACGATGGATCATAATATTCCAACGAAAGATGTTTGGAATATTACCGACCGCATTGCGAAGCAGCAACTAGATACACTTCGGCAAAACTGTAAACAATTTCAGGTGCCATTAGCGGATATCGGAGATGAAGAGCAAGGGATCGTTCATGTAATAGGACCAGAACTTGGACTCACACAGCCAGGAAAAACGATTGTTTGTGGTGATAGTCATACAGCAACACACGGTGCTTTTGGCGCACTAGCGTTTGGTATTGGTACGAGTGAAGTGGAACATGTATTGGCAATGCAAACGTTATGGCAACGAAAGCCGAAAGCGATGGGCATTGAGTTAAAAGGAAAGTTACCCCAAGGTGTCTATGCGAAAGATATTATTTTACACCTTCTTTCAAAGTACGGAGTAGCAGTTGGAACAGGTTACGTAATGGAATTTTACGGAGAGGCCATTCATGCTATGGATATGGAAGAGAGGATGACGCTTTGCAATATGGCAATTGAAGGGGGAGCAAAGGCTGGCATTATTGCACCAGATGAAAAAACGTTTGCTTACGTAAAAGGGCGTAAATATGCACCGAAAGACTATGAATCTATTAAGGAAAAATGGTCAGAACTTTATACAGATTTAGATGCAGTTTATGATTTACATATTCTAGTAGATGTTACGGATTTAGCGCCGTACGTTACGTGGGGAACAAATCCTAGTATGGGTGTTCGGATCGATGAGAAATTGCCAGAAAAGCATGATGCAAATGATGAAAGAGCGTTTTCTTATATGGGATTGAGTCCCGGACAAAGTACGTATGACATTCCAGTTCAACATGTTTTCATTGGATCTTGTACAAATTCCAGGCTTTCTGACTTAGAAATTGCTGCATCTGTCGTGAAAGGTAAAAAAGTAAAAGAAGGTGTGCGAGCACTTGTTGTACCTGGATCTCAAAGGGTAAGAGAAGCAGCGATGCATAAAGGATTACATCGCATATTTGAAGAAGCTGGATTTGAATGGAGAGAGCCCGGATGCTCAATGTGTCTAGGTATGAATCCAGATCAAGTGCCTGAAGGAGAACATTGTGCCTCTACGTCCAATCGCAATTTTGAAGGAAGACAAGGAAAGGGAGCACGAACGCATTTAGTTAGCCCGGCAATGGCGGCAGCGGCTGCGTTATATGGTCATTTTGTTGATATTAGAAAGGAGAGTTATGATGGAGCCATTTCGTATTCATAAAGGTACTGCCGCAGTACTGATGAATGATAACATTGATACAGATCAAATTATTCCGAAGCAATATTTAAAGAGAATTGAAAGAACTGGGTTTGGGAAGTTTTTATTTGATGAGTGGCGATATGATAATAATCGCCAAGAAAACCCTAATTTCCCGCTTAATGCACAAGAAAGAAAAGGAGCCAGCATATTAATCACAGGTGATAATTTTGGATGTGGCTCGTCTAGAGAACATGCTCCATGGGCACTTGCTGATTATGGTTTCCGCGTTATTATCGCTGGAGGATTTGCCGATATCTTTTATATGAATTGTATGAAGAATGGCATGTTACCGATTGTAATGGATAAAGATATGCGTGAACAACTTGCAAAAACAGATGCGAGGGAACAAATTACAGTTGATTTAGAAAATGAAATAATTATAACGAATATGCATAGATTCCATTTTACAATCGAGAAAATGTGGAAAGAGAAGTTATTGAATGGTTTAGATGAAATTAGTATTACAATGCAATATGAACAAGAAATAAAAGAGTATGAAAGAAAAGTGGCTTTACATTAAAAAAAGTGACGGAATATTAAAAATGTATTTACATTCAAAATTAACTGTTATATACTATGTGAAAATCAGAGGAGAAAGGGAGTAAGTATTATGAATATCGTGCAATCTATTACAATGCTTACACAACTACATCATCATACATGAAACCCTTGAACCTAGCGTGAAAACGTGTAGGTACAAGGGTTATTCCCGTTGTACCTACACTCTACTGAAGAGCCTTGTAGGTATTTTGTCTACAAGGCTCTTTTTATTTTCGGCTTAGGGGAATGAAATAGGCATACATTAGAAGGGGAAAGGTGTGAAAATTTAGATGACAAAATGGAAACGAGCAAACCCGAATGGAACGAGAGATTATTTATTCGAAGAATGTACGTTAATTGAAGAAGTGGAGCAAAAATTAAGGCTTACTTTTTTAGAGAGAGGTTATGAGGAAATAAGAACACCTACAATTGAATTTTATGATGTTTTTGCATTTCAAAATAGACCGATAGATGAAGAGAAGATGTATAAATTTTTTGATGAAAAGGGAAGGATTATCGTTTTACGTCCAGATATGACAATTCCTTTAGCAAGAGTGATTGGAACACAGAGATGGGATACGCCACTTAAAGTGACGTATAGCGGGAATGTATTTCGAGCGAATGAATCCCATTCTGGAAAATATAATGAAATCGTACAAAGTGGTATTGAAGTTATCGGGATTGATAATGTAAGAGCTGAAATTGAATGTGTAATAAGTGTCATTCAAGCACTTCAAAAGTTGAATGTGCAATCTTTTACAATTGAGATTGGGCAAGTACAGTTATATAAATGTATTGTAAAAAAGCTCTCCATCCATGATGAAGAAGAAAGAGTACTTAGAACGTATATAGAAAGTAAAAATTATGCTGCCCTCTCAAATTTTATCGGAGAAAAGAAATTAGATCGATGCGATGAGACAGTAAGATTACTTGAGAAATTACCAAGGCTATTTGGAAATTTAGAAGTTATTGAGGAGGCAGAAAAGCTTGCTTCAAGTAATGAAATGAAAATGGCAATTGCAAGAGTAAAAGAAATGTATGAAACAATTGAAACGTTAGGATATGGTTCTTACATATCAATTGATTTGGGCATGATTCAACACTTAGATTACTATACGGGTGTTATTTTCAAAGGATATATATATGAAATTGGAGAAGAAATCGTTAGTGGCGGAAGATACGATGAGCTAATTGGGAATTTTGGAGAAATGCTGCCAGCTGTTGGACTCGCGGTACAAGTAAATCAAATTGTGAAGGCGCTGCAAGAGCAGCAAGAACCATATGAACGAAATCAAATTGATATTGTGATTCATTATGAGTTAAATAGATTAGCGGAAGCAGAAAGGTTACGAAATTTACTTCGAAAGGATGGGAAAAATGCTTGGTTATCTCTATTCTCTAATTTAAGCGATACCTTTCAATTTGCAAGAAAAAATAAAATAGGAACGGTCGTTGAGGCAAAGAATGAATACTTAGTGGAATATGTATGGAATGAGAAATGGGTAGTCCAGAAAGAAGGAGAGGCTTCATGCGTAACATTCAAATTGCGTTAACGAAAGGAAGATTAGAAAAACATGTCATTCCACTTTTTGAGCAGATTGGAATTGATTGTTCCGAGCTCAAAAATAAAGGTCGGAAGCTTGTATTTCAAAGTAAAAATACAAATGTTTCATTTATTTTAGTAAAAGCGGTTGATGTTGCTACTTATGTAGAACATGGGGTAGCTGATATTGGCATCGTTGGAAAAGATATTTTAATGGAAAACGAGAAAGATATTTATGAAATGCTGGATTTAGGAGTGGGGATTTGTAAGTTTTGTGTTGCTTCTATTCCTACGTATAATCCGAAGAGTTACCGGAAGAAAAGAATCGCTACGAAATACCCCCATATTACTTCTACTTATTTTCATGATAAGGGAGAGGATGTAGAAATTATTAAGATAGAAGGTTCTGTAGAAATCGCTCCTCTTCTTGGATTGGCAGATGCGATTGTAGATATTGTTGAAACAGGAAAAACATTACAAGAGAATGGACTCATTGTATTTGAGGAAATGTACTTTATATCGGCTCGGATGATTGTAAATAAGGCAGCCTTAAAAACTAAAAAAGACGAAATATTCAGCATTATAAATATGATGGAGCAAGAAATCTTATCAGGGAAATAGGAGGATTTAAAATGGAAATCATTTATGAAGAATTTAAGGAGGCATTATCTAAAATAAAAGTGCTAAGAGAAAACGCTAATATAATAGAAGAAACTGTTCAAAGAAGTGTAAGAGAAATCATTAGACATGTAAGGGAAGGGAAAGATGAGGCTTTATCTTTCTATACAAAAAAGTTTGATGGTGTAGAGATGAAAAATTTTCGTGTAAGTGAAGAAGAAATACAGCAAGCGAGTATGTTTGTAGAGAATTCATTTTTAGAAGCTTTAAAAGAGGCGAAGAAAAACGTTGTTTCGTATCACGAAAAGCAAAAGAAGCACTCAATATTCGATTGTGAAAGTAAAGGGATAATTAGAGGGCAACTCATTCGGCCGTTAGAAAATGTAGGTGTATATGTACCGGGTGGGATAGCCTCATATCCTTCTTCAGTATTAATGAATGTATTGCCGGCGAAACTCGCAGGTGTGAAAAAGATTGTAATGGTAACACCGCCGAGGAAAGGAGGAATTGATCCACATATATTAGCTGCTGCAGATCTTGCGGGAGTAGATGAAATTTATACGATAGGTGGCGCACAAGCAATCGCTGCTTTAGCATACGGGACGGAATCGATTCCGAAAGTGGATAAAATAGTTGGACCGGGAAATTTGTACGTCGCTCTAGCGAAACGAGAAGTATACGGAATAGTAAATATCGATATGATTGCTGGTCCATCAGAAATTGTAGTTGTCGCGGATGAAACAGGTAATGCAAAATATATCGCAGCGGATTTATTATCGCAAGCAGAGCATGATGAGAGAGCAACGGCGATTTGTATTACAACGAATATGGAACTAGCTAAAGAAGTAGAAAAAGAGGTAGAAAGACAGTTAGAAACGTTACCAAGAAGTGAAATTGCACGTGAATCAATAAATAGAAATGGAGCCATCTTTATCGTTCCTTCTTTAGAGGAGGCGCTAAAGTTATCAAATGAAATTGCTCCAGAACATTTAGAGTTACATATAAAAGAACCAATGAATGCTCTAGATTATGTGAAACATGCAGGCTCTATTTTCCTTGGGCCATATTCACCTGAACCGCTCGGGGATTATTTAGCGGGACCGAATCATGTATTACCAACGAGCGGAACGGCAAGATTCTTTTCTCCGTTATCAGTCGATGATTTCGTGAAAAAATCAAGTTTTATTTCTTATACGGAGGAAGCATTAAAAAATGTACAGCATCATATTGTAGAGCTTGCAAATAAAGAAGGGTTACATGCACATGCGAGAGCAATCCAAATAAGGTTTGAGGAGGAAAAATAATGCGTCAGTCCAGTCAAGCACGTGAGACGACAGAAACAAAAATTAAATTAAATTTGCAGCTTGATGAAAGTACAAATGTATCTATTCAAACAGGGGTTGGTTTTTTCGATCATATGCTTACTTTATTTGCTAGACATGGAAGATTTGGATTGCAGGTTGAAGCAGAAGGTGATGTATTTGTCGATGCACATCACACCGTTGAAGATGTTGGAATTGTACTCGGAAATTGCTTGAAAGAAGCATTGCAAAACAAAGAGGGAATTAATCGTTACGGTTCTGCGTATGTACCGATGGATGAATCTTTAGGATTTGTCGCAATTGATATAAGTGGACGCTCATATTGTGTATTTCAAGGGGAATTAACAAATCCGAAGCTCGGGGATTTTGATACAGAATTGACGGAAGAATTTTTTAGAGCAGTTGCACATGCTGCCAATATTACATTACATGCGCGCGTTCTATACGGAAGTAATACACATCACAAAATTGAAGCATTATTTAAAGCTTTTGGTAGAGCGCTTAGAGAAGCGGTCGAAAAAAATGCCAACATTACTGGTGTAAATTCAACGAAAGGAATGTTGTAATTGATTGCCATTATAGATTATGGAATGGGGAATATTCGCAGTGTAGAGCAAGCATTAAAATATATTGGCGCAGAGTACATTGTAACGAGTGATAAAAAAGAGATATTGAGAAGCGATGGCGTGATTTTACCGGGAGTAGGTGCATTTCCGAAAGCGATGGACGTATTAGAAGAAAGAGATTTAGTGTGTGTACTAAAAGAGGTTTGTGATATAGGAAAACCACTCCTCGGTATATGTTTGGGCATGCAGCTTTTATTTGAACGAAGTGAGGAACTAAAAGATTGTAGCGGGTTAGGTTTACTACCAGGGGAAATTCGTAAGTTAAAAGTTTCGTATAAAATTCCTCATATGGGATGGAATGAATTAAGGAAGGAAAGAGAATTTCCGCTTTGGAATGGATTAGTGGATGGTTCTTTCGTGTATTATGTTCACTCATATTACGCGGATTGTCCAGATGAAATTGTATGCGGAGTAAGTGATTATGGCATGCAAGTACCAGGGTTTGTCGCGAAAGGAAATGTATTTGGTGCACAGTTTCATCCAGAAAAAAGTGGCGAAATTGGCATGCAAATATTAAAAAATTTTCAAGGGGTGGTAGAAGCATGGAAATCTTCCCAGCTATCGATTTAAAAGAAGGACGATGCGTTAGACTTTATCAAGGAGAGTTTAGTAAAGAAACGGTGATGAATGAAGATCCAGTAGCGCAGGCGATCATATTTGAAAAGCTTGGAGCGGAAATACTACACATTGTTGATTTAGACGGTGCAATTGCTGGCGAGTCTTTAAATTTGCCCGTCATTGAAAAAATCTGCAAGGCGGTACGTATTCCTGTGCAAGTGGGAGGAGGAATTCGTTCACTTGTAACGGTGGAGAAGTTATTGTCAGCAGGTGTAGAAAAAGTGATTTTAGGAACAGCAGCTCTTTATGATAAGTCATTTTTAGAGGAAGCAGTTCGTCTATATAAAGAGAAAATCATTGTTGGAATTGATGCGAAAAATGGTTTCGTAGCAACGAGAGGTTGGCTTGATCTATCTGAAATTTCTTACGTTAGTTTAGCGAAACAAATGGAAAGTTTAGGTGTTCAAACGATTGTGTTTACAGACATTTCGAAAGACGGGACGCTTGCAGGTCCAAATTTTGAACAATTAGCGATACTTCAAAAAAGTGTGGGCATTCGTCTCATCGCCTCTGGAGGAGTGGCATCTATTCAAGATGTGAAAAAGTTAAATGATATGAATATATATGGTGTCATAATTGGAAAGGCGCTTTACGAGAAAACGATTGATTTAGAAGAAGTATTACAGGTAACGAAGTTATGTTAGCGAAACGAATTATTCCATGTCTAGATGTGAAAGAAGGGCGAGTCGTAAAGGGTGTAAATTTTATAGGATTACAAGATGTCGGTGATCCGGTTGAAATAGCTGAAGCATATAACGAGGCAGGGGCAGATGAAATCGTATTTTTAGATATTACGGCGACTCATGAAGGAAGAAAAACGATTATAGATGTTGTAGAAAAAACAGCAGCAAAAGTATTTATTCCTCTTACGGTTGGCGGGGGGATATCAAGTGTGAAAGATATGTACAATTTACTAAGAGCTGGGGCAGACAAAGTTTCAATAAACTCAGCGGCAGTGCGAAACCCGAAGTTAATAGAAGAAGGGGCAGAACACTTTGGATCACAATGTATTGTCGTGGCAATTGATGCTAGAAAAGTAGCAGAAGGTAAATGGAACGTATATGTCAACGGCGGAAGAGTTGACACAGGAATGGATGCCATAGAATGGGCGAAGCGTGTTGTTAAACTTGGGGCAGGTGAAATTTTGTTAACGAGTATGGATGCAGATGGAACGAAAAGCGGATATGACCTTCGTTTAACAGAAGAAATTTCAAAAAGTGTTTCTATTCCAGTCATCGCATCAGGAGGCTGTGGTCATACGGATCATATTATAGAAGTTTTTCAAAAGACAACGGTTGATGCAGCGTTAGCGGCATCCATCTTTCATTATGGTGAGGCGACAGTGCAGAGTGTAAAGCGAAAATTAAGAGATGCAAATATTGAGGTGCGGTTATGAAACCTAATTTTTCAAAAGGATTAATACCGGCAATTGTCATCGAAGAAGGTACGAAAGACGTTTTAATGCTAGCTTATATGAATGAAGAAGCATATAAAAAAACGTTAGAGACGAAAAGAACATGGTTTTATTCTCGTTCGAGGCAGTCGTTATGGAATAAGGGGGAAACATCAGGGAATGTTCAATATGTGCAATCTTTATATTTAGATTGTGATCAAGATTCAATTGTTGTGAATGTGAAACAAGTAGGACCTGCTTGTCATACGGGAGAGAAGACATGTTTTCACTATCAAATTATATAGGGGGATACATATGGAAAATGCCTTTAAGTTGCTGTATAAAACAATTGAAGAACGAAAGGGAAGCCCACTTCCTGAATCGTATACAAATTATTTATTTTCAAAAGGAGAAGATAAAATTTTAAAGAAGATTGGTGAAGAGTGTGCTGAAGTAATTATCGCATGTAAAAATAATGATAAAGAAGAAGTAGTGAAAGAAATGGTTGATGTATTTTATCACTGTTTCGTTTTATTAGCTGAAAAAAATATTGCATTGGAAGATGTGATGCGAGAGGTGAAAGAACGAAATGGAAAGCTTTCGAGAGTTGGGGATAGAAGGGAAATAGATACATTATAAGGGGGAATGTATATGAAAGTAGATTATCATCTTCACTTAGAAGAAGGACCGTATTCAATAGGATGGCTTGCTAAAATAAATGAAGCGTTGGAATGTTATGAACCGCTTCAAGAAAGACATTCTATTAATTGGCTTATGAAAACACAAGAGCGTTTGCAAAAGCGTGTGAAGGAAGGGCCATTTACAACAGAATGGATAGATCTATATTTAGAAGAAGCTGTGCGAAAAGGAATAAAAGAAGTGGGAATTGTTGATCATCTATATCGTTTTCATGAAGCAAAAGGATATTATGAAAAATATGTAGATATTAGTGATTCTAAGCTCGGTCGTATACAGAAAGAATGGTTAGATCAAGTAAGGGTAGTTTCACTGTATGATTTTACAAAGGCAATTGAAGAGGCGAAAGAACGATGGGGGAAAAGAGGTGTCACACTTAAACTTGGAATTGAAGCGGATTATTTTATTGGTTGTGAAGGAGAGTTAAAAGAATTATTAGAGCTAGGAGACTTTGATTATGTAATTGGTTCCGTTCATTTTCTAAATGGCTGGGGATTTGATAATCCAGATACGAAAGAATATTTTGAGGTGCATGACCTATGCGCATTATATGATATGTTTTTTAAAACAGTTGAGAGTGCGATTCGTACCGAGTTATTTGATATTATCGCTCATCTTGATAATATAAAGGTATTTAATTATCGATTGGATGAGAATGAACAGCTTTCTTATTATGAGGAAATTGCCTGTGCATTAGTAGAAACGAATACGGCAACAGAAATAAATGCAGGATTATACTATCGTTATCCTGTTCGTGAAATGTGCCCAAGTCCACTATATTTACAAGTATTAGCTAAGTATGGTGTTCCAATTACGATTTCTTCGGATGCCCATTACCCAAATGATTTAGGGAATTATGTACAAGAAAATGTACAAACATTACGAGCTCACGGTGTTACTCAGGTTGCAACATTTACGAAGCGAGCAAGAGTAATGAGGTCGCTTGAAGAAGAAGTAACAAATTCAAAATGAAACGCAATTTTTTGATGAAAACTGTCCTTTTTGTTCAAAATAAGAAAGAATGAAAAGGAGGGTAAGAAATGGCGAAACAACAAAACAAACAAAATGTACAAGGTGCACAGCAACAAGCTTATACTTCTGAAACGAATGCTGCATCTCAATCGGTTATTGAGGAGCAAATTAGCGATACGGTTGCAGAAGGAACTATTGATGTGAAGCTTGGAAAAGAATCGCAGGAAAAAGCGTAAGAAGAGGGGAGAGTTGCATCTCCTCTTTTTTCATGGAAAAGTGTCGATTTTCAAAACTATAATCAAATTCCTTGGTTTTTATATGTGGATTTCTTACAATGAAATATAAGAGATGTCTTATTTTCTATAGAAGAGGTGTTAGTAGTGGCAAAAATATTAGTAGCGGGAAAAATTCCGGAAATTGGATTAGAACTATTAAAAGATCATAATGTAGAAATGTACAATAAAGAGGAGTTAATTTCTATAGATGAATTAACAGAGCGTGTAAAAGATAAAGATGCATTGTTAAGTTTACTTTCGACAAAGGTGCCAAAAGAAGTTATTGATGCAGCGCCTCATTTAAAGATTGTTGCAAACTATGGTGCTGGTTACGACAATATTGATTACACGTATGCGGGCGAAAAAGGAATTGCAGTTACGAATACACCGAAAGTATCAACGGAAGCGACTGCAGAATTAACATTTGCACTTCTTTTAGCAGCGGCGCGTAGAATTCCTGAAGGGGATACGTTATGTCGTACGACTGGATTTAACGGATGGGCACCGTTATTTTTCTTAGGACGAGAAGTCCATGGTAAGACAATCGGAATTATAGGTCTTGGAGAAATCGGGAAGGCTGTTGCAAAACGTGCGAAAGCATTTGGAATGGATGTTTTATATACAGGGCCAAATCGTAAGCTTGAAGCTGAAAGTGAACTGGGAGCAACGTATGTGACGTTGGAAGAATTATTACAAACAGCAGACTTTATTACAATTAACTGTGCTTATAATCCGAAATTACATCATATGATTGATGAAGAGCAGTTTAAAATGATGAAGAAAACAGCGTATATTGTAAATGCTTCACGTGGACCAATTATGAATGAAGCAGCACTTGCTCATGCATTAAAAACGAATGAAATTGAAGGAGCAGCTCTTGACGTGTTTGAATTTGAACCGAAAATTACAGAAGAGCTAAAAGAATTAAAGAATGTAGTACTTGCTCCACACGTAGGGAATGCAACATTTGAAACTCGTGATGCGATGGCTGAAATGGCTGTCAGAAATATTTTAGCTGTATTAAACGGCGAAGAGCCAGTAACACCTGTAAATCAAAAGGTATTAGTTACAAAATAAAAAGAAACCTTCCGGACTCGGAAGGTTTTCTTATTTTTCTTTATTGGCTTTTTTAGACGGTCTTTGTCTAATGAATTGAGATAACATGTACAAAATATATAGTGGAATGGCAATGAATAAGAAAACAGAAAAATTTCCAAATCCTGTTTGATACATTGTAATAATGATTCCAACTAAAAATAGTGTAATAATGATGCTATATCGTGGAATTGGTACATCTTTTAAACTTGGGATACGAATGCGGCTCACCATTAAAAATGCGAACGTTACAAATACGGTAATAAGAACGATTTTTGGAATGGTATGTGAAAATAATGTTAAGAAAGCAACAAGCCCTCCCGCTGCTGTAATCGGTACTCCAGTGAAATATTTCATTGAAGTAGAAGATGGTGTTACATTAAATCGTGCTAAACGATATGCTCCGAAAAGAGGGAATAATCCCGCTATGTATAATCCGATGATTCCGTAGTTTGAGAAAGATGTGTAATACATTAAAACAGCTGGTGCTGCACCAAATGTTACGACATCTGCAAGCGAGTCGAGCTCTTTTCCCATTTGTGAATCAACACGTAATAAACGAGCAACACGACCATCAAGACTATCTAACATCATCCCGATAAGTACTAAAATAGCAGCTGATTTATAATATCCTAAAGATGCATAGCCGATTGATAAAAATCCGCTATATAAATTTCCGAGCGTAAATAAGTTTGGAATAGCTGCTCTATACAAAATCTGATCCCTTGCTTTCTGTAATAAATTCTTAATTAGTGTATGAAAGTTTACTTATTTTATCATACCATAAATTTATTCCTCATACGAAAGAAATTACCAATTTGTGAAAGATTTCATAGAAGGATGGTTCGAAAATTAAGTGAAAATAAAAAGAGGAAGCAACTTGTATAAAGTTGCTTCCTTTACTATTCAAATTTCGTTGTCATCGTTCCGGTTTTATATCGATTATTAGGATCGAAGCGTAATAAATCTCCATAAATTAATTTATCGGAGAGTTTTAATTCTGTTTTTGCTTTTTCAATATACGGCTGACATAACGTCATGTCAGCTTCTTCACCCGTACTTCTTTTGTAGCACATATTTTTTGTATAAACATACTCTTCAGAAACAAAGCTACCATCACGCATTACCATAAGCGGGTCTTTCTCTTTAATAAATAAGTCAGTTCCAAATTCAACGGATTTATTTGTTTTAATACCAAGTAAATGAAGGAGCGTTGGCTTAATATCAATTTGACCGGATACTTTAGAAACAACTTTTCCTTCTTGGCCAGGCACATGAATAATAAGAGGGACTCGTTGTAATTGCATAGAATCGAATGGTGTAATAGTATCTTTTCCTAGGAACTGTGCCATAGCTGCGTTATGGTTTTCGGAAATACCGTAATGATCACCATAAATGACAATAACGGAATTATCATATAATCCTTCTTCTTTTAATTGTTGAATAAATAATTTAAGAGCTTCATCTGTGTAACGAACAGTTGGGAAGTAGCGGTTTACAACACCACTTTCCGAGTTGAATTCATCAACATATTGATCTTCCGGATTTAGAAGAAACGGAAAATGATTTGTTAATGTAATAAATTTTGTATAGAACGGTTGCGGTAAAGATTTTAACTTTGGAATAGATTGTTCAAAGAACTCTTTATCTTTTAATCCCCAACCGACAGACATTTGCTCCGTTCCTGCGTAATCATTTAAATTAAAATAACGATCATATCCAAGCGCAGGATACATTACATCCCGATTCCAAAACGTTTTATCGTTTGAATGGAAGACGGCAGAAGAATATCCGTATTTCTTTAATTGTTCTGGTGTCGCTGTGTATTCATTTGTTGCATGAGTAAAGAATACAGAACCACGATCTAGTGGATAAAGTGAGTTTTCAACGATAAATTCAGCATCAGAAGTTTTGCCTTGTCCAGTTTGATGATAGAAGTTATCGAAATAGAAACTATCCTTAATAAATTCATTTAAAAATGGTGTAATTTCTTTTCCATTTATTTTTTTATTAATAACAAAGTTTTGTGTAGATTCCATTGAAATTAAAATTACATTTTTACCTTTTGCAGCTCCAAATAAGTTCTTATCAACTTGTTTGTCTTTTGAGTCTGTATAGTTTTTAATTTCAGAAAACCCATCCCCACTTGCAAATACACGCTCAGCTGAAGACTTGGATTGAAGCGTAATGTCAAATAGATGGTATGTGTATAAACCTAAATTCTTCACGACAGTTTGACGGTCAAATGAGCGCGAGAACATTTGTGGTTTATAAATAACTGATACAACAATTTGTAGTGCTAATAAAGCTGTTACACCGCTAAAGAAAGTTCGCTTCTCTGAGCGGGAAAGTGGTGTTTTGTCGCCAAATGATGGGAATTTACGTGAAATAAACATTAAAATAATTGCATCTGCAAATAAAAGTAATGTTTTGTACGTAAAGAGTTCTTTTATACTTGTCCCTAAATCAGCCATATTGTTTGTTTGGAATAAAACCGGGAAAGTAACGAAATCGTTATAGAACCCATAAAACATTGCGTTTCCAAATAAAATAAATGACAGTATAAAACTGATTCCAATTATAATTCGGTTTCGGTGCTTAGATGCAAGTAAAGCTAAGCCGAAAAATAAAAGTAACGCAGCTAGTGGATTGATAAAAAGCATGAATTCTTCAAAGAAATTATCAATTTTAATATCAAATGCTAGCTTGTACACAATATATGTTTTAATCCATAGTAAAACGACTGCAACGAGTGCAAATCGCAGTTTTGGAAACAGATGTTGTAGCATAATATACTCCTCTCCTAAAAAGCATGACAGTTCTTGTGAGTCAGTTTGCTTAACGACTCATTTTATATATACGAACAGTCCTTTGTTATTATGATTATTATACTATGAGTATCATTATACGAAAATAAAAGAAGGTTGTGGGCTTTTTTATAATAATCGAGTAGAAAAAGAGTGGTGGGAGACAATAAAACAGAATTTCTATGTATGATAATTATCGTACGCAGAAAGAATCGCGTGATAATACGGAGGTTATAATGCGAAAATTATTATATTTTATAGCATGCAGTAGTGTTATACTTTTTACTTCACCGAGTGTGTCGGTAGCCCAATATGATGCACCTCTTATGGAAGATGCACTTTATTCTGTTTTATTTCCAAAAATAAATAAAGCAATTGAAAAACAATATGGAAGTTTGAAACCTTATCAATGTCCTAAAATTATTAGTTTAAAAAAAGTGTATAGCGGTACATATTTATTTCAAGCAAGTATTGAAGTGACAAAGTATGAACGTGTTGCTGGGAAAATTGCTCCACCATTTGAGAAGGTAACGATTACATTTAATAACGAAGAAGGCGAATGGGAAGTGACAAAGATTTCAGTAAAGCGCTTACCAAATGATACGAAACTAAACTGTAAAAAAACAATATAAAAAATTGTTTGACAAATAAAATGGTCCTTTGGTATTGTTAATAGCAACAATTAGATGTTTGAAAATTAAATAGACTTACCTCATCTAATCTCAAAGGTAGAGGCCGCGATAGGAAAGAGTAAGCTATGGGAGATTTAATGGAATCTGTGATCATAGGTTGAAAGGGACTATTGCCGAAATATAAGAATAACCATCTTATTCATATATTGGGACTGCATTGAATAAATGTAGTACTGTCATAAGATTTATTTTATGGAGAGCTATTTGGAGATGTTGATGCGGTTTCTTATTTTGAGGAGATAACAACTCGTTTATTTTTTCAATATATATTTTTCCTAATAAGAAACGCGTGTGAACATTGTTCCGCGCGTTTTTTGTCTATCTAAAAGCGTGCTGCAATGAATAGAAGATTGGGGTTATGAGTTTTAGAGGAAATAAGGGAGGAATTTAAATGTATTTACACGGCACAAGCCGAATTAATGGGCAAGGACACTTAGAAATTGGAGGGTGCGATACGACGCAGCTAGCAAAGCAATACGGAACACCACTTTATGTATACGATGAAGAGTCTATTCGAGGGAAATGCCGAGCATTTCATCGTGCTTTTAAAGAAAGTGGTTTCTCTTATCAAGTAGCATATGCAAGCAAGGCGTTCTTGTGCATGGAGATGTGCCGAGTAGCTCGTGAAGAGAATATGTCATTAGACGTTGTTTCTGGGGGAGAATTATATACTGCGCTCCAAGCAGGATTTCCGGCATCACGTATTCATTTTCATGGAAATAATAAAACAGAAGAAGAAATAGTGATGGCTCTTCAGGCGAATATCGGTTGTTTTGTCGTAGATAATTTCTTTGAATTAGAAGTTTTACACGATTTAGCGATGCAACATGGGAAATTTGTGAACATATTAATTCGTGTAACGCCTGGAGTAGAGGCGCACACACATGAATATATTACAACAGGTCAAGATGATTCGAAATTTGGATTTGGTGTTTCAAACGGTCAAGCGATGCAGGCAATTGGATTTGCTTTACAAAAATCAAATTATAATGTGCTAGGGATCCATTCACATATTGGGTCGCAAATATTTGAAACAGCTGGTTTTGTTCGAGCAATTGAAGTTCTTCGCCAATTTTTAGAAGAAGTGAGAGAGCAAACAAACTATGTAGTAAAAGTGTTAAATGTAGGCGGGGGATTTGGAATACGTTACACAGAGTCAGATACACCATTAACTCTTGAGACATATGTGCGAGCTGTAACAAGTGCAGTGAGAGAACAATTTACTGTATGTGAATATCCATTGCCAGAAATATGGATTGAGCCAGGCCGTAGCATTGTAGGTGATGCTGGGACAACAATTTATACAGTTGGATCTGTGAAAGATATTCCTGGTATTCGGAAATATGTATCAGTCGATGGTGGAATGACAGATAATTTAAGACCTGCTTTATATAATGCGCGTTATGAAGCGATGTTAGCGAATCGAGCGAATGATGAGAATGAGGAACTCGTTTCGATTGCCGGGAAATGCTGTGAGAGTGGAGACATGTTGATTTGGGATATTCATTTACCGAAAGTCGCTGCTTCTGATTTACTAGCAGTTTCCTGTACAGGAGCATACGGGTACTCGATGGCGAATAATTACAATCGGATTCGAAGACCAGCCGTTGTCTTTGCAAAAGGCGGAACATCGCAAGTAGTTGTGGAACGCGAAACATATGAAAATATTATTGGGAACGATCGCATACGTATTAAAGAGCTTGTCTAAATAGGAAAAGGAGTTGTTCGAATGGGCAATTCCTTTTTTATAAAATAAAATAATTAAAATATATCGGAAAACTAGGATTGAAAAAAATCAGAATTGTGATAAAATACAAATACAAAGCTTATCAAGAGAAGCGGAGGGAACTGGCCCGAAGAAGCTCGGCAACCTGCTTATAGAAAGCAAGGTGCTAAATCCAGCAAAATGGGATCCATTTTGAAAGATAAGGTAAAATATATTACCGAACAGTCTTTTCGAAATGGGAAAGATTTTTTTTATGAATAAAAAGGGGGGCTGTTCGCGTGAGTGTACGGGAACATTTTGATGAAGTATCCGAGAAGATTGAAGCGATGCTTGCTGATATGAAATATGGTTCAATTACAATTGTTGTGCAAGATGGGAAAGTAATTCAGTTAGAGAAAAGTGAAAAAGTACGTTTAAAGTGAAAAGCGCTGACTAGAAAAACTAGAGGCGGTTTTAACCTATTTTCATTAGGTTAAAACCGTCTTTTTGCTTTTACAGGGGGAAAAAACATGTTGACGTATGAAACGTGGGAAGAAAATGTTGTTTCGTTTTCGGAAGAAGATGAAACAAAAGGTGCGTTATCAGTATTAAATTGGGCTTATAAAGAATATAAAGATGAGGTTGTCTACGCATGTAGCTTTGGGGTGGAAGGTATGGTATTGCTGCACATTATAAACCAAGTAAATCCATCTGCTAAAGTTGTATTTTTGGATACAAATGTTCATTTTCAAGAAACGTATGAATTAATTCGAAAAGTGCGGGAACGATTTCCTTCATTGAATATTATAGAAAAACAGCCAGAACTTACACTTGATGAACAGGCGAAGTTGCATGGTGAAAAACTGTGGGAGAGCAATCCGAATCTTTGTTGTAAGATTAGAAAAATTTTACCTTTAGAAAAATCATTAGTCGTGGAAAAAGCATGGATATCGGGCTTAAGAAGGGAACAATCAGAAACACGTAAGCATACAAAGTTTATAAATCAAGATCATCGTTTTCAATCTATTAAAGTTTGTCCACTCATTCATTGGACGTGGAAAGAAGTTTGGCGATATGTATACAAACATAGCTTGCCGTATAACCCGTTGCATGATGTTGGCTATCCAAGTATTGGGTGTGAGAAATGTACGTTACCTGTAGGGGATGGTGGCGATTCAAGAGATGGTAGATGGGCTGGAAAAGTGAAAACTGAATGTGGTCTTCATTACCAATAAGATGAATCTTGAAATAAAGCTAAGAGAGGATATAGAAAAATGAGCATAGTAAACGAATTAGTAAACCGTATAGATGAGACATATGACGTATCACAAATTGAAAAAGAAATTAAATTAGACAATATTGCGTTAAGTGATTTAGAACTATTGGCGACAGGTGGATATAGCCCCCTTACTGGTTTTTTAGGGAAGGAAGATTATGATTCTGTTGTAGAAACGCTTCGTTTAGCAAATGGTAGTGTGTGGAGTATACCGATTACATTACCGGTAACAGAAAAAGTCGCAGAAAGCCTGAAGGCTGGAGAGGAAGTAAAGCTTGTCAACAATGGAAATATATACGGTGTCATTCAAATAGAAGATATTTTTGTACCAGATAAAGAAAAAGAAGCGTTACTTGTATATAAAACAACGGATGAGGCTCATCCAGGAGTGAAAAAATTATATGAACGACCAAACGTTTACGTTGGAGGAACTATTATTCTAACAAAACGCTTTGAAAATAATCAATTTCCTTCTTATCATTTAGACCCAATTGAAACGAGGGAAGCATTTAAAAAACGTGGGTGGAAAACAGTGGTCGGATTTCAAACGAGAAACCCGGTACATCGTGCCCATGAGTATATTCAAAAATCTGCTCTTGAAATTGTAGATGGTCTCTTTTTAAATCCGCTCGTTGGAGA
This sequence comes from Bacillus cereus group sp. MYBK14-1, assembly GCF_051916885.1. Lineage (NCBI taxonomy): Bacteria > Bacillati > Bacillota > Bacilli > Caryophanales > Bacillaceae > Bacillus > Bacillus cereus group sp. MYBK14-1. The sequence goes on along the minus strand of NZ_JBQAHM010000002.1, from coordinate 676,861 downwards.
AACGAAATCGGATGATATTCCTGCTGATGTAAGAATGGAAAGCTATGAAGTACTTCTTCAAAACTATTATCCGAAAAATCGTGTCTTTTTAAGTGTATTTCCTGCTGCCATGCGTTACGCAGGACCAAGGGAAGCGATATTTCATGCGTTAGTAAGAAAGAATTTTGGATGTACCCACTTTATAGTAGGGCGTGATCATGCTGGAGTAGGAGATTATTACGGAACGTATGAAGCGCAAGAAATCTTCACAAATTTTACGATAGAAGAGTTAGGAATTACACCACTATTCTTTGAGCATAGTTTTTACTGCACGAAATGTGAAGCGATGGCTTCAACGAAAACATGTCCGCACGGAAAAGAAGATCATGTTATTTTATCGGGTACGAAAGTAAGAGAATTATTAAGAAACGGTGAGATTCCGCCAAGTACATTTAGTCGTAAAGAAGTAGTGGAAGTGCTAATTAAAGGCTTGAAAAAAGAAGTAGTAACAGAATAGGGAGAGAACGAGATGGATACGAATATTACTTGGCATACAGCTTCGGTTTCAAAAGATGAGAGAAGAGTGAAGAATGGACATCATAGTTTTGTAATTTGGTTTACTGGTTTATCAGCTTCGGGTAAATCTACAGTAGCGAATGCGGTCGCTCGTAAACTGTTTGAAAAGAATATTGGAAATTATGTGCTGGATGGGGATAACATTCGCCACGGTTTAAATAAAGACTTAGGATTTTCTGAAAGTGATCGCATGGAAAATATAAGACGTATTGGCGAAGTGGCAAAGTTATTTGTAGACCAAGGAGCAGTTGTCCTTACAGCATTTATTTCACCATTTCGAGTAGACCGCAAACAAGTAAGAGATTTATTAGCGGCAGATGAATTTATTGAAATTTTTGTGAAGTGTCCGATTGAAGAGTGTGAGAAACGTGATCCGAAAGGACTTTATAAAAAGGCAAGAAAAGGTGATATTAAGGATTTCACAGGTATTGATTCGCCTTATGAAGAGCCAGAGCAAGCGGAATTAATTGTAGAAACGCACAAATATTCTATTGAAGAATGTGCAGAACAAATCGTGAAGTACTTACAAGAGCGTAGTTTTATATAGGGGGATAAACAATGAGTTATGAAAAAGTATGGGCTAACAATGAAAAATTAAATCAGACCGAGAAAAATAAATTAGAAAAAGATGGCTTAGAAATTTTTAATGATATTCCTTACTATGCGGAAAATGGTTTCGAATCTATTCCGAAAGAAGAGTGGGATGCCTTTAAATGGGCAGGCTTGTATTTACAAAGACCGAAAGAAGCTGGTTATTTTATGATGCGGGTAAATATTCCGTCAGGGATTATTACAAATGCACAGGCAGAAGTACTTGCTTCTATCGCTGAAGATTATGGACGTAATGTAATAGATATTACGACGAGACAGGCGATTCAGTTTCACTGGTTAGAAATTCAGCAAATTCCAGATATTTTTAAAAGATTAGCAAGAGTTGGGTTATCTTCAGCGGGGGCTTGTGGTGATATAACGCGGAATATTACAGGTAATCCGCTTGCTGGCATTGATGCAAATGAACTATTCGATACAACGCATATTGTAAAAGAAGTATATGATTACTTCCAACATAATGAAGAGTTTTCTAACTTGCCACGTAAATTTAAAATGTCTATTAGTTCTAATATTTATAATTCAGCAAACGCAGAAATTAACTGTGTTGCATTTACGCCTGCAACGAAAGAAATAGATGGTGAGAAAAAAGTTGGTTTTCATATAAAAGTAGGTGGAGGATTATCAGCTCGACCGTATTTAGCTGATGAATTAGATGTATTCGTTTTACCAGAAGAAGTGAAGGCGGTGGCGATTGCGATTGCTACTATATTCCGTGATTTTGGATATCGTGAAAAACGTCATTTAGCTCGGTTGAAATTTCTTGTTGCGGACTGGGGAGCAGAGAAATTTAAAGAGAAACTAATAGAGTATACAGGGCCTTTACAAAGTAAAGGGGAAAGTGCACTCAAAGGATGGAATGCAGGCTATTTTTATGGTGTTCAAGACCAAAAACAAAAGGGATTAAAATATGTAGGTTTTAATGTACCGGTAGGTCGTTTACATGCAGAAGAAATGTTTGAGATTGCAAGAATCGCAAAGCAATATGGAAATGGACAAATTCGTACATGTAACTCGCAAAACTTCATTATTCCGAACGTTCCTCCAGAAAATGTAAAAGGATTACTTAGTGAACCGCTGTTTGAAGCGATATCTGCTAGCCCGAAATCATTTATTGGTCATGCGGTTTCATGTACCGGTATTGAATATTGTAATCTTGCACTAGTAGAAACGAAAGAAAGATTACGAAAAATTGCAGAATACTTAGATACACAAATTGCACTCGATGTTCCAGTTCGAATTCATATGGTAGGCTGCCCGAATTCATGTGGTCAACGTCAAATTGCTGACATTGGGCTACAAGGGGTGAAAATGAAAACGAAGGAAAAAGGTATTGTTGAAGCGTTTGAAATATACGTAGGTGGAACATTGTTAGATGGCGGTGCCTACAATCAAAAGTTAAAAGGAAAAATAGATGGCGAGGATCTACCTGATGTACTCGCATCATTTATAAGTTATTTCAAAGAGAATAAATTACCAGCCGAAACATTTTATGATTTTGTAGGTCGTGTTGGTGTAGATACATTACAAATAGCGTTAAATAACGTGCTAGAAGAAGTAATAGCGTCTTAGGAGGGACGATATGGATTTATATCGATTTGAAGCTGTGTTAGTAAATAGTATTGTTCCGATTGTTGTTGTTGCTCAAAGTGAAGAACAGGCATTTAAGCTTGCGGAGATTGAGCTTGAAAAGCATTTTTTACCGTTGCCAGAGGTAAAAGAGATTTCTTTGTTTGAAAAAAAGAAGATTCGAAAAGGTGGGGCATTTGTTATCCATGAGTAGAGATCAGTAATACGAAAAAATAAAAACTTCCATTCTTATATACGAATGGAAGTTTCATTTTAATAGAAGAAATGAGGAGAGATGATGGGGAAGGTTTATATTGTTGGAGCGGGTCCTGGCGATCCAGGTTTAATTACTGTTAAAGGATTGAAATGTATTGAGAAGGCAGATGTTATTTTATACGACCGACTTGTGAATAAAGAGCTGCTTTCATACGCAAAGCCTGACGCGGATTTAATTTATTGTGGAAAACTCCCGAATTATCACACGATGAAGCAAGAGACAATTAACACGTTTCTTATTAAGTATGCGAAAAAAGGAAAAGTTGTAACGAGGCTTAAGGGCGGCGATCCATTTGTGTTTGGTAGAGGGGGAGAAGAAGCTGAAGCATTAGCAAAGCAAGGTGTACCATTTGAAATCATTCCTGGTATTTCAGCTGGAATAGCTGCTCCTGCTTATGCGGGCATTCCAGTGACGCACCGTGATGCAAGTGCAAGTTTTGCTATTGTGACTGGGCATAGGAAAGAAGGTGCTGAAGAAGAAGTGAAATGGGAAAGTTTAGCGAAAGGTGTAGAGACTTTAGCGGTATATATGGGGGTTAGTAATTTGCCCTACATATGTGAGCAACTTATGAAGCATGGAAAAGATAAAAGTACGCCAGCTGCTATTATTGAGCAGGGGACGACGTCTATGCAACGCACAGTTGTTGGAACGTTAGGGACAATTGTAGATGTTGCGAAAAAAGAGCAAATTCAAAATCCGAGTATGATTGTAATTGGAGAGGTTGTCCGTTTTAGAGAAAAAATTCATTGGTTTGAGAAGCAGACAGAAAATGCTTATCAAGTAAGTGGAGTGTTGTAAAATGAAAGCCGTCTTATATATATGTCATGGAAGTCGTTTGAAGACAGCGAAAGAAGAGGCGATTCAATTTATTACATCGTGCATGAGCCGTATAGAAGCGACTATTCAAGAAGTTTGTTTTTTAGAGTTAGCGAATCCTTCTATTGAAGATGGTTTTCGTACATGTGTGAAGCGTGGGGCCACTGAGATTATTGCTATCCCTGTTTTTTTATTAGCGGCAGGTCATGTAAAAAAAGATATCCCTTTTGAATTGGAAAAGTTAACTAATCAATTTTCGGATGTTAAAGTGACCTATGGTAATCCGTTTGGTGTATCAGAAACACTTGTTAAATCGGTGTATAGCGGAAGTGGCATCGAACAGGAAGATAAAAATGAAGTGACGTTACTTCTTGTTGCAAGAGGGAGCAGTGATCCTGAAGTATTAAGAGATATAAACTGGATTGCTTCTTTATTTCAAACAAAAGAGAAGGTTAAAAAAGTAGAAGTTTGTTATTTAGCGGCTGCAGAGCCAAAATTTGAGGAGAAGTTAAAGGAAGTTGTAGAACGAAAAGAAAAGAACATCGTTGTACTGCCTTACTTGTTATTTACAGGTTTACTTATGAAACATATTGAGAAAGAAGTGTGCCAATATGAAGTGGAAGAGATAAAAATCAGTCCATATTTAGGGAAGAATGAAGCGTTTCAAGATATGTTAATTCAGAAAACGACGGAGTTATTGAAAGGAGATCAGTATGTATCCACTTACAGTGCGAGTTAATGAGAAACGCGTTGTTGTTATTGGCGGGGGAAAAGTTGCAGGATTTAAAATTATTCCTTTACTCAAACAGGGTGCGGATATAGTTGTGATAAGTCCAGAATTAGATGCGAATTTAGTAAAACTTGTGGAAGAAAAGAAAATTCGTTGGTATCAAAGAGAATATGAAAAAAGTGATATTAAAAGTGCTTTTTTAGTTGTTGCAGCGAGTAGTGATTCAATATTAAATGAACAAGTTGCTGAAGATGCCGCTGAGAATCAATTAGTAAATGTTATTACAAATCCGGAAAGTGGTAATGTTCATTTTCCGGCAGCGATTCATCGTGGTTTACTTAATATAGCAGTTTCTACTGGGGGAGCGAGCCCGAAGCTCGCAAAAAAAATTCGAGATGATATTGCAAATAAATATGATGAGACATATGAATCGTATTTAGATTTTTTATATGAAGTAAGGTTGAAGTTAAAAGATTTACAGTTAGAAAAGAGGGAACGAAATATATTGCTCCAAGAAGTGTTGAAATCAGTATATGTGCAAAATGAGGGGAAAAGAGAAAGTTTTTTACGTGAGTTAGAGGAAAAGGTTTTAAAATAATAAAAGATAAAGTGCGCTTTACAAATATAAAAATATAATTTATAATCACAAGTAACTTCAATAGATGAAATCGATGAGCAAGAAGAGTACGTATATTTGATGCGTTCAGAGAGCTGGGGTTAGGTGGGAGCCCGGTACGATAAAATATACAGAATGGGCTTGCGAGAGGTATGTTGAACATTGTAGTAGGCAACCCGGGTTCCGCCGTTAAAAGGATAGAGTATCGGAATTATTCCTGTACTTGAACAAGTGGGATTTATCAATCCAATTGAGGTGGTACCACGGTATTTACATTACATATATCGTCCTCTACATGCATATTTGCGTGTAGGGGACTTTTTTATTTTCTAAAGGAGGTGTGCGAGTATGAAATGAAAGTGTATAATTAACAAAAGTTTAAATATTCAGAAAAGGAGAAATTATGATGAAAGAAACACAGCAATGGACGTCGAAAATAGGCTTTGTACTCGCAGCAGCCGGAGCCGCAGTAGGTCTTGGTGCGATATGGAAATTTCCATATGTTGCAGGTAATGGCGGGGGAGGCGCATTCTTCCTTGTATTTTTACTATTAACTTTATTTATAGGTATGCCTCTTCTAATAGCGGAGTTTGTTATTGGACGTAGCACGCAAAAAGAGGCGGTTACAGCTTATAAAGTACTAGTGCCAAATAGCAAATTATATCCTTGGATTGGTCGTATGGGAGTTGTTACTTGTTTTAGTGTACTATCTTTTTATAGTGTTGTAGGTGGATGGATTTTACTTTATTTATATTATAGTGTGACAGGAAATTTCTGGAATGGTGCAGCTGATTATGGACAATTGTTCGGTGAAACGATTTCAAATCCATTAAGTGCGATTGGAGCACAATTTATCTTTATGCTTTGTACGATTTTTGTTGTAAGTAAAGGTGTAGAGAAAGGTATAGAAAAGGCAAGTAAGTACATGATGCCGCTATTATTTATTTTATTTATTGCGATTATTGTTCGTGCGTTAACACTCGATGGTGCTTTTGCTGGAGTAGAGTTCTTCTTAAAACCAGATTTTTCAAAGCTTACAGCAGATACAATTTTATATGCGATGGGACAATCTTTCTTCTCGCTAACTGTAGGTGCCTCGGTAATGGTAACGTATAGTTCGTATTTAAAGAAAGAGGAACATTTAGCGAAATCGGCAACATCTATTGTAAGTTTAACTGTTTTTGTTACAGTACTTGCAGGATTAGCAATTTTCCCAGCGATTTTCGCATTAGGAGTTAAACCGACTGAAGGACCGGGATTACTGTTTATCGTCCTTCCAGCAGTATTTGCAAAAATACCATTTGGTCAATTTTTCTTTATTATGTTTTTAATTTTATTCTTCTTTGCGACTTTAACATCAGCAATTTCAATGCTTGAAATTGTAGTAGCATCTGTTGCGAAAGGTAATGAGAAGAAGCGTCCGTCAGCATCATTATTAATTGGTATTCTTATTTTTGCAGTCGGTATTCCATCAGCGTTATCATTTGGGATTATGAGTGACGTGAAAATATTTGGGAAAACATTCTTTGATTTAGTCGACTTTTCGGTAAGTAACGTATTGCTGCCGTTAGGAGTACTAGCTATTTCATTATTTGTACCAAATAAAATGAGTAAAGAGTTGTTGATGAAAGAATTAGAAGTGACGGAAACGAAAGGGAAAACGTTATTTAACATTTGGTTCTTCTTACTTCGTTATGTTATTCCGGTAACTGTAATAATTGTATTTTTAAATGCGATAGGTGTATTTAAAATGTTTGCATAAAAAAAGGCGGGGATCTCCCGTCTTTTTTTATGTTGATGAATGTAATAGACGATTATACGCTTTATAGGCTGTGGTGACTGCGAGGAATGAACCGATTAAAAATAAAACTGAGCCGCCAAATGTAAATATCCGGCCAATATACGTTTCTCTAGCTTCTTCTATTTTTTGTTGTAATTGCGTATTCATATGGATCACCTCGTAAACTATAGGCATTTAGTTATAGTCTATGTAGAATGCCTATATTGTGTGAAGTGTAAATAAAAAACCTCGGTAGGCACCGAGGTTTTTTATAATCCGATATAAGGAGATGGGTCAACTGCGTTTGTCTTGCCGACATTCCATTCTCCAAGATGAAGTTCGAAGTGTAAATGTTGTCCGTATGATTGGCCCGTATTCCCCATAAATCCAAGCTGATCGCCTTGTTTTACAGTTTGTCCATTCGATACAGAACGACTATTCATATGAGCATATACTGTCGTATATGTTTTTCCGTTTATACGGTGAGATAAATACACTACGTTTCCGTAACTAGATGATAATTCTGAGCGAATAACAACGCCATCTGCAGCAGCGATAATTGGAACCGTTCCCGAAGCAGCGATGTCAATTCCTTTATGGTTATCTAAAGAACGTACACCAAATCCAGAAGTTTTTGATCCAGCTGCTGGTTTGATAAAACCACCGATATTTGTATCATGTGGTGTTGGGGCCGCTTGAGCAGATTTAGTAGCTTGTTGTTTGCGAGCCTCTTCTGCCTGGCGGGCTTCTTCCGCTTTACGAGCTTCTTCCGCCCGTTTTTCTTCTTCAATTGCTTTTTGAACAGCTTGACGTTGATTTTCTAAAATGCCCTTGGATTCTTCTAATCCTTCAATCTCTGAATCTACTTTTGCTACTTTCGTATGTAGATCGTTAATAAGAGTTTGTTGCTGCTGTTGGTTATTTTGTAATTCTTGTTGTTTTTGTTCTAGTTTTTGTTCAGAGTCTTTCAGTTGTTGTTCTTTTTTCTCAACAGCCTCTTTTTCTGTCGTTACAGCATTTTGATCAGATGTTTGTTTTTTTACAATATCTGTATCGTTGTTTAATATTAAACTTACGGAGTACATATTATCAACAAGATCAGCAATGTTTGTAGAGTTTGTTAATACTTCTGTAATGATATTTGTACGCGGTTTTTCTTGCATAGATTGTAATCGTTGTTTAATAACTTCCTGACGTGTATCTATGTTTGTTTGTAATTGTTCTATATGTTTCTTTTTGTCAGTAATTACTTGTTGTGTTTTGCTAATTTCTTTTTTTGTATCGTTTAATTCAGTCTCATTTTTATTAATGGAAGTAGTTAATTCATCGATTTTCTTCTGTAATTCTTGAATTTCTTTTTCTATTTGTTCTTTCTCGACTGATTTATTTTGTAAGTCACTTTGTTTGCCTTCTAATTCAGATTGAATGTTAGATAATTTATCTTGATTCGTTTCAGCGTATACGGGTGAAAGTAACGGGGAAGCAAAAATCGTTCCTGCTGCTAAAACACTAAACGCTGCAAATTTCTTTTTCATTGTTGTCTGACTCCTTTCCCTATGAATGTTATATATCATAAGAAGAAGGGTGTCTATCGTTGTAATCATAATGTAAAGAAAATTTTATAAAATTGCTAAGTTTTGTCGGAATTTATCATTTTTCAACTGTAATTGTCATAGTGCTTACATTTTATTCATATGTGTAACAAAGGTATATTTTGGAATTTTCCTGTAAAATGAAGGAGGAAAGTAATCGTTTTTATGAGGTGAAATATTACTTGGAAAGCTAATAAAACACTAGTGAGGAATCGTTCTCATGTGAGGTTTTCTGACATGAGTCTGCTTTTTGTCAAGAAAATTATTTGCGTTCGGGCAAAGTTATTTTGTTGTCAGATTTAAATTTTTGATTTATGATTTTTAACAGGGACAAAATGTAGTGAATTGTCGAATAATATGTAATACTCTTAATTTCTTAGTTTTATAGAGATAGAATGAGAGATAGAGTGACACATCGAAGAGGGGGTTACAACAAATATGAAAAGAATAGGACTAGCATGGCAAATATTAATAGGACTTGCGCTTGGTATTGCGGTTGGGGCGATTTTCTTTGGCAATCCAGCAGTGGTGAGTTATTTACAACCAATTGGTGATATTTTCATCCGATTAATTAAAATGATCGTTGTGCCAATTGTTGTAGCAAGTATTGTTGTTGGGGTTGCTGGTGTTGGCGATGTTAAAAAATTAGGTCGACTAGGCGGAAAAACAATTATTTACTTTGAAATCATTACAACAATTGCAATTATTGTCGGTCTATTAATAGCGAATATTTTCCAACCAGGAAAAGGCGTAAATATGGAGCAGTTAACAAAGACAGATATTTCGAAATATACACATACGACAGAGCAAGTACAAAGTCATTCATTTGCAGATACATTTGTAAATATTGTTCCAACGAACATTATGAAGTCGTTAGCTGACGGAGATATGCTAGCTATTATCTTCTTCTCTGTACTATTTGGTTTAGGTGTAGCAGCAATTGGTGAAAGAGGAAGACCAGTTCTTCAATTTTTCCAAGGTGTGGCTGACGCAATGTTTTACGTAACAAACCAAGTTATGAAATTTGCACCATTTGGTGTATTTGCACTAATTGGTGTTACAGTTTCTACATTTGGTCTTGCTTCATTAATTCCATTAGGGAAATTACTAATTGTCGTATATGGAGCAATGATCTTCTTCGTCGTAGTTGTCTTAGGACTTACAGCGAAAATATTTGGAATTAACATTTTCCAATTCTTTAAGATTTTAAAAGACGAGCTGATTTTAGCGTATTCTACAGCAAGCTCAGAAACAGTTTTACCAAAAATCATGGAGAAAATGGAGAAATTCGGTTGTCCGAAAGCAATTACATCTTTCGTTATTCCGACAGGTTATTCATTTAACTTAGATGGATCAACTTTATATCAAGCAATTGCGGCTATTTTCTTAGCGCAAATGTACGGTATTGATTTATCTATTACACAACAAATTACATTGTTGCTTGTATTAATGGTTACATCAAAAGGGATCGCAGGTGTACCGGGCGTATCATTCGTTGTATTATTAGCGACACTTGGTACAGTAGGTATTCCACCTGAAGGCTTAGCGTTCATTGCTGGTATTGACCGTATTTTAGATATGGCTCGTACAGCAGTTAACGTTGTAGGAAACTCTTTAGCAGCTGTAGTTATGTCTAAGTGGGAAGGTCAATATGACGCTGAAAAAGGACAAGCTTATTTAAAAGAGATTTCTGAAAAGGGTCAAGCGGCTTAATTATAATATGAACAAGCTCTCACATAATATGTGGGAGCTTTTCTGTATATAGAAGAGGAGCAGACATAATGAAACGAAAATATGGTGACGGTTCTTCGTGGAAGAGACTAATAGAAAAGAGTTATACGGTTAAGCAAGTGGAAGAGGGAATGCTCGGAATACTGGATATAAAAAAGGTGAGAGAGCCTAGTTGTAAAGAATATGATGGTGAAGAACTTTGTATTGCAGCAGATCAGTATACGTGGATTCAATATTTCATAGACGGGAAAAACTTTGCGATTACCGCTATGTTAGATGATCAGAAAAAATTAGTGCAATATTATATCGATGTGGCGAAAGAATATAAAATAGACGATCGTGGTTTACCGTATTTTGATGATTTATATTTAGATGTAGTATTATTATCTAGCGGTAAGGTGTATGTATTAGATGAAGAGGAGCTAGAGGATGCTTATAAAAGTGGTGATGTCACGAAGGAAGAGTATGAGCTAGCTTGGCACACTACGAAATGGATATTAGCAACAATAAAAAATAGTGAATTTTATTGGATTTCAATATTGGAAGAAGAAATCGAAAAGTTAAAATGATTGTTGTATTCAAATTTTTGTATAATTACCAAAAAAATCTATACAAAAAATAATTGACTTTTGTTTTGTAAGCGAGTAAAGTTAGGGAAGAAATTATTATTAAAAAATAAATATGAAACCTTCTTATAAAGAGAGGCGGAGGGACTGGCCCTACGATGCCTCGGCAGCGGACTCGATTTCAGAGTGCTGTGCCAAATCCAGCAAGCGTGTGCTTGAAAGATGAGAAGAGTGTTTCTTATAGATGTATAAGACCTCTTCTCATCGGAAGAGGTCTTTTGTTATTCATTAGAAAAAGGTTGAAACTAGGGAGAGATGGTACTTTGAAAGAAACGAGAGGAAATGGTTTAGCTTTATTACCACTTGGAATATTTTTGGCGCTATTTATTGGTTCTGGAATTATTACAGGTGATTTCTATAAATTGCCGATACTTGTAGCGATTTCAATTGCTGTAGGAGTCGCTTTAGTGATGAATCGTAAAGAAAGTTTTAATGTGAAAGTAGAGCGGTTCGCTAAAGGTGCAGGAAATCCGGATATTATGATTATGGTATTAATTTTTGTGCTTGCAGGTGCGTTTTCTGAAACTGCTAAAGGAATGGGCGGAGTAGACTCAACTGTTAATTTAGCGTTAACTATTTTACCGCCAGGATTTATCGTAGCTGGAATCTTTGTTATTGGTGCATTTATTTCATTAGCGATGGGAACTTCAATGGGAACAATTGCAGCATTAGCGCCGATTGCTGTAGGTATTAGTGGTCAAACTGATATCTCAATTGCGCTTGCAATGGCTACTGTTGTTGGCGGAGCGATGTTTGGTGATAATTTATCATTTATTTCAGATACAACAATCGCAGCTGTTCGTTCACAAGGAACAGAAATGAAAGATAAGTTTAAAACGAACTTTTTAATTGTGTTACCAGCGGCTATTATTACAATTGTACTATTAGTAATAGTTACTTCAGGAAGTGACACGCAGATTAAAGCACATAGCTTTGATTGGATAAAGATTTTACCGTACGCAGGAGTACTTATTACAGCGCTACTTGGCTGGAATGTACTTATTGTATTAACTGGTGGAACTGTACTATCTGGTGTTATCGGCCTTATAGATGGAAGTTACACGTTAGAAAGTTTCTTTAAAAGTGTAACGACTGGAATGGGCGGTATGATGGAGTTAGTATTACTTGCTATATTAATTGGCGGTATGGTTGAATTAATCCAATATAATGGTGGTATTCAATATTTAATGAATGTATTAACACGTAATATTCGTTCGAAAAAAGGAGCGGAATTTGGTATTGCTGGTTTAGTGAGTATGACGAATATGTGTACAGCGAATAATACGATTTCAATTATCTTTACAGGCCCGCTTGCAAAAAATATTGCAGATCAATATGAAATAGATCCTCGTAAATCAGCGAGTGTATTAGATCTTTTCTCATGTTGTGTGCAAGGATTAATTCCGTACGGTGCCCAAATGTTAACGGCAGCAGGATTTGCAGCGTTATCTCCGGTTGAATTGTTGCCATATGCATTTTATCCAATCTTAGTTGGAGTATGTGGGATTGTTTCTATTTTAATTGGGTTTCCAAGGTTTTCGAAAGTAGCTGAGAAAAAAGAGTATCATAAAACAGCTTAATTTAATATGAATGTTAGTAATTAAAAAACGTGCAGAGAATAGACTCTGCACGTTTTTTTGCGTAAAGGGCTGAATATGACTCGGTCTTAAGTCTGAGTTAAAAACGGTTCTTAAGCTCGTTATGGAAAGATGAAAAAATAGTTAAGATAAGAGTATCAAATCGAAGGGAGGCAAGCACAAGATGAAACAATTTCTAGCGTTTATCGCAGCCGGTATTTTGGCTTTAATTGCTCTTGGTAGTCTTGCTGGTATTGTAGGATTCGCAATCGGAGCAGGAGTTGTATATTGGAGCTATAAATCATTTGTGCGAGCTAAATCATTTTTTGGAAAGTTAGCTTGGGGTATTGTGGGTTTAATCGGTTTATCCATTGCACTTTCTCATTCGCCAGCATTAATCGGTATCGCTGCTTTAGTGGTTTTATACTACGGATACCGTGAGTGGAAAAAAGAAAAAGATGTAGTTGTTGAATCTGCTCCAGAAAGTTCTAAACCATATAGTAACTTTGAAGATGAGTGGAACAAATTAATGAAAAACTAAAACAATAAATCAAATTATAAATAAAGTAGAAGAGAGGAAGATTTATAATGAAACAATCTTTATTCGGACGTGTACGCGATGCAATTTTAGCTGATTTTCATAACGTGTTAGATGAGAAGGAAAGAAAAAATCCAATTGCGATGTTAAACCAATATTTACGTGATAGTGAGCGTGAAATAACAAAAATTGAGAAGTTAATTGAGCGTCATAAAACATTAAAATCTAATTTTGCTCGTGAGCTTGAGCAAGCACGTTATTTCGTTAATAAAAGATCAAAGCAAGCTATCATTGCTCAAGAAGCAGACGAATTACAATTGCACGAACGTGCGTTAGAAGAGGTAGCTTATTATGAAGGGCAAGTAACTCGATTAGAAGAAATGTATGCAGGTGTTGTAGAGCAAATTGATGAGTTAGAGCGTCGTCTTTCTGAAATGAAAAATAAATTAAAAGAAATGCACGCAAAGCGCATGGAACTAATGGCACGTGAAAATATGGCACATGCAAATCGTCGTATGAATACTGCGATGCATAAAATGGATGAAAATAATCCGTTCTTACGATTTGAAGAGATTGAAGATCATATTCGTGACTTAGAAACTCGTATGAATGAAGAGCATGAGCGTGACACGTTTGATATGAAAATTGCAAAACTTGAGCGTGAAATGAAAGAAAAGAATGATGTATCGTTAACGAAAGAGTTAACAAAATAATAGTAGTATATTATAAAACAGGCTTATGATATAGTGATAGGAGAAAAGGTGTTGGAAAGCAATGCCTTTTCTTCTATGTATATGTGACAAGAAGGGGGGAGCTGAAATGAAGAAACATTTTTCAAAGACACAATTAATGGGGATGCTCCTCATCATATTTGGATTCGGTCTTTTTCTTGATATGATACTTGGACATTTTGAACCAGGTGGTCTCATTTTTGCATTTATTATGCTTATGTTTGGAAGGCATTATCGTAAAAAGAATCGTTATGTACGGGGAAATGTATTTTTATTTGTTGGTGGTATCGTATTTTTATTTTTCTTATTTTCATCAGCAGCATTTGTTCTTGTCGTATTTGCTTGTTTAGCTTTAATTGGTTATCAATTGATTCAACAAGGGCATCAGCAAAAAGCAATGAAGGTTGAAATTAAAGAAAAAGGGATTATAGACGAAGAGAAGCAAATATATCGTACAGAAACATATTTGAAAAATATGTTTGTAGGCAATGTACGAATGATGGATCATATTTATGAACTTGAGGATATTAATGTTCAATATGGTGCTTGTGATGTGGAAATAGATTTAACAACTGCTATGATTCCAGAAGGGGAAACGGTAATTGTTATTCGGGGTGTCGTTGGTAATATTCGTTTATATGTGCCATATGATATTGAACTTTCTTTAAATCATTCTGTTATTGTCGGACGTGTGCTCTTGCCAGGTCATGAAGAGACAGGGTTTAACCGCAATGTTACATTTAGAACAGAGCAGTATAAAGAGGCTCCTCGTCGTATTAAAATTATTTCTTCGCTTGTCGTAGGCGACACGGAAGTGAGGAAAGTATAATGAAGAAACAAAAAAATATTTCGTGGATGTATATTCGTTATTCTATGTTGTCCTCTGTTAGTATCGCACTCATTTGTACAATTGTATATGTATGGAAAAGCGAGCAACAAGTGTATGATTTATTATGGAAGGAATCCATCGCTTCTGTTCCAATTGGCTTGTTTATTATGACTACAAGTTTACTTATCGGGGGAATTGTAGGATATGCAATCGGTTATTATATAGAGCAGCGTATACAAGGATTAAATACTTTTCTATTTGAAGTAGAGCGAGGGAATTTTCCGAGCGATGTTTCGTTTACTGCAGATGATGAATTTCATGAAGTGGAACGAAAAGTAATCGTTCTGGCTCGTCGATTAGAGGAGCAAGCTGGACTCTTTCAAAAAGTAACGAATGAACGAGCTCATTGGAATGAAGAGATGAGACAAGAAGCGATTTCTCAAGAAAGGCATCGTTTAGCAAGGGAGTTGCATGATTCAGTAAGTCAGCAGCTTTTCGCAATGTCGATGATGATGTCAGCGATTAATGAACAAATAACTGAATTTCCAGATGTGACAAAAAAACAATTGCAACTTGTTGAAAATATGGTTGTAAATGCTCAATCAGAAATGAGAGCATTGCTCCTTCATTTACGTCCTGTACAATTGGAAGGTAAGAAACTGACAGAAGGTATAGAGGAATTATTAACGGAATTATCGCGAAAACAACATATGAAAATTGAATGGCTTATTGAGCCAATAGAATTAAAAAAAGGTGTAGAAGATCATTTATTCCGTATTGTGCAAGAAGCGCTATCAAACACGTTGCGACACGCGAAGGCAAAGAAAACAGAAGTGCGCCTTCGAAAAATTGATCAATATGCGATTTTAAAAATCATTGATGACGGCGTTGGGTTTGAAGTAGGGGTTAATAAGGCTGGTTCATATGGCCTAAGATCGATGCAAGAGCGTGTTCATGAAATTGGTGGGACACTTAAGGTACTTAGTTTCCCGGCCAAAGGTACACAAATAGAAGTAAAAGTACCGATCATGATTGAGAGAGGGGGAGAAGTATGATAAAAGTATTGCTTGTCGATGATCATGAAATGGTTCGTATGGGTGTATCGGCATATTTATCTACACAGCCAGATATTGAAGTAGTAGGGGAAGCTGAGAATGGAAGAAAAGGATCAGAATTAGCATTGCAATTAAGGCCGGATATTATTTTAATGGACCTTGTTATGGATGAGATGGATGGTGTCGAAGCAACACGTGCTATTATTCAAGAATGGCCAGAAGCAAAAATTGTAGTTGTAACAAGCTTTTTAGATGACGAAAAATTGTATCCTGTTATTGAGGCTGGGGCGACCAGTTACTTATTAAAAACATCAAGAGCAAGTGATATTGCTGATGCTGTACGAGCTACTTATGATGGAGAAACAGTATTAGAGCCGAAAGTTACCGGGAAAATGATGTCCCGTATGCGTCAAAAGAAAGAGCAACCTTTGCATGATGATTTAACGGAAAGAGAGTTTGAGATTTTGTTATTAATTGCAGAGGGAAAAAGTAATCAAGAGATTGCGGACGAGTTATTTATTGCACTGAAAACGGTAAAGACACATGTGAGTAATATATTAAATAAATTGAATGTAAGTGACCGTACTCAGGCGGTTATTTATGCATTTAGGCATCAATTAACGAAGTGATAAAGTGAAACTTTAATCAGTGGGGAGGTTGTTCCTCTCCCACTGATTATCAGCCCTCACCAATCGGGCTTTTACGGGCAGTTAATGCGGGATAAAGTAAAACTTTAATTGGTGGGGAATTCCTCGCTGATTATTGGCTCGATACAATATAGATTTGGCGTTAAAACAATTGAATGTTTTTATTGACGATAAATGATGTAAGCGTTATCATTGAGGTGTTAACAGTACATATAAAGGGGAGAATGTATATGTTAGTTCAAACTATATTCGGAATGGATAAGTCTAAAAAATTAGGGGATTATGTGAACGCATTACAAGCGCTTTGTGAACAATATAATATTGAAACAGATAAAATTGCGATTATTGAGGCAACAGAGGAATACTATTTATTTTTAGTAAAGCAAGAAGAGCGCTATGATGTTGTCAAGGTAGAAACAGTTGATACAAATATTGAATATTATACGAAGGCTTATAAAATAAGCAGTTTTAATCATGCTGCGTATCAAATGTAAAAAAACTCCCTTTTGGGAGTTTTTTTAGGAGGCTTTTACTTCGTGAGATTCGGTTACTAATGGAACTTTTTTCGTACCGCTTAACCTAGCCGTTGCAAGACCAATAAGACCTCCTACTAATGCTGGTATTAGCCAGCCGATTCCTTCATTATATAAAGGGATAAATTCAAAATATGGTGTGATAAATGAAACTGAAATACCACCTTGTTTTAATCCATCAAATACGCTCACTACAGCTGCTCCAATTAAAGCACCTACATAAACAGAGCGATATCCACCGAAGTATTTATGAAGTAATGATAGTAGTACGAGTACAATCGCAATTGGATACACAACAAGTAGAATTGGAACAGAGATTGCGATAATTTTCGTTAAACCTAAGTTGGCAACTAGTAATCCTAATGCGCAAATGATACTCGCGAACGTTTTGTATGAAAATGTAGTCAATAATGTTGAAAAATATTGGCTGCACGCAGATACGAGTCCAACGCATGTCGTTAAACAAGCGAGTGTAACGATAAGAGATAATAGGAGCAAACCGTATGGACCGAATAATTGTTGTACGATAACAGTAAGTAGCTGTCCGCCATTTTTTGCATATCCGAGCGAGACGCTAGTTGCCCCAAGCCAGCCGAGTGCACCGTATACAAGTACGAGCCCTGTAGCGGCAATAAGCCCTGCTTTTGCTGTGGCGATGGCAATGGACTTACGATCATTCACACCTTTAGAGCGAATTGCATTTACAACGATAATTCCGAATGCAAGTGCTGAAATAGTGTCCATTGTTAAGTAGCCTTCCATAAAGCCTTTGAAGATTGGAGAAGTTTGATACTCTTGCATCGCTGGTCCTGATTGCCCAAGTGGTGTAAATACACTTTTAACAAATAATAAGAAAATAGAGAGTAATAAAATAGGTGTTAATACATTCCCAATACGATCAACAAGTTTAGATGGATTCAAACTCAGCCAAAATACGATAGTAAAGAAGATGATTGTATATACAAATAGCACTAGGCTGCTAGAGCGGATTGTTTCTGGCAAGAAAGAACTAACCCCCATTTCATAAGCGACATTTGCAACACGTGGGATGCCCATGGATGGACCGATGGCAATGTATACAACTACTGTAAAGAAAATTCCGAATAATGGATGGGCATGACTTGCAAGTTGCTGCATTCCATTTCCTGATAGAGAAATTGCGATAACAGTAAGTAGTGGTAAGCCAACTCCTGTTAGTAAAAATCCAATCATTGCTGGCCAAAAGTTTTCACCTGCGTTTTGCCCAAGCATGGGAGGGAAAATTAAATTACCTGCCCCAAAAAATAAAGAAAATAGCATAAGACCCGTGAAAAAAATATGTTTTTTTGATACAGTGTTCATTGTTTTTCCTCCTTTTTCATTCATTTGTAAGAACACAAAAAACTCGTCCCTAAAGAAAGGGACGAGTTATATTTACCCGCGATACCACCCTAATTTACACATGTAGAAATAAATCTATATGTATACGGCTTTGCAACGTACAACATGATACGTGTTCCTTGTAACGGGGGACGGCCGGTAAGAACTTACTGTAACATTCGGTTCTACTTCTCGGAGATGATTTTCGGTTACGCACTGAACGTTGGCTTTCAGCAAATCGCCAACTCTCTGGGGAACAGTTCTATAACGTACTCGTTCTCGTCAATGAATTTTTATTCAAGTATTCTGACAGTATTGTTGCATGTTTTTTTTAGAAAGTCAATATGTTTTTTGGAAGATATATTTATATATGGAAATATCGAAAGTGATATTCGTTGTTGCAAAAGGAATAATGAATTGTAAAATAGGAGTAAAAATTTGCGGAGAATTGTAAAATTTATAGAGAAAGTTGATATTTATAGGAGTAAAGAAGGGATTTTTTGAATTTACAGAGAATAATACAACAATCCACTTGCTGGAAAGAACAAACCAAAAGAGGTGACTGAAATGCTTGCGATGGGAGTATTATTTGGCATTATTGCTATAATTGGTTTTATGTGGTTATATTATTCGCGTTCGTTTAAACAAGCAGAAGTTTTACTCTTTCAAAAAGGTAGTTTATTGACAAATCAGTCTAGATATTTAGTATGTCCGAAGTGTGGAAGTGCACAGGCCAGAAGTGGAGGATATCAAGAGTGTTGCAAAATTAGATTATGAAAGAAAGGAAGCCTCACATTATTTTGTGAGGCTTCCTTCCTTACAACTTCATGGCGCTCCAAATTGTCCATCGATCTCTTTCAATAATAGGAGAGACGTTTTGTAATGCGGTCTGTATATGTTGTAGAAGTTGAGAAAGTTCATCATCTGTTAACTCATATAGAATGGATCGACCTGTTCGAGGAGATAAATCTTGCAATAATGCTTCTACAGAATCATGTATTTTTCGTATTTCCCATTGTGTTTGTGCGGGAAGTACATGAAGAGAATGTTTTTGTAATTCTGTCTGTATAGTGTTGGTTTTTGGACGTCTTTTTGACTCTATTTCAATAAGTTTTGGAAATAGAGAGAAAAAATATCCGCGAATGTGTTCGGGACTTCCTGGAATTGTACAATCTTCAATTGTTCGATCTTGTAAAATAAGTACACCGTTTTTATTTAATATACGAGAAGCTTCACGTAAAAATGTAGGAATGTCTTGTAAATGATGAATAACTGCACGCGAAATAACTATGTCGAATGTTTCATTAGGGTATGGGATATTATGTGCATCACCGTGGATGAATGAAATGTTTGAAAAGTTGTTACAATTTTCTTTTGCAGCTTGTAATATTTCTTTTGAAAAATCAAGTCCCACAACATTTTTGGCTCCCATAAGAGCGAGTTCTTTCGTATAAATCCCACCACCACAGCCGATATCAATTATTTGCTTGTTTTGTATTTCTGTAATGTTTTTTACCATTTCAGCCCAAGAAATATGAGCGTTTCTTGTTGCATATGTGTACTTATTATTTTCATCATGAAAATTAATGGACATGATAAAGACCTCCTTTCAATGATTAGTATAGCGTATTTAATAGGATGTCACGTTTTTGTTTTATGTATGAAGATTATAAGGATTTCTTATCGTAAGAGGAGGATTAATTTGAAAGGGAAATATGTATTGGTGTTGTTGTTTGTTATGTTACTAGCAGCTTGTGGTCAAGTTGAGCCGAAAAAAGAAACAAAAAAAGTAGAAGAGACGGTGAATGAAGTGAAAGAAACAATAGGGGTAACCGTTATACAAAAAAAACATAAAGAGAAAAAGTTGCAGGAATCAGAAGCGAAGTTAGTAATAGACATTTTGAATAAAGCTGAGAAACAAGAAATAACAGGAAGCTTCGGTGAACCTGAATATGAAATACAAATTAGTAGAGATGGGAAAAAAGAAACTTATTATGCATGGTTAAGAGGAGAAGATAGACGAGGATGGGTGCAATATAAGAAAGCTATGTATATGTTGCATGAAAAAGATACGGAAAAGCTTTTGGATATATTTCCAAATGTCTCAGAACAAAAAGAAGATGAGATGCAGGTAAGCCCTTTAACAGAAGTAACAAAAAAAGATTTACAGATTACCGCATTTCATATTAAAACAGGCGATCAAAACGTGAATTATACGGTACGGTATACGATTTCACAATCACTATACAATAAGTTAGTGAAGGAGCAAGAATATTATTTGCAACTCAATTTTCCAGAAAAAGTTCAAAAATTAATTGGAGCAAAAGAGAGTGAAATAATTTTAGGTGAAAAAGTAAAGGAAGGGTATAAGCAATATGAATTGCATGCTACTGTTCTGATAAAAAGCGCTTCACAATCACAATTAAAATCATTAGAAACATATTACGAAAATTATGATTTGAAAATATTAAACAGTGAAAAAGAAAAAATAGGTGTGTTTCAAAATATAATTCAGATTGTTAAAGATTATGGTGAAAAAATGAATTTTCAAAGATAAAGTGAGACTTTAATTAGCCCTTACGGATTGGAATGAATGTAAACTCGTCAAATCTATATGGCCTTTCCTAGGAAATGATAATAGAGAGGGGAAAGCACCCCTCTCTATTACTTTGCTTTTGCAGATGGCTCATTCATTGATTTTCGTGTAATAAGAAAAGAAATCATAAGAGCGGAAAGGATGACAAGGGCAATAAATACGTGATTGGGCAACAAATCTAATAATAATACGTAACTAACGGTATAAAAAATAAGAGTTGAAGCTAAAAACGATAGAGCACCTATTATAAGAGATTGTAAATTCATTTGTGTACACCTCCTTTTATTTATATTTTTGGCTGAAAATGGATTATATAAACATTATTTCTAACAATAGAAAAAAATATGTCATAATAGAGAAAAGAACAAGCTTTGATGAATGAATATGATTCATTAATGAGAGATAAAGGAGAGGAATATGAAAAATAATAAAAAAGGATTATGGGGAATTATTGTTGCGGTAGGTCTATTTTTACTGTCTAAGTTAAAGTGGGTATTTGCAATTTTTAAATTAGCAAAGTTTTCAACGGTATTTAGTATGTTTCTATCGCTTGGCGCATACGCAGTTCTATATGGTTGGAAATTTGGAGTAGCGCTCATTTATTTGTTGTTTGTTCATGAAATGGGCCATTTATGGGCTGCGAAAAGAAAGGGGATCCCGACATCGCCAGCAATCTTTATTCCATTTATGGGGGCCCTTATTGGAATGAAAGAGATGCCGAAAAATGCGAAAGATGAAGCTTACATTGCCTATATGGGGCCGCTTTTCGGACTTCTGTCATTTTTACCGGCGATACCGCTTTATATAATGACGAAAGAGCCATTTTGGGCGCTTGTTATTTTGCTTGGAAGTATGATTAATTTCTTTAATTTAATTCCCGTTTCGCCGCTAGATGGTGGGAGAATTATTTCAGTTGTCAGTACTAAAATTTGGGGAGCAGGCCTTATTTTATTACTTGGCTATTCAATTTACTTTAAAAGTATTTTGGGAGGATTTATTGTTATTATCGGTTGTATGGAGTTATATAGAGTAATAAAGAGAGATGAGCCGATTAAGGAATTAGGGCATAAAATTGATGGGATGAAAGAATATATTACTAGGCTTGAAGAGGAATTAAAAGAAACGGGTGCTGTACATCGGACTATATACGTGATGCATCATGAGATGAATGCATTAAGACAAAGAGAACGGGAAAAAGAGTTACAAATAGGTGAACTTCAAAAAATGGAAGTGTTAGAGTATCTTTTACCGAAGTTCGAACCGTTAGATTATGTTCCATATGAAGATGAAAAAGATGAGTATACAATTCACATAAGGGAAGCATTTGAAGCGTCAGAAAGAAAATTAAATGAATGGAAAACAGAAAAGGAACAACAAGAAAACTATTATAAAGTGGATGCGAAAACGAAATGGACAGTATTTGCTTGTTATATCGGATTAATGGCTATACTCGGTTACACAGCTTATGAAGGATATATTGTTTTACAAGAACATTTGCCAACGAGAAATGTATAGAAAAATATTGTCGAAATGATAGGAAGAATTTATACAGGAATTATATTTCTACGAGAGAAAGTTACAAGTATAGTCATACATTGTAATATTTTTAGTAGAGAAGGAGTTCTGTATATGAAGAAATTGTTAAGTGTATTCGGGATTATTATCGTGATGATCATTGCGAGTTATAGTCTTATGAAAGTGCTGTTACATTATGCGAATAAGCCTGCTGAGGTAAATACAATAGCTCAAATAGAAGATGTGCAAGAAGAGACAAAAGTGCTAAATTTTATTCGAATGACACATGAAAGCTATAATAATTTCTTAAATTACGGTAAAGCAGAGAATTATACAGACGGGGATTGGAATCAATTTAAGCAATGGTTTCAACAACAAGAATCATCGTTAAAAAATATACATACAGAAATAAAGAATGAAAAAATAAAACGCGATGTAAATAGAAGCTATGAAATTGTAAAAAAAGGTGTGGAACTTCAAAATATTGAGTATGTAGTGTATGCCCACCGTGTATATCATGACTTGGATATTATCGTAAATAAATATAGAGGTGAAACGAATATCTGGGGATATACGGAGTTTGGCGATGGGAAAGATATAAAAGTAATTGAACAAGCTATACAAACAAAATAATAAGCTAGCTAGAATTCTAGTTAGCTTATTTTCTTTTGTAAATGCAATGTTCATATATTATTCACAAAAACACCGTGTTAATAGTGATTAAAATCACAATCTGCATTATAAGATTCAGTTAAACTAAAAACAGTTAAGGAAATAGAGGAGTGGGATACAATGTTAAGTGCAAAAACAATTGAAATCGTAAAGTCAACAGTACCATTATTACAAGAAAAAGGCGTTGAAATTACAACGAGATTTTATGAAATTTTATTTTCGGAACATCCGGAGTTATTGAATATTTTCAACCATACAAATCAGAAAAAGGGAAGACAACAACAAGCGTTAGCGAATGCTGTTTATGCAGCTGCAACGTACATTGATAATTTAGAAGCTATTATTCCAGTTGTAAAACAAATTGGTCATAAGCATAGAAGTTTAGGTATTAAAGCAGAGCATTACCCGATTGTAGGTACATGTTTACTACGTGCCATTAAAGAGATCGCAGGTGCACCTGATGAAGTTTTAAATGCATGGGGAGAAGCATATGGTGTCATTGCTGATGCATTCATTAGCATTGAAGCAGAGATGTATGAAGAAGCTGCACATAAAGAAGGTGGATGGAAAGACTTCCGCAACTTTGTGATTGTTAAAAAAGTGAAGGAAAGCGATGTTATTACGTCATTTTATTTGAAACCTGAAGATGGAGGGAAAGTTTCTTCATTCATCCCAGGTCAATATGTAACGATTCAAATCAATATTGAAGGTGAGACATATACACATAATCGTCAATATAGTTTATCCGATGCTCCTGGGAAAGAATATTATCGTATTAGTGTAAAAAAAGAAAAAGGTGTAGATACACCAGACGGTAAAGTGTCTAATTACTTACATGAACATGTAAAAGAAGGAGATGTTTTACCAGTAAGTGCACCAGCGGGAGATTTCGTGTTAAATATGGATTCAACATTACCAGTTGTACTAATTAGTGGTGGAGTAGGGATTACACCGATGATGAGTATGTTAAATACGTTAATTGAACAAGATTCAAAACGTAATGTATATTTTGTTCATGCAGCAATAAATAGTAATACACATGCAATGAAAGAACACGTTAAGGCAGTAGAAAATGAATATGAACAAGTTAAAGCATATACTTGTTATTCTGCACCGACTGAAAAAGATTTAGAAATGAAGAACTTTGATAAAGAAGGTTTCATTGAAAGTGAATGGTTAAAAACTATTATTCCGATAACTGAAGCAGAGTTCTATTTCTGTGGTCCAGTAGCATTTATGAAGCATATAAATGCTGCACTAACTGATTTAAGTGTGAAACAAGAGCATATTCATTATGAATTTTTCGGCCCAGCAACAAGCTTACAATAAGCAAAAAAACGAGGTATTTATTTTACCTCGTTTTTTATTTGTTCTCGTAATAAACGGTTTACTGTTTCACGGCGTATACCTATCAGTTGGCCAATTTCGGTTTGTGTTAATATTTCATATATAGGAATGTCACCTAAATATAGGGTGAACCATTCTTGTAAACGATGAAGACGTTCTTTCGGGGAGACGGTTGTCAATTGATCAATTCGTTGTTGCATCATTCTTAATTTAGATTGCAATTGCATAGCAATGTTAGCATACGATTCGGGATTTGCTTGAAGTCTCTCATACCATTCACTACTAGTGATCGGTTCCACTTCTGTTTTTATTAAAGCGATAGCTGTACCGTGGTATTCTTTCGGTGAAATTAAAGAATGATGAGGTATCGTTTCACCTGGAACGATAATGTTGAATAAAAATGGTGTTCCGTTTTCTTCTAGCCGAACTACTTTTAATAAGCCTGTTTTTATAAAGTATAAAGGACCGTCCTCGCCTTGACGGAATAGTACATCTCCTTTGTGTAGAATCAATGTTAGCCCCCCATTAATATGTTTCTATTTCTTCTATTTTAGCGTATATGTATATAGACAATATGCTATTTCAACAGCAATTTCATTGACGAAATGTATGCTATTACAGTAGTATACTATTTAGTGTGTAATAGTACTAGCAATGAATACGCTGTAGGGGGGTTAGTATATTGTTAGATGCGATGAGAATGACGGATATGAGAATTCCGGCGAATGCTATCATTCATGTAGAAGAGATGAAAGGTGGAGTCGTTTTATCCGTTGAAGTAGACGGCCAAATTATTTATACGATGGCTTATGATGAAGAAACAGATAGTTATGCTGAATTATATGATCGAAAGGATAAGAGGGCGTGCCAAGTACATGAAGACTTCATGGGATGGTCACTTCTTCACTAAAAAAGATGTCAATATGACATCTTTTTTTATTAAATCGATAGAATATACAAAGAAATGAAATATAAGGATAAAATTTGTAATAATTGATTTTGCATTGTTAGCACTCTGTAACTGCAAGTGAACTATTTTTTCGCTATCATAAAGATAACAGTCGCAGTTATAGGAGTGGTCAACTTGAAGAAAGTACATATTTCAAATTATATGTTATTATGTGTTTGTTTAATTTTATTTGTTCTCCTCGGAGGATTTTTATATTCATGTGTATAAGAAAAACGCATTCTAAAAAGAATACGTTATAAAAGGGAAATAATGATTAATCTAGTTCCAAGAATAATTAACGTAATACGCAATAAATTAATTACGGCGTTACCACTTAGTTTTGTATTAATGTAAGCCCCGATTTTTCCGCCAATCCATGCACCCGGAATCAGGATTAATGCATAAATCCAGCTGACATTTCCAAGTGAGATGTGAGTTGCAGAACTTACAATTGCTGATAGAAATACGATGAACATTGAAGTTGCTACTGCAATATGTGCTGGGAATGCAAAAAGAAGCATCATTGCTGGAACAAGTAAGGCACCGCCACCAATTCCAAATAATCCAGATATAAACCCAACTATAAAAGCGATAAAGATAGCAAGAAACGGTGGGAATTGGTAGTGTACAGTATTTCCATCATTATCTGTAAAAGAACGCTTAATTACAGACGTATTTGAGAGGGAAAGAGGTTTTAATTTGTCTCGAAGCATAAGTAGAATTGAGACGAATATAAGGAAAATCCCAAAGTATAAAGAAAATGTGTCTTGGTTTAAAAATTTATTTGCCCATGATCCGATAATACCACCAGGGCCGCTTCCGATAAATAAAATAAGTCCACTTTTATAATCTACTCGCTTATGCTTCATGTAAGTAAGGGTGGAAGATAGTCCTGTGAAAACGACTGTTACCATAGAAGTCCCTACTGCAAGTTGTGGTGATAAACTGTGTAATCCAATTAATAACGGAACAATAATAATTCCGCCTCCAAGCCCAACTAGGCTGCCGACTGTTCCGGCGATTAGTCCGATGAAAAGTAACATGATGTATTCCAAAATTGCCAACTCCTCTAAATAACTTATCCATCAATTATTATACACGCTTTTTAATGAGAAATAGGCTTGTTCACAAAAAAGTCGTCTTCCTAGAAAAATAAGGAAGACGACTTTTGATTAGAAAACAAAATGTAATAGATAGTAAAACAGAGCAGCTAAAGAAGCTGAAATAGGAAGTGTAATAACCCATGTAATTAACATACGTTTTGCAGTTCCCCATTTTACCCCTTTCACACGGTGAGAAGCACCAACCCCTAAAATAGAAGAAGAGATAACGTGCGTCGTACTAACCGGTAAGTGAATGAATGTTGCACCGAAAATAACAAGTGATGATGATAAATCGGCAGCTACACCATTTACAGGACGAATTTTCATAATTTGTCCACCGACAGTTTTAATAATTTTCCATCCACCGACAGAAGTACCAAGCCCCATTGCGATAGCACAAGATAATTGTACCCAGAACGGGATATCGCTAGAAGTATGATAGTTATTAGCCATAAGAGCCATCGTAATGATTCCCATTGCTTTTTGTGCATCATTCGTACCGTGTGTGTAGGCTTGTAATGCTGCAGTGAAAATCTGGAATATACGGAAGTTCTTATTCGTTTTTGTTAAGTTAAAGTTTTTAAATACTACTTTAAAAATACTGTATACGATATAACCAATAACGAAAGCGATAATCGGTGAAATGATTAAAGCTTCAATAATTTTAATAAATCCTTTAAGATTTAGCGAGCTAATCCCAGCGGCCGCAATTGCTGCACCTGCGATTGATCCGATAATTGCATGCGAAGAACTACTTGGAATACCGTAGTACCAAGTAATTAAGTTCCAAGCTATCGCCGCAAGCAAAGCAGCTAAAATTACAAGAGAACCATTTTGTAAGGCGAATGGATCAACGATATCTTTTGTAATCGTTTTTGCTACACCTGTAAATGTCATTGCGCCTAAAAAGTTCATAATAGCCGCCATAATAATGGCATGTCTAGGCTTTAGAGCTTTCGTTGAAACAGCCGTTGCAATAGCGTTTGCTGTATCGTGAAATCCATTGATAAAGTCAAAAGCTAAAGCGCAAATGACTACTAAAACGGTCAGTATCAAGAGTGTATCCATGATCAAACTCCTTACGCGTTCTTCATAATAATTGTTTCTAATACGTTTGCAACGCTTTGACAGCTATCAGCTACTTCTTCAAGCTCTTCGTAAATCTCTTTAAATTGAATAATCTTAATCGGATCTTTTTCACGAGAGAATAAGTTCTTAATCGCATGACGGCGAATATCATCACACTGTGATTCATAATCCTTAATTTTAATCGCATTTGTACGAATGTCGACTAATTTTTTGTTAGACATTAATTCAACAGAGTTTGCAATCTCAATCGCACATTGATTAATTGCTTCTACGAATTTAATCATGTATTCATCAGCTTCTGTAATAGAATACATTTCGAACAGACCAGCACTGTGATCTAATCCGTCTAATACATCATCCATACTCATTGCAAGTTGTAGGATGTCCTCACGCTCAATCGGAGTGATAAACGCTTTGTTTAACTCCATAATGATTTCGTGAATAAATGAGTCACCTTTTGACTCATACTCTTTCATGCGCATAGAAAACTCTTTTAAATCGCTAGCATTTTTAATTTTATACTCCACGAAAAACTGCGCGCCTTCTTTTAAATTTTCGGAAACATTCATTAACATTTCAGAAAATTTATCTTTTTTTGATTTAAAGACCATTATTGTTACCCCCACAAAAGTAATATATGTAAAATATATTGGCTAATCAATTCTAACAAAAAACTGTCGTTTTTTAAAACATTTTATCGAAAAGTTTACAAAAACTTAACATAACTCTCGTTGTTCTATTAATAATATTAATATCCAATAGTGAATATCTTACTTGTAGAATGTCCTTTTCTTGCAAAAAGTATGAATGCAAAAGAAAAGCTTTACACTATAGGAATGACTACGTTATTATAATAAATTTAAAAGGCGGTATATTCTTCCTTTTAAAAAGAAGAGTGTAAATAAATGAAGGAAGTGAACGAATGAAATTGAAGAACACTCATTTTAAAAAAATGCTTGAGTGGTTCAATAAGAGGAAGAAACTTCGTAATTCATTAATTGTATTGGGAAGTGTATTCGTTACTCTATTTATTGCTGTAAATATAATAATTTCCATTCAAGACATATCTGAATTAAAACAAGCTGTTCCACAACCGACTTTAATTTATGATGCAAATAATGAGGTCGCAACTAAATTAGCTTCTTCGAAAACAGAAGGCGTTAAAAGAAAAGATATTCCTGATATTATGGTTCAGGCAATTGTTGCAGTAGAAGATAAGGAATTTTTTAACCATCATGGTATTTATTATAGTGGAATTATAAGTGCGGTTTTTAAAAATATTACAGCAGGAGAAGTTGTAGCAGGGGGAAGTACAATAACACAACAACTTGCGAAAAATGTATTTCTGACACAAGACCGCACATACTCCCGAAAAATAAAGGAATATTTTTTAACGAAAAAAATAGAGCGCACGTATACGAAAGATGAAATCATTGAAATGTATATGAACCAAATTTATTTTGGTGAAGGTGCTTGGGGTATAAAAAGGGCAGCTAAATCTTATTTTGATAAAGATGTAAAAGATTTAACAATTTCAGAAGCTGCAACGATTGCGGGCTTGATTAAAGCACCATCTGCGTATTCACCTTATAAAAACTTTAACAAGTCAATTGAAAGACGTAATGTCGTATTAAGTTTAATGAAAGAGCAAGGGTATATTTCTGACGAACAGTATAATAAAGAAAAAGAGAGCGGACTTGTGTTAAAACGTGGCGTTGATGATAAATACAAGGGAAAATACTCTCAATATGTAGAC
The DNA here is from genome assembly GCF_051916885.1 of Bacillus cereus group sp. MYBK14-1. Taxonomy (NCBI): domain Bacteria; kingdom Bacillati; phylum Bacillota; class Bacilli; order Caryophanales; family Bacillaceae; genus Bacillus; species Bacillus cereus group sp. MYBK14-1. The sequence goes on along the minus strand of NZ_JBQAHM010000002.1, from coordinate 647,664 downwards.
TATATTGTTAGAGAAGCGATGGAAAAGTACGAATTAACACAAAATGAAATTTTAGCGGGTGGTTATCGTATTTATACAGAGCTTGACCCGAAAAAACAACAAGCTGTAGAAGATGTTGTGAATAATGATAGTTATTTCAAAGATAGTGGCTCAGATCAACTTATGCAAACGGGTGTAGTCCTTATAAATCCCAAAACAGGCGGTGTTCCAGCTTTAGTTGGTGGTAGAGGACCATATCAGTTTTTACAATTTAATCATGCTACGCAATTAAAAAGACAGCCAGGTTCAACGTTAAAGCCTCTAGCTGTATATGTACCCGCTTTAGAACAAGGGTATGAAGTATACGATATATTAAAGGATGAACCATTTCATATTAAAGAATATGAACCGAAAAATAGTGATCAGGCTTTTCATGGTAATGTGACAATGTATGAAGCGGTAGCAAAGTCGTATAATGTTTCCGCTGTGTGGCTATTAGAACAAATAGGATTAGATAAAGGATTGAAATCTTTAGAGCGATTTGGTATTCCATTAGTACCAGAAGACCGTACGTATCCAATTGCTTTAGGTGGGATGCATGTAGGGACATCACCATTTGTAATGGCCCAAGCATATAGTACATTTGCTAATGATGGGGTTCAAGTAGAGGCTCATGCAATTAGAGAAGTTCAAAATGCTGAAGGAGAAATAATAGGGAAATGGTATAAGAAAGAGACACGAGTGACGAGTGAGAAAATTGCTCAAAAGATGACGTATTTATTAAAAGGTGTTGTAGAAAAGGGAACAGGTGGAAAAGCGAAAGTTACTAATGTTGATACAGCAGGAAAGACAGGGACTACTCAACTTGTAAATGGTCCGAGCGTAGGGGCAAAGGACTCGTGGTTTGTAGGATACACACCAGATTTAGTAGGTGCGATTTGGGTAGGATATGACAAAACAGATAGCGAGCATTATGTTCCAGGTGGTAGTCAAATTACAACGACGATGTTCCGGGATATCATGAAAAAAGCAAATGCAAACCCAGCCCAAAAAGCGTTCCAATTGTCGTTAATATCTGAAGCGGACTATAAAAAACAATTGCAAACAATTGAAGAAGAAAAGCGAAGAAAAGAAGAAGAAAAGAAAAGGCAAGAAGAAGAACAACAAAGGAAAAAAGAACAGCAAGAGTGGTTTAATAAAGTGAAAGAGTGGATTCCATCATTATGGTAAAAAAAGAGGCGAATTTCGTTATTCGCCTCTTTCTCATGTGAAAAATAAAGTTTGCTCATAATTTGTGAGGTAAATGCTACTATTCATTAAGAGTAATGTTCGTACTGCCAAAGGATTGGGAATCGTATGTGATGATTATTGTTCCTTTACTAATCGGTTCGTATAGTAATTCTTCTTCATAACTACCATTATTTTCATTATGGATAGACAGCGTGATTTCATCAATTCCTTTATTTGTATATTGATTTTTAATCGTTTCAGCAATTTGAAGTAGAGTTTCGTAACTAGGAGCTTCCGTAATAAGCATTCCTTTTATAACTTTTTTTTCATTATTTGTGGAATTGGAATAAAGGATGTTGTTTTGTTTCGTATACAAAAGTGTGTATGGAACTGTTTTTCTCTCTGCTTTTGAAATAGTGGAATATTTTAGAGTTAAAAAAAATCCTACACATAAAATAATGCATATCATAAGAGCAATCCAAATGCGTATCGGTGACATAACTCTCATTTTTCATCCCTCTTTCATATCTTTGACTTCATTATTTATCATACAAAATGAGGATTAAGATAGAGTAAATTTGAGGTAAAGAAACGTAAAGAAGGAGCACTTATCCTCCCAAACAAGTGCTCCTTTTTATTAAAAGAGAGATTTAATAGTCAATCAAAATCACATCTATTACTTATAAATGTGCTTAGTCCTCCCAAAATATTTTCGGAAATTGTGGTTAGTAAATTCGGAAGACAGATAGTGTCGCAGTTGTATCGCCCGCAGGTCCTTGTTGAGGCCCTTGAGCACCAGTAGTCCCCGTAGTTCCTCCGCCTAGGCAACCAGATCCATATTGAACTAGAATAGCTTGACCAAGAGTTTGAAGAAGTCTAACAAATTCTGTAAGTTCTGACTTAGGGATGTTAATATGGCTACATGCTCTTACTTCGCAACAATCATTACCATAAAATACTTTTCCTTTATTTTTATTGTTCATCTTTTCATTCCTTTCTTTCATAGAATCAATAGTCATTACTATATATTAAAATGAAATTTCTATTAAATCCGTGCTGGACAAACTACCATTTCTAAAAAAATAAGAAATCGGCCCAGCTAGCAAAAAATAAGTAAAATATAGAGAAGGTTTTATATAATGTAAAGAAGAAAAGTTCAACATAAAAACTGCATGTCAATTGTGGAAGGATGTAACAATTGACATGCAGTTCGTGGATTTGATTTTATTTGTATTGATTTAATCTTTCAAGGGCTGTTTTAGGTAAGATTGGAATTGAAATAGTAAAAGTAGTACCATCTTCATTACTAGTCATTTTTAATGTACCGTTATGATTTTGAATAATTTTTTTCGTTACTGACAAGCCCAAACCTGTGCCGGAATCTTTTGTTGAGAAGAATGGATCAAAGATATAGTCTTGAATCGCTGGTGGAATACCAGTCCCATTATCAGTGAAAGTAATACGAACAAAATTATCTAGGCGGTAACTAGTGATTTGGATAGAAAGTTTTTTTTCTCCTTGAGCATCTACAGCGTTCTGGAATAAGTTTAAAAAAACTTGCACAAGTTCATGACGATCAATATGAACTAATATATCATCTAATTCGGTAGAAAAATTATAATCAATTGAAATGTTATGTAAAAAGACTTCGCTAGCTAGTAACTGTTGAATATACTCACGTAAAAATGTATTAATGGGAAAGGGTTCTCTTTTAAATTCACGTGTTTTTGAAAGAGATAAAAATTTTGTAATGATACTATTTGCTCGATCTAATTCAGGAATAAGTAAATTTTTAAATAGTTCTTTATTAGATGGAGAAACACTTTCTTGTAAAAATTGTAAGTATCCGCGTACTGTTGTAAGAGGATTTCGTACTTCGTGTGCAATTCCAGCTGCGATTCGGCCTGCTAACGAAAACTTCTCTGCATCACGTTCTGTATTTAAATAATGAAAGACACTAATAACTCTAAAAATCTCCCCGTTATAATCACGAATAATTCGGTTATTTATAATGCCATAGTTTTTGTCTAAAACTTCTTCATTATATATTTCTGTTCCCGTTTTTAATGTTTCAATCGCTTTAATTTTTTCTTCCGGCAAGTTTAGTAATTGTTGAATCGGTTTTCCGATAATATCATTTCGTATTACACCGAAATCATCTGCAGCAACTTGATTACATAAAGTAATATTCCCTTTATTATCGACAAAGGTTACATGATGTGAAAAGGCATCAAAAATATGTACAAAGTGTTTTTCGAGTTGTTCAAATAAAAATAATGAATCACAAGTAAGTTGAAAATGAGCCTCTTTATTCTCTTTTGGTATTTCTTGAATGGAATGGGTTGTTCTAGTTTTCTTTATTCGTAAACCAATATGTGGATTTTTGTATGTGAAATGATGTGGTAATTGATTCACAAGTTCTTCATAAAAACGTACTTTATTTTCTAGTTCTTCAATTCGTTTTTCATGAGATACAGTAGCATCGTTTGGAAGCATAAATAAATAACCCCTCATTTTAAAAATTCTTCCATATAGTATATCATATTTTTATAAGGATACTCTTAAAGAAAAGGCTACATGATGCAAAGTGTTTGGAAAGTGAATAGAAGATGAAGTTAAAAAGGGAGGGGTATATGTGCTGTTTATTGGAGTGACAGGATGGGGAGATCATGATTCTTTATACATAAATCCCTATGAAAATAGAAATAAATTACGAACATACAGCGAGTATTTTCCTATAGTAGAAGTGGATAGCTCATTTTATGCGATGCAACCTGCACGAAACTATACAAAATGGGCAATGGAAACACCGAAAGATTTTTCTTTTATCGTAAAAGCATATCAAGGAATGACAGGACATATGAAAGGTGAAATTCCTTTTTCTACGTTCGATGAGATGTTTGATGTATATAAACAATCTATTCTTCCTTTAATTGAAGCTGGTAAATTAAAAACGATTTTATTTCAATATCCACCATGGTTTGATTGTAAAAAGAAAAATGTAGATTTTCTTCGATATACGAAAGAAAAAATGGAAGGTTTACCATGTGCAATAGAATTTCGAAATCAAACATGGTTTTATCCAGAAATGAGAGATAGGACGTTACAGTTTCTAGAACAAGAGAAATGGATTCATACAATTTGTGATGAACCACAGGCTGGGATAGGTTCTGTGCCACTCGTGTTAGAGGTTACGAATTCAGACATGGCATTAATACGTTTTCACGGTCGAAATGTTCATGGTTGGCTTGATAAAGGGGAAAACTGGAGAGCAGTTCGCTGTTTATATCGCTACAACAATAAAGAACTGGAAGAATGGGTTGAACGATTAGAGCAATTAAAAAAGAAAACAAAGGATATATACGTACTGTTTAACAACAATTCAGGTGGGGATGCAGCAGATAATGCGAAACAGCTTATGAAAATGATGAACATTACATATGGTGAGCCGAAGCCGGAGCAATTAAATTTTTTTGAATGATAATAAACAAGAAAGGCACTGTACAAACAGGGGGAATGTACAGTGCCTTTCTATATGAAAAAGAGGGGTAACAATGTTACTGAGCGTTTGGTTGATTCATCAATTGTTGGCTTCATAATAAATGATAATGGTTATCATTATCATTGTCAATGGTTTTTCTAAAAATATATAAAAAACTTTGTATATTTTAAATAGAGATAAAAAAAGAACAGCATTAATGCTGTTCTTTTCCGTTGACGAATTGTTGTAAATCAAAAGGAGTTATCGCCTGGATAAATTCTTTTGAGATAAGTGTTTGAACGAGAGTGCTCTCAGAGATAGAAGCACCTGTTTTCTTTTCATAAGCTTGTTTTAATAAATCAAGTTTTTCAGCCGTTTCTTTTGGTAATTCAATTGTAAGTGTGTTCATAATTTCTCCCCCTTATTATTAGAGTACCACTACAATATAGGAGAGACAAGAAAAGAGAATATGAAATATAAAAAAGGTTACCAAATTTTCAAATGGTAACCTTTTTTATGTATAAGAGTTATTAAGCAATACCGATATACTTTAAAGTTTTTGATGGAGTACTGTGATCAAAGAAGTGTTGTAAAAATGCAATATCAACACCTGATTTGTATGCACAATAACCCCAAGTTTTTCGAAGTGTATGTGAGCTAATCCCTTCTAATCCAACTTCTTTTGCAGCTTTGTTTAAAATGTACCATGCATGTTGTCTCGTAATAGATTTTGTTCCTTTTTGAGATTTTAACAATGGTTCATTACGTTTCCAAGTTTTACGTTCTTTCATGTAGTCTTCGATTGCGTGCTGTAAGTCTTCATTTACAGCAAACCATTTATGTTTCTTCACTTTTTCATTGTAAAATAAAATGGAATGGCGAACATTTTCATTTTCATCGATTACATCACTAACTTTTAATTGTAAGATTTCACTTACTTTTAAGCCAGAATTTACAGCTAATACGAATAATAAGCCATCACGTTTCGAAGATTGTAAAAGTATATTTTTGATAGTTTCTAATTGTTTTTCATTTTGAATAGGTTGTCCTGCTTGTTTCATTTCACGCACTCTCCTCTTTTATATGTGTAAAGGAAAGGATTAACTTGTTTCTTACTATAAAGGGAGAGTGTGAATTTCATGTGAACTCCTAGTGAAATTAAGACAAATTATTTGACTTCTTTTACTTTTTGTAAATTGAAATAGAATACAACACTGTTAGTCGTATTATACACACCGTATTCGGCATGATGGAGGTCTAAAATGTTTTTTACAATAGATAATCCGAGACCGGTACCTCCAGTGTGACGGCTACGTGATGCATCTAGACGATAGAAGCGATCCCAAATTTTTTCAAGACTTTCTTCAGGGATAGGGTTTCCTGTATTCTCGATTTCGACTTTTACGGTATCTTCTGCTTCTATAATGGAGACTTGTATTTTTTCTCCCTCTGGCGTATAACGGATTGCATTACTTAGTAAGTTCACAACTACTTGCTCAATGCGACTGCGATTTGCTTTAACAAGTATAGAAGGGTCTGCATCGATGTTCACTTGTAAATGTTTTTCTTCCATGCTAAATAATAATTTTGTGTAGACTTGTTGCGTTAATTCACCGATTGAGAACGTCGTCATATCTAGTTTGTAAGTACCAGATTCCAACTTTGCTAATTCTAACATTTCAACAATCAGCCTGTTCATATTTTCTGTTTCTTCTAAAATAACATCAGTATAATACGAAGTATCCTTACTAACACCATCTTTAATTCCTTCTGCAAAACTTCTAATTACACTTAGCGGTGTTTTTAATTCGTGTGATACGCCAGAAATGAATTCTTTTCTTGTTTTTTCTAATTGACGTTCACGTTCAATATCTTGTTGTAACTTTGTATTAGCAACATTTAATCGATCGATTCGATCTTTTAAATTTACAGATAATGTATTGATACTGCCAGAAAGCCCGCCAATTTCATCGTCAGCTGTAACAGGTAATTTCTCGCTGAAATCAAAATTAGCCATTTTCTTTGTAACACGATTTATTTTAATTAATGGCTTAACAATGATTTTTGAGTAGTAGAAGGATAACAAAATAATTACGAGAAACACGATGATTAAGGCATAGACATAATAATCTTTTAAAACGAGCATCGCTTCATTAACAGGCTGCAAAGATGCTATCGCAAAAGCGTATTCTGTAATCCTTCCATTTTCTATAATCGGTTTTACAAAGATACTATTTTTTATATTTTCTCCGCCATCTAATATGAAAGTACTTAATTGGTTCGAGTTAGAAGTTCCCTCTCTAATCATATCTGCAAAATATTGAACGGCTTGTAATGTTTCAATATCATTTGCAAGACGAACCTCCGCTTTGGATGGGAGCTGTAACTTAGTTATAACACCTGTAAAGACGATTCGAGTTGTAGATTTGTATCGGCTTGCAAGTCTGTTCTTAGAAGGGTTACCATTAATTGACTGAAAATCCGAATAGAAATGTTCGTTCTGCCATTGATTATAATTCGTTCCTAATTTTTGTGGTGTGATTATATTATTCTCTTGTACGACTCCATCAACATTGATTATTACATCTTTTTTTAAACCTAAATTTTCGAATTTATTATATTCTTCTGGTGTTAAAAGATTGTTGAGTGGAATGGAATACTGTTTATTATTGTTGGGATTAAATACATCGATATAGTAATTGTTATCACTTTTAATAATACCGTTAGAATCCAAAAACTGCATATCGGCATTTGTTTTATCATGAAATTCTTGTTTTAGTTTTCTAACCTGCTCATAACTTTTATCACTTTTATCATAATTATCTACGAATTTTTCAAAAGCAGTTTGGACTGTTTTTACTTTCTTATTAATATAAAATTTCTCTAAAAATAGAGATTGTCCTAGGAAAAAAAGTAGGAATATGATTGTAAATAAAGTGGATGTTAATAAAAATAGTTTAAAGACGATACTTCTGTTTTTCACTGCGTCACCTCTTATGAGAAATACTGTAAATGATTTCTTTATCCCGTAAAATCCGATTGGTTCAACTAATAATCAGTGGGGGATGGAAAAAACCTCCACTGATTAAAGTTTCACTTCATTATAACAAACGTTACAAGAAAGTAGAGGGGAGAAATCTGTCTCTTTATAAAGTAGTTATTTATAAAAAGTCACATAAAAAGAACTCGCCAGACGTATGACGAGTTCTTTAGTGTATTATTGTTGAATTGCTGCATCTAAAGCGATTTCAATCATTTCGTTAAATGTAGTTTGACGCTCTTCAGATGTTGTTTCTTCGCCAGTGAAGATGTGATCGCTAACTGTTAATACAGATAATGCATTTACACCGTATTTCGCTGCTAATGTGTAAAGAGCAGTTGTTTCCATTTCTACTGCTAATACACCGTAATCTCCAAGTTTTTTAACCATGTCCATGCTTTCACGATAAAACACATCTGCTGTTAAAACGTTACCGACACGAACGTGTAATCCTTTTTCAGTTCCAGCATCATAAGCTTTCTTTAAAAGGTCAAAGTTTGCAGCTGGTGCAAAATCAAATCCTGGGAATGTTAAACGGTTCATATTAGAATCAGTACAAGCCGTCATTGCGATAATAACATCACGAACTTTTACATCTTTTTGAATTGCACCGCAAGTTCCAACGCGAATTAAATTTTTAACTCCGTAGCTTTGGATTAATTCGTTTACATAAATAGAAATAGAAGGAACACCCATACCTGTACCTTGAACAGATACACGTTTTCCTTTATAAGTTCCAGTGAAACCTAACATACCACGCACATTATTATAGCAAGTAACGTCCTCTAGAAATGTTTCAGCGATATATTTTGCACGTAATGGATCACCAGGTAATAGAATAGATTCAGCGATTTCGCCTTGTTTTGCTTCGATATGTACACTCATAAAAAAGTCCTCCTTATAATGTATTGATAGAAATCAATATCATTTGCATTATACACTACGAATCCTTTCAATTAAAATCTTTTTATTATTTGTAATATGTGCAAAATAGGAGGATTTCATAAATCATAATCTAGAATATATATCTTAAGAAGTTTTGTATGAATAGAGACAATAAAAATGGTAGGTGATGTTTTGAAAAATCTTGTCATTGGGCTTATTGCGTTAGTACTTATTGTGGCAGGAGGATTTTACATAAAAAAATATCAAGAAAACGAAGAGACTGTAGGAGATGTTCAGGAAGTAAAGTGGGATGTTTCAAATGGAAAGGGAAATGAGAAAGTAGATATTGTATTTCAGTTGTTAAACAACAAGAATAATGAAATTCGTGGTGTAAATGATCAAATGCGGGCAGTGATTGTAGATGGACAGTTAAAAAACATACAACAAATTAAACCCACATTTGCAGGGAACGGGTCATATAAGTTATCTTCCAAAATAGCGAAAGACGAAGAATATACAATATTTTTATACGAAGACAAAAATAAGTCCGTAGAGTCATTCGCTAGGAAGAATTTTGGTAGAACGAAAGAGGAGAACAATAAGAAAAAAGTGAAATTTCCAATCGACAGTGTACTTACAAAAAAAATAGGAGAGTATGAAGTTTCTCTTTTATTTGGCGCATTACATCCGAATGAACCAGTTACGTTAACATTTCAGTTTCAAGCGAAAAAGGGTGAAAAATTGAAATTGCATTCAGAGAGAGGAGAAGTAGAGTCACTCTATATAGTGGATGAAACGAAGGAGAATTTTTTATACGCTATGCCTGTAGATACGGATGAGCAATTACAATACCGAATTACATTTCCTGCCGAGGGCACGTATAAAATGTGGGGGAATTTCTATATAAATGGTAAGAAGTATGAAAAAGAATTTATTGTACAAGTTCAAAAAAGAAAAAACAGCTAAGAATTTAGCTGTTTTTTCTTTTTCCTATTAATTTTGTTACAGAGAGCATTGTAATTGGTAAAGAATGATTCTTCCTAAATGCTAAATATTTACCGCTCCATGCTGGTTTATATTTTTCTTTAAAATGTCGTAATCCGCTGAAACTATACGTATAACGAACGTTATTAAAGATTGCAGCAGCCACTCGTTCAGACCAGAAAGACTGTGTGGATAAACCAACATTTGAAAGTGGTGCCATACCGATATTAAAGGAGTGGTATTCATTTTCTTTTGCCCACTGGAATAAGTGGATGAAAATTGCGTCCATAATGCCGCTAGGCGCATCTGGATAATATCGCATTAAATCGACAGATAATGATCCGTTTTGATATACAGGCATGAATGTTGTGAATGCAATAATTTTTCCATCCGCATCAGATAATGTTGCGATAGGAGCGCGACTAATATATTCACGATCGAAGTATCCGAGTGAAAAACCTTTCTCTTTTTTTCCACCAAGCCATGCATCTGAAACTTTTCTTAACTCTTCATATAATTCGTCGGAGAAAGGTGGCTCATGAATAGAGAATGTATAGCCTTCTCTTTCAAAACGGTTGAAAGTAGCTCGCATGCCAGCGCGTTTCTTTCCTGTTATTGTAAAGGTATTTAAATCAACAACAGCTTCTTCACCAAGCTTAAAGAAGTTATAACCAAAATCGTGGTATAAACTCATCCATTTACTTTCAATTTGATAGAATACACAAATGTATCCAAATCGATCAGCCTCAGCTAAAAATTCTTGCAATACAGTACGATAGGAGGAAGGGTCCCCAATTGGATCACCCAGTACAATAAGTCGTTTTCCAGTTATTGAGAAGAGAATGAGTGCTTTTCCATCACTACTGAAAAAGAACTGTTTATCTCCTAAAAAACCTAAATGACTAAGTACATTTCCACCATGTTCATCTAAGAAGTTTTGTAATCGTTTATCATTAGCTGGTTGCCCGGGAAATTCATTTCGATAACGATTTGCAATGAGTGAACCAATTAGTAAAAAAGTAGGAACAAAAAAGGCAGCTGCTAATGCACTTCGTTTTACTTGTGTAATATTACGAACGACAAAATCAGGTTTGAAAGCTTCTTTTGCACCTGCAAATAAAATGCCTAAGTTTTTATATAAATATAACGTTACAAGTAGGAATATAAAAACTTTTACGATATCGGAAAGTGAGACTTCCATTTTCTCACGTACAAACCTTTTACGAAGCATATACAATACAGCGAGTACGATTAATAAAATAAAAGTTTCTTCAACATCAATTCCTTTTAGTGTGTTAAAAATAGCCGCTCCAATTAAAGAAACAATCGTCATATAATAAGAACGTTTTGTTCCGTAATATATCCCCCGCGAAAGAATGAGGAGGAGAATACCGAATGTTAGCGATAAGCTAAAAGAAAATTGAATAAGATGTTTTGGAGCTAGAATATGTAAGGCGTGTGCCCGATTTATACTTGTCGGTAGAATGGTTGATAAAATAACCATTAAGCCAGCAAATACTGTTAAAGCAGCAGATGCCCAAGAACCTAACTTTCCTAGAAAGTCACGCTGCAAAGTCCATATAACACCAGTTGTCTCTAATGCAGGCGCAATAAAAGGTTTATCTTCAAACTTTTTAATGGCTACTCCTGTCATTTCAAAAGCTGCAAAAATGAGACCAAGGCAGAAGGGCAAGATGTAATAGACGAGACGATATAATAACATAGCAGGGAGTAAAACACCTGTATCGATGCCGTATTGCCCAAGCCCAGTTAAGAAGACAAGATCAAATGATCCAAGGCCACCAGGAACAAGACTAACGACACCAGCTAAAGCAGCAATAACATATACGCCTAAAAACTTTTGGAATTCGATTTCAATGCCAAATAATAGTAATATGACGTACATAACAATACCAGCAGATACCCATTCGACTAATGAAACTAATGAGTATAAAACAGTTGGGTTTTTCTCCTCTTCTTCTTGTTCCTCTGTTTGCGTCGCTTTTCTATTTTTTAATTTAGAAAATCCGATATATATAGGGACGAAAAGAGCGAAGAAGATAAGAACAGGCCATAGCCATGGTTTTTCATGCAAAATAAATCTCGTGTCTAATATTCCGATAAGACCAAGAAATGAAAGAATGGCTAATCCATTAATAAAGGCAGTTGTCATCCAAGCGATACTTTTAATAAGTTTTCCATTTTCTTTTATATATGGACGATAAAGCATTGTGCGTACGCCGGCTCCAACAAGACCACCAAACCCGATAAATCCATTTAAAGTATTAGCAATCCACGAGATACGGAAAATCTTTTGGACAGGAATATCAGCTTTTAAGTAACGAAGCATAACATAGTCATAAAAGAACATTGTTGATACAGCGAATGCACCAAGTGTAATTGCTAAAAAGACTCCTCCAGTTGGAATGTTTTTAATTGTATCAATCGCTTCTAAAAAAGAAATGCCCGCTAATTCTTTTTTTGCTTGAAAGAATACAATTGTTAATACAACAAATGGGAAGATAATTTTCCCGATTTGTAAGAAACGTTTCCATGAAAACGACATAAATACAACTCTCCTTGTATAAGAAAACTGAGACAATAATATTATTATGACAAACTTCAAGAAAAATAAAAAGGTAATTTCCTGTATAGGGGAGCTATTTTTTATATAGGTATATTTAAAAGAATATTTTGTTTATCGGAAAATTAAGTTAGAATAAGGTGAAAGAAGGGTGAGGGGGGAGTATATGATTATAAAAGGTTACGTAGGATATGAGTTAGAAAAAGAGAAACCTAATACATCAGAAGATTTTTTTAACAGATCTGAAGTGACATATATATTAAATGGTAAAGAGAAAACTTTTTCGGTTTTATACGTTCGATATTTTGAAGAAGTTTTACAAGAAATTACTCCTTTTGAAGGAAATCCAGTGTATAAAGTAGAAGAACAAAACATATATTTGCGCGATATTGTAGCGATATGTTGTTTAATGAAAGATAAGGAGCTTCGTGCGCAAAAACGTTTGTATTTAAATAATATGGAAGAATTTCAACAATATTTTGATGAGGGAACGGTGTCGAAAGTACAAGAAATATTGGCTGAATTACATAAAAATAAAAGAGTAGAAATAGCGTGAAATGGCAAAGGAGAGAGAAAAAATGTCTAATTTGATGGTTGAAAATCAAACAGAACAAGTTTCTATATTTTTAGAAGATGCTATTAATTTGATAACCAATTATGTAAATTATCATACGTTACCTTCTTTATTAGAGGAAACACCAGCAGGGAATGAGCGATATTATAAAGGGTTATTAGCATCAATGAGACGACTTCTCGTTTTTTGCGAAGAAGGACAGGATGCATGTTTTGTTTTGTTGAATAGCCAGCCATTTCGAAAAACAGCAGCTGAAAAAATTTTATATAAGATTTACCATCAAGTAATTGCAGAGTTTTTTTCACCGAAGAGTGATCATTGGTATGAAAATAGTCGGTCTGCATATACAGGGAAAAATTCTATCGTTTTTCAACAAACACCACCTGCATCTTTAGAGCAAGTGATGAAGAGTTTAGAAGGTAAATTTCAATTGATGCGTGAAGAACTAGAATATTATGAGACGGATTATCAGACAAAGATGTTACACAAATATTGATTGAGGAAAAGAAGCTAAGGTGACTTAGCTTCTTTTCCTTTTATACAGTTATATAAGGGATTTTCATTGAATATAGTTAAGTGGATAGCATTAGGGAGGTGCAACATGAATCAGCAAGGTGTATTTACAGATTACTTTCATGAAGTAGAAAATTGGTGTGAAAGTGTTCTTCACGTATTAGATAGTCGCGCAATGGAAGTGTATGATGTCCATATGCTTGCTTATAAAATTCAGACGTTATTAGAGCGTATGAAAGAGCATGAGTATGAAACAGATGCAGAGTTTATGTATGAAATAAGCGATGATGTAGAACATATTCAGCATCACTTGCAGGAAGTATTTATGCAAGAAGAAGAGGAATATGAATTATATGAAAGAGGGGATAGTGAACGAGCTGTCCCAATTGGAGGACATACACTCCCGCCATTACCTTATCCATATAATGCGTTAGAACCGTATATTTCTAAAGAAATTATGATGTTACATCATGATAAACATCATCGGAGTTACGTGGAAGGATTAAATAAAGCAGAGAAGATGATGGAAGAAGCGAGAAAAACAAATAAATTTGATTTAATTAAGCATTGGGAAAGGGAAGCGGCTTTTCATGGGTCAGGTCATTACTTACACACGATATTTTGGAATAACATGAAAAAAGACGGTGGTGGAAGTCCAAGAGGAACTTTTTCACAACAAATTGAACAAGATTTTGGGAGCTTTTTACGTTTCCAAAAACATTTTACAGAAGCAGCCTCTAAAGTAGAAGGTTCAGGCTGGGCAATTCTCGTTTGGGTACCCCGGTCTGGAAGGTTAGAAATTTTGCAAAGTACACTTCATCAATTATTTACACAATGGGATACGATACCGCTCCTTGTACTAGATGTCTGGGAACATGCGTATTATTTACAATACCAAAATCGAAAAGATGAATATATTAAAAACTGGTGGAATGTTGTAAATTGGCCTGATGTAGAAAAAAGGTTTGAAACTGCGAAACAAATTGAATGGACACCATATTAGACGCAAATTCTCTGCGTCTTTTTTAATGGAAGTAGAAGGAAGATTTCGTTCATATTTTAAAAGGCCAAGCATACACTTGTACAAAAAGTGCCAAAAGGACGTGGGGGGAAATATGAGACGAATTTGTGTAATCATTACGCTTCTTATGATGTATGCAAGCGTTATGCCGATTCCTACATATGCAAAGATGAACAGCAATGTTAGTGCTCGAAATGCTGTATTAATGGAGCAACAGTCTGGTCGTGTATTATACGGAAAGGCAGAACATGAGCCTCAAAAAATTGCTAGTATAACAAAAATTATGACCGCCTTATTAGCTGCTGAATCAGGGAAGATGAAAGAAATGGTATCAGTTAGTAATGAAGCGGTGAGGGTGGAAGGATCGGCAATCTATTTAAAGCCTGGACAAAAAGTGAAGTTAGAAGATTTAGTATACGGACTCATGCTTAGATCTGGTAATGACGCAGCGCAAGTAATTGCTGAAAGTGTGGGTGGGAGTATAGATGGATTCGTATATTTAATGAATCAAAAAGCGAAAGAAATTGGAATGAAAGATACGCACTTCTCAAACCCTCATGGCTTAGATGGAGATGGATCACATTATTCGTCGGCTTACGATATGGCATTATTAACGAAATATGCAATGGGAAACGAGACATTTAAGAAAATCTTTGGAACCAAAACATATAAATCAGATTCTTGGGATTACCCGTGGAAAAATAAACATAAGCTGGTAACGTCTTATTATGAATTTGCAACAGGGGGAAAAACAGGCTTTACGAAGAAAGCTGGGCGAACGCTTGTTACAACGGCATCAAAAGGTGGACTAGATTTAATTGTCGTAACTTTGAGTGCCTCTAGTGATTGGGATGATCATATGAATTTGTTTGATAAAGGTTTTGACCGTTTCAAACAAACGAAAGTTTTAGGACAAGGAGCAATTGCTGAAATAAATGAAAAGAAGTATGCCAACCATGTTTATACGAAAAATAGTTTTTCGGTACCGTTAACTGAAGAAGAAAAAAAGAACGTAGTATTAAAAGTTGAACTCGATAAAAGTACAAAACTTACGGATGGAGTAAAGGTTGGGAAGACAGACATTTATGTTGGTAATGAAAAAGTTGGAGAACGGAATTTATTTTATAGTAAACGAAAGTTAGTAGCTACAACGGGACTTTACTGGAATAATGTGAAAGAAATTTTTTCTTACATGATAGGTGTTGGGAACGATGGTTAATCTCGTATGGGTAGCGATGGCTGTCATTGGGATTGTATACGCCATGATAAATGGAACGATGGAAGAAGTGAATAAAGCTGTATTTGACGGAGCAAAAGATGCGGTAACGATTTGTATAGGACTTATTAGTGTTTTAGTATTTTGGCTCGGTTTAATGAAAATTGCAGAGGAAGCCGGATTGTTAAAAAAATTAGTTACACTTTTTATGCCGATAGTAAAAAGGTTGTTTCCAGAAATACCAAAGGATCATCCGTCTATGGGATTTATTCTATCAAATATGATGGCAAACTTTTTTGGTCTAGGTAATGCAGCGACCCCTCTTGGTATTAAAGCGATGGAACAACTGAAAGAGTTAAATGGAGGAAAGGATTCGGCGAGCCGTTCTATGGTGACGTTTCTAGCATTAAATACATCAGCTATTACATTAATTCCTACGACAGTCATTTCCATTCGAATGACGTATGAATCAGCGAATCCTACTGAAATTGTTGGGGTAACATTTATTGCACAAGTACTTTCTATGATTGGGGCAATTTGGATTGACCGCTATTTTTACCGAAGAAGGAGTAGAAAGGGGCGGAAAAAATGAGCATTGTAAATACAATTTCCTTATGGGTAATCCCTTGTGTAATTGGTTTTATCCTTTTATATGGCACAATAAAGAAAGTGCCGACGTATGAATCGTTCGTTGAGGGAGGAAAAGAAGGGATTCAAATTGCAATTTCCATCTTACCGTTTATGGTTGGAATGCTTGTGTCTATTTCTATATTCCGGTCTTCAGGTGCGTTAGATGCAATGATATCGGTAATGAAGCCAATGTTAGATTTGATCCATGTTCCAGCGGAAATTGTACCCTTAGCACTTATACGCCCTATTTCAGGCTCTGCTGGTTTAAGTATTACGACCGATTTAATTGCAACATATGGGCCAGATTCGTTTATTGGGAGATTGGCTTCTACGATGCAAGGGAGCACAGATACGACTTTCTATATTTTAACTGTATATTTTGGAGCGGTTGGGATTAGAAAAATGGGGGATGCACTAAAAGTAGGACTTTTTGCAGATTTAATCGGGATTATATGCTCAATTGTGTTCGTTTCTTTATTGTTTCAGTAATACTATTCATTTTTTACGCTATTTCGCTTATAATACGTATACGACCACTATTAAGGTGTAGCTTAATAGTGGTTTTTTTATGTGGTATTTTTGACAAAATGATGAACTTTTATTGTGAGAAATATGAAAAATATGGACAATAATAAAGGGTAAAAACATGATTTGACCTTTATATGTTTATTATCATCGCTATGTTGTTTAAGTAAGATGAAGCGAATAGCCGTAAAGCGTATGCGGTTGCCAAGTCTTTCTAATGTAAGGTAAGATAAATTCGAGGTGAAAAAAAGAAATGGAACGATTACAAAAAGTGATTGCGCAAGCAGGTATTGCATCGAGAAGAAAGGCTGAGGAATTAATTCAGCAAGGAAAAGTGAAAGTTAATGGAAAAATAGTGAAAGAGTTAGGGACAAAAGTAACTCCTCAAGATAAAGTAGAAGTAAACAATATCCCTCTTGAAAAAGAAGAACCTGTTTATTTTTTACTATATAAACCAACTGGCGTAATTTCAAGTGTATCAGACGATAAAGGAAGAAGTGTTGTAACGGACTTTTTCCCGGAAATTACACAACGTTTATTCCCAATCGGACGCTTAGATTATGATACGTCTGGCGTATTATTAATGACAAACGATGGGGACTTCGCAAACGTATTAATGCATCCTAGATATAAAGTTGAAAAAACATATGTTGCAAAAATAAAAGGGCCATTAACAGGTGAGAAAATTCGCATGTTAGAACGCGGTGTTACGTTAGAAGACGGTAAAACAGCACCAGCACGTGTGAAAATTATTTCTTGGGACAAGCGTAAAGAGATGGCTATTGTACAATTAACAATTCATGAAGGACGTAATCGTCAAGTACGTCGTATGTTTGAAGCGTTAGACTGTAAAGTAGTGAAATTAAAACGTGAACGTTATGCTTTCTTAGAAGTAGGAAGCCTGCGACCTGGTGATGCGAGAGAATTGACACCACATGAGGTGAAACAATTACGCGCGCTTGCTTCTAC
Organism: Bacillus cereus group sp. MYBK14-1; assembly: GCF_051916885.1. Lineage (NCBI taxonomy): Bacteria > Bacillati > Bacillota > Bacilli > Caryophanales > Bacillaceae > Bacillus > Bacillus cereus group sp. MYBK14-1. Next base: position 630,033 of record NZ_JBQAHM010000002.1, on the reverse strand, counting down.
AAAGCCAAGATAAGCTATAGAGTTAAAAATTCACCAGTGGAGTGCTCTGCTGGTGATTTATTCAATACAACATTTACAGAAGATAATACATAACATTTACCGAGGAGAGGAGAGGTAATATGAAGAAAAATCGCTTATTATTTCGCGTTATTATTCTACTCATTTTATGTGGTGCTGTAGGATTTACCCTTTATCAAGGATTCTTTGCTAATAAAGAGAAAATGCAAATCGGAAAAGAAGCACCTAACTTTATTGTGACGGATTTAGAAGGAAAGAAAATTGAACTAAAAGATTTAAAGGGAAAAGGTGTATTTTTAAACTTTTGGGGCACGTGGTGTAAACCTTGTGAAAAAGAAATGCCTTATATGAATGAATTATATCCAAAGTATAAAGAAAAAGGCGTTGAAATCATAGCGTTAGATGCAGATGAAACGGATATTGCAGTAAAGAACTTTGTGAACCAATATGGTTTGAAATTCCCAGTTGCCATTGATAAAGGACAAAAGATTATAGGAACATATGGAGTAGGTCCTTTACCGACAAGCTTTTTGATTGATAAAGATGGAAAAGTAGTGGAGCAAATTATAGGGGAACAAACGAAAGAACAGTTAGAAGGGTATTTAAAGAAAATTACTCCGTAATAAAGAAAGCCTTTACATAAGGGGTGCGTGTTTATAGTGCCTCTGGTTTAAAAATTCTGAGTATTGCGGTAACTTGAGGTTAGAATATACAATAGTACATATAGATACAGGGGCGGTGAGAGTGTTGAAAGAAATTAAATGTGAATGTGGACATGTTAATCCGATAGGAACCGTTTTTTGTGAAGCTTGCGGGAAACCATTTGAAAGCAATGAAAATGCAAAACTATTGGATATGCGCTATGAGGGGAGTGCACGGAGATCTCTCACGCAGACAAAAACGATAGTCGATAAAATTTGGAGCTTTTTCTCTTCTGTAAAAGTAGGTGTATGGCTAATCGTAATAACTTTAGCTGCATCAGCGATAGGAACTATATTTCCGCAAGAAATGTACATAACTCCAGGTATTGCACCAGCTGAATATTATAAACAAGAATATGGATTTTTAGGACAATTATACTATCAATTAGGGTTTAATAATTTATACGGTTCATGGTGGTATATGATTTTGATTGCTTCTATCGGTATTTCACTTGTGATATGTAGTTTAGACCGCGTTATTCCACTTTATAAAGCTTTAAAAAAGCAAGGCGTAAAAAGACATCCTAGTTTTTTAAAGAGACAGAGATTATATGGGACTGGTACACCGCAAGAAGGTGACCTGGAAAGAGTGCAAGAGAATTTAAAGAAAAGAAACTATAACGTGAAAGTGGAAGACGGAAACGTTTTAGCAGAAAAGGGACGCTTCTCGCGTTGGGGTCCATATGTAAATCATATCGGTCTTATTATCTTTTTATTCGGTGCGATGCTTCGTTTTTTACCGAGTATGTACGTAGACGAAGCACTTTGGTTACGTGACGGTGAAACGAAAGAAATACCAGGGACGGATGGACAATACTACTTAAAAAACGAGAAATTTATAAAAGAAGTTTATGATAAAAGTAAGGACAAGGAAGTTTTTGATGAAGCGATTGATCGTGTAGGCGATAAAATGATTGCGAAAAACTTCCAAACGAATGCCGTATTATATAAAGCAGTAGGAGAAAATATAGCAGGACAAAAACCGAAATTAGAAAAAGTAAAAGAAGCGGAAATTCGAGTGAATGAACCACTGAAATTTGATCAATTTGCAGTGTATCAAGTTTCTTATAAAGAAAGTGAATTTAAAAGTATGTCCTTTAACTTGCAAAATAAAGAAAATAATCAAAAGTGGGGACCAATTAAAGTAGATTTAACGAATCCTAAGGAAAAATATGATTTAGGAAATGGTTATTCTCTAGAACTATTAAGCTATTTTCCTGATTTTTATTTTGATGAGAATGGAAAACCAAATACAAAAACGAAATTACCAAACAATCCTGCATTTGTATTTAAAATGTTTACACCTGAAACACCAGATGGTGAAGTGAGTTTTGTTGGTATTCAGCAAAATATAGAACCAGATGGAAACAACAAATATAAAATGTCGTTTGCAGGTGTTGAAATGCAAAATGCCACAGCACTTACTGTAAGAAAAGATTTAACGCTTTGGATTCTCGGCATTGGAGGATTTATATTTATGGTTGGTGTCATTCAAGGTATGTATTGGAATCATCGCCGTATTTGGATACAACGTGTTAATGATGAATGGTGGATTGCAGGGCATACAAATAAAAATTGGTTCGGTTTAAAGAAAGATATTGAAAGAGTACTAGAAGGTACAGCAATTCCACAGCCAAATGATAAAGTAATTGATAAAAAAATTAGTTAAGGTGGGGAAACGATATGGTGCAAATAAGTAGTAACTTTCTCTTTACCGCATTTATTTTATATTTAATTGCCACTCTATTTTTCGGGGGAGCAATTAAAGAAAAGGGTCATAAATGGGCAAATGTAGGAATAACGATTACAATTTTAGGGTTTATTGCACAAACAGTATATTTTGTTACAAGGTGGATTGCATCAGGACATGCGCCAGTTAGTAACTTTTTTGAATTCGGTACATTTTTCGGCATGATGCTTGTAGGAGCATTTATTGTCATGTATTTTATGTACCGTGTAAGCATAATCGGACTATTTGCATTACCAGTTGCGCTTTTATTAATTGCCTATGCAAGTATGTTTCCGAGGGAAATATCTCCGCTTATTCCATCTTTAAAAAGTAATTGGTTACATATTCACGTGACGACGGCAGCAGCAGGACAAGCCATTTTAGCGATTAGTTTTATTACAGGTGTTATGTATTTATTGAAAAATGTAGATCAATCGACGAGAAGTAAACGTACATTTTGGCTAGAGACGGTAGTATTTACACTTGTTTGTACAGTTGGATTTATTGGAGTAACAACGGTATTTTCTAGTATGAAATATGAAGCGAAGTTTCAATGGATTGATAAAAATGAACAACAAGTGGAAATGAAATACAATCTTCCGGCTTTAGTTGGACCGCACGAAGGGAAGTTACTGACAGAAAATAAATTAGAACCGGCAGTTGAAGTTCCAGCGATTGTAAATGCGAAAAAATTAAATACTGTTATTTGGTCAGTGTTAGTTGGAACATTACTGTATATTGTATTAAGACTTGTTTTACGGAAGCGAGTATCGGCGGCACTTCAGCCGTTAGTAAAGAATACGAATAGTGATTTACTAGATGAAATCGGATATCGATCTATTGCAATTGGATTCCCAGTGTTCACATTAGGTGCATTAATTTTTGCGATGATTTGGGCACAAATAGCGTGGACACGTTTTTGGGGCTGGGATCCAAAAGAGGTTTGGGCACTTATCACTTGGCTCTTTTATGCGGCAGTATTACATTTACGCCTATCAAAAGGATGGCATGGAGAGAAGTCAGCTTGGCTTGCAGTAATTGGTTTTGCAATCATTATGTTTAACTTTATTGTAGTAAACTTAATTATTGCCGGTTTACATTCATATGCATAGAGAAATAAAATAGGGGAGTGCATGTCACTTTCCTATTTTATTTTTGTCAACTTTTCTTCTTTTTTGAGAAAAACATGACAAAGTAGCGGTTGATTTTGTAAAATGATGTCGAGGACATTATATGCTGTTCAAAAAAAATACATAGTTTTGGAAAAAAATTGAACAAAATTTATTATTCTTGTGAAGCATAATATGGGAAGTGAAACATTTAGAAGATTGCTTAAATAAACGAGAATAGCGCAACATAATAGTTAAAGAAGGGTAGGTGTGAACCGCTGAGGTGAGAGTGCGCAGCGGGTAGAGATGGAAAATGAATCAAGAATTTTAATTGTAGATGATGAGGATCGTATTCGTCGTTTATTGAAAATGTACTTAGAAAGAGAACAATATACGATTGAAGAAGCAGATAATGGTGATACAGCTTTAGAAATGGCGTTGCAAAATGATTACGATTTAATCTTATTAGATCTTATGATGCCTGGTAAAGATGGCATTGAAGTATGTAAAGAGGTTCGTGAGAAGAAAGCGACACCAATTATTATGCTGACAGCAAAAGGTGAAGAAGTAAATAGAGTACAAGGATTTGAAGTTGGAACAGATGATTATATTGTAAAGCCATTTAGTCCACGTGAGGTCGTACTACGTGTGAAAGCGGTATTACGTCGTGCTGTACCAACAACATTCTTTACACAAGATACAACGACAAAAGATGTTACTGTATTCCCGCACTTAACAATTGATAACGATGCACACCGTGTTACTGCAGATGGTAATGAAGTAAACTTAACGCCGAAAGAATATGAGTTACTATTATTTTTAGCGAAAGCTCCTGATAAAGTATTCGATCGTGAGCAACTGTTAAAAGAAGTATGGCAATATGAATTCTTCGGAGATTTACGTACAGTTGATACACATGTAAAGCGTTTACGTGAGAAGTTAAGCAAAAAATCACCAGATGCAGCGAAAATGATCGTTACTGTTTGGGGTGTAGGTTACAAATTTGAGGTTGTGAACGACTGATGCTTTGGAGAAGTGTAGTAGGGAAGTTATGGATGACCATATTACTTCTCGTTTCGTTTGTTCTTGGATTTGTTGCGATTTTACTTTCACAGTTTTTTAGAACGTATTATGTTGATATGAGTGAAGCTAGGCTTCAAAAAGTTGCAACAAGTGTTTCAGAGTTAATTGAAGAAGGTGCCGATGTAAAAACGATTGAGAATATCGCTTACAAATTCTCTGACCCACTTTCAAGGATTATTATTGTAGAAGATGGTAAAGAAATCTCTTCTTCACCGAAACAAGAAGGGTTAGTCACTCTTACAATGGATGACTTAAAAGAAGATAAAGAATTAGCGGCTGTGTTTACAGACAAAAAAGAAATTAAGAATAATATTAGAAAAGCGTCTAATAGTAGGAAGAATAAAAACACCGAAAATGATATTATGATCGTCGGAAAACCAGTGCAATCAAAAAATCAAAGTGCAGTGTTCGTATATGAATCTTTACAAGTACCGATACAAGGTATGGAAAGAACAACTGATTTTATTTTCTTATCGGCTGGAATTGCGATTATATTAACAACTTTCTTTGCGTTCTTCTTATCTACTCGGATTACAGCACCGCTTCGTAAAATGCGTGAGGTTGCTTTTGAAGTGTCACGTGGGAAGTTTGATGCAAAGGCTCCTATGGTATCTCAGGATGAGATTGGTGAGCTTGCAACGGCCTTAAATCAAATGGGAAAACAGTTGAAGTTTAATATGAACGCCTTGCAACAAGAAAAAGAGCAGTTAGCAAGTATTTTGAGTAGTATGGCAGATGGGGTTATTACGTTAAATCAAGAAGGTGAAGTCGTTGTAATCAATCCGCCGGCCGAACATTTCTTACAAGTTTGGCAAGAAGAAAAAGAGATAGAGCTCAGTAAAAAACTACCTTCTGAACTTGTGGAATTATTCCATCTCGTTGTAGAAAGCGAACAACAACAAGTTGTTGAAATTAATTTACAAAAAGGAAACTATGTAGTTCTTATGACGCCGCTTTACAATCAAACGAAAATTCGTGGAGCTGTAGCAGTGCTGCGAGATATGACGGAAGAACGTCGTCTTGAAAAGATGCGTCAAGATTTTATTGCGAATGTATCACATGAACTTCGTACACCAATGGTCATGCTGCAAGGGTATAGTGAAGCGATTTTAGATGATATTGTGCAAACGAAAGAGGAAATAGATGAGTTTGTTCAAATTATTTATGATGAATCTGTTCGTTTAGGTAAACTTGTAAATGAATTGTTAGATTTAGCTCGTATGGAAAGCGGTCATGTAGAGTTACATATTGGTGAAGTGGATATACATCCGTTTGTTGAAAAAATTGGTCGTAAATTCCAAGGGATTGCAAAGGATAAAGAGGTCGCGTTAACGGTTGATTTCAAAGGTCCAATTGAACAATACCCGTTTGATGCAGATCGTATGGAACAAGTATTGACGAATTTAATTGATAACGCAATACGTCATACGAATGCAGGCGGACATGTAACGCTTGTAATTGATACGAAAAATAACGGTCTTATTTTTGAAGTACAAGATTCGGGTGCAGGCATTCCAGAAGAAGATATTCCATTTTTATTTGATCGTTTCTATAAAGCTGATAAAGCAAGAACACGTGGGAAAAAGGGTGGAACAGGACTCGGGCTTGCGATTGCGAAAAATATTGTTCAAGGCCATGATGGTAAAATTTCTGTATCAAGTGTTGTTGGAGAAGGAACTACATTCTCTGTATATTTACCGAATCGTATAATTTAGATATGCGTTTTTAAAGTTGATAATGAATAAAGTTCTGCTGTTTTTTATTTTTTTGTAAACTCAATTAAATAAAGAATGGTAGAACTTTTTTCTATGTTGCTCGAATAAAGAATAACAAGAGAGGTGCTGTGAAGAAATGAAATTATATACAAAAACAGGAGATAAAGGAACGACAAGTGTAATAGGTGGCAGGGTTGATAAAGATGATATCCGTGTGGAAGCGTATGGAACAATAGACGAGGCAAATTCTCATATTGGATATGCAATGACTAAGCTTCAAGGCGGGGCTTTTATAGATATTTACAATGAGCTCGAAAATATTCAACATGAACTATTTGATTGCGGAGGAGACTTGGCAATAGTGGAACAAAAAATTCCTTATAAAGTGACAATTGTGATGGTTGAAAGTTTAGAAAGAAAGATTGATTTATATATAGAAGAAGCCCCGCCACTAGAACGCTTTATTTTGCCAGGTGGTAGCGAGGCAGCGGCTACTATTCATATTGCACGTACTGTTGTAAGGAGAGCAGAACGCTCTATAGTATCATTGCAAAAAGAAGTGAAAATAAATGAAGTTGTATTAAAGTATGTAAATAGATTATCTGATTATTTGTTTGCGATAGCTCGAGTAATAAATGCCCGATTACAAGTGAAAGATGTGGAGTATAACCGTAGTGCAGTAGTTTTTCGTGATAAGAAAGAGAAGGAAGTGGAGTAATTCACTTTCTTTTTTTGTATACTTTTTTCTGTAATATACCAAAATAGAGAAGGTATGGTGGTAATTAGAAAACGGAGGATGTATATGAAAGTTTTAAAATGCGGTGTCATGTTATTGAGTATACTGTTTGTATCTCAATTACATGTTTATGCAGAAGAAAATCGATGGACCTGGCCTGTTGAAGGTCAGATAAGTGATTATTTTGGGACAAGGCATGGAAAACACTATGGTATTGATGTAGCTGCGCCGATTGGAACGCCTGTGGCAGCTATCCAAGATGGTAAGGTAACGAGGTCTTATTATTCAAGTAGTTATGGAAATGTTGTATTTATTAAACACGGAGAATATGAGGCTGTATATGCACATTTAAATAAGAGATATGTGGATCAAGGAGATTATATTTCCAAAGGAGAAAAAATTGGAGAAGTAGGGAACACGGGAGAATCGCGAGGTGCGCACTTACATCTAGAACTTCATCAAGGAAGATGGACGATGGCGAAAAAGAATGCGATGAACCCATTGCTTGTTTTAAGTGAACAAAGAAATGAAGTTGTTTCTTCGTCATTATATGTCGTACAAAAAGGGGATACTTTAGTTAGTATTGCACGGAAATTTAGTATGACACTTAAGGAAATTAAAGAAAAAAATGGATTGCAGCAAGAGCTAATTTATCCTAATCAACAATTATATGTTAAGTAAAGGAAACGCTTCAAAAATTAAACTTTGAACAAATTTATGTTCTTCTTAAATAAGATTCAATGTAAATGAAATTATATGGGCGCTTTTGCTAGAACTATTGAGTGAATCAGAGCATCTATATCTAAAAGAAAACCGTCCCAAAATTTATTTTGGGACGGCTTCTTTTACCAAAAAATAAAGACACATATAAATCCAGAAATAGCTAAATAGCTATATAAGTAAAAAACTTTTGTTCTTGTTTTCTCTTTTGTTCGAAACAGTACGATAGTCGGTTCAATTAAACCGATTGTCAAACAAAGTAGGCCAAGAAGCATACAACCAATCGAGATAGAATACAGGGCGATTTGTGGTGCTTGAAATGGAATCATCCATTTTAATAAAAATGCAATAAGTGCAGTGTAACAAATACTACCGATGTATTTATTCAGTGGTGTATTAGAACGAAAACCAGGAAGTTTTTTTAAGAAAGAGCGGGAAACAACTTCTGTTTGTAAAGATGTATGCTCTTCAATAATTTTTTGAGCTTCTTTTCCTTTTTGAAAAAGAGATAAGATCCAATTTCGCTCACCCTGAAAAATAAATTGAGAAGTTGTCAAATAGTGATCAATCTTCACTTTATTCCAACTCTTCCACGGATGACGCTCACACAATTTTAATTTACTTTCTGTTTTTTTATCATACTGATAAATACTGATGCCATCTTCATCGAAAGTAGCATAGTATGTCTCGTTTGAGAATGTGCCTAAATCAATTGGGCAGTAGAAAAGTAATTCTTTTTTTAAGTAAAAGTATTCTTTTCTTAAGTTTTTTTTCATTGCTTCTCGAATAGAATGTCTCTTGTCTTTTTTCATGACATTTCCTCCATAACTCAGAAAATGTTCTTATCTTAACAATTCAATATCTTATCACTTTTAATTATATATGACTAGGTAATTCAAAAGAGAAATGCCGAATAATAAAAAATATGGATTGTATTGTAAAATATCTCGCAATTTATTTGTTGTTACGAAAAATAAATAACTAATTTTAAATAAGTTACAATTTTTTAGTTCACAATGTTATGAGGTTGTTGTATAATGAAGGGGAAAATAGAATATCGGTCTATCTTCGGGGCAGGGTGAAAATCCCGACCGGCGGTGATGAACTATTTATGATTTTGTTCTAAGCCCGCGAGCCGTTAAGGCAGGATTTGGTGTGATTCCAAAGCCGACAGTATAGTCTGGATGGGAGAAGATGGAGGTTCAAGCGTTCAAAAAAGATATGGATTTGAACGTCTGTTTGATGTGCCTTAAATTCTCCCTTTGTGTAAAACACAAAGGGTTTTTTCGTTCTATGAAAAAATAGGCATAGCAGAACCTTTCCACTTTCCATGAGATGATCGATGGAAAAGGAGAGAGAAAGATGAAACAAAAAAACAGTGTAGTGCAGATGGTGAGTGTAGCGATGCTAAGTAGTATTGCATATTTACTAATGATGTTGGATTTCCCGTTCCCAGGGCTTCCGCCATTTTTGAAAATTGATTTTAGTGATGTACCAGCTCTAATTGCGGCAATTATCTTTGGACCAGTAGCAGGAGTGATTGTAGAGGCGATAAAGAACATTTTACATTACGGGATTCAAGGAAGTTTAACGGGAGTACCAGTTGGAGAAATTGCAAACTTTATTGCAGGATGTTTATTTATTGGGCCAGCAGCTTTCTTATTTAGAAAGTATCGTACTGTGAAGAGTTTAACTACAGGATTAATGCTAGGGACAATTACAATGGCACTTATTATGAGTGTATTAAACTACATCATCATATTCCCGGCGTACACTTGGTTTTTAAATTCACCAGCTATGTCTAGCGAAGCTATAAAAACAACGGTTGTAACGGCAATCTTACCATTTAATTTAATTAAAGGGATTGTTGTAACAATTGTATTTGTAGCATTATTCTCACGCCTGAAAGTATGGGTGTTTGCAAAAATGAAAAATGCATAATATATACTAAAACCATTAGTAGTGTGAAACTACTAATGGTTTTTTATTAAGGAAAATAAAATTTAGATACAAAAAACGCCCCTCATCAATAGGAGGGGCGTTTTTTGAAGTTAATAAAAGACTATTCGAATTTTAAAGCGTCTCCGTCGAATGATTCGTCAGCAACTTTAATTGAGTCAGTTGGACAGCCTTCGAATGCATCCATCATATCTTCAATTAATACATCTGGAATTTCAACGATACCTTGGTTATCATCTAATGTTACAAATGCAATACCTTCATCATCATAGTCATAAATGTCTGGTGCAGCAGCGCCACAAGCACCACATGCAATACAAGTATCTTTATCAACGATTGTATATTTTGCCATCTTTTTTCCCTCCTGATAATATGTATGTGAAAAGCTCGCCATAAAAATTATAACCTTATTGTAAAACGGTTTGTAAAACTTTTCAACATAAAATTATAATGATAATGCTTATCAATTAGAGTGTCAACTTATTTTTGAATTATGTCATAAGATTTTCAAAATACGTAAATATGATTTCGTTTGATACAATAGAATATATACAAGTATATAGTTCTTATATGATAAGTTTAATGAGCGACAGTAGATAGTGTAATTGTACTGAAAAGAATGAAGTTAAGATTGGAAGGTGGAAGCGGTCATGCAAATACAATATACTTTGTTGCATTGTTTAAAACAATTGAATGGTGAAAGAACCGTTTCTTCTATTTATTATTTACTAAAGGGCAAACGTTCTTCGCAAACTTTACAAGATGGAAATATGTTCCGAATTTCTTTTTTGTTCGGAATATATAAATCATTAAATAGAAATGACTATGATGGTGAAGTTGCAAAGTTGTTGCAAGCGGATTTTATTCAAGAAATACATGAAAATACATATGTGTTAACACCTACGGGTAAAATGCAGTTACATAAATGGGAGGAAGTTTATGCTTTTCCGGCGCATTTGCATGGTTTACATTATGGTGAATTAGGTGAAACATTTTGGAAAAGATTATCATTAATTATTCAAACCATATCAAATTTACAACAGAATAATACGAGATTTATTCCAATTCAGCAAGATACAGAAATAATGATGTGGGTGAAACGTTTTCTAACAGGAAGGCCATATAAGAGAAGTGAGTTGGCGAGAAAACTATGGACGGAAGTACATAATCTTTTAGAAAAGAGTAATGCGATAGAAGCGACGATTGTAACATATCGATTAACGGGTTATGAACGCATTGGTTGTACATTGCAACAATTAGCAGAAATTACGAAACAAGATATATTCAGGGTGTATTTTTTATTTTGGGGTACAATACATTTCTTTATACAAGAAGTTCGTGATAAAGAAAATGAATTTCCACTATTAGCTGAAATTATATCTTATCCAAATGAGAGAGCTGAATTATTTAGTTTATCCACGAAAAAAACATATAATTTTTGGAGACAAGGACGTTCTTTAGAAGAAATAGCGACGATTCGGAATTTAAAGGTTGCAACGATAGAAGATCATTTTGTTGAAATTGCTTTGCGAGAAAAAGATTTTTCTATTGAAATGTTTATGGAAAAAGAAAAGATAGACAAAGTAATAAAAGTAATTGAAGCATTGCAAACGCGGAAGTTACGTGTTTTGAAACAAGCGGTTGGAGAAGATATCTCTTATTTTGAAGTTCGTCTTGTATTAGCGCGGATGGAGGGTGTAAATGAAACTTGAAGAATATTTATATAAGTGGTTTGGATATTCTGAATTTCGTCCAGGTCAAAAAGGAGTAATTACAGATTTATTAGAAGGAAAAGATGTGATAGCAATGCTTCCGACTGGAAGAGGGAAATCTATGTGCTATCAGTTTCCGGGGCTTATGCGAGAAGGAACAGTGCTTGTTGTATCACCGTTATTATCTTTAATGGAAGATCAAGTGACACAATTAAAGTATGTTGTGAAAAACCGAGTGATAGCATTTAATAGTTTTCGGACATTAAATGAAAAAAGAGAAGCGATGAAAAAATTATCTTCATATAAATTTATTTTTGTTTCACCAGAGATGTTGCAGTCGGAGTTATTAATTAGGGAATTGAAGAAAATTCATATTTCATTATTTGTTGTTGATGAGGCTCATTGTATTTCTCAATGGGGTTATGATTTTAGACCGGACTATAAAAAACTAAATGTAGTTATTGAAAATATTGGTTCTCCTACAGTATTAGCATTGACAGCCACAGCGACAAAAGGGGTACTGCAGGATATCGCAGATAGTTTAAATTTAAAGGGTGCCGCGGAACATGTATACTCTATTGATCGTCCTAATATTGCAATGGATGTGCAATTTGTAGAGACGATAGAAGAAAAGAAAGAGGCGCTTTTAGAGCAGGTGATGTATTTACAAGGGCCGGGGATTGTATATTGCTCAAGTAGAGCGTGGACAGAAAGGTTAACGGAATACTTGAGAGGGAAAGGTGTTACTGGTGTAGCTTTTTATCATGGTGGTATGGAACATGAAGAGCGTATGTTAATTCAACAGCAGTTTATGAACGATCAATTGCAACTTGTAATATGCACAAGTGCATTTGGTATGGGGGTAAATAAGGCGAATACGCGATATATTATTCATTTTCATTATCCAACTAATATAGCCTCTTACTTACAAGAAATCGGAAGAGCTGGAAGAGATGGCGAACCGAGTATAGCTATTTTATTATGTAGTCCGTTGGATCATGATTTACCAATTTCAATCATTGAGGATGAATTGCCAAGTAAGTCACAAATAAAATTTTTATTTTCTTTACTACAAGAAAGAATATTTCAAACGAAGGAATTACCAATAGAAGATGTAGAAGAAATTTGTTATAATGCAGCAAGATTTAATGAGCAATATTGGCGTTTCGTTCGTTATCATCTCGAACAGGTTGGAATTATACAACAACGAAGATTATTATTAGAAGGTTTGTCAGATGAAATCATGAACCGATTAATAGCTGAAGTAGAAATAAGGTTGCGTAATAAATATAGTGAGCTAGAAAATATGAAGTCATGGATACAAGTTAAAGGGTGTAGACGTGAATATGTGCTGCAACAGTTCGGTTATAGGAAAGAGCAAGAGTTAATTAATTGCTGCGATTATTGCGGTATTACCAAAGAAGATTATAAAAAAAGACGAGCGCAACAATCGGATTTCGACTATAATTGGGAAACAGAGTTACAAAAGCTTTTCGGCCTAGAAAAGATGGAGGAATGATGAACATTCAAAGGCATAATGTTGAAGATATGAGTCCGCAGGAAATAAGGCTGAATCTATATATAACACAGTTAATTATTATCGGTATTGGCTGTTTACTGGCATATATATTATTTCAAGATGTAAAAGAAGTCTTTAATTTATGGAAATGGGAACCAGTATCTATACTTATTATAGGTGGTTTGTTAGCGATTGGTATTGTGTTATTAGATTATGTTGCAATGCGAGTGTTTCCGGAGTCATGGTTTGATGATGGTGGTATTAACGATAAGATGTTTCGAGGAATGTCCGTTCTACACTTACTCGTTATTACGTTCTTGATTGGTTTTGCAGAAGAATTTTTATTTAGAGGTGTAGTACAGACTCATTTTGGAATTGTAATTGCGAGCTTCGTATTTGCAGTGTTACATATTCGTTATATAACAAAGCCATTTTTATTTTGTTTCGTCTGTTTTATTAGTTTTGTCTTTGGTTATGTATTTGAATGGACAGGAAATTTGTTTATAACAATCTTTGCACACTTTCTTGTTGATTTTATAATGGGACTCCAATTAAGAAAATAAATGGAAGGTGGTGGTGAACAACATGAGGAAACGAATTCCTGATTTTGAAGAGGAATTAGAAGTTGAGCGAGTGGAAGAAAAAGAAAGTTTACCGCCGCGTAGTGAAATTCATAGAAATAAAGAGAAAAAACAAAAGTTTAAAATAAATCACATTTTCGTCCGGGTTTTAACATTTCTATTCATTCTTCTGCCGATTAGTATTTTGTGGTACACGGATAAATATATTCAGGTGAAGGGTGATAGTAATAATGCTGGAAAAAGTGCGTTTGAAGTAATCTTCTTTGATTCAGCTAAATCTGAGTCGCAGAAACATTCTGAAAAAGTAATAACGCATACTGTGAAAGAGGGAGAAACTTTAGAAAGTATAGCGAAGCAATATTTTTCAGATGGAAATGGAATTGAAGTAATTAAAAAGTATAATAACTTGCAGGAAGATGAAGTGAGTGCAGGTCAAGAATTAAAAATTCCGATAAAAGATAAGTCCACAAAGCAAGAAAGCTAGCGAGTTAAGCGATCACAGTTTGTTATAAAAGCCTAGGATTATCTTTATGAGGAGGGAGTCAAAAATATGATATGGATTATATTATTCAGTACTCTCATAGGCATGGGGATTTTATTACTTTTTGTGATGTATAAAGAAGCGATGCGTAATACGGTGTTGGAACATACTTTAGTATTTAAAGAATTTCCGAAAAGTTTTCAAAAAGTAAATGTGTTTTTTATTTCTGATATTCATAGAAGGGTCATTTCGAATTTGTTAATTGAACAAGTAAAAGGAAAAGTAGATCTCGTAATTATCGGAGGAGATTTAGCAGAGAAAGGTGTCTCTTTATCAAAAATCTCTGCGAATATTCAAAAGTTAAGAGAGATAGGTCCTGTATATTTTGTGTGGGGAAACAATGATTATGAGATAGAATATCATGAATTAGATGCGTTATTATTAGAAAATAACGTAAAAGTTTTAGATAATACAAGAGTGGTATTTGAGTCTGAATTAGGAGAGAAAATTTGTTTGCTCGGTATAGATGATGTTAGATTGCACCGTGATCGTCTAGATTTGGCATTGGCGGATTGTAAAGAAGATGGTTTTCGTATCCTAGTTAGTCACAACCCTGATATAATAAAAAAAATGTCTGGAAATGAACAGATTTCACTTGTGTTAAGTGGACATACGCATGGAGGACAAATCCGATTATTCCCATCTAAAAAATATTTAAAAGGTGGCGTATATAACCATTTGAATACGATTCTCTTTGTTAGTAATGGGTATGGAACAACATTGATACCACTTCGTTTCCGAGCACCTGCTCAAACACATATCATTACATTGTGCGGAGGGAAATGATGCCAACTCTTAGTGGGAAATATAATATAAAAGCCGTTTCGAATATAATTGGAGTTCAGCCGAGTACGCTTCGTGCATGGGAAAGACGATATCAAATTATTGCCCCAAAGCGGAATCAAGCTGGGCATCGCTTATATACAGAAGAGCATATTCAAATTTTAAAATGGTTAATGGAAAAAGTTTCTTCCGGTATGATGATTGGACAAGCAGTTCAGTTATTAGAAGAGAATCGTTTGCAGAGTACAGTTCAAAAAGAGATACATTTCGATAAAGAAGTTGTTTTAGTGGACGATTTGCTACAAGCTTTGTTAAAATTTGATGAAATTACAATTGCTGCATTATTAAACGAAGCTTTTAGTATATATTCAACAGAAAAGGTTGTTGCCAGTATCGTTCTTCGAGTGACAGACAAATTATTAACGTCAAAAAATAATAATGAGATTTCAATGGTGCAATTTCAATATGCACTATCATTTTTACAAACGCGTCTAGGGATGGTGTATCACAATGCCTCAATGTTTTCCTCTTTACACAAAGTTATTGTGTTAGAAAAGGATGCATTGAAAGGATTTATTTTTTCAACTTATTTACGCTTAAAAGGATATGAGGCGATATATATTAGGACAAGCTTAGCTGAAGATGGTATGTTATCAGCGGTAGAGGAAATACAGCCGAAATATGTATTTATATCTTTTGCTGACGAACAAGAAATGAAAAAGACGATGAACTTTATAAATTTATTACAAGAAAAAAGGGAATCTCTTTCTGTTGGATTTATCGGAAAGCTAGGCGTTCTAAACCAGTTGGACATTGAAACAATCTTAATTGGTGATACGAAAGAAGAATGGGATGGATGGTTAAAAATGTCGGAATAGTTGTTCGAAAAGAACCATCTATTTTCTATTTCATATAATAAAAATTAGATGCATTGGTTACGTAGGGAGGGTATGAGATGAGGCTGGAACGATTAAATTACAATAAGATAAAAATTTTTCTAACATTTGATGATTTATCTGAACGAGGATTAACGAAAGAAGATTTATGGAGAAATGCACCGAAAGTACAGCAATTATTTCGTGATATGATGCAAGAAGCAAATAAGGAATTAGGGTTTGAAGCAGATGGTCCGATTGCAGTTGAAGTGTTTTCTCTACAAGCACAAGGGATGGTTGTAATTGTAACGAAAGAAAATCAAGAAATGGATACAGATGATGAGTTCCGTGACGAGTTTATTGAAATGCAAGTGACTCTAGATGAAAGTGAGCATATATTATATGAGTTTGCTACGCTAGATGACGTAATTAACCTGTCGAATCGCTTATATAACCTTGGTGTAACTGGCGGAAAGCTATATACTTGGGATGAGCGCTTCTATCTTTGGGTGGAAGAAGAGGAACAAATTCAATTGTTAAAGGCGGATTTTATAGCTATTTTAGCGGAATACGGTAATCCGTCTACAGCAACCATTTATCGCATCATGGAGTACGGTAAAGAATTAATGGATGTTAACGCGATAGAACAAATACACAATTACTTTGTGAAAAAACAAAACCTCAGCTAATACAACATAGCTGAGGTTTTGTTTTTATTTGGAGAAGGGAAGGGATGATTGTAAATACTCGAACATACTTTTTGAAAATAAAATATGCAGTTTTATGGGAGGGTGGTTGATGAAAATAAAAAATATTTAAATATTTAAGTATTTTACTTTTCTAAAAGTAATAAAAGGACTATAATAATAGTGAAAACGCTTGCAACAGAAAATAGTTTGTATATATTTGTTAGCGTTTTCTATTGCATTCCAAATTTAAGGGTGTATACTAGGCAATGAAGGTTTACTAAACAAGTGAAATTACAGGGGGTTTACTTACTATGGTAGCCGAAAAGGGAACTCAAACAAAAACACAACAACAAAGGGAACAACATTTTGAACTATTGAATTCAACACAAATTGTTATTAGTGAAGCGTTAGAAAAATTGGGTTATCCAAACGAAGTATATGAATTATTAAAAGAACCAATTCGTATGATGACAGTGAAAATACCAGTTCGTATGGATGACGGGACTGTTAAAATATTTACAGGATATCGTGCGCAACATAATGATGCTGTTGGTCCAACGAAAGGTGGAATTCGCTTCCATCCGAATGTAACAGAAAATGAAGTGAAAGCACTTTCAATCTGGATGAGTTTAAAATGTGGTATTGTTGATTTACCATATGGTGGAGGTAAGGGTGGAATTATCTGTGATCCACGTGAAATGTCATTCCGTGAGTTAGAAAGATTAAGCCGCGGTTATGTACGAGCAATTAGCCAAATCGTAGGTCCGACGAAAGATATTCCAGCTCCAGATGTATTCACAAACTCTCAAATTATGGCGTGGATGATGGATGAGTATAGCCGTATTGATGAATTTAATTCACCAGGATTTATTACAGGTAAACCGCTTGTATTAGGTGGATCACATGGACGTGAAACAGCAACAGCGAAAGGTGTAACAATTTGTATTCGCGAAGCTGCTAAAAAACGTGGCATTGATATTAAGGGTGCACGCGTTGTTGTTCAAGGATTCGGTAATGCTGGTAGCTTCTTAGCTAAATTTATGCATGATGCAGGTGCGAAAGTTATTGCAATCTCAGATGCTTACGGCGCGTTACATGATCCAAACGGATTAGATATTGATTATTTATTAGACCGTCGTGATAGCTTCGGTACAGTAACAAAGCTATTTAACAATACAATTTCAAACAAAGAATTGTTAGAACTTGATTGCGATATTTTAGTACCAGCTGCAATTGAGAACCAAATTACAGAAGAAAATGCTAATGATATTAAAGCGAAAATCGTTGTTGAAGCTGCAAATGGTCCAACAACATTAGAAGCGACTAAAATTTTAACAGATCGCGGAATTTTGCTTGTTCCAGACGTGTTAGCAAGTGCTGGTGGTGTAACAGTATCTTACTTTGAGTGGGTACAAAACAACCAAGGTTACTACTGGACTGAAGAAGAAGTAGAACAACGTTTAGAAAAAGTAATGGTAAGATCATTTGATTCTATTTATGAAACAGCACAAGTTCGTAAAGTGAACATGCGCTTAGCGGCGTACATGGTTGGTGTTCGTAAAATGGCTGAAGCAAGCCGCTTCAGAGGTTGGGTATAAAATATTATATCTTGAGAAAACGTGATTTCCTTTCGAGGGAATCACGTTTTTTTGTTGAAGTATTAAATGAGGTGTTGTATATGGAGAATGAAATGCTGGAACGAGTAGAACAATTAGAAGAGAAGGTTAAGAGGTTAGAGGGAGAACTTGCAAGAACGATGAAAGCTCGAAAAATAAGTACCGTTCGGATGTTCGGGGAAGGGTTACTGTTTTTGGTATTTGGTGTGGTTGTAGTAGGGCCGATTATTGCCGTTGTAATCTCGATTTTTACTTGGCTTGCTGAAAAATAAAAATAAAATAAAATAAAATAAAAATAAAAAGAACGCTTGTTCTATACGAACAAACGTGCTATACTCTCCTTAGATAAACAAAACGGAAATGATTTTAAGGAGAGATAAATGATGAAAATGACAGTAGACCAAAGATTTATGATGCCAGCAGATGTTGTAGAGCGAGTGGAAGTATTACGAAACAAACAAAGCAAGCGTGGCACATTATTACAATCGGTAAATAATTTTTTCGGTTTAGATACGAAAGAAGATTGTGTTTGGTTTTACGGTTTTTATGGAGTGGCTGTAAGTATCTTGTTGTTTATGGTGTTCACTTCAAATATTTTCGATTTTCTCTTCGCGTAAGAAATATGCGATAAGGACATTGCTACCGAATACATATATAAGGAAGTAAGGTAATCTTCTAGAGCGGGAGTTGGTAGCAATGGCGATGTTTCCTATAGAGCGCAACTATATTGGATATGGAAGTTCACGACCGGGGATTCCTCTGACTAAAGTGAGATTTATTGTAAGCCATGATACGGGGAATCCTGGAAGCAATGCGATAGGGAATCGAGATTACTTTAATGAATTACAACCGAAAGCTTCGGCGCATACATTTATAGATGATAAAACAATATTGGAGATTATTCCTATAAATGAAGTTGCGTATCATGTTCGATATGGTGTGCCGACGGATAATGACTTATATGGCTATGACGCGAATAAGGCGGCCATTGGAGTGGAACTTTGTTATGGTGGTGATGTTAACTTTTGGGAAGCATATAATCGTTTTACATGGTATCATGCGTATTTATGCCAAAACTTTGGCTTAAATCCGAAAAAAGATATCGTGTCACATAAAACGCTTGATCCAGCTAGAAAGATTGATCCTGAGAATGTATTAGGGAAACAAGGTATTAAATTTCAGCAGTTTTTAGCAGATGTCTATCGGATGTACGTTTCGTTTAGATGACAAATATATGAAAAATGAATACAATAAAGATAGGTGCCTACTGCTGTAAGTAGGTTTTTTCTTGTTTTTATAAATAGTGTATTGGTAGAAGACTAGGAGTGGACGAGTATGCAGAAAGAAACAGTTATTATAATCGGAGGCGGTCCGTGCGGATTAGCGGCTGCAATTTCGTTGCAAAAGGTAGGGATAAATCCGTTAGTAATTGAAAAAGGAAACATTGTAAATGCCATTTATAATTATCCAACTCATCAAACATTTTTCTCTTCTAGTGAAAAATTAGAAATTGGTGATGTAGCTTTTATTACAGAAAATCGTAAGCCAGTTCGAAATCAAGCGCTTGCGTATTATCGTGAAGTAGTAAGACGTAAATCTGTACGTGTAAATGCTTTTGAGCGAGTGGAGAAAGTTCAAAAAGATGGAGAAGCTTTTCAGGTTGAGACGACAAAGCGTGACGGAAGTAAGGAAATATATATAGCGAAATATATTGTTGTAGCAACTGGATATTATGATAATCCAAATTATATGAATGTTCCAGGTGAGGAATTGAAGAAAGTAGCTCACTATTTTAAAGAGGGGCATCCTTATTTTGATCGAGATGTAGTAGTTATAGGTGGGAAAAACTCGAGTGTAGATGCCGCGTTAGAACTTGTTAAATCGGGTGCACGTGTAACGGTACTGTATCGTGGAAGTGAGTATTCACCAAGCATAAAGCCTTGGATTTTGCCGGAATTTGAGGCGTTAGTACGAAATGGTACAATTCAAATGCATTTTGGGGCTCATGTGAAAGAAATTACTGAGCATACATTAACGTTTACAGTTGATGGTGAAGCTCTTACAATCAAAAACGATTTTGTATTTGCGATGACTGGTTATCATCCTGATCATAGCTTCTTAACGAAGATGGGTGTTCAGATTGATGAAGAAACAGGACGTCCAATTTATACAGAGGATAGAATGGAAACGAATGCTGAAAATATTTTCATTGCAGGTGTCATTGCTGCTGGAAATAATGCAAATGAAATATTTATCGAGAACGGAAGATTTCATGGAGATGCGATTGCGCAAACCATTGCATCAAGAGAAAAATAAAAAGGAGCTGTCGGGAAAACCTCGACAGCTCCTTTTTATTCGTGCATAAACATATTTTGAATGGATTCATGAGAATTTGTATTCTCTAATGCAACAAGTAATTTAATGCGTGCTTTTTGTGCATTTAAGCCGTATGTGAATACAATGCCCATATCTTTTAAGTGTTTACCGCCACCTTCATACGAATATACGTCTTGAACGATACCGTTGAAACAGCGAGAAACTAATACGACAGGAATACCTCTATTTAATAATCTTTCTAGACTAGGTAGTGTTCTTGGAGGGAGATTACCTTGTCCAAGAGCTTCGATAACAATGCCGTCTACAGGAAGATTTTCGATTGCTGCTAATAATGTATCATCCATGCCAGCATATGCTTTTAGAACAACTACATTTTTAGACACTTTGTTTATCGTATATGTTTCGTGATGTACTAAAGCGTGATGGAAGACAACGCCGCGTTTTGTTACCATTCCAATTGGTCCGTATTGTGGGCTTTGGAATGTTGCAACATTACTTGTATGTGTTTTCGTTACATTTGTAGCGCAATGAATTTCGTCGTTTAATACGACTAAAACACCTTTTTCTGCAGCTTCATCACAACTAGCAACTTTTACAGCTGATAAGAAGTTATATAGACCATCAGCACCTAACTCATTGCTAGAGCGCATTGCACCTGTCACTACGATCGGAATAGTTGCTTGTACTGTTAAATCTAAGAAATAAGCTGTTTCTTCTAATGTATCCGTGCCATGCGTAATGACTACGCCATGAATGTTGTCTTGTTTTACTCTTTCATCAATGATGACTTGTAATTGTAACATTTCGCTCGGTGTCATATGAGGAGATGGTAGGTGGAACACATCTTCAACGATTAAATCAACATCGCCTTCTAAATCAGGAATGAATTTTAAAAGAGGATTTTTTTCACCTGGTTGTACGACCCCAGTTTCTTTATCTTCCTCCATTGCAATTGTTCCACCTGTGTGTAAAACTAGGATTCTTTTCAATGCTTATACCCCTTTCAAGTAAAAAAATACATTTAGAACATAACATGTTTTGAGTAAATTCGACAATGGAAATGTATAAAAGTATGCCTCGAAAATGACAATAAAATTAACTGCTATATGTACGATGTATAAAATCATGAAACGAAATGTGCAAATATAGTATAGGAGGGAAGAATTCCGGTGAAAAAGATGGAGAGAATTTTTATTCGTATATTAATAATACAATTCATTTGTCTTTCTGTTGTGCAATTGTTATTTATACATAAGTCATCAGTGAAATATTTATCTAAAATTGTTTATTATGAGGGTGTCATGGTAAAAAACAAAGTGGAAATCTTGCAGGTGAATAGGTAGTTTTCATTTTCTTCTATGAAGGATTATGCTACAATAATTGAGGATTTAATGACGTGAAGCAAATGAGAAGAAGCAGGGTGAACACCTGCTTTTCGTTTTGTTTTATAAGTGAAAAAATGAGGTGTTACAATGGATAAACGAATTTCAATTGCTATAGATGGTCCAGCAGCTGCTGGGAAAAGTACAGTGGCAAAAGTTGTTGCGAAGGAACTTTCTTACGTTTATATTGATACAGGCGCAATGTACCGTACGCTTACATATGCAGCCCTTGAACAAAAAGTAGACATTGAAAATGAAGAGCAGTTAATGGAAGTTGTAAAGAATGTAAATATTGAGTTTCAGCAAGGAGAAAATACACAGCTTGTATTTTTAAATGGACAAGATGTTTCTGAAGTAATTCGTACACCTGATGTGACGAATCGAGTATCTATTGTAGCGAAACATCGCCTTGTTCGTGAAGAAATGGTACGTCGTCAGCAAGAGTTAGCGAAAAAAGGCGGCGTTGTAATGGACGGCCGTGATATTGGTACACATGTATTACCGGATGCTGAAGTGAAAATCTTTATGCTTGCTTCTGTTGAAGAAAGAGCGGAAAGAAGACATTTAGAAAATTTAAATAAAGGTTTCGATTCTAATTTAGAGCAGCTAAAAGAAGAAATTGCTCAGCGTGATAAATTAGATTCAGAACGCGAAGTTTCTCCACTAAAAAAGGCTGATGATGCATTGGAATTAGATACGACTTCTTTATCAATTGAAGAAGTTGTCCAAAAAATTATGAGCATTGTTTCTGGAGTGTTTGCGAAATAAAGAAAGGGGATAGTCCTCTTTCTTTTTTTGTTTAAATAGAAATGTAAAGGATACGTGAATTGTGAGTCTCTTTCCTTGACAAATGAGCTGATTTGTAAGAAGTTAGTTAAAGAGGAATAAAACTGTCAGAATATATTCGCTATTATATTTCAAAACATACTTTTTTCAAGCTGGTTTTGCTGTATACTATTTATATAGGTTTAATATATTTTCTTGTGAATGTTATTGAAAAAGAGTATGTGATGAGAAATTCTTAAACATGCAAATGAAAACTTTGTTTTCATTTCGTATATACATAAAAAATGCTTTGTCAATTCTGTAGGGAGGTATTTCCATGGTAGAGAAAATGAATGAAGAAGTTATGGATTCAAAAGAATTACAAGTTGGTGACGTTGTTACAGGTTCTGTAACGAAGGTTGAAGAGAAACAAGTGCTTGTAAATGTTGGATACAAAACAGATGGCGTAATTCCAATTAGTGAATTAGCTAACGTTCATATTGAAAAAGCAAGCGATGTTGTAGAATTAGATCAAACACTAGAGTTGAAAATTATTAAATTAGAAGAAGATGATCTTGTCTTATCTAAACGTGCTGTTGATGCAGAAAAAGCATGGGTAGAACTACAAGAGAAATTTACTTCTGGTCATGTATTTGATGTTACTGTAAAAGATATTGTGAATGGCGGATTAGTTGTGGACCTTGGTGTTCGCGGTTTTATTCCAGCTTCACTTGTAGAAGTACATTATGTAGAAGACTTTACTGACTATAAAGGTAAAACATTAGCGGTGAAAATTGTTGAATTAGACCGTGAAAAAAATCGTGTAATCCTTTCGCATAAAGCGGTAGTAGAATTAGAACTAGATTCTAAGAAAAAAGAAGCAATTTCTTCATTAAAAGAAGGGGACGTTGTTGAAGGAACAGTACAACGATTAACTGACTTTGGCGCATTCGTTAACGTTGGTGGAGTGGACGGTTTAGTTCACATTTCACAAATTTCACACGAACGTGTAGAGCAACCTTCTGAAGTGTTAGAGCAAGGTCAAAAGGTTAAGGTAAAGGTGTTATCTGTTGATGCTGATACACAACGTATTTCTTTATCAATTAAAGCAGCTCAACCAGGACCTTGGGAAAACGTTGCTGGCGAAATAAAAGCTGGAGATATTCGTGAGGGAGTAGTAAAACGCCTTGTTACATTTGGTGCATTCGTTGAGATTTTACCGGGCGTTGAAGGGCTTGTACACGTATCTCAAATTGCAAATCGTCACGTGAAAAATCCGAATGAAGTATTGGAAATGGGACAAGAAGTAAAAGTGAAAGTACTTGAAGTTCACGTAGCAGAGAAACGTATTTCTTTAAGTATAAAAGAAGCGCTTGAGGAAAATAATGTAACTGAAGATTATAGTCAGTATGAGCCAAATGCTGATTCTGCTACTTTCCAATTAAGTGATATTATTGGTGAACAACTGAAAAAATTAAAGAAATAATGAGGGGTACAAGTGGTAAGGGCAAAACGTAAATTAGATCATATTGAATACGCTCTTTCTACTGGTCAGTCTCGTACGCATGGCTTTCATGATATTGATTTTGTGCATCAAAGCTTGCCAAATTCAAATTATGACACAATAACATGTGAAACAAAAATCGGCGAACTTTCACTAAGTTCGCCGATTTTTATCAATGCGATGACTGGTGGTGGAGGAGAGAAAACGTTACATATTAATGAGCAATTAGCATATGTAGCGAAACATCATAACCTTGCTATGGCTGTAGGTTCGCAAATGGCGGCGTTAAAAGATGAAAGTGAAGCTGCTTCTTATAAGGTGATTAGAAAGGTAAACCCAAATGGTATTTTCTTTGCTAATTTAGGTAGTGAGGCAACTATCGAGCAGGCAGAGCGCGCCGTTGATATGATTGAAGCGAATGCATTACAAATTCATTTAAATGTCATACAAGAGTTAACGATGCCAGAAGGAGACCGTGATTTTACTGGAGTACTTCAGCGCATTGAGAAAATTGTTTTAAATAGTAAAGTTCCTATCATTGTAAAAGAAGTTGGATTTGGGATGAGTAAGGAAACAATGCAACAGTTAGTGAACGTAGGTGTAACAGCAATTGATATTGGTGGGCAAGGTGGTACGAATTTTGCTGCTGTTGAAAACGAAAGAAGACAGCGAATGCTTTCTTATTTTAATAACTGGGGCATACAAACAGCAACCTCGATTATTGAAGCAACCTCTACAAATAATAACCTCTCTTTTATTGCATCTGGGGGTATACAAACAGCGCTTGACGTAGCGAAAGCAATCGCATTAGGGGCGAATACAACTGCGTTTGCTGGTTATTTTTTACGTATTTTAATGCAAGATGGTATCGAGAAGTTAGTAGATGAAATTGAGCTTCTACATACAGATTTGAAATTTATAATGACAGCTCTTGGTGCGAAGACGATAGAAGAGTTGCAATCTGTACCTCTTGTTGTAAAGGGTGAAACATATCATTGGTTAATGCAGCGTGGTATTGATACTGCGCATTATAGTAGGAGATAAAAAATCAACCATTCGGTTGATTTTTTTTTGTTCTATTCTTTTTCGTAATATAAAGTGGAGAATGGAATTAGTATTATATAAAAATATCATTTCGTAAAAATTGTAATTGAAAAAGGGTTGAAAAATGTAGATGGTGTGTTGTCGAATTACTGGAGAGAACTTAATTTTTAATGGGAATAGGTGAAGGTAAAAAGAAGTAATGGGAGGATATAGTATGCGAAATATTATTTCGATATAAATAGAAATCATTAAACTGATTATGTAAAAGACGGTTTCGTACAATATAGAAACCGTCTTTTTGTATTAATTAGTGCTGGTTTTGTTTTCGAGCCTGTTCTGGTGTATCAAGTCCAGTTGCACCTGGATATTGTAGTGATTGATCACGATCGGATTCAACGCGGCGTGATTCTCGTAGTTTTCGTTCTTGGCGATCTTTACCCATAATGAATAACACCTCCTTGTTAAAAGTGTTGCTGTTATAAGAAAAAACTATGCGTAAATAAAGTGGATTAACTTTCATAAAAAGTTCCCATAATGGAAAACATAGGAGGTGAAGTTGATGGATGGAAGTACTTTTTATTTTGTAGCTTGGATAGGGTGGATCATTGTAACCTTTTTTATGAAAAAGGACCCTATCCGATGGAAGTTAGGCGCTTGTATACTGATTTTTATAATTTGCTCTCCGTTACATGTAACGATTGCCTCATTCGTGATATCAGTAAATGCTCTTTTACTTTGTATTATTTCTTTTATAGGGATCACGCTATATTCCGTCTGGAAAAAATTGTATAGCTTACTTTCGGCACTTATTATTGCAATGTTATATACAAGTTTTCATCTGTTAGAAATATATGATCCGATTTGGATTGTGGTGGATAGAGTGTTTCTGCTAAGTAGTGCTCTTGTGTATGCATCGGTGTTATTGCATGGGGATCGCATATTACGATTATGTTCTCTATATGTAGGGATGTTACAAGGAGAGCTGCTAGTGACATTTATTTTTAGGAAATTGAATTTTCCATATGATTACGGTAGTTTAGCATTTTTTGATATCGTCGCCATTTCTACATTATTCATGGCAATATTGTTTTGGATTGCAAAAGCATCAGTATACATGGAACGGTTTAAGAGAAAAACACGTAAAAGAAAGGCGAGGGTAATACATGACTGAATATACACCAGCCATTTTATGCGGCGTAATAGCGGGGACAGTTACAAGGGTGCTAATGCTTCGGACGGATACGCGGCAATATCCGACGAGGCTACATGGGAAAATTATTCATATTGCAATGGGGTTAATTGCAGCTGCTTTAGGAGCGATTGCAATCCCGTCTATTTTGAAAAAAGATTTTTCTGCCATTACATTTCTTACATTAGCAGCGACACAATTTCGTGATGTACGTAATATGGAAAGAAATACGCTTCAACAATTAGATGGGTATGAGCTCGTACCGCGTGGAAATACATACATTGAAGGAATTGCATTGGTTTTTGAAAGTCGCAACTATTTGGCAATGTTAACGTCGTTTGCAACGACGTTTGCGTATATAGGATTCCGTTCATGGATTGCAGGAGTAATTATGGCTATAATCGCATTTTTTATCGCGAAAAAATTAATGTCTGGTAAAAGGCTACATGATCTTGTTGAAATTGAGCACGTTCCGCTTCGTTTTGAAGGAGCAGGGCTTTATATTGACAATATTTACATTATGAATATTGGATTGCCAGCAAGACAAGAAGAAATTATGAAATATGGTATGGGTTTTATTTTAAAGCCGAAATCAATTGATGCGATGGTTACAATCTCAAATTTAGGGCAACGACAAGCTATTTTACACGATGTTTCAGTAGCGTTAGGGATTTATAGAGATTCTGGTACACCAGCGCTTGTACCGTTAGCAAAGCGTGATTTAGAGGATGGCAGGGTTGGGATTTTTGTCCTGCCGCAAGATCAAGATGCAGAGAAAGCGATAGGTGTCATAGGAAATGTACCAACGTTAGAAAGTGCTGTCCATATGTCATCGGAAGCCCCAAAAGGAAGGGGAGATAAGAGATGATGTTAGAAAGTGTTATTCTGGCAGTTATAACAACGACTCCAGAAAAATTTGCAGGTGGTGCTCCTTTATTCGTTTGCGAATCGACGGAGGAACTAGAATTTGTTGCAAATAATTTAGAAGCAATTTTAGATGGTATTGCACATCGCTTACAAGAGAATGTATATATTATTGTGAAACATTAGCAACGTGTGTTATAATGTGAGGTGTTTTGATACGTTGAGAAATATTCTGGAATGCAAATCCCTTCTTGCACAAAGAAGGGTTTTTTACATAATAAACAGAAGCAAGTTGAAAGGATGAAAGTATATGCCGAAACCAGTAATAGCGATAGTAGGTCGCCCGAACGTAGGGAAATCTACTATTTTCAATAGAATTGTTGGAGAAAGAGTTTCAATCGTAGAAGATATTCCAGGTGTAACGCGCGATCGTATTTATAGCGCTGGAGAATGGTTAAATCATGAATTTAACATTATTGATACGGGCGGAATTGATATTGGAGACGAGCCGTTTTTGACACAAATTCGTCAACAAGCTGAAGTAGCAATTGATGAAGCGGATGTTATCATTTTTATGACAAACGGTCGTGACGGTGTAACAGCAGCTGATGAAGAAGTTGCAAAAATTTTATATCGTTCAAATAAACCGGTTGTACTTGCAGTAAATAAAGTGGACAATCCGGAAATGCGCAGTGACATTTATGACTTTTATGCATTAGGATTTGGCGAACCATTCCCAATTTCAGGTACACACGGATTAGGGTTAGGTGACTTACTAGACGAAGCTGCACAACATTTTCCAAAGATTGAAGAAGACGGATATGATGAAGACACAATTCGTTTCTCTTTAATTGGACGTCCAAACGTAGGGAAATCATCACTTGTAAATGCTCTTCTTGGTCAAGAGCGTGTAATTGTTAGTAATGTAGCAGGAACAACTCGTGATGCTGTCGATACACCATATAGTAAAGATGGAAAAGATTATGTAATTATTGATACAGCTGGTATGCGTAAAAAAGGAAAAGTGTATGAAAGTACAGAAAAATATAGTGTACTTCGTGCGCTAAGAGCGATTGAACGTTCTGACGTTGTTTTAGTCGTTTTAGATGGTGAAGAAGGAATTATTGAGCAAGATAAAAAAATCGCTGGATATGCTCATGATTCAGGGCGAGCTGTTGTTATCGTTGTAAATAAATGGGATGCAGTGAAAAAAGACGAAAAAACAATGAAAGCATTTGAAGAAAATATCCGTGCTCATTTCCAATTCTTAGAATACGCACCAATTGTTTTCTTATCTGCAAAAACGAGAAAACGTACACAAACATTAATACCGGTTATCGATGAGGTAAATGAAAGTCATAGTATCCGTATTCAAACGAACGTATTAAACGATGTAATTATGGATGCGGTAGCGATGAATCCGACGCCAACTCATAATGGTAGCCGTCTGAAAATTTTCTATGCAACACAAGTTGCGGTAAAACCACCGACATTTGTTGTGTTTGTAAACGATCCAGAATTATTGCACTTCTCATATGAGCGTTTCTTAAAGAATCGCTTACGTGAATCATTTGGCTTCGTAGGAACGCCGATTCACATTATCGCTAGAGCAAGAGACTAATGGAGAGGATGTGATTTTATGACAAAAATCACAGTAGTAGGAGCAGGTAGCTGGGGAACAGCGTTAGCGATGGTATTAGCTGACAATGGACATGATGTACGTATTTGGGGAAATCGCCCAGAACTTATGGATGAAATTAATACGAAACATGAGAATAGTCGATATCTCCCAGGCATTACATTGCCAAGCACAATCGTAGCCTACTCTTCTTTAGAAGAAGCATTAGTAGATGTAAATACAGTACTGCTAGTAGTACCAACGAAAGCGTACAGAGATGTATTACAAGAGATGAAAGAAATTGTTACTGAACCAATTACTTGGATTCATGCGAGCAAAGGAATTGAACCTGGTACGTCAAAACGTATTTCGGAAGTGATTGAGGAAGAAATTCCAGAGCACTTAATTAAAGATGTTGTTGTACTGTCTGGACCGAGTCATGCTGAAGAAGTCGGTTTACGACAAGCGACAACAGTTACGTCTGCAGCAAAGCGTATGGAAGCGGCTGAGGAAGTACAAGATTTATTTATGAATAGTTATTTTCGTGTATACACAAATCCAGATATCGTTGGAGTTGAACTTGGTGGTGCGTTAAAAAATATTATCGCATTAGCTGCTGGTATAACTGATGGTCTTGGATTAGGTGATAATGCAAAGGCGGCATTGATGACACGTGGTTTAACAGAGATTGCTCGTTTAGGAAGAAAAATGGGCGGGAATCCGTTAACGTTTGCTGGTCTAACTGGTATGGGAGACTTAATTGTAACTTGTACAAGTGTTCATAGCCGAAATTGGCGCGCTGGAAATATGCTTGGAAAAGGACACTCTTTAGAAGAAGTGTTAGAAAGCATGGGTATGGTTGTGGAAGGTGTAAGAACAACGAAAGCTGCTCATGAATTGGCAGAGAAAATGGAAGTTGAAATGCCGATTACAGCTGCTTTATATGACGTGCTGTTCAATGGGAATAACGTAAAAGATGCAGTAGGCTCATTGATGGGACGTGTTCGAAAACATGAAGTGGAAGCTATACCTGATTTACTGTAAAGAAAAGCGACAGAAGTACATTTGTACTTCTGTCGCTTTTTTATTTTTTGGGTCTTTTCACCATTTTTTCATTTTTGCATAGGATGAAGAGTAACTTGAGGAGAGGGTGAAAAGAATGGATAATAATATTTTTAATAATATTGAGAAGGAAGCGAAAGTAAATAAAGAGGATATTTTTAAATTAGCATCATCCGTGCAAAATGCGAATTTACGTGATGAAACTGTACTTCGTCAATTAATTCATCAAGTGGCTCTTATGGCGGGACGTGAAGTGCCGAAAGAGCAAGAGGATCAAATTGTAAAAGCGATTATTAATAATAATATGCCAACAGATTTTGGTTCGTTAAGCAAAATGTTTAAAAAATAAATTATGAGAAACAAAGAGTTTGGAGATTGCATATGATAGCCATGAAAGAATGGGAATAGAGCTGTTTTTGGGCATATTTGGTCAACCGAAGCGAGAGATACAATCGCTTCGGTTTTATTTTTGCCTAGATTGGTGAGAAATGCTGGAAAACCTATTGATTAAAGTTACATACTCGCGATTTGTAGTAAAATGTTCTTTTTGTATTTGTTTAAAGATTTTAATTTGTTAAAATAGTATAAAAATAGATTGATAAAAAGGGGTGTGTATATGTCAGAAGGGCTTATGAAAATGTGGCTGGCTTTAGGGGCAATTGGATTTATGTTTTTTGCAGTAAGTTTTATTTTATTAAGTAGACATAGAATAAAGAATAAATTTTTGAAAGGGATTACAGCGTTAGTAGCGTACACCCTTATGATTGTGTCAGGAATTGTTATTTTTCTTGTTGTATTTAGTGGACCTGTACAGCAGTAAATGGAATGGTCTCGAAAATACTACATACGGAGCAAATTAGATTAGTATGAAAAGGTGATGCTAGTGAAAAAATTCCATATTATTTTAATATTTTGTTGTATGAGCCTTTTAACGGGGTGTCTGTATCCGAAAGAAAATATGAAGCAAAATGCGGTTCCTTATGAAGATCAGCTACAGGTTGTTCAAAAAGCTGTTGTGACATTTAAGGAGCAAAATGATGGGATATTGCCAATTAAGACGAGGGATATGAGTACACCTATTTATCAAAAGTATCCAATCGATTTTCAACAGATTGCCCCGCGTTACATACAAGAAGCGCCAGGGAATGCGTATGAAAGTGGAGGAGTATATCAATACGTATTAATAGACGTTGAAACAAATCCGACAGTAAAGTTAATTGATGTTAGGATGGCTGAACAAATTCAGGAACTATCTTTAAAGCTTAGGATGTATCGTGATGAACATCAATATCCACCTTTTAAAAAAGTAATTTCAGATGGTGTATATGAATTGGATTTCAAAAAACTAGGATATAAAGATGTGCCACAAGTGACAAGCCCATATTCTGGTAAAGGACTTCCTTTTGTAATTAATGAAAAAGGAGAAGTTTTTGTTGATTATAGAATCGACCTATATGACGCTTTGAAAAAAAATGAAGGGCAGTTTACAGAGGGAGAAGATATTCGAAATATACTTTCGAAAGGTTCCCCGTTTGTACCAGCTTATTCTTTACCGTACACAGTAAAGGACGGAGAACCAATTTTTTTAAAATGATAAGTCATGAACCTTTCTTTTAGTGAATAAGTTCTAGAAGAAAGGTTTTTTATGTTATACAACTTACGATGCAAACAAAAGATATTTTTTAATAGTCATATGAAATTGGACAAAATTATATGATATATTGTCCGAACTTCTAGAATACCATTATATTATATCAGATATTATAGGCAACGTTAGAGAAGGTATTAGTTGACTATAAACGCGGAATTATTCCCAAAAATTTTGAGGGAGGGAATCACTTGGAAAAGGTAGATATTTTTAAAGATATTGCAGAACGAACAGGCGGTGATATTTATTTTGGAGTTGTAGGAGCTGTTCGAACAGGGAAATCAACATTCATTAAAAAATTTATGGAACTTGTAGTTATTCCAAATATTGAGAATGAGTCTGACCGTCAAAGAGCGCAGGATGAATTGCCTCAAAGTGCTGCTGGTCGTACAATTATGACGACGGAACCGAAGTTTGTTCCAAACCAAGCGGTTTCTATCGAAGTAGATGAAGGACTTGAAGTGAATATTCGATTAGTAGATTGTGTTGGATATACGGTTCCTGGAGCGAAGGGCTATGAAGATGAGAATGGCCCGCGTATGATTAATACCCCTTGGTATGAAGAACCTATTCCATTCCATGAAGCTGCAGAAATCGGCACGCGTAAAGTAATTCAAGAACATTCAACAATTGGTGTTGTAATTACAACAGATGGAACAATTGGTGAAATTCCAAGAAGAGATTATATAGAGGCAGAAGAACGCGTTGTAAATGAGTTGAAAGAAGTAGGAAAACCTTTCATTATGATAATTAATACGGTACAGCCGTATCATCCAGATACAGAGCAATTACGCCAAAGTTTATCAGAAGAATATGATATCCCGGTTATTGCAATGAGTGTGGAGAGTTTAAGAGAAACAGATGTATATAATGTACTTCGTGAAGCGCTATTTGAATTCCCTGTATTAGAAGTGAATGTGAACCTTCCGAGTTGGGTAATGGTGCTAAATGAAGGGCATTGGTTGCGTCAAAGTTATCAAGAAGCAGTTCAAGAAACTGTGAAGGATATAAAACGTCTTCGTGATGTGGATCGCGTTGTTTGGCAGTTTAGTCAATATGAATTTATTGATCGAGCGAGCCTAGCTGGCATTGATATGGGGCAAGGTGTGGCGGAGATTGATTTATATGCGCCAGATGAATTATATGATCAGATTTTAAAAGAAGTAGTAGGAGTAGAAATTCGAGGGAAAGATCATTTGTTAAAGCTTATGCTCGATTTATCTCATGCGAAAATAGAGTACGATCAAGTGGCGGATGCACTGCGTATGGTTAAGCAAACAGGATATGGTGTAGCAGCACCTGCATTAGCGGATATGAGCTTAGATGAGCCAGAAATTATTCGTCACGGTTCAAGGTTTGGTGTGAAGTTAAAAGCGGTAGCGCCATCTATTCATATGATTAAAGTAGATGTAGAGTCAACGTTTGAGCCGATTATTGGTACTGAAAAGCAAAGTGAAGAATTAGTTCGTTATTTAATGCAAGATTTTGAAGATGACCCGTTATCAATTTGGAATTCTGATATATTTGGACGTTCACTTAGCTCGATTGTTCGAGAAGGAATTCAGGCGAAATTATCTTTAATGCCAGAAAATGCTAGATATAAATTAAAAGAAACGCTAGAAAGAATTATTAATGAAGGATCTGGCGGATTAATTGCGATTATACTATAAGAAAAAATCCCTCTCATTGTAGAGGGATTTTTTGTTTTTTTTGATTATAAAATAGAAAAATAAACAGTCATTATCTAATACATTGTTGTAAATTGTCAAGTTTCATCAGATTTTCACATTTTAAGAGTAACAATTTCCTTAAAAATATTGAATTATAAAGGAGAATCGTATAATATAGGCGTTGATAATGATTTATCTACATCTTTGTAGTATAGAATTTGCAAAAATTGCCTACAAATGAAAGTAAGACTCATTTTATGATCATTATACAGTCTTATCTTTGGGAGGAGGTGAATGGCATGAACAAGACAGATTTAATCAATGCTGTTGCAGAAGCAAGTTCCCTTTCTAAAAAGGACGCAACAAAAGCAGTAGACGCTGTTTTTGATTCTATCTTAGAAGCTTTAAAACAAGGTGATAAAGTACAACTGATCGGATTCGGTAACTTCGAAGTTCGTGAGCGTGCGGCTCGTAAAGGTCGTAACCCACAAACAGGTGAGGAGATTGAAATCGCTGCAAGTAAAGTACCTGCATTCAAACCTGGTAAAGCGTTAAAAGATGCGGTTAAATAATCCTTACATATTAACAGGGAAGAAGAGTTTCCTTTTTGGGAACTCTTCTTTTTGCTTTTAAAAACATAAATATGCTAGAATGTGTTCGTATCACTTTTAGGTTTTCGGGAGGGCTAGCGGATGGCAAAAGTTAATTTAGAACAAATTGAACATGCAGTACGCCTTATTTTAGAGGCGATTGGGGATGACCCAAATCGTGAGGGAGTACTTGATACACCAAAGCGTGTTGCAAAAATGTACGCAGAAGTGTTCTCAGGTATGCATGAAGATCCGAAAGAGCATTTGCATAAAGTATTCGGAGAAGATCACGAAGAGCTTGTACTAGTAAAAGATATACCATTTTATTCGATGTGTGAGCATCATTTAGTACCATTCTATGGAGTTGCTCACGTTGCATATATTCCGCAAGGTGGAAAGGTAACAGGGTTAAGTAAATTAGCTCGTACCGTAGATACAATTGCACGTCGCCCACAACTGCAAGAACGTATTACATCAACAGTAGCGAACTCTATTATGGAAGTACTAGAGCCTCATGGTGTAATGGTAGTAGTAGAAGCAGAACATATGTGTATGACGATGCGTGGTGTGAAAAAACCAGGTGCGAAAACAGTAACGACAGCAGTGCGTGGTGTGCTTGAAAATGATGCTGCAGCGCGCAGTGAAATTTTATCGTTTATTAAAACGAAGTAAAGAAAAGCGGGAAACTGCTTTTCTTTTTTTTTTTAGTAAATAAATGATATAGTTTTAACTAGACAGAGTGAGATTAGAAAGATTGCTTACATGAATGGTAGGTGTAGCCAAGTTTTGGTTATAGAAAATAGAGTGTATGTGTTATAATAAGTTTTATGAATTAGAAAACAAGGGTGATTTTTTGTGTGTGACATCTACGGAGGGTATGCGGGTATAAAAGAAAAATTGATGGAGAAATTACGCCATCCTTATTTTATAAACTATATTGAAGAACCATTTATTGATGAAGAAAAGATAGCATTGTTATATGGTGCTTTAAAGAGTGCAAACTTACATATAGAACAAATTGAGCATTACGTAGTAACAATTATGCTTGTACAAATTGCGCTTGATACGCATGAAAGGGTATCAAATAAAGCAGGCGAGGAAGAGATTGAATTCCATAAATGTCGTCAATTAACAGTACTTGCAGGCGATTACTATAGTGGACTATATTATTATTTATTGTCTATGAATCGTGATATTGTTTTAATTCGTGCACTTGCTGAAGGAATTAAAGAGATAAATGAACACAAAATTATGTTATACCAAAAAGCGCATGAAACGACGGATGACATAATGAAAAGCATAGTAACGATTGAGTCTGCGCTCCTTCAAAAAACATGTGATCATTTTCAGTTATCACATTGGAAGCCATTTATCACATACGTATTAGGTGGAAATCGCCTTCAAAAAGAAATTCAATTGTATGCTGATAAGCAACATTCACCTGTTTTTCAAGCTATGCAAGATGCTTTAGGGGATAAAGCAGAAGTAGTGATTAATGGTTGGATGAAGGAATTGAGAAAGAAAGAAAAACAATTTTTAGAAAATCACACAGACATAAATGAAATAAATTCTGTGTTAAGGAATAAATAGAAGACATAAGCAATTTTACATTGGAAGAAGGTACGAGCATGCAACAATCAAAAGAAGAAAGAGTACATGACGTATTTGAAAAGATTTCTGATAAATACGATGTGATGAATTCTGTAATTAGTTTTCAAAGACATAAAGCGTGGCGGAAAGAAACGATGCGAATTATGGATGTACAACCAGGCAGTCAAGCGCTTGATGTATGCTGTGGAACCGCAGATTGGACAATTGCGCTAGCTGGAGCCGTAGGTGAGCAAGGAAAGGTTGTTGGCTTAGACTTCAGTGAAAATATGTTATCTGTTGGTAAGCAAAAGGTAGAGGCGTTACAATTAAAACAAGTAGAACTTCTACATGGGAATGCAATGGAACTTCCGTTTGAAGATAATACGTTTGATTATGTGACGATTGGGTTTGGTTTACGTAACGTACCGGATTATATGCACGTATTAAAAGAAATGACGCGTGTAGTAAAACCAGGTGGAAAAGTAATCTGTTTAGAAACATCTCAACCAACAATGATTGGTTTTCGACAAGGGTATATTTTATACTTTAAATATATCATGCCGTTATTTGGAAAGATGTTTGCGAAAAGTTATAAAGAATATTCATGGCTTCAAGAATCTGCTAGTACGTTCCCAGGGATGAAAGAATTGGCTCAAATGTTTGAGCAAGCTGGACTTGAACGTGTGCAAGTGAAACCATTTACTTTTGGGGTAGCAGCAATGCATTTAGGAATTAAACCAGAATCAAAATAGAAAAAAGAAGTTTTAGGTTAAGGTGAACAATATGAAGTTACAACTTATGTACTCTTTTTTACGATCGGATATTAATGTGATAGAAAAAGAATTAAAAAAGACAGTCGCTTCTGAACAGCCATTAGTAGAAGAGGCAGCATTACAGCTTATTGAAGCTGGTGGGAAACGAATTCGTCCTGTATTTGTGTTGCTTGCAGGGAAATTTGGAGATTATAAGTTAGATGCGATTAAGCATGTTGCTGTTGCGTTAGAACTTATTCATATGGCTTCTCTTGTTCACGATGATGTTATTGATGCTGCATTTTTACGACGCGGCAGTGCGACTGTGAATGCGAAATGGGGAGATCGTATTGCGATGTATACAGGGGACTATCTGTTCGCTAAGTCTCTTGAATGTATAACCAATATCGAAATTCCAGAGGCACATCAAGCGTTATCACATACTATTTTAGAAGTCTGTAAAGGTGAAATTGAACAAATTAAAGATAAATACAATTATGACCAAAATTTAAGAACGTATTTAAGAAGAATAAAGCGAAAAACAGCATTATTAATTGCCGCGAGTTGTCAATTGGGAGCGATTGCTGCTGGTGCTAATCGTGATACGGTAAATCGTCTATTTTGGTATGGGTATTTTGTAGGAATGTCTTATCAAATTATTGATGACATTTTAGACTTCGTTTCTACAGAAGAGAAACTTGGAAAACCTGCTGGTGGGGATTTACTACAAGGGAATATTACACTTCCTGCTTTATATGCGATGGAAGATCCCGTACTTCGTCAGAAAATCACATCTGTACATGAAAATTCAACAGCAAGTGAAATGCAAGAAATTATTGATGCTGTAAAAAATAGTACAGCAATTGATCAAGCATTTGCGTTTAGTGAACGTTATTTACATAAAGCTTTAGAAATAATAAAACCACTCCCACGTGGAAAAGCAAAGTACGCATTACAAAATGTTGCAAAGTATATTGGAAAACGAAAATTTTAAGGTTTATTCTAAAAAATAAAATAATCTCTCTATTTCAAAACTATTGCACAATTGTGATAAGGGTGATAATATGTGTGTGGGGATATACAATTACATACATAATTCAGAAGTGGAGAGATTTTTTATGGAAAAAACATTTCTAATGGTAAAACCAGACGGTGTACAACGTGCCTTCATTGGGGAAATTGTAGCTCGTTTTGAGAAAAAAGGCTTTCAATTAGTTGGTGCAAAATTAATGCAAGTCACTCCAGAAATTGCTGGACAACACTACGCTGAGCATAAGGAAAAACCTTTCTTTGGTGAGTTAGTAGACTTTATTACATCTGGACCTGTATTCGCAATGGTATGGCAAGGTGAAGGTGTAGTAGATACAGCTCGTAACATGATGGGGAAAACAAGACCACATGAAGCAGCTCCTGGAACAATTCGTGGAGATTTCGGTGTAACTGTTGCGAAAAACATTATCCATGGTTCTGATTCTTTAGAAAGCGCAGAGCGCGAGATTGCTATTTTCTTTAAAGAAGAAGAATTAGTTGACTACTCAAAATTAATGAATGAATGGATTTACTAATTATTTTGAAATAATTTGTAAACGCTTTAATCACTGTGATAATAGTAAAAAGTGCAAGGAGAATAGGGGTATTCTTCTTGCACTTTTTTTATTTTCAGTTAGTTACGAAGTTTGAACTGTTATGATATGTTGATATTTAAATTAGGACTATCGGAAATATAGAATAAGAAAATGGTCGGTTTATGATATAATTTCTTTAATATTTTTAGAATGATAAAAGTTAATATAGTGAGATAAATACATATACGAAAAGAGGAATAACGTATGCGATATATTACAGCTGGTGAATCTCATGGTCCACAACTTACAACGATTATAGAAGGTGTTCCGGCAGGATTGTCTTTAGTAGCAGATGATATAAACGAAGAGTTAGCTAGAAGGCAAAAGGGATATGGGCGCGGTAGACGCATGCAAATTGAAACGGATCAAGTGCAAATTTTAAGTGGTGTTAGACATGGAGAAACATTAGGTTCCCCTATTGCACTTGTTGTTGAAAATCGTGATTTTGCACACTGGACAAAAATTATGGGGGCGGAGCCTTTAACTGAGCAAGAAGAAAAAGAGATGAAAAGGAAAGTGACAAAACCAAGGCCTGGGCATGCTGATTTAAATGGTGCGATTAAATATGGTCATAGAGATATGAGGAATGTACTGGAACGTTCGTCAGCGCGCGAAACGACGGTGCGTGTTGCTGCTGGTGCGGTTGCTAAAAAGGTGTTAGCAGAACTTGGTATTAAAGTAGCGGGCCATGTAATTGAAATTGGCGGTGTACAAGCTAAGGAGATTACGTATAGTTCAATTGAAGAATTAAAGAGTATTACCGAAGCATCTCCTGTACGTTGCTTAGATGACGAAGCTGGTAACCAAATGATGAAAGCGATTGATGATGCGAAAGCAAATGGTGATTCAATTGGTGGAATCGTTGAAGTAATTGTGGAAGGGATGCCAATTGGAGTAGGTAGCTACGTGCATTATGATCGAAAACTGGATGCGAAATTAGCAGCTGCAATTATGAGTATTAATGCTTTTAAAGGTGTCGAGATTGGAATTGGTTTTGAAGCAGCGCATAGACCAGGAAGTGAAGTTCATGATGAAATTCTGTGGAATGAGGAGCATGGATATACACGAAGAACAAATAATGCAGGTGGATTAGAAGGCGGTATGACGACTGGAATGCCAATTGTTGTGCGCGGTGTGATGAAACCGATACCTACACTTTATAAACCTCTTCAAAGTGTAGATATTGATACGAAAGAGCCTTTTACAGCGAGCATTGAACGTTCAGATAGTTGTGCAGTGCCAGCAGCTAGTGTCGTTGCAGAAGCGGTTGTGGCTTGGGAATTAGCGACAGCTTTAATAGAACAATTCGGATTAGATCGTATGGAACTAATTCGTGAAAATATTGAGAAACATAATGAATATGCGAGGGGATTTTAATGGGAAACATACATATTCAAACGAAATCAAAAGAATATGATGTACATGTTGGTAAAGAAGTGTTGTCAAACTTAACAACGATCGTTCAGAATATGCAGCCAGCGGTATCTAACGTAATGATTATTTCAGATGAAGCTGTTGCATCACTACATTTACAGACAGTTATCGATGCATTACAAGTAGAGCAGCACGTGTTTTCGTTTGTTGTACCAAGTGGCGAAAAAGAGAAGTCTTTCGAAAATTTCTATGCGGCTCATACGTCAGCTCTTGAAAATAAATTAGATAGAAATTCTTTAATTCTTGCACTTGGAGGCGGAATGATTGGAGATTTAGCTGGTTTTGTTGCTGCATCGTTTATGCGTGGTATTCGCTTTGTGCAGGTTCCGACAACTTTATTAGCGCACGATAGCGCAGTGGGTGGGAAAGTAGCGATTAACCATCCGTTAGGTAAAAATATGATTGGTGCATTCCATCAGCCAGAAGCAGTTGTATATCATACACCGTTTTTACAGTCTCTTCCTGAAAAAGAGTGGCGTTCAGGTTATGCAGAGGTGATAAAGCATGCTCTTATCGGTGATGTGGAGCTATACCATTGGTTAAAAGAAGAAGTGCAAACATTAGCGGATCTTCATGATGAGAAGTTAATCCATATATTAACGAAGGCGATTCCTGTAAAGGCAAATGTTGTGTCACAAGATGAAACAGAGAAGGGTGTACGTGCTCATTTGAATTTTGGACATACGTTAGGACATGCTCTTGAAAAAGAGCTAGGGTATGGAAATATTACTCACGGTGACGGTGTAGCGGTTGGAATGTTATTCGCCATATTTTTAAGTGAGCAAGTGTACAAGGTTGATCTTGCTTATGAAGATATGAAGCAGTGGTTCTTGAAATACGGCTATCCAAAAATGCCAGGAGATTTGAATGTAGAGCGCCTCGTTCAATTGATGAAACAAGATAAGAAAGCAAATGCAGGAGCAATTCATATGGTGCTTATGCAGGAATATGGGGTAGTGAATGTCGTATCTATTTCAGATGAGACTGTTCATATTGCGTTAGAGGCATTTCAAAAAGATATGGTTTAAAATGATAGCGAAGTGCTGTGAAGTGCTCATTTAGAGGTATTCTCGTAATAGTGACGGTTATGACAAAAGATTACAGTAAGGGGCTATAACCGTATTGTAATCAAATTGAATGAAATGACTGGGGGAAGAAAAATGAGAGTGAAAGAGCAATTGTTAACTTTGAGAGCGTATGTGCCTGGGAAAAACATTGAAGAAGTAAAACGAGAATATGGTTTATCAAAAATTGTGAAATTAGCATCCAACGAAAATCCATTCGGTTGCTCAGCACGTGTGACAGAAGCATTAACTTCTTTAGCGAGCCAATATGCCCTTTATCCAGATGGATATGCCTTTGAACTTCGGACAAAAATAGCGGAACATTTAGGTGTAAAAGCAGAACAACTACTATTTGGTAGTGGATTAGATGAAGTCATTCAAATGATTAGCCGAGCGTTACTACATGAAGGAACAAACGTTGTAATGGCGAATCCTACGTTTTCACAATATCATCACCATGCTGTTATTGAAGGAGCAGAAGTTCGTGAAGTATCACTTAAAGATGGTATTCACGATTTAGATGCAATGCTAGAGCAAGTAGATGAGAAAACGAAAATTGTATGGATTTGTAATCCGAATAATCCAACAGGTACATATGTTGAGAAACAAAAATTACTTTCATTTTTAGAATCAGTTCCTAAGTCGGCTCTCGTTATTATGGACGAAGCATATTATGAATACGCGGAAGCAGAAGACTATCCGCAAACATTACCACTTCTTGAAAAGTATGAAAATCTTATGGTTTTACGCACGTTTTCAAAAGCATATGGTTTAGCTGCTTTTCGTATCGGATATGCGATTGGGGATGCGAAGTTAATTGGACAGCTAGAAGTAGCTAGGTTACCATTCAATACATCAACTGTAGCCCAATCTGTAGCACTCGCTGCATTAGAAGATCAAGCTTTTTTACAAGATTGTGTGCAAAAGAATGCTGAAGGTTTAAATCAGTATTATGCATTTTGTAAAGAATATAACGTATTCTATTATCCATCTCAAACAAATTTCATTTTCTTAAAACTCGGTATACCAGGTAATGAAGCTTTCGAACGATTAATGAAAAAAGGATATATCGTTCGTTCTGGTGCTGCATTTGGTATCGATGATGGTATTCGTATTACTGTCGGTTTGAAGGAAGAAAATGATGAAATTATAGAGTTACTGAAAGAGCTTGTAAATGAGCAAGTACAGAAAGAAGAAACATATTCTTAAGAGATTGTGAAGGCTCCTATTATAGGAGCCTTTTTTATCGCATTCAAAATAAAGGTTGAAGACTGCTAATTAAGTTATTCTGTAAACCACGGTTTGTATGGCTTGATAATTAGTGAGAGAAGTTATTTGCACGGTCATAAAAGAAAGCGGTACAATAGAAGATGATGATAAGGTATCGGTGTCATATCCGAACCTTTTGAACAATTAACTACTCTGTAGGAAGAAGTATAAGAAGAAGCATGCTCATTCTAAAGGTTGCGTTCTAACAGTGAGTTGCTTATGATAAATGAACAGAAGAGAATATTTTTTAGAATTAAAGGAGACGTTTATGCAAAAGTTTGAACAAGCTGTTTCATATATTGAAAATGGTGAAGCAGAAAAAGGATTACAATTATTAAAAGAACAATTAAAAATTGCGAATGATGAAGAGAAGTATGATATCGCTCGTTACTATCATACACTTGGATTTACAGATGAGGCATTAGCAATTACTGAAGACTTACGTTTACTGTATCCAGAAGAAAGTGAATTCACTGTATTTTTAGCAGAATTATATATTGATCTAGATAAAGAAGATGAAGCGATTGAAGTGCTTCATGATATTCCAGAAAATGACGATTTATATGTTCAATCGTTATTACTTGTTGCAGATTTATTCCAAATGCAAGGTTTTGATGATGTAGCAGAGCAAAAACTATTAAAGGCGAAAGAAATGATGCCTGATGAACCTGTTATTACGTTTGGGTTAGCAGAATTATATAGTAGTAAAGGTGAAGAACAAAAGGCAATTACTTATTATGAATCGCTATTAGCGGAACATAAAGTAATGGGTGGTGTTGTGATCGCACTTCGCCTCGCAGAAACGTTAAGCGCGATCGGAAACTGGGAAGAAGCGATTTCTTATTATGAAGCAGGCCTAGAGGAACAAAAAGATATTCACTCATTATTTGGATATGCCTTCACATTATACCAAGGTGAAGAATATCAGAGAGCAATTGGTGCTTGGCAAGAATTAAAAGAATTAGACCCTGAGTACGCATCACTGTACATGTATTTAGCGAAAAGCTATGAAAAAGAAGGAATGCTTCAAGAAAGCTATGAAACGCTTCATGAAGGAATTAAAGTAGATGAGCTTTCAGTTCCATTTTATGTAGAGTTAGCGAACATTGCGGCGAAATTAGGAAAAATAGTAGAAGCAGAGGAAGTTCTTCAAAAAGCGCTTGAGTTAGATCCAGGGCATTTAGGTGCAACATTAAAATATGCATATATCTTAAAAGAACAAGAAAAGTACGAAGAGTTAATTGCAATTGTAGAGCGTGCTATTGATAGTGGAGAACCAGATACACAACTACTTTGGGATCTTGCGTATGCAAAAAAACAATTAGAAATGTATTCGGATGCATTAAAACACTATGAAAGTGCATATACTTCTTTTAAGAATCATCCAGACTTCTTAGAAGAGTACGGTTATTTCTTATTGGAAGAAGGAAAACGAAAAGAGGCGAAAGAAGTATTTACCCAGTTATTACAACTAGACCCGACACAAATTCATATTGAAGAGTTGTTATATAATTTAGAGGATTTTTCATAAGTTGGAAGGAAACTGAATGCCGCTTCTTGAATCTAAAAAGAAAAGAGAAAGACAGAGGAGGGACTTAATTGCTATGAATACCCCTGTTTCTGTAAACGAGAAGAAGGATTTTGTAAAATGGTTTTTGAATAATTACCAACTGAAACAGCGTGAATGTGTATGGATTCTGAATTATTTAATGAGTCACGACCAATTGATGCATAAAGTCCACTTCGTAGAGCATGCAAAATATTGTCCGCGTGGCTTAGTGATGTCAGCGAATTGTGTGAAAGACACACCGTTTCACTTTTTTAAACAAAATGTTATGACAACAGATGCTGAAAAATCGTTTCATGATATTCGTTTAAATCGAGATGAGGATATTTATATTCAACTCAACTTT
The DNA here is from genome assembly GCF_051916885.1 of Bacillus cereus group sp. MYBK14-1. Classification (NCBI taxonomy): domain Bacteria; kingdom Bacillati; phylum Bacillota; class Bacilli; order Caryophanales; family Bacillaceae; genus Bacillus; species Bacillus cereus group sp. MYBK14-1. The sequence goes on along the minus strand of NZ_JBQAHM010000002.1, from coordinate 586,627 downwards.
AAATCATCGTTTCAAAATGCGAATTATGTAGCTGTATTAGAAGAAAACCCATATCTACCAAAGCATATTGAAGTAAATGAAAAAGATCGTTTACTTGCAGAAAGGTTTTTGGAAGAAAGTGTATTTTCGTTTAGGAGAGAACGCCTTTTGAAACAAATTGATGAAGCGTTAGATAAGCAAGATAAGGAAGCGTTTCATAGATTAACGGCAGAGTTAAAAACTTTATAGAATTTATTTGGATTAATAAATTTTTACAAATTTCAGACTTTCATCAAGAAAAACTACCTATATTGGGTAGTTTTTCTTTTTTTACCTCTTTTAGTATGGTTTAATATATATAAAGTGAAAGTTCTGTCATTTGTAAGTGAAGGAGGGAAGGAATTTGAAGTGGATTGTAAAAGATGTGGAACAGTTTGAGCAAGCAAGAGAGTATGTTGATACAGGAGTAATACCGCTGTTATCAATTTCGGCAGCAAAAGAAATGAAAATGGTTGTAGAACAAGGTGAATTTATCGAATTGTTGAGCACGGAATTGGAAAGAGAGTATAAGGGAAGAGTGCTTTTACTGCCTGCGTTTACGTATTTGGTAGAAAGTCAAAAGAATGAAAAAGGTCGTTTGCAAGAATGGACAAATCATTTACGAAGTGAAGGTTTTAAGCATATTGCTTATGTTACAAGTGATTTTTCATGGAAAGAGGATATGCAAGAGTTACAGGGAGATTTGTTTTGGTTTCCTTCATTAGCATTAGAACAATTTAGTGATCAAGCAAAAAGAGAAGTTATTCATGCACATATAAAAAATATAATGGTGATGTTGGAAGAGAAATGGGGAAACTCATAATAAACAGAAAGTTCCTATTATTATGAGTAGTATGATATTGACCTGTGCATGAGCGTATTATATCATGATAGTGTCCTAGTTTTTATTTTTTATATAATTTATCACGAGGGGACAATTTCTGATAGAGGGGGGAAATTTTCGTGAGCGAGAAAGAACATCGCGTGTCAAGAAGACAATTTTTAAATTACACACTCACAGGGGTAGGAGGCTTTATGGCTGCCGGTATTTTAATGCCGATGACGCGATTTGCGCTTGATCCGGTGTTAAGAAAAGAAGCGGGAACGGATATGGTTGCTGTTGCGCAAGTAAAGGATATTACAACAGAGCCGAAGCGTTTCGATTTTAAAGTGAAGCAGGTTGATGGTTGGTACAAGTCTGAAGAACCAAAATCAGCTTGGGTTCATAAAGATGAAAGCGGAGACATTGTTGCGTTCTCTCCAGTATGTAAACATTTAGGATGTACAGTTAACTGGAATTCGGACAAAGCACATCCGAATCAATTCTTTTGCCCATGTCACGGGGGTCGTTATACAAAAGATGGGATGAACATTAAAGGTACGCCACCCCTTGCTCCGCTTGATGTGTACGAGTCTAAAGTGAAAGATGGAACGCTGTATCTAGGAAAAGCGAAGCCAAGAGGGGGTGCAAAGTAGATGTTAAATAAAATTTATGATTGGGTGGATGAAAGATTAGATATTACACCAATATGGCGTGATATCGCTGATCATGAAGTACCTGAACATGTAAACCCGGCACATCACTTTTCTGCATTCGTCTATTGCTTTGGAGGACTTACCTTTTTCGTTACTGTAATTCAAATTTTATCTGGAATGTTTTTGACGATGTATTATGTGCCTGATATTAAAAATGCTTGGGAATCAGTTTACTATTTACAAAATGAAGTTGCTTATGGGCAAATTGTTCGTGGTATGCACCACTGGGGTGCTAGTCTCGTAATTGTAATGATGTTTTTACATACACTCAGAGTTTTCTTCCAAGGTGCGTATAAAAAGCCCCGTGAGTTAAACTGGATTGTTGGTGTTCTTATTTTCTTTGTTATGTTAGGTCTTGGTTTTACCGGATATTTATTACCGTGGGATATGAAAGCTTTATTTGCTACAAAAGTAGGGATTCAAATTGCAGAGCAAACACCGCTCATTGGTCCTTATATTAAAACATTACTCGCTGGTCATTCCGAAATTGTTGGCGCTCAAACATTAACTCGCTTCTTTGCTATTCACGTCTTCTTCTTACCAGCAGCACTTCTAGGTTTAATGGCCTTCCACTTCATCATGATTCGCAAACAAGGTATTTCCGGTCCACTATAAGAGATTGCTAAATTAAAGGGGAAAGAACTAAAGGAGGGAGATTATGCATCGCGGCAAAGGGATGAAGTTTGTAGGAGATTCTCGGGTACCAGTAGCTCGGAAACCAAATATTCCAAAAGACTATTCTGAATACCCAGGGAAAACAGAAGCATTTTGGCCGAACTTCTTGTTAAAAGAATGGATGGTTGGTGCAGTTTTTTTAATCGGTTATTTATGTTTAACAGTGGCGCATCCGTCGCCGCTTGAGAGAATGGCGGACCCAACAGATGCTGGATATATACCACTTCCAGATTGGTATTTCTTATTCTTGTATCAGTTATTAAAGTATTCGTATGCTTCCGGTTCATTTACTGTAATTGGAGCATTTATTATGCCAGGGATTGCGTTTGGAGCATTACTGTTAGCTCCATTTCTTGATCGAGGTCCAGAAAGACGTCCATTGAAGCGTCCTGTGGCAACTGGATTTATGCTTTTAGCAATTGCATCGATTATCTTTTTAACTTGGGAATCTGTAGCACACCACGACTGGGAAGCTGCAAAAAAACAAGGAGCAATTGTAAAAACAGCGCCAGTTGATAAAAATGATGATGGCTATAAATTAATGCAAAAAAATACTTGTTTAACATGTCATGGTGACAATTTACAAGGCGGGGCAGCAGCACCGGCACTGCAAAACTTAACTTTAAAGCCAGAAGAAATTGCTAAAATTGCGAAAGAGGGAAAAGGTTCAATGCCTAAAGGTGTATTTAAAGGTACGGATGAGGAACTGAAGAAGCTTTCGGAATTCGTTGCAAAGTATAATAAAAAATAATAAAAAAGCTGACTACAAAATTTGTAGTCAGCTTTTCTATTTAGTTGGATGAAGTTTGTTATAATAGAGTAGGATTTAGTGAATGAATTACTTTGCTTGAAAGGTGTTGGACATACGGATTGGTGTACTTGTATGCAATGTTAAGACAACGCTCGGTATTATTATTTTTATTAATTGTTAATTTATTAGGTACAATTTATGGATTTATATGGTACGGAAATCAATTGAAAGAAACGTCACCTATATTTTGGCCGTTTGTACCAGATAGTCCTATGGCGACTCTCTTTTTTGTCTTTGTTTTAATTGCTTTTTTGGCAAAGAGAAACTGGGGATTAATAGAAGCGTTAGCGATTGTAACTTTAATAAAATATGGTATTTGGGCTGTTGTTGTAAACGCGATTATGATTTACGTAAAAGGGCCTATAGGCTTTATGGGCTACATGTTAATGCTTTCGCACTTCGCGATGGCAATACAAGGATTTTTATATGCTCCATTCTATCGTATAAAAAAATGGCATTTTATAGTAGCAGCTGTGTGGACGTTGCATAACGATGCAATTGATTATTTATTTTGGCAAATGCCGCGATATGGAATTATGCATTTGTTTGTAGAGGAAATTGGTTATTTTACGTTTTGGTTAAGTATTGCTGTACTATGTATTACATATTATTGTTGCTTACGTGAGCAAAGAAAACAATTTTCTTTATGATGGTTAGAACATTTAGGGGGAGAACATGGAGAAAAATAAGAGTGGTACAAAAATATTGGATCGATTGATTACTTTAGTTGTTTCATATAGCATAGCATTTTCTATTTTTGCACTCGCAACAACGGCAGTTGTGTATGGAAAATGGTTGTATTATTTTGAAATTGATTTTTTAAATATTCCTGATTTAGCGGATATGACGAAGGATGAAATTAAAAGAAATTACGATGTGCTTATTACATATTTATCCCCGTTTTATGACGGAGCATTACATTTGCCCACATTAGATATGTCCACAAATGGCCGTATTCATTTTGTAGATGTTAAAAATATTTTAGTAAAGATTCAATATGTGATGTATGCGACAATTATGATTGCAGTGATAGGCGGAATTTATTTATTAAAAAAGAAAAATGAAAAGTTTTTACTGCACGGATCGATTTTAACAATCATTTTTCCGATAGCGCTTATGTTACCAATTGCTATTAATTTTGAAAAGAGTTTTGTATTATTCCATAAACTTTTATTTAGTAATGATTATTGGGTTTTTGATCCTGAAAAGGATCCAATTATATTAATGTTACCAGAAGAGTTCTTTATGCATGCTGCGTGTGCTATTTTATTATTCATTTTAGGTGGGAGTATACTTTGTTACAGCTTATATAGATATCTCGTAAAAAAGAAAAGGATGTCACAGAAAAAATTCTCTGCTTAAAGAGAATTTTTTTCTTTGTAAAACGATAATATATTTTTCGGTCTAGTTCTGTTCTATTCTTGTCCAAATTAACATATTTTGTACTAGTAGTTAAGGGGGGACCGGGATGAAGAGAACATTAATTGGATTGATAGCATTTCTAATTATAATGTTTCCGTTACGTATATATGCTGAAGAGTGGAATGAGCTAACAGGGTTGTTAGACGACTCGTTACAGTTAGTGAAGCGTAATGAAGATGAAAAAGCGGTACAAGTATTACAACATTTCTCGGAGCAGTTTTTAATAAAGGGGAATGAAAAGAAGCAGGAAGTAACACCAGATCAAGTTAGAGTTATTTCTTTAGCTTACGATAAGGCGCAACAATCGCTCTCTGAAGAAGGTTTAGGTAAGCAAGCTAAAATTGATAATGTGCTGGCATTACAACTTGCTGTTGATGCACAAGTATCGAAATATCAACCACTTTGGATGGAAAGAGAAAGGAAAGTAATGGATGCCTTTTCTCAAATGGAAAAAGCGATGGAAAAAGAAGATGCTGGGCAGTTTCAACAAACGTTAAATACGTTTTTAAATGAATTCAATATTATTTATCCAAGCTTAATGATTGCTTTGCCAGAAAACGAGGTCCAGCGTGTAAATGTTCATTTATCTTATTTAGATGAATTTCGTAACGTTATGTTAAAAACGAAAGGCGGCCAAATGCAATTAGGGATTATTAAAGGGGATTTGCAAAAGATATTTCACACAGTAAAAAAAGATGAAATTGCACCCTCTCTCATTTGGTTTATGACAATTACTGGGGGACTTATTTTATTCACATTAACTTATGTTGGATGGAGAAAGTATAAAGGAGAGAGAGAAAAAAGAAAAAGTAATGTACATTCTAAAAATAGATAATGCAATAAATAAAGATATGGATTGTAAGGTTTATTCATTGACAATAGTGGCAGAAGAAAATAGAATGAGAAGTACTATAATTAAAACTTCAATGGAGGTTCATGATGTTTTATTTAATTTACTTCGCGATCATAATGATCATACCGTTGTATGCACAGTCAAGAGTACGTAGTGCCTATAGCAAGTATTCACAAGTTTATTCAACATCAGGTATGACAGGAGCGGAAGTGGCTCGAAAAATTTTAGATGAAAATGGATTATACAACGTAGCTGTAGAAGAAACACCAGGTCATTTATCAGACCATTATGATCCAACCGCTAAGACGGTTCGATTATCAACAGATAACTATTATGGACATTCAGTTGCTGGTACAGCAGTTGCAGCACACGAAGTAGGACACGCAATTCAAGATGCACAAGATTATAACTTTATGCGTATTCGTCATTCGTTAGTTCCTGTGGCTAATTTTGGATCGAATATATCATGGGTATTTATTATGATTGGTATATTTGCGACAATGTCAAAACTATTGTTATTAGGTATCATTTTAATGGCAGCAGGTGTTGTGTTCCAGCTCGTTACATTGCCAGTTGAGTTTGATGCGTCAAAGCGCGCAATGCAACAAATTGAAGCGTTAGGTATTGTATCAACAGATGAATATGGGCAAGCTCGTAAAGTATTAAATGCGGCAGCATTAACATATGTAGCAGCTGCAGCTGTAGCTGTATTTGAATTATTACGTCTCGTATTAATGTATACTGGTATGCAGCGTAGCGACGACTAAAGACTATCAATTTTGATAGTCTTTTTTTGTTGTGTGGATTGAATTATATAATGTATTGCAAATAGAAATAATAGAAGTAATGCGGAAAGGTGGTGGGGGAAATGAAATATCCAGACCATTTAGTAAAACAAGTGCAAAAGCGTAGTGCTCCTTATCAACTAGAAGGTTTTTTAAGTGGACAAGGTCCTGAAAATCCCAAATTTATGTTGTTAGGAGAAGCACCTGGTGAAACAGAAATTCATAATGGGATTCCGTTTAGCGGGAGGGCGGGAAAACAATTAATGGTTTTTTTAGAGCGTATTCACGTTACAAGGGAAGAAGTATATATTACGAGCGCTGTTCGGAGTAGACCTTATAAATGGCGAGAGAAAAAAGAACGAAATGGTGAAATCATACAAAAAAAGTATAATAGAACGCCAAATCAGGGAGAAATAGTTGCCCATGCGCCTTTGTTAGATTATGAATTAGAGAAAATACATCCGAAGCTTATCGTCACGCTTGGAAATATCGGTCTTCAACGTTTAACAGGAAAAAATAAAAAAATCACAGATGTACACGGGCAATTATTAAAACAGCCCATTCAAAAATTAAAGGATATGCAAAGTGCAGAGTTTACATGGTCAGAGAAAGAATATCATGTTTTTCCGACTTTTCATCCAGCTTCCATTTTTTATAATCGGAGTTTATTGGAGCTTATTCATGAGGATTTTGAGAAGCTTAAAAGACTTGTAACAAAAAACTAGAAAAGCTAAGGCGCTTTTCTAGTTATATTTAATTATGTAAAGGGTTTTTATTTTCATCTAACGTAAACCCTTCACCAACTACATCATGTACATCACTTACAGCGACAAAAGCATGAGGATCTACAGAAGTAATGATATTCTTTAATTTCACGATTTCATTTTTAGCAACAACGCAATACAATACATTACGTTCCACTTTTGTATACGATCCAACAGCTTTTAAAAAGGTTGCTCCGCGCTCCATTTCAGATAAAATTTTAGCAGCAATTTCATCGTTTTTCTCTGAGATAATAGTCGCTCCTTTGGCAGCATAAGCTCCTTCTTGCATAAAATCAATGACTTTAGCACCGATAAAAACAGCAACTAGCGTATACATGCCCTCACGGTATGATAAATAGGTAAGAATAGAGACGACGATAACGACAGCATCAAACATAAACATTGTTTTCCCCATACTCCAGCCAACATATTTGTGCGCTAGTCGTGCGATAATATCTACACCGCCAGTAGTCCCGCCATATTTAAATATTATTCCAAGGCCGATACCGATAAATGCCCCGGCGAATAAAGCTGCGAGTGTCATATCATTTTGCAAGTTTAAATGTAAGTTGAGTACTTCGTAACGCTGGAAAATCCATAGAAATAAAGATACGCTAAAGGTTCCAATTAATGTATATAAAAATGTCGTTCTGCCAAGTAACCTCCAGCCAATAAAAAATATAGGGATATTTAAAATTAAGTTTGAGTAGGAAGGATCAAACTTAAATAAAAAATACAATAATAGTGTAATACCAGTAAACCCACCCTCTGCAAGGTGGTTTTCAATATTGATATTGACAATACCGAAAGAAAATATAGCGGAACCAATTAAAATAAAAATAATATTTCGCATCTTCAATTTTGATGTCATATAGAAATCCCCCTAATTATGTAATGATTGCATTGCTCCGCTGAAACGGTAAAACATAATAATAAGTAATTTCTAGTTGCTAGTGAAAATAGTAAGAACCTGATTGATGTGGGCTGATTTTTTGTGAAAAGTGCAAAAGAAAGTTTCACTTTATCCCGCTCTAAAGGCTGATAGGAGATGAAGCAAAGAAGAGGGGCAAACCAGCCGTAGGAACCCGATTGGTGTGGGCTGATCTTTTGCAAAAATCGCAAAAGAAGTTTCACTTTACCCCGTACCAACGGCTGGTAGGAGATAAACCTCTGAAGAAAGGCAAACCAGCCGTAGGAACCCGATTAGTTCAACTAATCTTTTGCAAAAAAATCACAAAAGAAGTTTCACTTTATTATAGTCTATCCAAAAATGGGTCGCAAATAGGTGTTTGGCGGGGAATAATATTTGTCAAATCGCGATGAATTGGCTAACATGAAAGAGGAAGGATTAGAGGTGAATAGTATGGAAGCAAAAACGATGAAAGATATGCAGAAAGAAGTAGATGCATATATTGGTCAGTTTAAAGAAGGTTATTTCAGTCCGCTTGCAATGATGGCTCGTTTAACGGAAGAAATGGGAGAGCTTGCAAGAGAGGTAAATCATTATTATGGTGAGAAACCGAAGAAAACAACTGAAAAAGAAAGAAGTATTGAAGAAGAGCTTGGAGATGTATTATTTGTTATGATTTGTATGGCAAATAGTTTAAATATTGATTTAGAGACAGCACATAACATTGTAATGAATAAATTTAATACACGTGATAAAGATCGCTGGACACGTATTGATGAGGGAGAGAAAGAATAATGAAAGAAATTAAAGTAATTATCGCCGGACCAAGAGGACGTATGGGACATGAAGCAGTCCTTCTTATGGAAAGAACGGAACATTTTAATTTAGTAGCAGCAGTGGATTATAAGCATGGTGGTGAGAAGATTTCTGATTTACCTGGCATGCCAGCATTACATGCGCCGATTTACGCTGATTTACATACTTGTTTAGATGAAGTAGAAGCAGATGTGTTGTTAGATTTAACAACACCAGAAGTGGGGAAACAACACGTTACACTTGCAGTTGAGCGTGGACTTCGTTCGGTTATTGGTACAACTGGATTTACAGAAGAAGAATTGACACGTTTAACAGAGAATGCAAAAGAAAAAGCAGTAGGAACAATTATTGCTCCAAACTTTGCAATTGGTGCAGTTCTTATGATGAAATTCTCACAAATGGCAGCGAAATATTTCCAAGATGTTGAGGTAATTGAATTACATCATGATCAAAAATTAGACGCACCATCTGGTACAGCTGTAAAAACGGTAGAGTTAATTCGCCAAAATCGTGAATCAAAGCAGCAAGGTCATCCAAATGAAGTAGAGCAACTAGCAGGTGCACGAGGTGCAAATGTAGACGGTATTCACATTCATAGTGTACGTTTGCCAGGGCTTATTGCACACCAAGAAGTAATGTTTGGTGGAGATGGACAAATGTTAACAGTTCGTCATGATTCATTCAATCGTGCATCATTTATGTCAGGTGTAAAACTATCAATTGAGACAGTAATGAACCTTGATCATCTTGTGTACGGTTTAGAAAATATTATCGACTAAAGGGGAGACAACGGATGAAAATTGCCTTAATCGCACATGACAAAAAGAAAAATGATATGGTTTCGTTTGCATACGCATATAAACCAATTTTTGAACAACATGAATTATTTGCAACAGGAACGACAGGGCTTCGCATTATGGAAGCGACTGGATTAGTTGTAACAAGATATCAATCTGGCCCTCTTGGTGGAGATCAAGAAATTGGTGCAATGATTGCAAAGAACGATTTAGATATGGTGATTTTCTTCCGCGATCCATTAACAGCACAGCCGCATGAACCGGATGTGAATGCATTACTTCGTTTATGTGATGTATATGCGATTCCACTTGCAACGAATATGGCAAGTGCTGAAATGTTAATGCACGCATTAGAGCGAGGAGATTTAGATTATCGTAAGTTAAGAAAATGAGGGGAACAATTATGAGTGGATTACATATATTAGCGTTTGGTGCTCATGCCGATGATGTTGAAATCGGCATGGCTGGTACCATCGCTAAATATACAAAGCAAGGGTATGAAGTAGGTATTTGTGATTTAACAGAAGCTGATCTTTCTTCAAATGGAACGATAGAGTTGAGAAAAGAAGAAGCGAAGGTCGCAGCTCGTATAATGGGAGTAAAAACGAGGCTGAATTTAGCGATGCCAGACCGTGGTTTGTATATGAAAGAAGAGTATATACGTGAAATTGTCAAGGTGATCCGTACATATAAACCAAAACTAGTTTTTGCGCCGTACTATGAAGATCGCCATCCAGATCATGCAAATTGTGCAAAGCTTGTGGAAGAGGCTATTTTTTCAGCAGGAATCCGTAAATATATGCCGGAACTTTCACCACATCGTGTGGAGTCTTTTTATAATTATATGATTAATGGTTTTCATAAACCGAATTTTTGTATAGATATAAGTGAGTACCTCTCTATAAAGGTGGAAGCATTAGAAGCGTATGAAAGTCAGTTTTCAACAGGGAGTGATGGTGTTAAGACACCGTTAACAGAAGGTTACGTTGAAACTGTGATTGCTCGTGAGAAGATGTTTGGAAAAGAAGTTGGAGTCTTGTATGCCGAGGGATTTATGAGTAAGAAACCGGTTTTATTACATGCTGATTTATTAGGGGGATGTAAATGAAATTAAAAATAGGTATTACATGTTATCCTTCTGTAGGTGGTTCTGGAGTTGTTGGAACAGAATTAGGAAAGCAATTGGCGGAACGTGGGCATGAAATTCACTTTATTACATCGGGTTTACCATTCCGGTTAAATAAAGTATATCCAAACATTTATTTTCATGAAGTGACGGTAAATCAATACTCTGTATTTCAATATCCACCATACGATTTAGCGTTAGCAAGTAAAATGGCCGAGGTTGCACAAAGAGAAAACTTAGACATTTTACATGTGCATTACGCAATACCACATGCAATTTGTGCATATTTAGCAAAACAAATGATCGGAGAGCGTATTAAAATTGTTACAACCTTACATGGAACAGATATTACTGTGTTAGGTTCCGACCCTTCGTTAAATAATTTAATTCGTTTTGGTATTGAGCAATCGGATGTTGTTACTGCTGTCTCGCATTCATTAATTAACGAAACACATGAGCTTGTAAAACCAAGTAAAGAAATTCAAACGGTATATAACTTTATAGACGAACGTGTATATTTCAAGCGTAATATGTCTCAATTAAAGAAAGAATATGGTATAAGTGAGAGTGAAAAAGTACTTATTCATATTTCGAATTTCCGTAAAGTGAAACGTGTGCAGGATGTTGTTCAGGCATTTGCTAAAATTGTTAAAGAAGTAGATGCGAAGTTGCTTCTTGTTGGAGACGGACCAGAATTCTGTACGATTTTACAGATAGTGAAGAATTTACATATTGAAGATCGCGTTTTATTCCTAGGGAAGCAAGATAATGTTGCAGAACTACTTGCGATGAGTGATTTAATGTTGCTTCTATCAGAGAAGGAAAGTTTTGGTCTTGTTTTATTAGAAGCAATGGCGTGTGGTGTACCTTGTATCGGAACACGGGTTGGAGGTATTCCAGAGGTTATTCAACACGGGGAAACAGGATATTTATGTGAAGTTGGCGATACAACAGGAGTGGCAAATCAAGCTATTCAGCTATTAAAGGACGAGGAACTTCACCGTAATATGGGAGAACGAGCAAGAGAAAGTGTTTATGAGCAATTTCGCTCAGAAAAAATTGTTTCACAATATGAAACGATTTACTATGACGTACTAAGGGATGACAAAAATGGAAAGATTTAAAAAAGCTAGTTCTATTATTGAGACATTAAAGCAACAAGGACATGAGGCTTACTTTGTTGGTGGGAGCGTACGAGATCTTATTATCGATAGGCCGATTGGAGATATTGATATTGCGACATCTGCTCTACCAGAAGAAGTGATGGCTATATTCCCAAGAAATGTTCCTGTTGGTCTTGAGCATGGAACTGTAATTGTTGTAGAAAATGGTGAGCCCTATGAGGTAACTACTTTTCGAACAGAAAGCGAATATGAAGATTTTCGAAGACCTAGTAGTGTTCAATTTGTTCGTTCATTAGAAGAGGATTTAAAACGTCGTGATTTCACGATGAATGCAATTGCTATGACAGAAGAAGGCAAAATGGTCGATTTATTTGCTGGACAGGAAGCCATTCAACAGAGAGAAATTGTGACAGTTGGAAATGCTGCGGATCGTTTTCAAGAAGATGCCCTGCGAATGATGCGTGGTATTCGGTTTGTAAGCACGTTAGGTTTTTCATTAGAAATGAAAACGAAGCAAGCGATTGAAACGTATGGGCATTTGCTAGAACATATAGCAATTGAGCGTATTACAGTAGAGTTTGAGAAACTGTTAACTGGTACATATTGTGTGAAAGGTCTCAAAGAATTAGTAGAGACGAAGCTATTTTCTCATTTGCCATATTTACAAATGTCAGAAGAGAGACTGTTAAAAGCTACGCAGTATAAATGGGATTCTTTCGAAACGGATATTGAGGCGTGGGCATTTTTCTTATATTGTATCGGAGAAGAACATCCATCTGTCTTTTTACGTCAATGGAAGTTTTCGAATAAAAAAATAAAAGATATTGTTGGAGTTTTATTGACAATCCGTACTAGAAAGGAGAAGGATTGGGATACAGTCCTTCTTTATAAAACGGGAATTCATATCGCTGAAATGGCAGAGAGAGTATATGAAGCGATGATTGAACGCTATGACCCTACATCTGTTGAACGAGTACAATCAATGTTTCATGCATTGCCAATCCAGGAGCGTCAAGAAATGAATGTGACTGGTAATGATTTATTAAACTGGGCAAACAAAAAGCCTGGTCCGTGGGTTGCTGAGATGCTTCAGAAAATCGAAGAAGCAATCGTACAAGGAAACGTAGTTAATGAGAAAGAGCGTATAAGGGAGTGGCTACAAGGATGCAATCTACTATAAGAAAGCAGTTATTGCAAGTTTTTTCTGAAGCGGATGGCGAGTTTGTATCCGGCCAAACAATTAGTGATAAACTTGGTTGTTCAAGAACTGCTGTGTGGAAACATATGGAGGATCTGCGGAGTGAGGGATATGAACTTGAAGCTGTGCGTCGATTAGGTTACCGAATTGCAAGTAAGCCAGACAAAGTGACCGCTAATGAAATTCAGTTAGGGCTACAAACGAAGCGGATTGGTAGAACAGTGTATTTTGAAGAAACTGTTGAATCAACGCAGCACATTGCAGCAAAACTTGCTTATGAAGGTGCAGAAGAAGGAACAGTCGTTGTAGCAGAAGAACAAACAGCGGGAAGAGGTCGTTTAAGCAGAAAATGGCATTCACCAAAAGGAACAGGGATTTGGATGAGTATTATTTTACGCCCATCAATCCCAGTTCATCATGCACCGCAACTTACTTTGTTAGCGGCCGTTAGTGTTGCACAGGCAATTGAAAAATGCACGGGTGTAAACGTAGGAATAAAATGGCCAAATGATATTTTAATTCAAGGTAAAAAGGCTGTAGGTATATTAACAGAAATGCAAGCGGATCCTGATAAAATTAATGCTGTCATTATGGGCATCGGTATTAATGCGAATCAAAAGCAAGAACATTTTGATGAAGAAATTCAGCACATTGCTACTTCATTAGCGATTGAATCAGGTAAGCCGATTGTTCGTGCAGAACTTATGCAACAAATCTATTTACAACTAGAAAAATTATATGAAGAGTATTTACAAAATGGTTTCTCTGTCATTAAAATTCTTTGGGAAAGTTACGCTGTGAGCATCGGGAAAGAAATTACCGCTCGAACGATGAGAGAGACAATTACGGGGTTAGCAAAAGGAATCACAGAGGATGGTGTATTACTTCTGGAGGATCATGAGGGGAAAGTACATCATATTCATTCTGCAGATATTGAAATTAAGTAAAAGAAGTTCCTCTTTTGGAACTTCTTTTTATTTCAATAGTTTTGAGTTGAATTTGTAACATGATAATAAATTTTTTTCATATTTAAAGTTCATTTCAAAATATCTTCCGCCTAATTGGCAGGGCATGTTATTTGACGATTACTTTGCCTGCCATTCCTTTAAGAAGATGGTATCGACATATTAATTCATATGTACCAGTATTTTTAGGTTTCACGGTAATATTCTTTTCTTTTCCTGACTCGATTACGACGTCAATGCCGAGTTTTTTCACTGTAAAGGTGTGCTCGTTTTTACCTTTATTTTTCAATAGTAATGTTGTTGATCCTGCAAGCGGAATCGTGATAACATTTGGATTAAAGTAATCATCATTTAGTTCAACCTCAATCACTTTCGTTAAATCGGTGGGGGGTGTTACGACAGTAACTGAGGCAAATACATGGGAGGATCCTAAAGACATCCACCATACAATCATTACAAGCAAACTGCTGAATCGAAATAACCACCTGTTCATAGACATCTGCAATTCTCCTTTGTTAAGTACTTTCCTCAATTAACCTGCATCATTAGTTTAAGAGTTATACTATACAGTTAAATGGATTACAGAAAAAATTAACTTGGACTTTTTTAGCATGCGTTGAAAAAACATGTATCTTTTCAGGATAGAATTCTCCATAAAAACTGTATAGCATATATACTCTCGTGTTAAATTTCATATACCGTAATAAGAATAAAAAATTATTTTTTCAAAAAAATGTAGTAATTCCTTTTTGTAGTTTGCTATAATTAGTTCGAATGTGGGCAGTATCAGAGCGAACTGCACCATGATTCGAAGTCATACGAAAAATAATAACTTGGATTCTGCCTTGATCCAATAACGGACTGGGACAGAGGGATGAATAATGCCGACTAACACACAACCCTTCTGCCCTTTTATGGTCAGAGGGGTTTTTTATATGATTTCGGCCATCTCCTCTCTCCTGCATAAAGGAGGAGTAGTTTTTGAAAACAAAAACAGATTTTTTGAAGATGAAAGAGCAAGGTGAGCCGATTACAATGCTAACGGCGTATGATTATCCATCTGCTAAATTAGCAGAAGAAGCTGAAGTTGATATGATTCTAGTTGGAGATTCTCTTGGAATGGTTGTACTCGGATACGATTCAACAGTACCTGTAACAGTAGAGGATATGATTCATCATACGAAAGCTGTACGCCGTGGAGCGAAAGAGACGTTTATTGTAACTGATATGCCATTTATGTCGTATCACGTATCATTACAAGAAACGATGGTGAATGCACGTCGCATCGTTCAAGAGAGCGGGGCACACGCACTGAAGGTAGAAGGTGCTGGAGAAGTTATATCGACGATTCAATATTTGACGAACGCAGGAATTCCTGTTGTAGCGCATTTAGGTTTAACCCCTCAATCGGTAGGAGTGTTGGGTGGATATAAAGTGCAAGGAAAAGATGCGGAGAGTGCAAAAAAATTAATAGAAGATGCAAAGAAATGTGAAGAAGCTGGTGCAATAGCGCTTGTGTTAGAATGTGTACCAATGCAGTTAGCAGAACTTATTTCAGAGCAACTAACAATACCAACAATTGGGATTGGTGCAGGACAAAAAGTAGATGGACAAGTGCTTGTTTATCATGATCTTATCTCATACGGCGTAAATCGTGTTCCGAAATTTGTGAAGCAATATACGTCTGTTCAAGAGGAGATTGTGCGTGGGATTTCACAATATGTTACTGAAGTAAAGACAAGGCAATTTCCTGAAGAAAAACATTCGTTCACAATGAAAGAGGAAGAATGCTTAGCGTTATACGGAGGAAAACAATAATGAAAATCGTAACTACAGTGCAAGAGATGCAGCAAATTACAAGCGAACTTCGTGCAAGTGGAAAGAGTATTGGTTTTGTTCCAACAATGGGTTATTTACATGAAGGCCATGCTACTTTATTACGTAAGGCAAGAGAAGAAAATAAAATTGTAGTTTTAAGTGTATTTGTAAACCCGCTACAATTCGGCCCAAATGAAGATTTAGATCGATATCCTCGTGATATTGATAGAGATGAAAATGTAGCAAAAGAAAACGGTGTAGATTATTTATTTTATCCGAGTGTAGAAGAAATGTATCCAGCAGAACAAACAACAACAGTAGAAGTTGTGAAGCGCACGGACGTATTATGCGGTCAACAAAGACCTGGTCATTTCGCTGGTGTTGCAACTGTACTGATGAAACTATTTAATATTACGGTGCCAACGCGTGCTTATTTCGGTATGAAAGATGCTCAACAAGTTGCAGTAATTGAAGGATTTGTAACTGATTTCAATATTCCAGTTACAATCGTACCAGTTGATATTGTAAGGGAAGAAGATGGTTTAGCGAAAAGTTCTCGTAACGTGTACCTATCACAAGATGAACGTGAAGAAGCTCTTCATTTATACCGCAGCCTATGTATAGCGAAAGAAAGAATTGAGGCAGGTGAACGTAATCCGGAAATCATTACAAATCTTGTGAAAGATTATATTGAGACGCATACGAAAGGCACTGTAGATTATGCGGATTTATATGCATATCCGTCATTAACAATGGTAGAGAAAGTCGAAGGAAGAATCATTTTAGCTATTGCAGTTAAGTTTGAAAATGTAAGATTAATTGACAATATAACATTAACGGTTAAATAAGGGGGAGCATCTATGTTTCGCACAATGATGAGAGCAAAGTTACATCGTGCAACTGTAACGGAGGCAAATTTAAATTATGTAGGTAGTATTACAATTGATGAAGACTTAATGGATGCAGTAAATATTGTAGAAAACGAAAAAGTCCAAATTGTAAATAATAATAATGGTGCTCGCTTAGAGACATACGTTATTAAAGGGGAACGCGGTAGTGGTGTTGTTTGTTTAAACGGTGCTGCGGCAAGACTTGTACAACCAGGGGACAAAGTAATTATTATTTGTTATGGGCTAGTTACGGAAGAAGAGATTCATACACAAGAACCAAAAATTGCAGTACTAGACGATAATAATCAAATTATTGAAATGTTAGGTGCTGAAAAAGCGGGTACGATATTATAAGTAGAAAGGCTATCTCCATTGCGGAGATAGCTTTTTTGTGCATCTTTTCATTAAGATGAGATAAAACGTGGTATAGTAACATTATATAAATTATTGTTGTTTGAAAGGTAAGAAATTGAGGTGTTACATATATGAGTAAGCGTTATGTCGTTGTTGATTTAGAGACGACAGGGAACTCCTGGAAAGATGGGAAGGATAAAATTACCCAAATTGCAGCTGTTGTAGTAGAAGATGGAGAGATATTGGAGATTTTTTCGTCTTTTGTTAATCCAAAGAGAGAGATCCCACCATTTATTACAGAATTAACAGGGATTGATGAAAGTCTTGTAAAACAAGCCCCGTTATTTCAAGATGTAGCCCCGATGATTGTTGAGCTATTACAAGGTGCGGCTTTCGTTGCGCATAATGTTCACTTTGATTGGAATTTTTTAAATGAAGAATTAAGGCAAGCTGGATATACAGAAATACATTGTCCGAAAATCGACACGGTTGAATTGGCTCAAATTCTTTTGCCGACAGCCGATAGTTATAAATTACGTGATTTAGCTAAGAAGCATGAACTAGAGCACGATCAACCACATCGTGCGGATAGTGATGCTCTTGCAACAGCGGAATTATTTTTACAATTTTTAAATGAAATTGAAAAGTTACCACTTGTCACGTTGCAATCGCTTTATGAATTAAGTGATGTGTTCCAAAGCGATATAGCTGATGTGCTTTCTGAAAATATTTTAAAGAAAGTAATGCACGGTAAAGAAGATATAGCGGAGTATGAAATACATCGAAATATTGCGCTGAAAAAGCGGAACTATTCCTTAAACCTTGGAGAAACGTGTTCATCAAAGTTTGATGCTTTCTTGAATAAAACGATGGATAAATTGGAATCACATATGCCAAAGTTTGAAAGAAGAGAAAGTCAACAACTGATGATGAAAGAGATATATACGGCGTTAAGAGATTCTCGTTTTTCACTAATTGAAGCCGGTACAGGAACAGGAAAGACTCTCGCTTATTTGCTTCCTAGTCTTTATTTTGCAAAGAGAAAAGAAGAACCTGTCATTATAAGTACACAAACGGTACAACTCCAACAACAAATATTAGAAAAAGAAATTCCGTTATTACAAAAAATAATGCCATTTTCATTTGAGGTAGCTCTTCTAAAAGGAAGAAAGCATTATTTATGCTTACATAAATTTGAGTATGCTTTGCAAGAGGAAGAAAAAAATTATGATATGGCACTTACAAAGGCGAAGATTTTAGTTTGGCTATTGCAAACTGAAACAGGTGATCGAGACGAATTAAATATTCCTGAGGGCGGAAAGTTACTTTGGAATCGTATTTGTAGCGATGCGTATAGTCCAGGCGGTATGCAAAGTAATTGGTTTAGTCGTTGTTTTTACCAGCGAGCGAAGAATAAAGCTTTATTTGCAGATATCGTTATTACAAATCATGCGTTATTATTTCAAGATTTTTCAAGTGAAGAACCGTTGTTTGCTTCATGCGAACATATTATTTTTGATGAAGCTCACCATATTGAAGAAGCCGCGAGTAGAACATTGGGTGAACAGTTCTCTTGTATGTATTTTCAATTGGTTATATCTCGTCTTGGGACACTAGAAACAGAAGATGTACTCTCCAAAGTATATAAAATGATGAAAAAATCAGAGCAAGCATCTCGTTCAACTTTCCGTATGATAAGTTATAGTTTGAAGGAACTTAAGTTTGATGCGGATGAACTCTTCCAAATGTTACGTACTTTTATATTTAAACAAACAAAGCAAGAGCAAGGAACGAATAATATGCCGCTCATCTATAGGTATAACGCAGAACTAGAAAAAGGTAAGTTGTGGGATAGTATCGTCGAATTAACAAATCGTTTTATATATGAATTAAGAAGGGTAGTAACTGCTCTTGAGAAGCAAGTGGATATATTGCAAAGTAAGTTAGAATGGGAGATGCATGTTGTAACAGGTGAATTTATGCATTTAATTGAGTTGCTGAGAAAGATGGCAGAATCATTACAGTTACTCGTATTAGAAAAGAATTCGTATGTAACTTGGATGGAGACTGAAACGAAAGGGACGATTCATTCAACAGTTCTATATGCACAGCCTGTTCATATTGGTGAAAGATTTGCTGATGAATTTTTAACAGAAAAAAAGAGTGTTATTTTTACATCCGCAACACTAACAGTTAACGATACGTTTGATTATATAAAAGAGGAACTTGGTTTACATGATTTCGCTCCAAATACTTTAAAGGTTCCGTCGCCATTTCGTTATGATGAACAGATGAAATTAATGGTGTCAACGGATGTACCTTTTATTAAGCAAGTAAGTAATGAGCGATATATTGAATCTATATCGGAACATATTGCAAAGATAGCGAAAGCCACAAAAGGCAGAATGCTCGTTTTATTCACTTCGTATGAAATGTTAAAAGAAGCGTATGCGAATTTAAAAAATAATGATGAATTAGAGGGTTATTTATTACTCACCCAAAGTGTGAATAATAGAAGTCGAAGCCGCTTAATTCGAAAGTTTCAAGAGTTCGACAAATCAATTTTATTAGGGACGAGCAGTTTCTGGGAAGGAATAGATATTCCTGGAGATGCCTTAAGTTGTCTTGTTATAGTCCGTCTACCATTTACACCTCCTCATCAGCCGATGATGGAAGCGAAAGGTGAGTGGCTAAAAAATCAAGGTGAAGATGTATTCGCTAAATTAGCGCTCCCACAAGCAATATTACGTTTCAAACAAGGATTCGGCCGCTTAATTCGAACGAATACAGATACAGGAACGGTAGTAGTGTTAGATCGTCGTTTGACGAGTTCTTCCTATGGAAAACGATTTCTACAATCGATTCCTAACGTACCTCTTTATGAAGGACCATTAGAAGAATTGTTAGTACAATTAGAAGAACCATCAAATGAATAAAAATGGAAGAAAAATACGCCTGAAGTACTTATAAACTTCAGGCGTAAAAAATGTGGGTAGGAGGAATTTTATTTTTCTTACTTCTTGTATACAAAATGTGTTGGTTTTCGACTTGAAACCTTTTTTTGCTGTACATGTCCTGCTATAATAGATGGGTGATGAAGCAGGGGTTGTAAAGAATGTACTCTTATTGTAACCGCATTGCGTTCTTCTATAATTAGAAATTTTTGTGTAACGGAGGAGTTTTTTCATGGATAAGAAAATCGAAGTACTATCAACGACGCGTATTAAATATTCGTCGGATTTGTATAAAATTGTTGATAGTTTAAATCGTACGTTAAAAGAGCAGGACCTCATGTTCGGACTAGCATTAGACGAAAAAGATAAAGAAACAGCTGTATTTACGATTTACAGAACGTAGTGATACAATGAAAAAGTGGATCTTTGCAATCATTATTGTTATCGTTGCTAGCGGAATATATGGGGCGTATGTTTATAATAAAGCGATGGGAAAGAAAATTCCAAAAGAGTCGAAATTTGTAGAAATTGCTAAAGAAAAAGCAAAGCTTACAAAGGTGAAATCTGTTGATTATTACAACGGAAAATCTGCATATATAGTCGTGCAAGGTACAGATGAAAAGGGAGAACAACTTATCGTTTGGGTGCCTGAGAAAAAAGGGGATACTGTAGTAAGGAAAAAGAGCGAAGGTATTTCTGAAAAAGAGGCTATACAAAGAACAATAGAGCAAGTCGGCAATGAAAGTAAGGAATCAAAAAGTAAGCCGAAAGAGATTATGAAAGTGAAATTAGGCTTTGAAAATGATGTACCACTATGGGAAGTTACATATATTGATGATGACAATCGTTATAGTTATTACTATCTTGAATTTAAAGATGGAAAATTTTTAAGACGATATAGCATTGAAAAATAGATGTAGGGGGAACTACAAATGAAATTAGCAAAGCGAGTAGCTGCTTTAACACCGTCTTCAACTTTAGAAATTACAGCAAAGGCACAAGCATTAAAAGCAGAGGGTCATGATGTAATTGGATTAGGGGCAGGGGAACCTGACTTTAATACACCAGAGCATATTATGGATGCTGCACATAAAGCGATGTTAGAAGGGCATACGAAGTATACACCAACAGGTGGATTACAATCGTTAAAACAAGAAATTGTGAAGAAATTTACTCGCGATCAAGGTATTGCGTATGATCCATCTGAAATTATTGTATGTAATGGTGCAAAGCATGCATTATATACATTATTCCAAGTATTACTTGATGAGGGAGATGAAGTTATCATCCCAACTCCTTACTGGGTAAGCTATCCAGAGCAAGTAAAGCTTGCTGGCGGTAAGCCGGTTTATGTAGAAGGTTTAGAAGACAATGAGTACAAAATTACAGCAAAGCAGCTGCGTGAGGCAATTACAGAGAAAACGAAAGCAGTTATTATTAATTCACCGAGCAATCCAACAGGAATGATTTATAGCAAAGAAGAATTACAACAGCTTGGAGAAGTATGTTTAGAACATGATATTTTAATCGTTTCTGATGAAATTTATGAAAAATTAATTTATGGTGGCGTAGAATATACTTCAATTGCCCAGCTTTCTAATGCATTAAAAGAACAAACACTTATTATTAATGGTGTATCTAAATCTCATTCTATGACAGGATGGCGTATTGGATATGCTGCAGGAAATAAGCAGCTTATTAAAGCAATGACGAATTTAGCGAGTCATAGTACGTCAAACCCTACTTCAATCGCTCAATACGGCGCAATTGCGGCATATGCAGGCTCACAAGAACCTGTGGAAACAATGCGTCAAGCCTTTGAAGAGAGATTAAACATCATTTATGATAAATTAATTCAAATCCCTGGCTTTACTTGTATTAAACCGCAAGGGGCATTTTACTTATTCCCTAACGTAAAAGAAGCTGTAGCTTTATCAGGATATGCAACAGTTGATGATTGGGCAAAAGCTCTATTAGAAGAGGAAAAAGTGGCTCTTGTACCAGGTACAGGATTTGGTGCTCCAAATAATGTTCGTTTATCATATGCGACATCTCTTGAACAAGTAGAGAAAGCATTAGAGCGCATCCATACATTTATGAAAAGTAAAGTGCAAGCTTAATTTTATATTTCATTCATGTAATATAAAAAACCTCCCTATTAATGGGGAGGTTTTTTTGACGGATTGTGGCAAAAAGAAATAGCTAAAGGTGTGTTATACTAGAGAGCGAGGTGTTTGGTGATGAAAAAGAAAATGATGTTACAGTGGTTTGAGCAGGGAAGCATTGCAATTCCAAAATTACTTATGATGCATTATAAAAAATTAGGTTTAAATGAGACGGAATTTATGGTTGTACTTCATGTACACACATTTTTAGAATCAGGTAATTCGTTTCCGACTCCTTCAGAGATTT
Source organism: Bacillus cereus group sp. MYBK14-1 (assembly GCF_051916885.1). Lineage (NCBI taxonomy): Bacteria > Bacillati > Bacillota > Bacilli > Caryophanales > Bacillaceae > Bacillus > Bacillus cereus group sp. MYBK14-1. Next base: position 564,399 of record NZ_JBQAHM010000002.1, on the reverse strand, counting down.
CTGAACGGATGACGATAACGGAAATGAAATGTATGGAAGTAATTCAGACGTTGATTCAAAAAGGTTTTTTATCACTAGAAGGTGGACAAAGATCAGAAGCGATGATGTGCGAAAGTTATTCTTTACAACCGTTATGGGAAAAAATATTACATTTCTTAATGGATGAATCAATAGAGGAAGAGCAAAAAGAAAAAAAACAGCTACAAGTAAATTTATATACAGTATTTGAAAAAGAATTTGGAAGACCACTTTCGCCGTTCGAATGTGAAACGTTAGGGATGTGGGAGGACCAAGATCAACATCATCCAAATTTAATTCAAGCGGCTCTTAGAGAAGCTGTAATGAGTGGAAAACTAAATTTCCGATATATTGATCGTATTTTATTTGAGTGGAAAAAGAATGGAATTAAAACGGTAGATCAGGCTCAAAATCAAGGTCAAAAATTTAGAGCGAATCAACAAAGGGCACAACAAATGACAAAACAAGAGACGAAATTTACTGGAAAAGTGCCTTTTTATAATTGGTTGGAGCAGTAATATAGGAGGAAAAATATGCTTAACAAAACGCAAATCCGTTATTGTTTAGACACAATGGCGGATATGTATCCAGAAGCACATTGTGAATTGGTTCATGATAATCCATTTGAACTTGTAATCGCGGTGGCGTTATCTGCACAATGTACGGATGTACTTGTAAATAAAGTGACAAGAAATTTATTTCAAAAATATAAAACACCAGAAGATTATTTAAGTGTTTCTCTAGAAGAATTACAACAAGATATACGCTCTATCGGATTGTATAGAAATAAAGCAAAAAACATTCAAAAATTATGCCGAATGTTATTAGATGACTATAATGGAGAAGTACCGAACGATCGAGATGAACTTACGAAATTACCAGGTGTAGGAAGGAAAACAGCGAATGTTGTAGTTTCCGTAGCGTTTGGAATTCCGGCAATTGCTGTTGATACACATGTGGAGCGAGTGAGTAAACGATTAGCTATGTGTAGATGGAAAGACTCTGTGTTAGAAGTAGAAAAAACATTAATGAAGAAAGTACCAATGGATGAGTGGGGAGTTACACATCATCGTATGATTTTCTTTGGACGTTATCATTGTAAAGCACAACGACCGCAATGTGAGGAATGCAGACTGTTAGAAGTATGTCGTGAAGGAAAGAAGCGAATGAAGGTGAAATAAAGGATGGAACGAGTTATAGAAATACCGAAAGAATTTCACTGTTTACCATTTTTTAAAGAAAGTGTAAATTTAATTAAGTATCATACAGACAATTCTTTTGAAGAGATAATACAAAATACTTACTTTATATTTGATATTGAAAGACAGTATGAGCCATGGAAGGAAATTGAAAACAGCATTCCAGTGATGTTGAATGTATGGAAAAATAAGCATGAAGACATTGCTATACTGTTTCGAAATAGAAATAAGCAAGAGGCTGAGGGACCAATGATTCTTTTTGCAGCTCACTTGTTATCGGTTGTCTATTGGCTAAATGAACAACCTGTTCATAGTTTGAATGAAATGCAAATAAATACGAATAAATTAAAAGTGCAACCTGTTAATTTTATGGAAAGATATTCATTCATTATAAAGAAACCGAGTAATTATCATTCTTATATTCAATTAGCGCAGTTGTATATCGAAATAGAAAAGCTGTATGTAAAGAAAATGATAACAAAAAAGAAGTCCGCTTCTCGTTAAGAGAAACGGACTTCTTTTTTTGTATATTAGGACTCTGTTGTAACAACAGCACCGTCTGCGTGAGGTGTATCTCCTCCGGGATTTTGGTGTTGCTGTTCTTGTTGTTTCTTAGCCTCTTCTTCAGCTTTTTTCTTGGCCTCTTCTTCAGCTTTCTTCTTAGCTTCTTCTTCAGCTTTTTTCTTAGCTTCTTCTTCAGCTTTTCTTCTAGCTTCCTCATCAGCTTTCTTTTGAGCTTCTTCTTGCTGTTTACGTTGTTGTTCTTGCTGTTGTTCTTGTTGTTTCTTAGCCTCTTCTTCAGCCTTTTTCTTAGCTTCGTCTTGTTTTACTTTATCTTCATTAGCCTTTTTCTGGGCTTCCTCATCAGCTTTTTTCTTAGCTTCTTCATCGGCCTTTTTCTTAGCCTCTTCTTCAGCTTTTTTTGCATCTGGAGTTCCGCCAGGCGCAGTGAAGGATGCACCAACTGCTGGGCTTGTGCCAGTACCTTTTTTCGCTACTACAGAGAAGCTGTAAGTAACACCTGGTTTAATACCACCAAGAGTAGCTGTCGTACCACTTATTGATAGGCTACCACTTGAACCGTCAGTTGCTTTATAGCTGGCTGCATATGCATCAACTTCTGCTGGTCCAGACCAGTTTAGTGTAACTGTGCTAGCGCCATCAAAAGTGACATTCAGACCACTAGGGGCATCTACTTTAATTTGTTTAATTGCATCTTTTTTCGCACCTTTTACGTATAACTCTCCGTTTATTTCTTGTACAGAAGAAGGACGTTCAAAGCGTGATTTATCTGTAGCGAATTTGCTCATCATTACTTGGAACATTTGCTGTGCAATTCTAGTGGAGCGATCGCTAACATAATTTTTTGGACCATCTTTTTCGTAACCGGTCCAAACAGCCATTGTGTATTGTGGCGTATATCCAGCAAACCAGCTATCTCTGTTTGCATCAGCTGGGATGTCATATTTTTGAAGAACTGATTCATCAAAGTTTTGTGTTCCTGTTTTACCTGCTACGTCAACACCTGAAACGTATGCTGTTGGACCTGTACCACCAGAACCAGGTTTTACTACGTCACGAAGAACGTCAGTAACCATATAAGCTGTATAGTCTTGCATTGCGCGATGTTCTTTCGGTTTAAAGCTTTTCTTTTTCCCGTCCGGGAAGGTTACTTCTTTTACGAAGTGTGGTTTATTATAGTTACCACTATTACCAAAGGTTGCATATGCACCTGCTACTTCTAATGGAGAACTATCGTTACTACCGATTGCTGTTGATTCGTAGACTTTTCCTTCTTTAAAGGTCATGCCTAAACCTTCAGCAAATTCTTTTGACTTATTAAGACCAACTGTTTGTGCTGTCTTTAAAGCTGGAATGTTTAATGACTTTTTCAAAGCTTCACGTAGTGAAACGTCACCTTTGTAACTCTTTGTTGCATTTTGTATTTTCTTACCATTGGAATACGTATACTCTGAGTCGTTTAATTGATGGTATGTAGACCATTGTAAATTTTCAATTGCCGGACCGTAGTCGAAAATTGGTTTCATTGTTGAACCAACTTGGCGTTTTAAATCAGTTGCCATATTATGACCTTTGAAAGTAGACTTACTTTCTTTACGTCCAGCACCAATTGCTCGAACTTCTCCAGACTGTGTATCCATAAATACGAATGACCCTTGGAATTGATCGTCCGGATACTTAATAAGATTGCCATCCATAATTTTGTCGGCGTAATCTTGAGCATCTTGATCAAGTGTTGTATGAATCGTTAAACCATCTGAACCGATATTTACATCAGGATATTCTTTTTCAACTTCTTTTACAACCGCATCTAAAAATGCTTGATACTTCATCTCAGTTACTTCTGAAGACGGTTGAAGGCCCTCAGTTACTGGAATCTTAACGGCGTTATTCATTTCTTCTTTTGTTATATAACCATGTCGATTCATTAATGATAATACGACATTACGACGATTTGTTGCTCGTTCAACATTTTCCTTTTTTGTTGGATCATAAATGTTTGGACCTTGGGGTAAACCAGCGAGCATAGCAGCTTCATGTAATTGCAAGTCTTTTAAATCTTTACCATAATATTTTTGCGCTGCTGTCGCAATACCGTATGAACGGTTACCTAAATTAATCTTATTTAAGTACATTTCTAAAATCTCATGTTTAGAGTATTGTTGCTCTAATTTGTAAGATAAGTACCATTCTTGTACTTTTCTTTTAGCAGTTTTGTCCATCGTTAGAAAGTAGTTTTTAACGACTTGCTGTGTAATCGTACTACCACCTTGGGAACCGAAACCACCAGTGACATTTTCCATAACTGCTTTTGTAGTTCGTTTAAAATCAATTCCATTATGATCATAGAAACGCGAATCCTCAGTTGCAAGGAATGCATTTTCAACTACTTTTGGAATTTGATCATAAGTAACGTGTGTTCGTTTTTCAGCACCGTATTCATAGAAGAAATTCCCGTTTTTATCAAGAAACTTTGTTGATAAAGGATTAACAAGTTTGGCTTTGTCTAATTTTGGAGCATCCTTTACCATAACAAAGAAAGCGGAAACGCCGGCTACAAGACCAACGATACCAAGAAGTAGACAACCTATAAGAAATTTCTTGAAAAAGGAGCCTTTTTTCTTTGGTTTTTCTTCTTTATGTGTTTTTTTCTCTTGATTTTTCACATGATTTCGTTCTGTACGAGAACGATAATTATCTGACATTATACTTTCTCCTACCTTTCATTCTCTCCCCCAAAAGTCGAAAAAAGAGCCTTAGTGATGACTCTATCACGAAAAATAAACCATGTCTAGTACACGGATATAGTCAATCCGAGGGTGATAACCGCATGATAATAAGGATCCATGCTCTTCTATTTCTTCTTTCGTAATCGACTTGCGTCCACCAGTATTTTGACGATTCCAAAATGCAATAATATGTTTTGCATCTAGTAAATAAAATTCATCAAAAAGTGTAAATTTAATAATAACAAATGCAATTCCATTATGAGCAACCACTTGCTTCATATGTTCAATTTGATGAAGGTGGAAGTTTTGAAGTGGGAAACTAGTTTTATTTTTTGTTTCCTTTGCTTCAAAATCGATGTATTTCCCTTTGTATACACCGTTGTAATCTGTTGTAGAAGGTTGTTTAAAATACGCTTCTTTTACCACTGCAGCACTTCGAGCGGGGTAATCTACTTTTACAATTTGAAGAGGTGTAGGCTTTTTATGTACACATGCAATATTATGGGTTAAGTAATATTGATTTGTTTCATTCAATTCCTCTTCAAGGGACATACCTCTATTACTATAAGTATGTGTTTTTATAGGTGTTTTTTGAGGTTGTGAAGCTTGATTATACCTTTTTCCATTTGGGTAACGAATGGTCATAGTGTGTCCACCCCCAACTTGCTAAGAATTACTTACAAAGGTGATTATATCAAAAAATGAAAAAAGATGTGACCTTTTTGATGAAAGGTATGATGACTTATTTATGTTTACATGGAATGATTATATGAAAATGAAACAAAATCGAGAAAAAAATTTTTGTACAGAGGAAGAAAAAGCAATCATTCACAATATTAAAAAGAAAACAGAAATAGCTAATGTGGACAATATTTCTCGGACACAATCTTATCAAGAATATTATTTAAGAAATAGTGAAATCAGGTGGGCCTTTTTAGCGAGTATGGTTTCGAGAAATGCGGGCTGGAATATGACTGATTTAGAAGGGAGATATTATGCTACTGTTTTACCTAGAACGGTAAAAAAACATTTATTTATTCTGTACGAACAGGCTAATTGGATTATTTTTTTAGATGCATTTCCTCAGCTATTATTGTATGAGGAAAGTAAGAAGAGACGTGCACCTCTCTTTCATTTGTTGCAATATTTCAACGTATCAATTTTTATGGAAAAAGAATGGTTACTTTTCTGGGAAAGAAGAGATATGAATAGGCTTATGACAGCGCTTATTATAAATGAACAAAATAAAATTCAAAAACCAGTCATTGAGAACACATATTTTAAAAAACATGTATTCCATACTGCACTTTTTAAAGTACAAGAAAGACTTCATATTAGTGCAGTTATCTTCCCAACAATTGAAGGGAGAATGTATGGATTTTCGGTTTATCAATTTGAAACGTTACAACAGCGCATAGAACTAGGAAAAAAATTAGCATGGTTATTGTTTCATCCAATTTATAATGGTTCGTTTTATAAGTTTGCATTGCAAACTACACATACTGGGTCTAGAGAAGATTATGAAGTTTACGCAAAGGAAACTCGAAAGTCTTATACGCCAACACTTAGAGATATTTATCCTGTTATTTTACATGAAGAAATAAAAATGAGAGATTGGTTTTGTGCAAATATGAAAATGAATGTGCTATTTGTACCTGAAGAACCTAAAGGGGAAGTTAATATAACAGAATGGTATAGAAGAAAGAGAGAACAAATCTATAGGCTATCTATCGCAAATCGTTTTGCTAAAAGGATGGATGAGTTCATGATATAATAAAAAAGAAGTCCCGTCTTCCATTTTGAAGACGGGACTTCTTAATTTGAAACAATCCTGCTATGTGTGCTACAACTTTAATCTCAAAACGTAATGCTAGTAGGAGATTAAGGGTGACTTGAAATTTAACTGTTCGTAATAAAGTCTCGCTTTATGTAGCAGGGAAGTTTGGACCATCTAGCTTTGGATTGCCAGTCTCGGGTTTATTTTGTTGTTTGTTTTGGTTTTTCTTTTTTTCATTTTTGTTCTTTGCCATTGTAATACACCTCCTTTTTGTATTGTTACCATTTCTATAAATGACATACGAAATGATTTCTTTGACGAATAACAACTAGTTTTGTCATGTGGGCAGGAGTGGTGAATCATTCGGCGAAATTACATGACAAAGGAAAAGCAAAGAAGGAGGCGTTTTGTATATGGCGATGGTTCAGAAGGAAGATGTAATGAAAAAAATGGATCAAATGTTAAGTTCTCTCGATTTGCTGGAAATGAATATAGGGATTAGAATGAATCATGCATTAAAGGATGCGAGTGAAAAAATATGCAATAAGATAGAAATAACAGAAATGCATATTGAACATATGGAAAATAAATTAGTGCATCACGAAGAGAAAGGGAATTGGGTAAAGACATTTCAAAACGTCGTAGTGAGTGCATAATAAGGTGGGAAAGAAATGAAGAATGAAGCATTAATACAGTCTTCAGAAAAACTCATGCAGTATAATAATGAAGCGAATGTAAAAAAGAGAGAACTAACCGAATACGACTTTTATAAGGATATGAAACCGTTTGTAGATATGGTAGATGAGGAATTAAAGAAGTGGAAAGAATTAGCTTATAAGTGGATTAAAGAAGAAAAGCCAAAATATATACATGTACAGCAAATTGATCAAGTATATGATAATTTACAAACGAATGTGTTGCAATGCTTTGTAAATAAAGGTAAAGGTAAACGATTCTTTGAAACACACCAAGCCATTTCGTATACTTTGCAAAATATAGTTGAGCAATGTAAATAACAAGAGGGAGAGCCCTCTTGTTATTTTTATGCTTCTGTCATTGTTGTAGGTTTTGTTGCGCCGTTTATTTCTAATTCTTTTATTAATGTTCGATAATCTGATATGCATATTTTTCCTTCGAGATACCAATGTCTCGCAAAGTCTAATAATTCATTTGCATTCTCTGTGCAATACCCCTTTTTTTGAGAAAACGCTTGTTTTAAATCCCCTAATACCATGTTGATTCCTCCCCCATGAGAATCTTCTTCTTCATTATCATAGCATGGAAGGGTTTTCTTTTTTAATTTTTTAAAAATTTAAACTTCCGACAAAAATAGACAGATACTCCATCACACATATTATTTTATAGGTACATATTATATATGTAGAAACTTATGTGAAGGAGGAGAGAATGCATGTTTCAACAACCTAACTTATATCAGCAAACGAATCCATATGCACAGCAAAATATGTACCAATATAATACGGATACATATTTACGGTATAATATGTATCCTTTCGAGCCTTATTATGGAAATCAAAAATATTATCAACCGTTTGAAGTGTCCTTTATGAATCAAGCTCAACAACCACAACAGCAGCAGCAACCTTATGTGAATCAAGCTCAACAACCACAACAGCAGCAACCTTATGTGAATCAAGCTCAACAATCACAAGCTCAGCAACCATACATGAATCAACCACAGCAGCAGCCTTATATGAATTCGCAATATTATATGCCACCACCATCTCCGTATGCTAATCAACAAGCGATGTTTTATCCACCAAAACAACCGTACCCGACGCAGGGTAAGCAAAAGCAACAACAGCCAAGCCAGTTTTCTAGTTTTGTTTCTCAATTTAAAACATCAGATGGTAACTATGATGTAAATAAAATGATGAATACAGCTGGACAAATGATGAATGCGATGAATCAAGTGACAGGTATTGTAAAGCAAGTTGGAGGCTTTTTTGGTAAGTGATGTTGAAGGATTGTCTATAAAAACAATGTAAATGAAATAAAGGACTAGACAAATTTCCTTGTAATAAATGGGTATATATAACAAACGGCTTTCTCTCTTTTCTCATACTGTAAAGTGTAATCAGATTTTTTTAACGAGAGAGGAGAGAAAAAACTATGCATCATTGTCATCCTTGCTTTGGAGGGCATAAGCCTACAGGACCTATTTGTACGACTGCTCCTGTCATTCATCCGACGAAACAATGCGTAACACACTCTTTTTCAACAACGGTGGTGCCACACATTTTCCCAACACATACAACACATGTACATCATCAACAAATTAAAAACCAAAACTTCTTCCCGCAAACAAATTCAAATGTAAATGTTGTGGACCCAATCGACCCAGGATTCGGTGGCGGATGTGGACCGTGTGGCCATGGTCATCATCATCATCACCACGGTCATCAAATATCTCCATTTGGGCCAGGACCGAATGTATCACCGTTTGGACCAGGACCAAATGTATCACCGTTTTTACCAAACAATGTATCACCAGTAGGTCCAAATATCGGACCAAACGTTGGTGGAATATTTAAAAAGTAAATGATATGTTAGAACTAGCGAAATGCTAGTTCTTTTTTTGTAATTGGAGTGTTGATATGAAAGTTATTGCAGTAACAGGATATAAGCCATTTGAACTTGGAATATTTAAAAATGATCATCCAGGAGTGGAGTGTATAAAGAAAGCATTACACCGTAAATTAATCACTTTTGTAGAAGATGGTTTAGAATGGGTTATAATAAGCGGCCAATTAGGTGTAGAATTATGGGCTGCTGAAGTTGTTTTTGAAATGCAAGTAGAATATCCTGATTTAAAATTAGCGGTATTCACTCCGTTTTTAGAACAAGAAGAAAATTGGAAAGAAGATAATCGTGAATATTACGAATTTATTCTTTCTCAAGCAGACCATGTTGATAGTATCACGAAACGGAAGTATGAAAGCCCAGAGCAATTTAAATTAAAAAATCAATTTTTTATTGAAAAAAGTGATGCGCTTTTAGCGGTATACGATGAAGAAAAACCAGGAAGTCCCAAATATATTGTAGAATCAGCAAAGAAAAAAGGAGAAATAGAAAATTATCACAGTTATTTCATTCTTTTTTCTGATTTACAAGATATAATAGAAGAGGAACAGTGGAATAATGCAGAGTAATATGTAATATAGTACTCGTATATATGATTGACAAAAAGCATTGTTTCTGAAAAAATTTAGTTAATGAAAGTTTTGGTAAAAATTTGAGGTGAAGAAAATGATTTCGGATAAAATTAAATTAACAGCGAAAGATATTTTAGAAAAAGAATTTAAAACAGGTATGAGAGGTTATCAGCAAGAAGAAGTAGACAAGTTTCTTGATATGATCATTAAAGACTATGAAGCTTTCCACAAAGAGTTTGAGCAATTAAAGCAACAAAATGCTCGTTTAAAGCGTGAATTAGAGGAACAAAAACTAGCAGTAACGCAAGTTCCACAACAACCTGTACAAACACCAGTTGCACAACCGGTTTATAACAACACGAATACGGATATTTTAAAACGCTTATCTAACTTAGAAAAAGCTGTATTTGGAAGTAAGTTATACGAATGATGTAAGGTGGGAAAAGGTTTAAGCATTTTACATAGAAAAAAACGTTGCAAAATCTTTTTGTTTCCACTATACTAATGGATGTCATAACGTTTGGGTAATCGCTGCAACGCCAACGTTGTAGAGGAAAGTCCATGCTCGCACGGCCTGAGATGGCTGTAGTGTTCGTGCCTAGCCAATTCATAAGCTAGGGTATTCTGGCTGTAAGGCTGGTTTAACGGCAGGGAAAAAACCTAAGTCCTTTCGGATATGGTTTGACTACCTTTAAAGTGCCACAGTGACGAAGTCCTTGAAGAAATGATAGGAGTGGAACGAGGTAAACCCCACGAGCGAGAAACCCAAATAATGGTAGGGGAATCTTTTCCAAGGAAATGAACGACGGGAAAGGACAGGTTTTATAACCTGTAGATAGATGATTGCCACCGGAGTACGAGGCGTGGGCCGTTTGTAGTACAAAGGAACAGAACATGGCTTACAGAACGTTATGAACCAACTATGAAATAACTCAGCTCTCCTTTGTTAGAGGAGGGCTTTTTATTTGTATGAAGTTATAAAGTATGAGTTAAAATGGTTAATGAGAAAATTTTTCGTAAAATGTAATAATTAATAGGACCAATTGCTATTAATTATTGTTTGAATATACATAAGAGGTGAATGCAAATGGGAAAAGTTACTTTAATTGCAACAGCGGCAATGGGTATTGAAGCGTTAGTTGCCCGAGAAGTTCGCGATCTTGGTTATGAATGTCAAGTAGAAAACAGCAAAGTAACATTTGAAGCAGATGAAAAGGCGATTTGTCGTACGAACTTATGGTTACGTACTGCGGACCGTGTAAAAATTAAAGTTGGCGAATTTAAAGCAACGACATTTGATGAGCTATTTGAAAAAACAAAAGCATTAAACTGGGGAGATTATATTCCAGAGAATGGTGAATTCCCTGTTATCGGTAAATCTTTAAAATCTGAATTATTCAGTGTTTCGGATTGCCAACGTATCGTTAAAAAAGCTGTCGTTGAAAAATTAAAAACAACATATAAACGTACAACTTGGTTTGAAGAAGATGGTCCGTTATTCCGTATCGAGATTGCAATGCTCAAGGATATTGCAACATTAACAATTGATGCGAGCGGTGTTGGGCTTCATAAACGTGGATACCGTATGGATCAAGGGGAAGCTCCGTTAAAAGAAACATTAGCTGCGTCTTTAATTAAATTAACAAACTGGAAGCCAGATCGTCCATTTGTTGATCCATTCTGTGGATCAGGTACAATTCCGATTGAAGCAGCATTAATTGGACAAAACATTGCACCAGGATTTAACCGTGGTTTCGCATCTGACGAGTGGGGCTGGGTAGGGAAACAAAACTGGCGTGAAGCTCGTCAAGAAGCTGAAGATTTAGCGAACTATGATCAACGATTACAAATCATTGGATCAGATATTGATCATCGTATGATTCGAGTTGCTCAAGATAACGCAGAAGAAGTAGGCTTAGGCGATTTAATTACATTTAAACAAATGCAAGTAAAAGATTTCACAACAAAAGAGGATTATGGCTACGTTGTAACGAATCCTCCATACGGAGAACGTTTAAGTGAAAAAGCACTTGTTGAACAACTGTATAAAGAAATGGGACAAGTATTCCGCCCATTAGATACATGGTCAGCGTATGTATTAACAAGCTACGAAGCATTTGAGAAGTGTTACGGAAAAGATGCGTCGAAGAAGCGTAAGCTGTTTAACGGATTTATCCGTACAGATTACTACCAATACTTCGGAAAACGTCCACCGCGTAATTCATAGTATAAAACTCCTCTAGCGCGCATATACTGGCTATTATGTAATGCGTAAAGGAGGAAGTCATATGGATAATTTTCAATTATCAATGATTCAAAAAGCTATTCACCGTACGTATGATGAGCTCGGAAAAGAAGTGGATAGTCAAGGTGCGATTGTAGATGAAATACAAAAAGCACAAGAAGAATATTTGTCAGCTCTTTCACATGAAACAGCGATTGATAAACGGTATTTAAAGTCATTAATATAGAAGAAAATTTTCCTTTTTCGAAAGGAAAATTTTTTTTCGTGAATTTCTATGTATTGCAACAGGGGAAAGTGGCTGCACACATATGCGTAGCAGTTGCTATTATCTTTTTATAGAAAAACTTTTTGGTTGGAGGCTAAGGATGTTTACTGAGAAGAGATTACCATTTGAAGTAGGAAAACAAGATAATTTTTATGATAAGTTGAATGAGTGGATTGGAGATGTGTTTTACGACATCCTTCCGGAAAAAGGCTTTGAAGAGCGTGATGAACAAATTTTTATGGCGTTTCAGTTAGAACGCGCTTTCCAAGAAAAGAAAGTTATGTTCGCAGAAGCTGGTGTAGGAACAGGGAAAACAATTGTATATCTTCTATATGCAATTTGTTACGCGCGTTATACTGGGAAACCAGCTATTATTGCTTGTGCAGATGAAACGTTAATTGAGCAGCTTGTGAAAGAAGAAGGGGACATCGCTAAGTTATCTGAAGTATTAGGGCTATCTGTTGATGTAAGGCTTGCAAAATCAATGGATAATTATTTATGCTTACGTAAACTTGAAGATGTTATGAGTGGACGAGCTCCAGAAGTAATTGAAGACGTATATTACGAGTTACCACAGTTTGTATTCGATCATGGTACGATGCAAAACTTTACTCACTATGGTGACAGAAAAGAATTTCCACTTTTAAATGACGAAGAATGGTCAAAAGTAAATTGGGATTACTTCCAAGATTGCTTTACTTGTGATTCTCGTCATCGTTGTGGACAAACTCTTTCTCGTGAACATTATCGTAAAGCAGCAGATTTAATTATTTGTTCTCAAGATTTCTATATGGATCATATTTGGACGTACGATGCTCGTAAGCGTGAAGGGCAAATTCCATTATTACCAGAAAGTAGCTGCGTTGTATTCGATGAAGGACATCTTGTAGAATATGCAGCTCAAAAAGCTTTAACATACCGTTTAAAGCAAACGATGATGGAGCAACTATTAACGAGATTGCTACAAAACGATATTCGTGAGGAGTTTGCACATTTAGTAGAAGAAACAATTTGGCAAACTGAACGATTCTTTGATGTGTTACAAGAGAATAAAAAGGAAATTGCCGGTTCTGATCGTCTAGAAATTACTGTGACAGAAAAAGTAACAGCTGAAGCGAAACGACTTTATGCAAAAATCGGTGAAGTTGGAGATGCATTAGTATTCGAAAGTGAAATGCATACAGTAAACACGTATGATTTAAATATTGTTGATGAGCATTTAGATGTATTAGAACATTCACTTCGTCTGTTCATGCACGAGAAAAATGTAATTACTTGGGGTGAAGAAGGTGATGGTGCCTTCACGTTAGTTATTATGCCGCGTGCAGTTGAAGAAGTGTTACAAGAGAAAGTATTCTCGAAGAAAATACCGTATATTTTCTCTTCTGCGACATTATCGAACAACGATTCATTCGCTTTCACAGCTAATAGCCTAGGGGTAAAAGATTACTTGTCATTCTCAGTTGCTTCACCGTTTGATTACGAAGAGCAAATGACAGTAAACTTACTATCACATACGAAAGAAAATGAATGGGAAAGAAAGTGTCAATATACACTTGAAAATATACAAAAAACAAATGGACGTACGCTTGTATTATTCCGTACAACGCAAGAGCTTGCAGCGTTCAAAGAGTATGTAAGTAAAGAGCAAATGTCGGTTCCGTTCTTATATGAAGGAGATCAGGAAATTAGCCAGCTCGTTTCTCGTTTCCAAAATGAAGAAGAGACTGTACTTTGTGCGGTTCATTTATGGGAAGGTTTAGATATTCCTGGTTCATCATTATCGCACGTTATTATTTGGTCTTTACCATTCCCTCCAAACGATCCTGTGTTTGAAGCGAAACGTAAGCACGTAAATGATCCATTCTGGGATGTAGATGTACCATATATGATTTTACGACTTCGTCAAGGAATTGGGCGTTTAATTCGTACAAGTGAAGATAAAGGTGCTATATCAATTTTCTTATCTGATTCAGAAGATGAGAAAGTAGTTGCAGCTGTGAAAAATGTACTGCCAGTAGAAGGTAAAGAATTATAAGGAGAAAGCTTGGCGCTTGCCAAGCTTTTTTTCTATTATAAAAGGAATTTATGTTTCTGTGTCGAATTAAATTTGAGGTAGAAAAAGGAGGCTTTTATACGATGACAGTTGCTACATATGAAGTAGAAAAACAATTTTTAACATACGTGAAGAAGATACAAAATTACGGAGAAGCATTAAGTTTAATGTTTTGGGATTTAAGAACAGGTGCACCCAAAAAAGGTGTAGATCAGCGTTCAGAAGTAATTGGTATGCTTTCGTCAGAAGTGTTTGCTATGTCGACTTCAGATGAGATGGGAAACTATTTAACAGAGCTTGAAGCTTTAATACGTGAAGATAAACTTTCTGAAACAACGAAGAAAATGGTTGAAGAGTGTCGGAAAGAATATGATAGAAATAAAAAAATTCCACAAGCTGAATATGAGGCTTATGTGAAATTAGAAGCGAAAGCAGAGAGTGTGTGGGAAGAAGCTCGTGAAAAATCTGATTTCGAAATGTTCCGCCCATACTTAGAAAAAATTGTTGAATTTAAAAAGAAATTTATTACATATTGGGGTTATGAAACATATAAATACAATACATTATTAGACATGTATGAGCCAGGTATTACAGTAGAAGTTTTAGATCACGTATTTGGTCAACTTCGTGAGCGTATCGTGCCGCTTGTAAAAGAAATCTCTGAGTCTAAAAAAGGATTAAAAACAAGTGCTTTATCGGAACAGTTTTCAAAAGAAAAACAAAAGAACTTTACATTAGAACTATTAAAGCAATTGAATTATGACTTTGAAGCAGGTCGTCTTGATGAAACAGTACATCCTTTCGAAATTACATTAAATAGAGGGGATGTTCGTATTACGACACGCTATGATGAAAAAGATTTTCGTATGGCTGTTTTTGGAACGATTCATGAATGTGGTCATGCAGTATATGAACAAAATATTGCAGAACAATTTGAAGGTACACCACTTTGCAGTGGTACATCTATGGGTATTCACGAATCACAATCATTATTCTTTGAGAACTTTATCGGCCGTAATAAATCATTCTGGAAGAAAAATTATGATTTATTAAAAGAGTATAGCGATGGTCAATTTGATGATATGTCAGTCGATGAATTTTATGATGCAATTAACGAATCGAAGCCGTCATTCATTCGTATAGAAGCAGATGAGCTTACATACCCGCTTCATGTTATGGTGCGTTATGAATTAGAGAAAGAATTATTTGATGGTACATTACAAGTGAAGGACTTACCAGCAGCTTGGAATGATAAGATGGAAGCATATTTAGGAATTCGTCCGGAAAATGATGCGCAAGGTGTATTGCAAGATGTTCACTGGGCTGGTGGCTCATTTGGATACTTCCCATCTTATGCACTTGGTTATATGTATGCAGCGCAATTTAAGCAAAGAATGTTAAAAGACATTCCGAACTTTGATGCATTATTAGAAGAAGGAAACGTAACACCAATTCGTGAATGGTTAACAGAAAACATTCACCAATACGGTAAAACGAAAAAGCCACTTGAAATTTTAGAAGATGTAACAGGTGAAGGCTTAAATGCAAACTACTTAGCCGATTATTTAGAAGCGAAATATAAAGAGATTTATGAGTTGTAAAAAAAGAGCTGCTTAATTGCAGCTCTTTTTTAAAGGGGGATGGGAGAATGGACTATACATATAAAGTAATGACGCAAGAAGAAGCAGAAGAAATTGCATACAACTGGCATTATGAAGGGAAATATTCCTTTTACGATATAGAGGCAGATGAAGAAGATTTAGTTGAATTTTTACATGATGAAAGTAGAGGGAATCATACATTTTCTGTGAAGGAAAATGGCACTCTCATTGGTTATTTTACTGTTTGTAAAATAAATGACGGAACGGTTGATATTGGTCTTGGAATGAGACCTAATATAACTGGGAACGGATTTGGTTTACAGTTCTTAAACGCTATACTAGCTTTTAGTAAAGAAAAATATGGATGCAAGTATATAACACTATCAGTAGCTATATTTAATGAGAGAGCGATTAAAGTGTATAAAAGGGCAGGGTTTGAAGTAGTTGGAACGTTTATACAGAAAACAAATGGTAGTTGTTTTGAGTTTTTGAAAATGAATTATATATGTAAAAATGATTAAAAAACAGAAGAATCTCCTTCTGTTTTTTTATGCAGAAATAAATCATACTTTTTGTAATTGGAAGTTTTGAAATTTTGGAAGAGGATGTGTATGATTGAAGTTTAATAGTAAATAGCAAGTTTAGTAAGGAGAGACAGCATGAGTATAATTAAAACGAAAAATGAAATAGAGTTAATGCATGAATCTGGAAAATTACTTGCTTCATGTCATAGAGGAATTGCGAAGATGATGAAACCAGGTATTACTACAAAAGAAATTAATACGTTTGTTGAAGCATATTTAGAACAGCATGGTGCAACGTCTGAGCAGAAAGGGTACAACGGATATCCATATGCGATATGTGCATCTGTAAACGATGAAATGTGTCATGCGTTTCCGGCCGATGTTCCTTTAACTGAGGGTGATATTGTAACAATTGACACGGTAGTAAACTTAAATGGGGGTCTTTCAGATTCTGCTTGGACGTATAGAGTTGGAAAAGTTTCTGATGAAGCAGAAAAGTTGTTGTTAGTAGCTGAGAATGCTTTGTATAAAGGAATTGACCAGGCGATAATCGATAACCATGTAGGAGATATTGGCTATGCAATTGAAAGTTATGTAACAAATGAAGGTTTTTCTGTTGCAAGAGACTTTACGGGACATGGAATCGGTAAAGAGATTCATGAAGAACCAGCAATTTTTCATTTTGGGAAACAAGGACAAGGACCTCAGTTACAAGAAGGAATGGTAATTACAATTGAACCGATTGTAAATATAGGTATGCGATATTCTAAAGTAGATTTAAATGGGTGGACTGCACGAACGATGGACAGGAAATTATCAGCTCAATATGAGCATACAATTGCGATTACAAAAGATGGGCCAATCATTTTAACGAAGTTGTAATTGGAAATGAAAGAGTTTGCAAAACTCGAACAAAAATAGTAGTTTTTAAAAATTTGTACGTGTTTTTTCGATAAATGCTTTTCAAAGCATAAAAAGTACGTTATAATCCTTCTATAAAATAAATAGTTAGCTACACTCATATAATCGCGGGGATATGGCCTGCAAGTTTCTACCGAAGTACCGTAAATACTTTGACTATGAGTGAGGACGAATATAATTGCTTGTTTAGCATTCTTTTTTTGCGAAACTCCAAAAGCGCGTCTCTCACTTGTAACGAGTGGTGGCGGCTTTTGGAGTTTTTTTATTGCATAAGAGGGGGAACAAACATGAAAGTATTACAAGAAAAGATTTTGAACGAAGGAAAGGTTTTATCTGGTGACGTATTAAAGGTAGATGCTTTTTTAAATCATCAAATTGATCCAGTACTTATGCAAGAAATCGGAAAAGAATTTGTTAAACGTTTTAAAGAAGAGAACATTACAAAAATCGTGACGATTGAATCTTCAGGCATTGCACCAGCAGTTATGGCTGCATTAGAGCTTGGTGTAAAAGTAATTTTTGCACGAAAACGTAAATCGTTAACGTTACAAGATAATATGTACGTTGCAAACGTATATTCATTTACAAAACAAGAAACAAATGAAATTTCATTATCTCGAAATCATATCGATGAAAATGATCGTGTATTAATCATCGATGACTTTTTAGCAAACGGTCAGGCTGCTTTAGGTTTAATGAGTTTAGTAGAGCAAGCTGGAGCGAGTATTGCAGGAATTGGAATTGTTATTGAAAAAGCATTTCAAGATGGAGGAAAGAAGCTTCGTGAACAAGGCGTTCGTGTTGAATCACTAGCAGAAATTGCATCACTTGATAACGGCACAGTTACATTTGTACAGCAAGAAACTGCGGAGGTGAAATAAACGATGAAGCAGCATCCATTTAAAATTGCATCGCTTGGTATGCAGCATATGCTTGCAATGTATGCTGGAGCAATTATCGTTCCGCTTATTGTGGGCGGTGGACTTGGTTTAAATCAAAAAGAGTTAACATATTTAGTCTCAATTGATTTATTAATGTGCGGCGTTGCGACAATTTTACAAGCATTATCAAATCGCTTTTTCGGTATAGGACTTCCCGTTGTACTTGGTTGTACATTTACAGCCGTTGGACCGATGATTGCGATTGGAAAACAATACGGTGTGTCTTCAATTTATGGAGCAATTATTGCTGCTGGGTTATTCGTTGTTATTTTTGCGAAATTATTTGGAAAACTTGTAAAACTGTTTCCACCTGTTGTAACAGGATCTGTTGTTACTGTAATTGGAGTTACACTTGTTCCAGCAGCAATTAATGATATGGCTGGAGGAGTAGGAAGTAAGGATTTCGGTAGTCTTGAAAATTTAGCATTAGCATTTGGTGTGTTATTATTTATCATCATTATGTATCGTTTCTTTGATGGATTTATTCGTTCAATCTCTATTTTACTAGGTCTATTGTTCGGTACTATCGTTGCAGCGTTTATGGGGAAAGTAAGTTTGCAAGCGGTTGGAGAGGCGGATTGGTTCCACGGTATTCAACCATTTTACTTTGGTACACCAACATTTGAATTAACACCAATTATTACGATGATTCTCGTTGCTTGTGTAGGGATTGTAGAAGCAACGGGTGTATACTTTGCATTATCTGATATTTGCAATAAAAAAATCGGTGAAAAAGAATTAACAAAAGGCTATCGCGCAGAAGGATTAGCGATGGTGTTAGGTGGCATTTTCAACGCGTTCCCATATACAACATACTCTCAAAACGTAGGACTTGTTCAATTAACTGGAGTAAGAAATCGCGTTATTATTTATACTTGCGGTGGTATGTTAATCGTACTTGGTTTCATTCCTAAAATCGCAGCTATTACAACAATTATTCCGAAATCAGTACTGGGCGGTGCGATGTTAGCGATGTTCGGTATGGTTATGGCATATGGTATTAAAATGTTAAGTAGCGTTGACTTCGGAAGACAAGAAAACTTATTAATCGTTGCATGTTCTGTCGGAATTGGGCTTGGCGTAACAGTCGTTCCTACATTATTTTCACAACTTCCAGAAAGCATTCGTATTTTAACAGATAACGGAATTGTACTTGGAAGTGCGTCAGCAGTACTTTTAAATATCGTATTTAATATGGTGCCGCAGCGCAAAGTGAAAGTAGAAGAAGAGCCAGTATCTATGCAAAATGCAGTAAGAGAAGCGTAAAAAAGCAAGGTCTCGTTATGAGACCTTGCTTTTCTTTTTAAGTGGCATCATTTTCCCGTAAGTACCAAGACGCCAAATGTACTCAAGTGGCCCGTATTGGTAATGTGAAAGCCACCAGCGGCTAATAAAGATTTGTAACGTGTAGAAACTAATGCAGAATATTGGTCCAACCCATAATGGAGCAGGATAATAATTTTTAAGAAATAGACCAAATACAAGTAATGTAACAATTGTATGCGAGATGTAATTTGTTAATGCCATTCGTCCAACGTATTGGAATGGACGTAATAACGTTTGCCATTTTTCTTTTTGTAATAAACGCATTAGTGTGAAAATGTAGAATATGAATAACGTTTTTCCGCTAAACATTGTAAAGACCTGCATATAAATTGGTTCATAAAATGGTTTTGATAAGAAGTAACGAACCATGAAGAACCACATTGGTAATGTAAAAAGGAACATAATAATTTGCCATTTTTTAAGCTTTGGATCTAACTCTTTCGCGCGGCGGAAAATATCCTTTTTGCCGGCGTATAAACCAAGTAAAAACAGCCCAACTGTTTCTGGGAGCATAAGTAAATTTAATCCAATTCCATCAGCGTAAAATGCATGGAAACGATTTTGTATTTGTGACAGCCAGTCTTCTAATGGCATGATAGGTAAGGAAAAACCTAGCTCTTCCTTTGGTACCAATGCAACCGTAATACCAGCCATTAGCATAATGAATTGAAAAATACTCAATAAAACGATAGCCCATATTAAAATAGTACGAGGTTCTCTCTTATAAAATAAAAATAAGAAAAATCCAGCAATTGCATAAGTATGTAAAATGTCTCCGTCCCATAAAAGAACGTAATGTAAGAAACCGAATAATAATAAAATAAGTAAGCGGCGAACAAATAAAATTTTTGGATGATCTGTTTTCGCTTCAGCACGACTCATAAAAATATAAAAACCTAATCCGAATAAAAACGAAAAAATTGTATAAAATTTCGTTTGAATAAACATATCGTAAAATAGGCGAATGTAGCTGTCTATCCCTTCGTAAATTCCTGAAAGATCACGTGAGTCAACCCCGGCGATAACAGGCCAATTCACAAGAAAAATACCTAGTACAGCTATTCCTCTAATAATATCAATGGAGTGTATCCTCTCGCCTTGTGTGAGATTTTGTGTCATTTTTTTCCTCCTTGTTAAGTAATTCCCTTTTATTATACAAAATGTAAGGTGGAGGGGATAGGGGATATTTCCATTTTTTTAAACTGTTAAGTTATGTAGGATGAGATATAATAAGAGTGCACAACAAGTTTTAACCTTTTTCAAAACAGGCAGTAAAGCTCCTTCTTATAAGGAGCTTTCTTTATGAAAAGTGTTGATAATGATTCTCTTTAATGATAAACTGTATTCAAAAGTGATAATCATTATCAAAAAAGGTTGGTGCGTAAGTATGGTATATGCATTAGTAGCAGGTACAGTCGCTGTATATGCAGTTATTGCGAAGTATGTTTTAAATGGAGTAGGAACAGCAAAATGAGTGATATGACATAAAATCCCTTTCATTTGTAAAAAGAATGAAAGGGATTTTTTATTTTTAATGAGAATATGCTGAAAATTTAGTATGATAGTAAAGTGAAACTGTAATCAATGGGTAGGTGTAACTCTCACTGGTTATGAGCTCGCAAATAGCGGGGAAAAGTATATACATCTTGGATAAAGGGGAACAAGGGGATGACAAACATAGTACAGACAAACGGTATGAAAAAACTTGTTTGTTTTTATGAAGAGTGGCAAAAACACGGCGATGCAGAGAATAGTTTAAAGTTGTTTGAGGTAATTCAAAAATATAAACAAGAACAGCTTATGATAGCGTTCTGCGGTCACTTCTCTGCAGGGAAATCAACGATGATGAATCATCTATATAAAGCGCAGTTGTTACCGACAAGTCCAATTCCGACAAGCGCTAACGTTGTCAAAATTGAAAAAGGAATGGATCGTGTTGTTGTAACGGTTAAATCTGGAGAGCAGTACGAATATGACGGTGCATATTCAGCAGAAGAATTAAAACAAATTTGTAAAGACGGCGATGAAGTAATTGGTGTTCATATTTATCGAAACGACGCGCCGATTCCTGAAGGGGTTATGTTAGTTGATACACCAGGGATTGATTCAACAGATGATGCCCATCAATTAGCGACAGAGTCGACACTTCATCTGGCAGATGTCATTTTTTATATGATGGATTATAATCACGTCCAATCGGAAGTGAATTTACAATTTGTTAAAGAATTGAAACAACGTAATAAAACGGTTTATCTCGTTGTAAATCAAATAGATAAACATAAAGAAAATGAATTATCGTTTGAGAATTATAAAGATAGTGTAAAACAATCATTCTCTAACTGGGATATTGAAGTAGATGGTGTTTATTATACGTCATTACGAATGATGAACCATCCACATAATGAAATTAGAAGCTTAGAAGCGTTAATTACTTCTATTATGAAAGAAAAAGAGCAGTATGTAAGGACTGGAATGGAGCGAGAAACAGAATATTTAATGGGAGAACATTTCTCGTTTATTGTTTCTGAAAATGAAAAAGCTCTCTTGAAATATGAGGAAGAGTTAGCATCACCACTTTCTATTTCAGAGGTAGTTGAAAAGAAGGAAGAGTTAACGGAAGCGAAAAATCGTGAGGCAAGTAAAGAATCTCATGTGAGAAACGAATTTATAAAAGGTTTACAAGCTATATTAGATAACGCTTATTTAATGCCATTTGAAATGAGAGAATTGGCAAATGCATATTTAGAAACGAAATTAACAAAATTTAAGGTCGGTTTGCTATTTTCGAAAGGAAAGACGGAGCAAGAAAAACAAAGACGTGTAGAGGCGTTTTATTCTGCCCTTCAAAAGACTGTTGAAACGCAGCTTGATTTTCATGTGAAGGAATTTATTGTAGCCTTCTTAAAAGAAGAAGGATTGTTCACGGAGGAAATTGGGAAAGACATATATGGGTTAGAAATTGCTTTCGGACCAGAAATGTTGGCCGAAGTAATTAAACAAGGTGCAGGTTTCACAGGTGATTACTTACTTCTTTATACAGCGGATGTAGCGAATGAACTGAAGAAACGTTATTTTATAAAAGCACAGCAAATTTTTGATAAAAGTGCGGTCGTTTTAAAGCAAAAGGTGAGGGAAGCAGTTGCTCGTATTGAAGAAGAGATTGAAACATATACGATGTTGCAAACGGCGAAAGAAACACAATTACAATACAGTAACAATTTGGAGGCATATGAAGACTATTTACGAAATGTTTGGCACGATCATGTTGCTACGCCTGAAGGGCTGCAAATAGATGAGATATTGCAAAGGGAAAAGCAAATTGTTAGTGAGAAATTTACACTACAAGAGCAGGAAATCGTAAGCGATAACGTAGCGGTTCATGAAGAAGAGCTGAAAGGAACGGCGGCTTTAAATATTCAGCGGATATTAGAGAAAGTGAAAAAAGCTGAAACGATATTAGAGCCATTGCCAGCGCTGAAACATGTACAGCAAGAGGTAATAGAGAAAAGAAGACGTGTGGAAACAAAACAATTTACAGTAGCGTTATTCGGGGCATTTAGTGCTGGAAAATCATCATTTGCCAATGCCTTACTCGGTGAGAAAGTACTTCCTGTATCACCAAACCCGACGACGGCAACGATTAATCAAATTTTGCCGGTTACAGAGGAAAAACCACACGGAACAGTAATTGTTCAGTTTAAATCAAAGCAAGCGTTATTAGAAGATATGAAAGCTGTTTATAAGCTGTTTCATTATGAGATTGCTACGTTAGATGAAGCGTTAGCACAAATTGATAAAGTTATGAAATATCCTTCACCAACTGGGAAGCAAAAAACAACATTTAGCTTTTTACGAGCGGTACAAAAAGGATATGATGCAGTTTCTACTTATTTAGGAGAACAAGTACAAGTTACATTAGAAGAGTTCTCTGATTATGTAGCGAATGAAGAGAAATCATGCTTCGTTGAGTATATGGAACTTTATTATGATTGTGCTTTAACAAGGCAGGGAGTAGCGCTTGTAGACACACCTGGAGCGGATTCTATTAATGCTCGCCATACGGATGTTGCATTCCAGTATATTAAAAACGCAGATGCTATTTTATTTGTAACATATTATAATCATGTATTCTCTCGTGCTGACCGTGAATTTTTAATTCAGCTTGGTCGTGTAAAGGATACTTTTGCCCTTGATAAAATGTTCTTCTTAATTAATGCGGCGGATTTAGCAGAGTCTGAAGAAGAACTTGAAATGGTAAAAGGTTATATCGCAGATCAGCTGCTGCAATACGGTATTAGAAATCCGCGTTTATTTGCAATTTCAAGTTTATGTGCACTTGAAGAGAAACAAGGAAAGAATGTTGAAAAAGAGAAGTATGGTATTTTACAAAACTCTGGGATTACGAAGTTTGAGGAATC
The DNA here is from genome assembly GCF_051916885.1 of Bacillus cereus group sp. MYBK14-1. Lineage (NCBI taxonomy): Bacteria > Bacillati > Bacillota > Bacilli > Caryophanales > Bacillaceae > Bacillus > Bacillus cereus group sp. MYBK14-1. The sequence continues at coordinate 540,681 of NZ_JBQAHM010000002.1, read as the reverse complement.
ATTTACGTCCTTTATGATGAGAGATTTAATGCTTGTTTCTGTGCATGCTCTATATGGTGCTTTGCAAGGGGCAGATCAGCTTTTAGTAAACATGATAAAGGGTGCAAAACAGGGGAATGAAGAGAAAGAGAAGCAAACGAAAAAATATGAAGCAGAGCGTGATCAACTACTTCATATCATTTCATCATATAGTGTACTTGCTGAAGAACAGGCGATGCAAAATGAAGTGAAAGAGTTGCTTTATTACGTGCAACAGCGTCTATTCCTGCGCTATAACGATGTGTTTACTGAATTTATTAATCCGGCGTCACTTCGAACGGATGGAAATGTGAAAACACAATTGCAACAGTGTGTTATGGAATTAGTAGCATTTATTCAGCATGATTTATTGCAAGAAATGCGTGCGACATCATTACGCCTTGAAAAATGGATAGACGAAGCGATGAAGCGTGCAAAGGACGAAATTGTAGTGAACTGTAAAGTAGAAAATGAATCAATTTCTATGAATGGAATAGTGGAGTATGAATATAAAGATATTACACATAAAGAACCGTTCCCTTCAGTTGAAATAAAAGATTTCAAAAAAGCACTGGCACATTTTAAAAATGAGAAAAGCTTTTTTGAAAAGAATGACAAAGCTTTTATGCAAGAAGACGCTAAATCTGTATTAGAACCGTTCGTATCAAACTATGTAGCTGATGAAAAAGATTTATTTGTTCATCATTATAAGCAAGAGTGGGATATGAAGTGGAACTTATTCCAAAAAGTGATGCAGCAAGATGTGATGAACTATTATGAAAGTATATTGTTTGCATTGGCTGAAACGATCGATGTATCTCTATATGAACAAAGTAAAGAACAATTGCAAAAGCAGTTAGTAGAGATTGAAAAAGAAATTTATGTTATATAGTCGTTATGAGAAAAAGATTCGTTCAATTTTCTTTTGCAGTACAGTATCTAAAGATTTTACAAATCCAGCAAATTCATCGGTAGAAATCATATGAGTAAGAACGAGTCGTCTGCCATCTGGTGTTTCACCGCATAAGACGAATGAAGAAAATTCATATGTTTTGTTTTCAACTACTAATTTTGGATAGGAATACGTGTCGCTTTTCTTCTTCTTTCCATCAATAGAGATGACGTTGCATTTTTTCTCATTGTTGTCCATGGTGAATCCCTCCTTTCTATTACTTATGGTAGACAAGGAGGGTTTAGAACAATAGAGAAGGGGGAATTTTTTATGTCTGTTGTAATAGAACGTATTCCAAAAGAGGCTATACCGAAGTCTTTATTGCTACTTGCTGATCCAAGTGAACGGCAAATAGCTACATATGTACAAAGAGGATTAACATACGTAGCTAAGCAGGGGGGGAGCGTTATCGGTGTATATGTTCTTTTGGAAACAAGGCCAAAGACGATGGAAATCATGAATATTGCGGTTGCAGAGCATTTACAAGGAAAAGGGATTGGGAAGAAGCTATTAAGGCATGCTGTAGAAACTGCTAAAGGATATGGTATGTCAAAACTTGAAGTTGGTACAGGCAATTCTAGTGTTTCACAACTTGCTTTATATCAAAAATGTGGATTTCGTATTTTTTCTATTGATTTTGATTACTTTTCGAAGCATTATGAAGAAGAGATTATTGAAAATGGGATTGTATGTCGTGATATGATCCGGCTTGCAATGGAATTGAATAAAAACGTATAACTATTTAGGGGGAAGAGAAGATGGAAGTACATAAAGCAATTACAGCACATTCTCGTAAACAAAATGAAAGTGTAAAAGCATGTTTACAATTAGATGCACAGCGTGAAGCAGCTATTGAAGCTGCCGTATCTCTTGCGTCAAATGGGAAAGAATTTTCGGTTGATGTCATTAATGTTGTAACGAAGCAAATTAATGATCTTGCAAAAAATGGTGTTACCTTGCAGCGTAAATATGTTACAGAAGAAATGGTTATGGAGTATGTAAGTCGTTTGAAAAAGAAAGAAGGTCGTTAAAGATGATAGTTACAGTCGAATGGTTACGTGAGCATATAGAAGATGAGAATGTCCGTATAATCGATTGTCGTTTTGATTTAGCGAATCCTAATTGGGGTAGAGAAAAGTATGAAGAAGGACATATTCCTCATGCGTTATATTTTGATTTGAATTTAGATTTATCAAGTCCTATAGCAGAACATGGTGGCCGCCATCCTTTACCAAATATTGAGGAGTTTGCAGACAAGCTTTCGGAGGCTGGTATTGATGAGCATACGACAGTAATTGCGTATGACAGTCAAGCCGGTGCAAATGCTGCTCGTTTATGGTGGTTATGTAACTATGTAGGACATGAGAAAGTATATATATTAGATGGTGGTTTCCCGGCTTGGAAAGAGAATGGACTACCGACAACAACGGAAATTCCTGTTGTTATACGAAAAACATTCAAAACAAACATACAAGATCATATGCTTGTAACGATGGAAACGGTCAGAGAGAATATCCGTGCAGGTGCGGATGTTACATTAATTGATTCTAGAGAGCCAAAGCGTTATGCTGGTGTCGAGGAACTTGTCGATCATAAAGCAGGTCATATTCCGACAGCGGTAAACCATTTTTGGAAGGATGGAATGTTGCAATCAGGACAATTTAAGAATGGAGCTGGGCAACAAGAACGCTTCCAAAATCTTTCGAAAGATAAGGAAACCATTGTATATTGTGGTTCTGGTGTTACAGCGTGCCCAAATATCGTTGCATTAAAATTAGCTGGATTCCAAAATGTTAAATTGTATGCAGGTAGCTGGAGTGATTGGATTTCTTATCCAGAAAATCAAATTGCAAAAGAAGAAGATTAATCACTTGCATGCAAAAATAATTTGTATTAAAATAAGGTCACAAGCAAGAGATTGCTCGAAAAACTTTGTATTTTACACATTGGAAACAATGTGATAATATAACGACAAGTAAATAATACATCCTGCGGTGTACGTAACTTATTTATGTCTAAAACCGATGTTAGTTATACGGAAGCTCAATATTTAGCGACCATCATCAAGCCTTCCTTGTGGAGGAAGATGTACGGTAACTGTGAGGGCATCCACCTGCGAGTAGCGGGTTTTTGGACATTTACGAGGAGCGGCACGTGCGGGGGTCTTATTTCAACTAACCTTATATAAAATTCCTACGGTGTACGTAGCTTATGCATGTCTTAAACCAATAAGTTTAATATGGAAGTTCAATATTTAAATGTAGCTAACATGCCATCTTTTTAAGAAGGAAGTTACAAACATTTGTGAGAGCATCCACCTGTGAGAGCAGGTTTATGGACATCTAGAGAGAACGGCATATGTGGGGCTATATAAAAACCTTACGTTTTATACGTAAGGTTTTTTTGTTGCATAGATATATCAATATTATCTTGATTCACCTGTGAAGTTTCCGTAATAAATGTAGCACTTTCTGTCTTCATCAATCTCTCTTGAATCTAAGGAGAACTCCATAGACATGCCGTCTCGCTGAATATATATAATATCTGAATGAAGAGATGGTAAAATTTCTTCATAGTTCCATACATCTTGACTATCTACTATGTTTGAACTCGTTTCACTTAGTTCTCTAATTTCAAAACCGATGTAGGAGTATGTAGGGTCTGAAGGGTCATTTGCGAAAACTTCTTTTTGAATATAAATAACTGCTGTTCCGTCTGGATCAACCGAAGTTGCAGTAACAACATAAGTATTTTTCTCTTTAATAAAATATTCACAAGTCATGCGTGCGATAATTTCAGAATTAGAAATATTGGCGTAGTTCCATAAAGCAGGATACCCTTTCGTTTCATCATTAAGTCGATATTCTAAGCGCATTTAATCCCTCTTCTTCCTTTTTCTTCTACTTTATCATGCCATCCTATATAATAGGAATAGAATTTAAAAAGGGGAGTGCGAAGGTGACAAAAACGAAATGGCTAGTAGGTGGTGTCGTAACGTCTTTAATGACTGGCACTTTATTTGGTTGCGCACAAGATCTTCCCCCAAAACCAAATGATAATAGTTGTTCTGATTGGGATTGGGATGATGAACTTGGGGTATGGCAGTGTGATGATAGTAGTTCAGGTTATCGTGGGCATTATTTCTATGGTGGGCGATACTATCAAAATAAATCCACTTTTAAAAATTCATCGGCGTTTAAATCGTATCAATCGTCTGCTGAATTTAAAGGTGGAATTGGAAGCGGTTCAAAGGGAGGATTTGGGGGCTAAAATATGTCGCAATACATAAGGGATCGAAAAGAATTTTATTTAAAATATCCGGATTTTTGGTCGGATTTATATGAATGTGAGTATAGTTTGTTTCATGTTTTTTCTATAACAAATCAGACTTTGGACCAATTACACTTAGCGACTGAACGAATGGGGAAAATATTTTTTAAGACTGCTAGACTGCTGCGTAATTTAAGTGACGAACAGCTTCTAGATCTTGGCTTTCCATCCGCGAGTTTATCTTTCATTAGAATGAAAGGGCTCTATCCTGAATCTGTAATTTCGCGATTTGATTTTGCTGTAACAGAGGATAACAAAATCAAAATGCTTGAGTTTAATAGTGATACACCAACTTTTATTGTGGAATGTTTTCAAATGAATGGGAAAGTATGTGGAAATCTAGGCTATGATGATCCAAACTCGGATCAAGAACGATTGCTATCTTCTGGTGTAACGAAAGCAGTAATGGAAGCGACAAAGGGATTAGATAATCCAAATGTTGTTTTTACAGCACATCATGAACATATCGAGGATTGGAATACCACTATGTATTTAAGTCAGCTATGCCATGTTGAAAATAAAGTAGTGCCAATGTCAGAACTTAGAATTACAAAGGATGCTCTAGTCGATAAAGATGGGGCGAAGATTGATGTTTTATATCGCCAAACATATCCGATAGAAGATTTAATTGAGGATCAAGATCCTGAAACAGGAGATTTGGTAGGTGTGGAATTGTTACAACTTGTAAAAGCCGGAAAGCTTTTTATAATAAATCCTTTGTCAGCATTTTTACTTCAGCCAAAATCAATTCAGTGTCTTATTTGGGGGTTAGCAGAAGAAGAGGCCTTTTATACAAATGAGGAACAACAGTGGATTAAAGAATATATGTTACCTACATATTTAGAACCAGATTTATTTTTAGGAAAAGGTTCTTTCGTTCAAAAACCTTCATTTGGGAGAGAAGGAGATACAATTACGATTCGCGATAAAGACGAAAATATTATGCTTCAAAATGCACACCAAACATATAAAGCGTCACTGCCGATATTTCAAAAGTATATCGAACTGCCAGTCGTATCCTTGGAAACAGAAAAAGGGATCGAGAAACTGTCATATGTGTTTGGTTCGTTTTTAATTGCTGGAAAAGCGAGTAGTATCGGTATTCGTGCGGGAGAAAAGATTACAGGAAATGAATCGTACTATTTACCGGTAGGTATAAAAAGGAGGGGAAAAAATGATTAATTTTTTATTATATTTAGTAGTAACACTCGGCCTTTTATGTATAGGTCTGTTCTTGATGGAAGTGACAACGAAAGTAAAGGAATTTAAGTTAATGGCTCAAGGAAATAAGGCGGTAAGCTATGTGCTTGGAGGACGATTACTTGGGTTAGCTGTTGTTTTATATTCGACAGCAGCTAATTCAATTTCACTTCTTGATATGATTTCGTGGGGAGCAGTTGGGATTTTGGCTCAAATTATCGTCTTTTATTTAGCTGAGTGGCTTACACCACGCTTTAATATAAACAAAAGTCTCGAAGAAGATAATCAAGCAGTCGGTCTTTTTCTTATGTTTTTATCAATTTCAATTGGGATTGTAATTGCTGGTTGTATAACTTATTAAAAACTTTACGTTTAAACGTAAAGTTTTTTATTTTATCCCGTAAAAGCCCGATTGGTGAGGGCTAATAATCAGTGGGGGATGAACAAAACCTCCACTGATTAAAGTTACACTTTATATATGTTAGTTTGCCATACCTTTTGAAAAAATTGTAGGCTACGGTTGACATCTATTTTAAATAAGAGTAACATTTTCAATGTAATGAAAATAAGTCTCTGTTAGGTGAGGCTCCTGTATAGAGAAATGCTACTGCCCAAAAATGTCGAGAGACGCCAATGGGTCAACAGGAATGATCGAATTAAGGTTTTTCTTAACGTAGCTGGTAATGTACCTATGCTATACAGTGCTAAAACTCGGTGAGGGAGAGGTCCGTAGATTTCTAATTATATTAGAAATCGTTTATTTGTGTATGTAATGGCCGCTACTCTCTTAAGGGTAGGGGCCTTTTTTGTTACCAAGCTATGAGTAATTTCATAGTATAAACTATAAAATTAAACGAGGAGGTGAGGAGCATGTCAAATTCTGACTCGGTTCCGTTACCCATATACTTCAAATCAAAAATATATGATGTAGGCAGGAAACGATTTGTTCCTCCCTCTATATTTATCATAATGTAGCGTTTATAAAACGCGAGACACTTTCACAGTAAAGTGGATAAATTGAGAAACAAAGCGTTTCTTCCTATGTTGTAAAGGAGGAGACGATAATATGTTATATGCAAACAAAACTGTGGGTAACACGTCATATAAACTAAGTAAAAAATCAATAAAAGAACAAACAATGCTCCAAAAAAATAAAGATTTATTAATTGAAATTGCAACAAGAGATGTAAAATCTGTATTTGCATATTTTAAAACAACAAGAGACGGACTATCAATGAAAGAGGCGCAAAAACGTATTCAAGTATATGGCCGAAATGAACTAACTTCAAAAAGAGCACTTCTCGCAGAAGTAATGATGAAGCTTGGTGGCATGATTCCAGGTTTTTCAAAACAACGTGTGTGTGATGAATTACAACGTGAAACGATTACTGTATCTAGAGTAGAATGTTCTAGTAGTACAGGGTTAAATAGTGAACTGAAAATGATGGAGATACCAGTGCAAGAACTTGTACCTGGAGATATGATTTTTCTTTCGGCTGGAGATGCTGTGCCAGCTGATGTACGTATTATTTATGCAGATGATTTATTAGTGAATGAGTCTGTGTTAACGGGAAACGAAGCGAATATAGAGAAGTTTGAGAGCTGCTATCACCTTGAACGTAAACGATTTATTCCATTAAAACGGATGAAAGATTATAATCCACTTGAGCTTGAAAATGTATGTTTTAAAGGTTCGCATATCGTTAGTGGAAATGCAAAAGCTATCGTTGTTTCTACTGGAAAAAATACGTATTCAGGCATATTGCATACTTGTTGTAGTAGAACGTCTTAATGTGTTAATGGTGCTAAATATACAAAAACAATGTATAATAGACAAAGTTGAGCAAAAACGTAGAATGGTAATCTATTTATATAACCTTACGTGATAACGTGAGGTTATTATTTTTTTAATAGGAGAGGAATTATGAAAAAAGTACTATTAGTTGATGGTATGGCACTATTATTTCGTGCTTTTTACGCAACAAGTGTCTACGGACAATTTATGAAACGACAAGATGGAACCCCTACGAACGGGATTCATGGTTATATGAAACACTTGTTAACAGCTACGCAAGCGATCGAACCAACACATATCGTTACATGCTGGGATATGGGAAGTACGACATTTAGAACAGAATCGTTCTCGAATTATAAAGCAAATCGTGCAGCGCCACCAGAAGAATTAATTCCTCAATTTGATTTAGTGCAAGAAATGACTGCGAAATTATCCATTCCAGTTATCGGTATGAAAGGCTACGAAGCGGACGATTGTATCGGTACGCTTGCAAAACAATACTGCAATGAAGCTGAAGTTTATATTTTAACTGGTGATACAGATTTACTTCAACTTGTTGATAAGAACGTTACAGTTATGCTTCTGCGTAAAGGAATTGGAAATTACGAATATTACACACCGGAGAGAATCATGGAAGAAAAAGGTGTAGAGCCGTGGCAAATCGTCCATGCAAAAGCTTTCATGGGAGATACAAGTGATAATTATCCAGGTGTAAAAGGTATCGGTGAAAAAACAGCGTATAAGCTTATTCAAGAGCACGGAACAGTATCCGCTGTACTAGAAAATGTAGAATCATTAACAAAAGCGCAGCGTACGAAGATTGAAAGTGATTTAGAGAACTTAAATATTTCGTTGCAATTAGCACAAATTCACTGTGAAGTTCCAATTTCATGTTTACTAGAAGAGGGATTACACACAATGGATGAAGAAAAACTTAGATTTGTTTGTGAAGAAATGAATTGGGGAAGACCTGAAATATTAATAAATATGCTATAAATAGTTTGGAAAGAGGGATGTTGCATAAGTCGAACTTTGACTTGGTGACACCTTCTTTTTGTTTTTGTAAACAGTATGATAGTAAATAAAATTATGTCGAACTCAATTTTAAATATATAAATGTTTCGACAAGATATAATGATAAAAGTTGATGAAAATAGTAATTTTTATAATGAAGTGAATTAATTTCAACATAGTTTTAGAGAGTCTTTTTTTTCGTGTTCACAAAGTTGTCAGAAAATAAACGGAATTTTCATATGAAGTTCAAATAGAATTCACAACAATCAATTATTATAAGGACACACAGATAATTCTTTATCTTTTATATAAACCATCCCCCAAGGAGGACAATGAAAATGAGAAAAAAAGTGAGAAAATCTTTTAAACAATTATTAATTGAAAATAAACAATCACTATTAAATAATAAAGAAAATATGAAAGAAATTGAAGAGAGAATTGAGAAACGACATGTAGCATATAGTGGTGCTAGTAATTAAATAAAATAAAAAAGATAGCCTATGCAGGCTATCTTTTTTATTTTATATTGAAAAAACGCTATTCATCTCTTTAATTTATGTAAATTTGCAAGATATTTTTATAGCGTTTTTCTATCAATATTACTCATTTTTCGAGGTTGAAATTGGTATATACCAATTTTTGAGATTCGCTATTCATAATATTACAAAAAATGTTACAATACACTCAAATTTATACTATAAAATCATTTTAATATGAAAAATTGGAATGAAAAGAAAGGAGAGGAATATGAATAAAGATGTCGCTTTGAAATGATTATTATCATTTCATTAGGAGTTGATGTAAAAAGATGAAGAGATACGAGGAATTGGATTCTATAAGAGGGATTTCTTCATTAATAGTAATGATCGGTCATCATTTAATGATTTTTTCAGCATTTCAAAATTACAGTTATGAAGATAATAAACCATTTGTTGTGTATCTATTAAAAGAAACGCCTGCTCGTCTAATTTTTAGTAGTGGTAATGAATCTGTTATTATTTTTTTTGTTTTGAGCGGATTTGTTTTGTATGAATCTATTCAAAAAACCTATAGTAGTTATGGATCATACCTTTTAAAACGTATATGCAGAATATACATTCCCTATATTGTAGCACTAATTATAGCTATTATATGCCAGACTACAATTAGTGGATATGGTATTTCTTATTTAAGTGAATGGTTTAATCGCTCGTGGACGATTGAAAGTTCTTCAAGTTTAATAGCGCAACATATTTTATTGGTTGGGAAATATAATACAGATGCATATAACGGTGTGATTTGGTCACTTGTCCATGAAATGCGAATATCAATAATTTTTCCGCTAATTTTGATGATTTGCTTACGAAAAACGTTGAGGTGTTCATTACTATTATTGTTTAGTCTTAGTATATGTTCTGTCGTAATATTATTTTTGTTTCGCTCGGGCTTAACATTAACAAGCTATGCATTAACGTTGCATTATACGGTGCTGTTTTTACTAGGGGCACTAATTGCGAAGTATAAAAATAAATTAATAGTTTTTTATAGTAATTGTACTAAAAACACGAAAATTGCATGGTTTTTATTTGCGATTTTACTTTTTATGTACGAAGGACTTATTGGAGAAATGAAAGTGCTCAATAATTTCATATTTCGAGACTACGTAGTGGCGATAAGTGCAAGTCTATTTGTCATATTAAGCTTGTCAATATCAACTTTGTCGTCCTTGCTACGCAATAAATACTTGTTATATTTGGGGAAGATTTCTTACAGTCTTTATTTATACCATATTATATCGTTGTTTTCCCTTATATACATGCTCCATGAAATATTACCGTTGCCTATTATTTTAATTTTTTCACTTGTTTTTTCGTTTATACTTGCAATACTTTCGTATATATATGTAGAAAAATTTGCATTCAGAGTCGGAAAGTATGTAACAAAACAAGTGGATAGAAAGAAGAGAGGGGTATCTGTAAAGAGTGACTTGCAGGATGTTATTCAGAAAAGGGCGGTGAAATAATTGAAGCAAGAAATGAGTATAAAAGATTTTCAACAATTATTGAAAAGAAGATTCGTAACGATTATTTTAACGATGTGTTGTTTAACCGCTTCTTTAGTTCTTATCTCTATGTATGTTTTAAAGCCGTCATATCAATATTCAACGCAAATTCTTGTTGGGAATTTAGATGAGTTTAATAAGGAAAATTCAACAAATAAAACACAAGAAAATAAGCAACTAGTAACATCGTATGTTGATATTTTAAAAAGCCCATTAATTATATCAACAGTCAAAAAAACTTTGAAATTAGAGCAATCAAGTTATGAATTAGCACAAAAAATCTCGGTGGTGAATACAGACAACTCACAAATTGTAACTGTTACAGTAAAAGATTCCAATCCGAAAGTCGTGAAAGACATTGTAAAGACATTGGCAGAGCAATCACAACAAAGTTTTCAACAGTACACAAATGTACAAGGTGTGAAAGTGTTGACGGATCCTGAGTTACAGGAACAGGCTGAAAAAATGTTTCCAAAATTTCAACTGATCATTCCTATTTCTTTAATTGTTAGTTTTTTTGTTGGGATAGGTTTAGCTGTATTTCAAGATTATTTTGATGAACGTATATACACGGAACAAGATTTAGAGAAAATAACAACAGTCTCTGTTATTGGTCACATAAATATGAAACCGAATAGAAAAAAGAAACCTACAGAGGTTGATAAACAATCATCTATATATCGAGGTGAACATGTCGATGTTTAGGACAAAGAAACAGCTGCCATCCGATTTGCATGATGATCTGATGAAAGAGCAGTTTTATACGGTGTATCACGAGCTGAAAAAATCTGGGAAACAACTGTTCACAGTTAGTTCAACGAAGGACAGAGGGGTTGTTGCCTCGCTTATAGTAAATATGGGTCTAGTGTTTGCGGAAATGAAGAAAAAGGTGTTACTTATTGATGTGAATTTTTCTGACCCTCAATTACATGTATTATTGCAAAGTGATCACATGATAACCGTAAACGATATAATAAGCTCTTCCCCCTGCAATTATGAATCTTTTTCTAGTAATTTGTCTAAATACTTATATTGTATTCCTGCAAAAAAAACAGTACACACAGGGACGCCCTTAGTTGCTATGGATGAATTTGATAATGCGATTGCTAAGTGGAAAGAAGATTTTGATTACATTTTCTTTTATTCTTCTGAAGTATTTGATCTTCCTGCTACGCACATTATTGCAGAGAAATGCGATGGAGTGGTGTTAGCAGTTAAAAAGCGACAAGATTCACTACGTACAGTGCAAAAAGTAATAGTGGATATAAATAGGAAAGAATGTGAATTAATAGGTATAATTTTATATTCTTGAATGTGGGGGTAACGATCCATGATTCGTGAAACAAATCAAGCCAAGTTGTATACGATTCCGGCTCAAGAAAAGCCTAGCATATTGAATCGAAGTGTAAAACGCTTGTTTGATATTATATTTTCACTCATATTGTTACTATTAACGATACCAATTATGTTGTTCTTTTGTATTATGATTACTTTAGAAACATCAGGGGCTCCAATTTACTTTCAAGAACGTTTAGGTATAAACGGGAAGAAGTTTAATGTATTTAAATTAAGATCAATGGTAAAGGATGCTGAAATAAATGGCCCACAATGGGCAAAAGAACATGATTCAAGAATTACAAAAGTTGGATTGTTTATAAGAAAAACGAGAATTGATGAATTACCACAACTTTTAAATATTTTAAGAGGAGATATGTCTTTTGTAGGTCCTAGACCAGAGAGAGAGTTTTTTTATAATGAATTTGATGCGTATATTCCAGAATTTAAGGAACGTTTAATAGTAAAACCAGGATTAACAGGATGGGCACAAATAAATGGAGGGTATAATCTTGATCCAAAGGAAAAGTTGAGGCTTGACATGGAGTATATTGAAATGAAAACATTTCGGATGGACATCCGTATTTTATGTAAAACCGTTTTAATTGTATTGAACGGTAATGGTGCAAGATAAATATGTAAGTAGGTTACTTGCAAAGGAGAACTTGTATGGATAGATCTATTCTAAACAATATTATCCATCTATTTTATAGTACAATTTTAGCTAACCTTCTTCAGGCCGTCAGTTTAATTGTTTTAGCAAACTTTTTTAACGCACAACATTATGGGATGTTTAGTGTTGCCATAGCAGTGACGTTTGTTATGTTATTCTTTACAGACTTAGGACTTAGTAATACGTTTCTTCGAGAAGGGGCAAAGGATGGAGCAGATTTAGAGCAGATTTTATCATCGTATATAAAAATAAGGATGATTCTACTTATTTTTATTTCTATCATCGGTTATATTGCTATTCATTATATGTATGCGGATAAAAATTTAATTTATATGATGATAAACGTAATGTTTTTCATGTTAATAGGATTAACTTGGCAAAACATAGGGATTGCCTATTTTCAACTGACGGAACGTATGAAGTATATAGCGCTCATAAAAGTTGTATCAGCATCAGTTGTCATTATAATTACATGTTTTTGTATTTTCGGAGAGTTACCGGTGTATGTAACAGCTCGCTTATATGCTTTTGGGTATATGATCGGTGGTTTATTCAGTATATATATCATGAGAAAAAAGACGAAAATGAATATGAAAGTCGTAATTCATAAAGCGTTATTTTGGCAATTAACTCCCTTTATTATTAGCGGTTTTTTAATAATGAGTACGCCACAATTAGCACCTATCTTGCTTAACTATACATTGCCATTAAGTATGGTAGGTGTTTTTGCAGTGGCGTACCGGATGCCGGCAGCTTTATATCAAGTACCAGGGGTAATTGCAGGTGCATTTTTTCCAGTGCTCTTTAAGCATTATAACCAGAATAATATAGAAGAGCATACGAAATTAAATTTACTTCAAATTAAATCAATGGCGATTGTAGGAATATGTATGACGATCGGTTTATATCATTTAGCACCATACTTTATGTCTATATTTTTTCATGAAGAATGGAGCAATGCAGTAGAGCCACTCCAAATATTATCATTTCTTATTGTGCTACAAAGTTTAAATATTGCCATTGCTGACGGTTTAACGACGAGTGGATGTCAAAATAAGAGAACTGTTGTGCAGTGTGTAGCATTGGTGATAGGTGGGGTTATGCTGTATAGCTTTAGTAGTCTTGGTGGAGTGATAGGAGCGGCATACGCTATGGTTTTATTTGAAATAGTCGCTTTAGTGGGATATATAGCAGTGAGTGTAGTGAAGAAAAAAATTGTATTCCAAATTGTAATACCGTATACAATTTATTTTGGTGTAACCTTTATTGGAGTGCAATATATATTGCATACATATCATTTAATTGCGCTTGTTCTTAATATACTAATTGTACTAGCTGCCATATTCCTATATGATTATGAGCTAAAAAAACTTCTTCTTTCTTTTATAAGAAAAATACGCAAAAAGGATTATATTACGAAACAGGGGATATAGCCTATGGAAAATAATATGAAAGTATCGATGGGATGGATTATTCTTCTAATATTATTTGTTATGTTAAGTAAATACAATTTATATATTGGATTTTCATTGAAGATATATATGATTTTTTTAGTCATATATTTTTGTTTAACAATTAAAGACTTTCATATTCAAAAATTATATTTTCATGAAGTTATATTTTTACTGTTTTATTTCATTTATTGTTTAAGTGGAATTATTTCTATGTATTTAAATGCTAGTATTCGTATGATTTTTGGCGTGCTACTCGTTTTAGGATGCTATTTTATAATGAGGAATTTATTGGGGAATACTGAAATAGTGGTACTTGAATCATCTATTGCTTATGTAGGAGTAGTATTTAATGTTGTAAGTCTAATACTCTATATAATCGGTTTACAATACTTTAGTTTATACGGTGGAGAAGAGAGAGAAATTTTTGCTGGTTTATTAGTGGATAGAGGATATCCACGGTTAATTGGATTGCTAGATGATCCTAACATCTTTATTTTCTATAATACAATATTTTTTATGTACTATATGACGAATTTACAAAATATCACTAACATTCTAGGGTTAATTTTATGTGTTACGACGAGTTTATTAACTTTTTCAAGGGGTGGTATACTAGCGCTTGTGCTTGTCGTTTTTGTATATATATGTATGTCTAGTTTCGCTAAAAAAATAAAAATAATTATAAGTTTAGTATTGTTTAGTGTAGTTATTTTTAGTTTATCGAATAGTGTAATGGGGGGGCAATTAGATGACATATTAAATAAACGAATTTCTGATTTTTCCCATGATAATGGAAGTGGTAGATTTACATTATGGGAAGCTGCTTTTAAATATTATTTATCCAATCCATATATCGGAATCGGTGCTTTTAACTTTTCGAATTATTATGAGTATCAATTTAATGAAAAATTATATGTACACAATACATTTTTAGAAATCTTGTCTGAATCGGGTACAATTGGTTTTCTTCTATATAGCGCGTTTTTATTCATATTAATGTTCAAGCTAGCGCAGCATACTTTGTTTCGTGAAAAACCATATCTTCTATTGACTATGATTGCATTTATATTTCAGATGATGTCATTGTCACTCATTATTAACGAAGCCTTCTTTTTATTTTTAGCAGTTGTTGTGAAGTATATTTCAATATATGAAGGAAGGGGAAAGATAGATGGTAAAATGTCTATCAGCACATAACGAGCCGCCTTATGTTTCTGTAATAACACCTTCTTATAATAGTATACGATTTATAGGTGAGACAATTTTATCTGTACAGAATCAATCGTATGAAAACTGGGAAATGCTTATCGTTGATGACGGTTCAACCGACCAATCTGCCACAAAAATTAAAGATATAATAGAAGGAGACTCACGTATTAGGTTATTATCATTAAAACAAAATGTTGGTGCTGCTAAAGCTCGGAATTTAGCGATCCAAGAGGCGAGAGGAAGGTACATTGCCTTTTTAGATAGCGATGATATATGGTTGCCGCATAAATTGAAGACACAATTGTTATTTATGGAAGAAATGAATATTGCTTTTTCATATGCGTCGTATAGTTTAATTGATGAAAACGGTAATGAATTAAATCGTGAAGTGAGTGCACCAAAATCTGTTGACTATCATTATTTAGTAGGAAATACAATTATCGGTTGTTTAACAGTGATGATTGATCGTGAAAAAATTCCATATGTCGAAATGCCTAGTATACAGCCGGAAGATACGGCGTTATGGCTGAACTTATTACATGAAGGGTATGAAGCAAAAGGGATACAGCAAGTGTTAGCAAAATATAGAATTGTTACAAATTCTGTTTCTAGAAATAAAATTAGAGCAGCTTTCCGGTATTGGAAATTGTTAAGGGAACAAGAACGACTGAATTCGGTGCAAATTTTTTACTATTTTAGTAAGTATGCTTATCATGCTTATAAAAAAAATAAAATCAATGTAGTTGGGAAGACGCAATTATGAATATACTGTTGATGACAGATAAATTGATAACTGGCGGAGCCGAGAGCTATTTTTGTAAATTGGAAAGTAATTTGCGTTATGATGATTTTAAGATTTATACAGCTGCAGGTGATGGAGAACTATATGAATCTCTTACTAGAAAAGAAAATTTTATATTACTTAGTCGATGGAATCATTTGAGAAATATTTATTATTTACGAAACGAAATTTGTAAACGAAAGATAGAGCTTATTCATGCAAATAGTTTGCGAATGGTATTATATGCTTTTCTAATTCAAAAGTTTATTAAAAAAAAGATGAAAATTGTTTATACGAAACATAATGTAACGATATTAGAAAAGAAAATGCCAACGCTTTTTCGTTATTTCATGAATAAATATGTGAACAATATTATTACAGTAAGTGAGTTTGAGAAGAATAATTTAATTTCAATTCATGTAGCAGAAGAAAAAATAAATACAATTTATAACGGTGTCGATATTGAAAAGTTTTTATTCCAGCAGAAAAAGAAAGAATCTACATATAAAATAGGGATATTAGCTAGATTATCCAAAGAGAAAAACCATCAACTATTTGTCAAAATTGCAAATGTGTTGAAAAAGAGAAATGATTTTATGTTTTATATTGCTGGTGATGGACCAGAGAAAGAATCGATTATGAAAGAAATAGAAAAATATGGATTACAGCAAAGGGTGAAGATGCTAGGGAATATTTCAGAGCCGCATGAGTTTATAGGGAATATGGATGCTTTACTTTTATTATCTTTTCGTGAAGTGTTTCCAATGGTAGTAATTGAAGCGATGGCTACAGGGACACCAATTGTTTCAATAGATGTTGGTGGAATACATGAAGCGGTAATAGATGGAGAATCAGGTGTTTTAATATCTGAATATTGCGAATCCGAATTCGCAAGTGCACTTGAAGAACTACAAGGGGATGAACAAAGGGTAAATGATATTAGATTGAAAGCACGAGAGAAAGCAGTGAGGTATTTCTCGTTAGCTAAAATGATAGAAGAAACGAAAAATATATATGAGTTAAACAAATGACCGGGTAGGTCGTTTGTTTTTTTAATTATAGAAACTTTTAAGAGAGAACTCACATATTATATGAAAAAAGGTAATATGAGGAGTGAATTTATTTTGTCAGAATATATTTCTTCCCAAGAAGATTGTGCGCCAGAAAGTAGCGTTCACATTGATTGTTTTGGCGCAGTTCCAAACTCGGGAAATGATAGCTCATTAGCAATTCAGCAAGCTATTGATTATTGTGTAGCGAATCGAATTTCGACGGTTAGAATTACAGGGGTAAATACGTACAAAATTGTAAAGCCGATTGTTATTAAATCAAACGTAAGATTAGAGTTAGATCCTACCGTAACGCTGCAAATTGATGGGGATTTTAATGCATTTGAGCTACAAAGTAACGCTTCGATAGTTGGTGGTACTATTCAAGTTATAAATTCGTTGTTTCAATCGGCTGTCATTTATGTTTCTGGTTCACAACAAATCGAAGTACCTAATCAATCTGTTATATCAAATATAAATATAATAAATACAACTCCATCGTATAAAGGAAAAGCTATACATTTTTATTGTCAAAAGGCATGGGATTATATTAGTTTCTTTCAAGTTAAATTTATTCAAATTAAAAACTTTCAAACTGCAATATATTTGAAAACAGAGTATATAGATGATATCAATACACCTTGCTGGATTAATGCCAATGTATTTCAATCAATATTTATTGATGGATGTGTGTATGGGATTGAAGTAGATGGAAATAGTGATTTGCCAAATGAAAGTTCAGGAAATACGTTTCATGATATTCAAGTGCAATGTAGACAACAAACGAAAAAAGCAATTCGTTGCTCAGGTGCGTATAATACATTTGATTGTATGATTTGGGATACGTACCGGATGAGTAGTGAACAAATTGTCATTGAATTTTCTTCTAATTCGCATCGTAACTACCTTTTTTCAAATTTACTTTCTACAACTATTGTAGATAAAGGACAATACAATGTTTGTAAGTCTACCTATGAAGAATCTCTTCGAATTCAGTTACCGATTACGTTAAATAAACCACATTTAATAGGGAATCAAGATGATATTTTAGTAAATGCTCAGCAGAAGTATACGATTAAGCAAGTAAGTGGGAAAGTGCCTTACGGGGGGAATCTCGCAAATTGCTTTAATTTAATAGATGAACAAAGTGTAAACTATATTGACGTTCCAGATAGTAATCCAGTTGTAATTGAACTGGATTTTACGAAAAAACCAATACAAATGTTAAATTGCTTTGGAATGTATTTTGGGTGGGGAGAGAGCCCAAAGAAAATTAAAATTGAATATGCATTAAGCGCAACTGGAAGTTGGGTTATCGCGTTGGATGTTCCATTAAATGTTGGCGATACAATTATATCGAATATGAAGGCGAGTCAGTTATATAAAGTTAGAATTACATTAAGTGGTTATTCTCAAGATCATAAGCGTTTTCGAATTAATCGTATTTTTGCAAGGTCTTCTATGGAAAATGGGAACGCTTGGTTAGCGACAACTGGCGGAAGAATGTTTGGAGATATTGAAATAGAGGCAAGTAAAGGTATAATCATGAAGACTGCTAGTGGAGTGAAATGGAAAGTTACTATTAATGAAGCTGGCCAACTTATTACGACTAAGATAACTTGAGATGTTGTTTAATTGTATATCCTTGGACGAGTTACAACGTAGTGGGATATAGGTAATGAAAAAGAGATTGTAATTTGGTTTCAACCAAACTACAATCTCTTTTTTGTTTCAATTACTTCCACCAAATCCAAGTCCAAAGGTAATTTCGTACATTTCGAGGAGTAATGCGAATGAAGCGTTCACCGTCAAAGAAGCAATTTAAATTTGGAAGTGTTTCATCTGGATTTTCTGGAACAAAAGTGACGATGTTTTCGTTACTTGTAACGGTTACTGTAATTGGTGGGTCGGTAGGCGAGACTTGAAGTTGTAACGAAATATTGGCCGTATTTTTAAATTCATTATTAACAGGTGGACTTATTACTTGTACTGTGAATAATACGATAATTGTTTCGTTTGGTTCCAAATTAGTGGCAACTAGGAAACCGATATTCGGATTCGCTAGTGGAGAGCGTTCACCGTTAATAAAGACAGTGCCGTTTATAAATTGTAAACCTGCTGGAATGGTATCTTGTAAAGAAATATTTGAGAGTGAAATTTTGGAAGTATTTGTAATACGTACCGTGTAATCAAAATATTGATTTAAATAAGCTGAGCTGACGGAAGCATTTTTCGTGACTGTTGCAGTTATAAATTGAATTGGTATACGAACAATATTTGAATTAACAATGAAAGTAATAATTGGATCCTGTGGTGTCAATTGAAAGGCAGCGGTAACTGT
Organism: Bacillus cereus group sp. MYBK14-1; assembly: GCF_051916885.1. Classification (NCBI taxonomy): domain Bacteria; kingdom Bacillati; phylum Bacillota; class Bacilli; order Caryophanales; family Bacillaceae; genus Bacillus; species Bacillus cereus group sp. MYBK14-1. The sequence continues at coordinate 521,489 of NZ_JBQAHM010000002.1, read as the reverse complement.
TGCAGAATTTATAATTGTACTGTTTGAAGGAATAGAAGTTACGAGCACTTGAAATGTTATAGTTGCTACTGAATCTGCAGGTAAAGAGCCGATATTAATACCAGTGTCTGGACGAACATTTGTAACGGGAGTACCGTTAATTGTTACGCTGTTTTCTATAAATGTTGTACCAGCTGGAATGCTGTCTATAACAGAAGTACTGATTGTCGGAATGGGGGAGTGATTAAATACCGCTAATGTAAATGTAATGATATCTCCTATAACGACAATAGATTTGTCAGCTGTTTTTTCAATGTCAACCATCGGATCAACGACTGTCGTTGTAACGGTATTTGTTTGCTTTGTAACTGTATTCATTTGCTTTGTAATCGTAATAGGTGGTTGGATTGGACCGACAATAGGCGTATAGGAAATAGTAGCATCGTTATTGATTGTAGATTGAAGAGTAGAAGAAGAAATTGTCACTTGGAATGTAATAATAACAGATTCATTTGGAGCAAGATTTCCTAACGTAATACCATTTTCCGGATTCGCATTAGGTTGATTGATTCCGTTAATCGTAACACTACCAATAACAAATGTCGTATCTGCTGGTGCTGTGTCTACTAAAAGAAGGTCTTCGATAATGATATTACCATTATTAGTAATCGTGATGGTATACGTTAAAGTTTGACCGGGTAAGGCACTTGTGAAATCAACAGCTTTTATCGCAATGACATTATCATTTTGGACAGTAGTTGTGACGGTGTTTGTTGTAGTCGTATTTGTAACAGGTGCGTTATTTGGGTTGACTATATAGTTAAAAGTAGTAATTGCGTTGTTGTTTAGTTCATTTGGTGTTGGAATAGAAGTCACAGTTACTTGGAATGAAACGATAGCATCTTCACCAATAGTTATAGTACCAATTGGTATGCCGCTTACTGGATTCACTCCTGGAAGAGTTTCTCCGTTTACAATGACGCTATTTTCTATAAACGTAGTACCTTGAGGAATAATATCTTGAATAATTACATCATTTACTGCAACATTACCGGTTTGATTTAGTGTAATCGTATACGTTAACGTATCACCAACCGTTGCAAATGCAAGGTCAACAGCTTTATTACTATTCAAATTTGCGTGATTAATTTCTGTTGCGGCAGCTGATGAAATAATAGTTTCGGTAATAGGTGGTCGATCTGGTAACGTGTATTCATATTCAATTGTACTCGTGTTAGAGATTGGATTTGTTTGTGGAATCGAAGTAACCCTTACTTGGAATAGAATAGTTGCTGTCGTATTAGGTGGAATGGTATCAATTTGTATACCGTTAAGAGGATTGTCATTTGGCCGAGCGTTGCCGTTCACGATAACACTATTCTCTATAAAGCTCGTATTTGCTGGGATAATATCTGTAACAATAATGTTTTCGACTTGTATATTTCCGTTATTTATGATGGAAATTGTATAAGGGATGATAGTTTGTAAGTCAGCATATTGGATAGGTGTTGTTTTTGTCGCAATTACATTAGCGGAAATAACTTCAGTGAAGGTAATATTGCTAGTCGATATTTGTTCTTCCACGTTAATTGTATAACGAGAAGTTGATTGATTTTGAACATGACCGCTAGCAGGAAGAGCTACGACGGTAACAGAAAATGTGACTGGGATAGAAATGTTAGGAGCAATCGTTCCTACAAGTATACCTACACTTGGATTGGCGTTAAGCTGAGGAATGTTATTTACTAAAACGCTACCGTCAATAAAGGTTGTTCCATCAGGTATATTGTCTGTAAATACAACAGCAGTGGCATCCGTATTCCCTGTATTCGTTAAAGTTGTTGTATAAGTTAAAATGTCACCAATCGTTACAGAGGTTAAATCAACGGTTTTAAGTGAAACGATATCAGCATCATTAATTTGAACGAAAGTAGTATTGGAAGTAGTAGATTTTTGAATTGGTGCAAAGTCAAGATTGAAAATAAAGTCGTAGACAATGTTTGCAGTATTAGGTGTTGGATTTACAGTAGGTAAATTCGTAACGGAAACTTGGAATGTTATTGTAGTCATTTGACCTGCTGCGACATTAGGAATGGAAAAGCCGATATTCGGATCTGCTGCAGGAAGTACAGTATTATTAACTATTACACTTCCTGGAATAAATACTGTTCCATCTGCTATAGTATCTGTAAAAAAGATGGAGTTAGTTGTAGCCGATCCATTATTTTGAATGAATACTGTATATTCAATGGTTTCATCAATAGTAGCTAATACAGTATTAGCAGATTTTGTAGCAATAAGAATAGCATCAATAAATTGTATGTTTGTAGCATTGGAAGAGGTCGTTTCTGAAATTGGTGGTGTGCTTGGGTCTGGTCGATACTCATAGTGAATGACGGCGATATTATTAATGTTATTTTGTGGCGGTATAGAAACTACGCTTACTTGGAACGTAACAATAATCGTATTATTTGGAAGAATTATATCAAGATTGATACCGGTAATTGGATTTTCGTTAGGTCTTGGTACGCCATCTACAAGAATGCTATTTGGAACGAATGTGGTGCCAGAAGCAATTACGTCAAGTAGGAGAGTATTTGTAATAGGTATGGTACCGGCGTTTGTAACTGCGACTGTATATGTGATGATTTGACCGATACGTGTAATGGATCTGTTAGCGGATTTAATTGCACTAACATTTGCCGTTCGCACTTCAGTATTTACTGCATTTGATAACGATCTACGCTGAATAATTGGAGAACTAGGGTCAATTTGGTATTCGTACGAAGCGTCTGAAATATTAATGACTGTATTGCCCTCTGATATATTTGTAAGTTGTACTTGGAATGAAATAGTGACTGTTTCATTTGGTTGTATCGTGCCGAGAGTTACTCCGTTTTCAGGATTCACGCCAGGCTGAATTACATTATTTATTGCTAAGCTATCTTCAATGAATATAGTACCTTCTGGAATGTTATCAATGAACACGATATTGTTAGCCGGAACGGTTCCTATATTTTGAAGTGTATTTGTGTAGGTAATCATTTGCCCGATTGATACGAAATTTACATCCGCACTTTTAACAGATATAATATTTGCATTTTGAAGTGATGTTGTAACAATGTTAGAATTTGCAGAGCGATTTACTGGTGGGGCTGTAGGAATACTTACATATTGGTAAGTTGCTAAAGATTGATTTACAATTTCAGTTTCATTCGGTGGATTATTTGTTTGCACTTGAAATAGTATCGTTTTGGAACTGTTTGCTGGAATTGTTCCAATCGGTATACCGTTTTCAGGATTTACATCTGGCTGAAGGACACCGTTAATTGTGACACTATCGGGAACGAATGTAGTCCCAGCTGGGATAGAATCTGTGAAATTAATATTTATTGCGTCAACATTACCGATATTTTTCACTTCAGAAATATAAAGTATAGTTCCACCGATATCTACAGTTGTTGGATTGGATGTTTTTGTAATTGTCAATTGTGCTTGCACGAAATTTGTAATGACGATATTACTAGTAGATGTTTCAGTAATAGGTGGTTGCCCTGGGTCTGGTTGGAGTGTATATGTTGTATTGGATTGATTTGTAATCGATTCTTGCGAGAATGAATCGTTAATAAGAATTTGGAACGAAATAAGGTGAGTAGCATTTGCTGCTAAGGTAGGTAAAGTAACACCTACATTTGGATTGGCATCAAGTATAGTTGTTCCGTTAAGTGTAAAACTATTTTCTACGAATGTAGTATCTTGGGGGATCGTATCTGAAAATATGAGATTCGTAGCTGGAATATTTCCGGTATTTTCTAGTGTTATTGTGTAAGTCAAAATATCACCTGTTGTTGCTTGCGGTGCATTGACTGCTTTTAAAGAAAGGATAGTCGCATCCGAAATTTGTGTGAAAGCAGGATTAGACGTAATTGTTCGAGAGATGATAGGAGCAGTTGGATCGGCGATAAAAGTATAGTCAATACGGGCTGTATTAGAAATTGGGTTTACGCTTGGAATAGATTGAACGATAACCTGGAATGTTACAGTGACGATTTCTGACGGTGTGATGGAGTTTAATGGTATTCCTACGTTAGGATCAGCATCTGGAACGGAAACGCTATTAATAGTTACGCTATTCGGAATAAAGGCAGTTCCTTCGGGGACCAAATCTGTTAAAGTAACTGTATTTGCAGTAGTATTTCCGTTATTTTGAACGACTACTGTGTAAGTGATTGTACCGTCAGTAGATTGTACGAGAGAATCTGTACTTTTAATTACGGATAACGATGCATCAACAACAGCTGTATTAACCGTATTAGACGAGGATGTTGCTGTAACAGGAGGTTGACTTGGATCGACAATATACGTGTAACTTGTAAGTGCTTGATTTATAATTGCTCCTTGTGGTGGAATAGAACTTGCAAGAAATTGGAACGTAATAGTAGCGGAATCACCTGGTGCGATAATACCAACGGGAATACCGAGAGTTGGACTTGCATCTGGAAGTGAAATCCCGTTGAGCGTAACACTATTTGGAACAAATAATGCTCCTTCAGGAACTCCATTAATGAGTAATACAGAGTTTGCAGGGAAGTTTCCAGTATTCGTTAATGTTGCTGTATACGTAATTATATCCCCGATAGACACAATTGAACGATTTGCTTGTAAAACAGTTGTAACAGTCGCGTTATTAATTTGTGTAGAAGCGCTATTAGAATTTATCGTGCCTGTAACAGGAGGAGAGGCCGGATCAACGATGAATGTGTATTGAATAGATGCTACGTTTGTAATCGGATTTGAAGGTGGAGTTGATGTAACTATGACTTGGAAAGTAACGGTTAAGGAACTATCCGAGCTAATTGTTCCGATATTCACTCCGTTATTTGGATTTGCACCTGGAATGGTACTTCCATTTACAGCAAAACTATTTTCAACAAAGGTTGTTCCTGCTGGAACTGGGTCTGAGAAATTTATATTCGTAGCGTTTGTATTGCCGCTATTTTGAATCAAAACTGTATAAGTGATCGTATCTCCAATATTTGCAAAGGCTGTATTAGCAGTTTTTACAGCTGAAAGTATTGCTGTATTAATAGAAGTAACGAAGACATTCGTTTCCACATTGCCAGGTTGAGCCAGTAATGCATTGCCTACGTTATATTGGAAGTTAACAAATCCTAAGTTTTGGAGTTCAGGTGTGAACGTTGTTGGATTACTTACGATTTGTACTTGGAATATGATTGTAACAGTTTGATTTGGATTGATTGTATTTATGCCAACACCGTTAATAATCGAAGCGGATGGTAATGGAGTGCCATCAACAATAACTGATCCTGCAACAAATTGTGTCCACGATGGTAAAGGGTCTGAGAATATAGCGTTGTTAGCAGGAATATTGCCTGTGTTCGTAATAGTCGTTGTATACGTAATCGTATCACCAATCGTTGCAAAAGTTTTATCTCCTATTTTAATAGTATTTAAAATAGCACTTTCAATTTTTGTTGTAACGTTGTTAGAAATAATATTTTTTGAAACTGGGGGATTAGCTGGATTAACGATATGTTGAAAGCTAACGCTAGCTTGATTAGTAATTGGATTTATAGGCGGAATTTCATTGGCGATAATGTTAAATGCTACGATGACAGATTCGTTTGGCGCGATATCACCGATTGGAACGCCTGTAATGATATCTGCATTTGGGATGCTAGTTCCGTTCAGTGTAAAGCTATTCGGTTCAAAGGAAGTTCCGTCTGGAATAAGGTCGGTAAAAATAACATTCGTTGCACTTACATTTCCGCTATTTGTAATTGTAACGGTGTAGGTAATATCCTGCCCGATATCTACCGTAGATACATTTGAATTTTTTTGTGCAGTAAGGATAGCGCTATTAATTTGTGTTGTCGTTGTATTAGATTGATTGGAAGTTGTAATAAGTGGCTGGCTAGGATCAACGACATAATGATATGTGGTAGAAGCAGAGTTAGAAATGGGATTAAGTGTTGGAAGTGTAATAACAGTTGCTTGGAATGTAACGATTGCCGTATTACCACCATTAATGGAACCAATATTTACACCAGTTGATAAATCGGCGTTTGGAATGGTTTGCCCATTAGCTGTGAAACTATTTGGAACGAAACTTAAATTGCTATCAAGAATATCGATAATAGTTACATCAGTTGCGGTCACATTTCCGGTATTAGGAAGGTTAAGTGTAAATGTTATTGTATTACCAACATCCGCAAAAGTAAGATCTGCTGTTTTGGTGCTAATAATAGTTGCGTTGTTTATTTGAAGGAGTGTAGTGTTGGAAGTAGCTGCACTTGAAACGGGAGGATTAACAGGATCAACAGTAAATTCATACGTCGTTGATACTGTATTTGGTGCTGGGTTACTAAGGGGAATATTGTTTACTGTAACTTGAAAGACGATACTATATATTTCATTTGGTGGAAGTGTTGCAAGTAATACACCTGTATTTGGATCCGCGTTAGGTTGTAAAACGCCATCGATAGTTAATGTGTTAGGAACAAATGTGAGTCCACTTGGTAATGCATCTGTGAATACAATATTAGTTGCATCGGTATTGCCTACATTGGTAATAGAAGTAGTATAAAAAGCAGTTTGCCCGATATCTGCAAAGGATACACTTTCATTTTTCGTCATAGACAATATTGCTTCGTTAATTTGGGTTGAAACAGGATTACTAATTGAAGTTTCTGCATCAGGCGGTGAGACTAATTGATACGATGTTGATGAGAAATTTACAATTGGGTTTTGGGTTGGTAATGATGTTACAGTAACTTGGAACGAAACTGTTACTGTAGTCCCGGCTGTTATTGTCCCAATATTCACACCGTTCGATGGATCCGCCCCACTTTGAGGAACTCCATTAATAGAAAATGTGTTTGCAATAAATGTAGTGACGCTTGGCACTGTATCTGTAAATATAACATTTTGTGCAGATGAGTTTCCATTGTTTGTTAAAACGACAGTATAAGTGAGTATGTCTCCAATACGACTAAAGGATTTATCGACTTGTTTTAATGAAAGAATGTTAGCTGTATTAATCGTAGTAAACACTGTGTTTGAAGTAACGTTTCTTGAAACAATCGGTGCATTTGGATCAGCGATAAATGTGTAAGAAGCAGTAGCGGAATTGGCTACAGGATTTTGGTTTGGTGTAGAAGTAGCAGTAACTTGAAATGCGATAGATATTGAGTTGTTAGGAGCAATTGATCCGATTGTTATACCTGTATTAGGATCGAGTTCGATGTGTGTACTGCCATTGATTGTGACACTATTCGGAATGAACGTTGTGCCGTCTGGAATAAGATCAGTGAAAGTAATATTCGTTGCATTTGTATTGCCATTATTCGTTAGAATGGTTGTATAGGTAATGGTATCACCTAGTGTTACAATTGTTTGATCGACCGATTTTACCATCGTTATCATAGCATCTAGTACCGGGTTTGTAACAATATTCGTTGAAGTAGAAGTTGTAATAGGAGTTCCGTTTGGATCGACAGTATAAGAATATAAAATTGTGTCATTACCCATAATCGAACTTGAAGGGGGAACAGAAAGAACATTTGCTTGGAAAGTAACGGTTACTGTTTCACCAGGAGCGATATTTGGTATAGTTACTCCAAGTGCTGGTTGCGCACCAGATTGCTGAACCCCATTTATTTTGACTGAGTTTGGTATAAAGGTAGTGTTAGCTGGAATTGCGCTCGTGAACGTTATATTCGTTGCAGTCGTATTTCCTGTATTTGTAATAGTTGTTGTATACGTAATCGTATCTCCAACAGAAATGATAGATTTATCAACGCTTTTTTGGGTCGTTAATATTGCACTATTAATTGTTGTCGAAACAGCATTAGATACGTTCGTTTGTGTTACGGCAGGTTGGCTAGGATCAACTACATGTGCAAATTGTACAGAACTAAAATTAGAAATTGGATTTATACTTGGAATGTTTGTAACAAGTACGTTGAGAGTAATCACGGCCGTTCCATTTGGGTTTATATTTCCAATCTGAATCCCGTTAGATGGATTTCCGATTTGCTGTGTACCAGAATCGTTTGTAAGAGTGCCAGATATGAATGTCGTCCCATCAGGTAAAGTATCCGTGAAAATTATATTTTGTGAAGTGACATTTCCAGGGTTACTTAATGTAATTGTATAAGAAATTGTATCACCAATCGTTGCGAAAGTTTTATCTACAGATTTGATTGCCACAATTTCCCCAGAATTTATTTGTGTCGAAACAGAATTAGATGTCGTATTTCGTGAAACAAGTGGTAAATTAGGTCCCATAAATTTATAATCAATAGAAGCGCCGTTTACAACCGGTGAGTTTGGTCCGCCTGGTCCAATTGTGAAAATTGGATTTGGAATGCTAACTACTTGCACACGGAAGGTAACATTTATAAAATCTCCTGCAATAATATCTCCAATTGGTATCCCGTTAGCTGGATTTACTCCAGGTAATAAAACTCCGCCTACTCGAACGCTATCTTCTATAAATACTGTGTTATTTGGAATCGGATCTGTAAAAATGATATTCGTAGCAGTTGTGTTTCCTACATTTTCTAATAAAACTGTATACGTTAAAAATGAATTTCCAGGTGCTATGTCAGAAAATAGCCGATCCACACTTTTCGTTGCTTGAATAATCGCTTCGTTAATTTGAACTAAAGTTGGATTACTTGTAGCTGTTTCTGTCACCGGCGGCTGGGTAGGATCAACAATGATCGAGTATGTCGTGCTAGACTGGTTCAAAGTTGGATTTGTAACTGGTATTGAGCCAACGATAGCTTGAAAGCTAATTGTTGTCGTTCCTCCAACTGGAATTGAGTCTAAAGAAATCCCGCTATCTGGTCTAAATCCAAGTTGTGGGATGGTATTAATTTGTACGCTATCAGGAACGAATGAAAGTTCAGGTGGTAATATATCGATAAAAACAGGTGTGTTTGCGGCAGTATTTCCGCTATTGGTGAGGGTAGTTGTATACGTAATTGTATCTCCAACAGCAGCAAAAGCACTGCTTGCAGTTTTTGTTGCGATAACAGAAGCAGTATTTACTTGTGTAAAGGTTTTATTAGATTGAACTGTTCGTGAAACTGGCGGTTCATTTATATCTACAATAAAGCTATATTGAAGCGATGATTTATTCGGGATTGGATTAGGGTTTGGAAGTGTTGTAATGTTTACTTGAAAACTGAGTGTAGCAGATGCATTTGAATTTAAGTTACCAATATTGATACCGTTTTGTGGATTTGCATTCGGAACGGTTACACCATTTATCTTAAAGCTATTTGGGATAAAGGTAGTACCGTTTGGAATTGTATCAGTAAAAATAATGTTGTTCGCAGTAGTATTTCCGTTGTTTGTAACAGCTGAAGTGAATGTAATTGTATCACCAATTGTAGCGAAAGTTGTACTAGCGCTTTTATTTATTACTAAAGTAGCGTCAATAATTGGTGTAACTGTTGTATTTGTTACAGTGCTACCAACAGCAGGAGATTGGTTTGGATTTACGGTATATTCATAATTTACAAGAGCATTATTTGTTAATGTGCCACTAGGTGGTATCGCTAAAATTTGTGCTTGAAAAGTAATGAATACAGTATCTCCTGGCGAAATATCTGCCAAGTGAACACCAAGTGATGGATCTAATCCTGGTTGTGGAACATTATTGATCGTTACGGAGTTTTGGATAAATGAAGCTCCTGCGCCAAGCCCATCTGTTAAAACAGTTGCACTAGCAGGGATATTACCTGTATTTGTTACTGCAATCGTATAAGTAACAATATCACCAATTGCAGCTGTCGGTGTATTCACAGACTTAGTAGCGACAATAGTAGCGTTATTAATTTGAGTTGTTATTACGTTACTTAACGTATTGGCGGATGCTGGAGGTAAGTTAGGATCTACGACATACTGGTACGTTGTATTATTTTGGTTCGGGATTGGATTTGGATTCGGGATAGAATTTACTTGTACTTGGAATGAGATGATTGTATATGCATTCGGATTTATTGGGTCGATTGCAATTCCGCTTGCTGGATTGACATTAGGCAGTGTATTCCCATTTACAGTAACACTATTAGGAATAAACGATGTTCCGTTTGGAATTACATCTGTAAATATTACATTTGATGCAAGTGTGTTCCCGTTATTCGTTAAAGTAGTCGTGTACGTAATAATATCATTTACGTTAGCAAACTGTTTATCTGCAGATTTAGTAGCGGCAATTGAGGCGTTATTAATAGTTGTCTGTACAGTGTTAGAAGCAACCATCTGCATCACAGCAGGTTTGGATGGATCATACGTATATTGGAATGTTGTGCTTGATTGATTTGTAATTGGGTTTACAGCAGGGATAGTTGGTACAAAAACTTGAAATGCAACGGTGCGTGATGAATTCGCTCCTATCGTACCAATTGAAATGCCAGTGGCAGGATTTGCGTTAGCTACAGGGACATTATTAATCGTTACAGTATTAGGAATGAAGAGGGTACCCGCTGGAATGATATCTGTAAACGTTACATTAGCAGCAGAGATATTCCCGTTATTTGTTAAAATAGTTGCATATAGTATGACATCACCAACATCAGCGAAGTTTGTGCTTGTGAGTTTTGTAGCAACGATGTTAGCAGTATTAATTTGTGTAGTTACTATATTGCTAGCAGTGTTTCTAACGAGAGCAGGTAAGTTTGGATCAGCGATAAAGCTATATTGAAGTGAAGCGCTGTTTTGAATTGGGTTTGGTGAAGGTAGCCCATTTGCACTTATTTGAAAAACAATCGTTGTAAAACCACCTGAAGGAATGGAGCCGACTTGAAGACCGGTACTAGGGTCTGCACTTTGTTGTAAAGTACCACCTATAAAAATACTATTTGGTACGATAGTGGAGCCATTAGGGATTATATCGGTAACAATAACATTATTTGCTGTAGTATTGCCAAGATTAGCTAAAGAAATTGTATATGTGATTGGTTGCCCGACATCGGCGATAGTTAAATCTACTTCTTTGACAATCACTACATTTGCTAAATTAATTTGTGTACTTACAGTATTACTTACAGATGTTTCTATAGTTGGTGGATCGCCCGGATTTAGAATAAAGCTATACTGTGTACTAGATGAATTTAATGTTGGGTTTTGTGTTGGTAAAGAGGTGACGGTTACTTGATAAGAGACAGTAAGTGAGCCATTAGCAGCAATGGAAGGTAGTGGAACACCTATATTTGGATCTGCGTTATTTTGGAGTACACCATTAATAAGAAAAGTGTTTGGGATAAAGGTAGTACCGTCTGGATTCGTATCTACGAAAGTAGGACTATCAGCAGAAACACTTCCTGCATTCGTCAAAGTAACAGTATAAGTTAATATATCCCCTACGGTAGCGAACGCTCGGTCCACTGTTTTGGCTGAAATGACATTTGCATCGTTTACTTGAGTAAATGTAGTAGTTGAAGTAGTGTTCTTACTTACAGGTGAAGCGTTTGGATCAACGATAAAGTTATAGGAGATGGAAGCGCTATTTGAAATAGGGTTTGGATTTGGAATGCTAGTTATTACTACTTGGAATGAAGCTGTAATTGTAGTATTAGCATTGATGCTACCAATATTGATGCTAGCTGGTGTAACGCCTGGCTGAGTAACACTGTTAACTATAACGCTGTTTGGGACAAAGGCGGTTCCATTCGCAATTGAATCAGATAGTAATACATTGTTTGCTGCAACATTCCCATCGTTCGTAAGAGCGAAGGTGTAAGTTAATACATCGCCAACTTCCGCAAACGTTTTATCTACAGATTTATTAGCACGGAGATTTGCTAGTCTAATTGTTGATGTAACAGAATTAGAATTTGCTGTTTTTGAAGTCGGTGGCAAACTTGGATTTACAGTATATAGATAAGAAGCGAAGGCGTTATTAATGATAGGATTTTGGGTCGTAATATTGATGACTGTTACTTGGAAAGAAAGGGTAACAGTAGCCCCACCAGGAATTGTGCCGATAGGTAAAGCAACGAGAGAATCTACATTTTGTAAAACTCCGTTTAGTGTTACAGTACCAGGAGTCAATATCGTTCCGTTTGGAAGTGGATCTGTTAGTTGCACGTTATTAGCGGCTGTATTTCCACTGTTTGTAATAAGGATTGTATAACTTATTGTTTCGCCAATTGTAGCAAATTGTTTATTTGTTGATTTTGTTAATGTTACATTCGCATTGTTAATTTGAGTGGAAACGAGATTCGAAGAAATATTTTTTGTAACAGGTGATTGGCTAGGATTGACAGTGTATTGATAAGAAGCGCTTGATCCGTTAGATACGACATTTGACGTGGGTATTGTGTTTACTACTACTTGAAATGCAACATTTTTTGTTGTGCCGCTTGTTATGGATCCAATGTTCACGCCGGTAGCGGGATTTGCACCCACTTGTGTCGTGCCATCTATTGTTAAACTGTTTAGAACGAAAGTTGTTCCAGTAGGGATGACATCTGTAAAAATAACATTGTTCGCATTTGTATTACCTGTACCTGTAAAGGAAACGGTGTACGTTAGTGTATCACCAATATCTGCAAAATTTTTATCTACTGCTTTCGTCATTGTTACAGTAGCATTATTCACTTGAGTGGAGACAATATTTGTCGTATCAGTCCCACTTACTGCTGGTTGATTAGGTACAGGAATGTATTGATATGTTGTTGTTCCACTATTTAATATTGGGTTTGTTTGAGGGATAGAAGGAACGAGCACTTGGAATGAAATAGTAGTAGTGGAATTTGCGGCAATTGAACCAATTGTTATACCATTAGCGGGATTTGCGCCAGCTTGAGTAACTCCGTTCACAGTTACACTCCCTGGAATGAAAGTAGTCCCGCTAGGAATCGGATCCGTATATATCACATTCGTTGCAGCGATATTTCCTATATTAGCTAAGGCAATACTGTAAGTTAATGTTTCACCAATATCGGTAAAAAGTTTGTTAACTGATTTTGTTCCATTAATATCTGCAAGGTTAATTTGTGTTCCAGCAGAGTTACTTGTTGCAAGACCATTAAAAGTTGTTCCTCCGGCGATTGGTGTATATTGAAATGTAATATTAGCAGTGTTAGAGATAGGATTTTGACTTGGAAGAGAAACGACAGTAGCTTGGAAAGTTACTATACGAGAAGCACCATTATTAATTGTTCCAAGAGATATACCAGCCGCAGGATTTGCATTTGTTTGTGGTACGTTATCTACTGTTACAGTGCCGGGTATAAAAGAAGTACCATTAGGGAGACTATCTATAAAAATAGCGTTATTGGCAGGAAGAAGCCCGGTGTTAGGGATAGTAACTGTATAAGTGAGAATATCTCCAATTGCAGCAACACTTTTATTTACGCTTTTCGTTGCTTGTATATTTGGGGAGTTTATATTAATTTGTAAGCCGACTGTATTTAACATATATGCATCTCCGTTAGTAGTTAAACGGATTGCAGCGGATACTTGTGAGTTTGTTAAATAAGGAGAAATATCAATAGAAGTAATATCCCAGCCCTGTCTTCCTGCGGAAATGTTTGTACCTGTAGAAGCACTTTGATTTCGCGTTCCAAATGTCCCAGTTGTATCTAAGTTTCCTGCAGCATTATTAACTTGAGAACCGAAGAAATTATTTATGGCATTATTTGGTCCAGATAAAGCATTTAATGAACTGAAATTTGGTCCAAATAAAGCTTGATCCCCGGTTAAATCTGCATCTCCTTCGGTAGAACTTAAAAATAATCTCCCACTTACTGGTCCTCCTGAAGGTGTTAAAAATCCAGAAACAAATACATCGGCACTACCAGTTTCTGCAGAAACACGGTTACCAGCTACATAAATGGTTAAGTTTCTTGCTGGCAATGTCCCGTTTTGATAAGCGACGATAAGCGTCCATCCAGCCGAATTAATTGTTCCATTAGAAGCATCTATAGGATCTACAAGTCCAGGAACCGCTCCTGTAGTATAGGAACCAGCACCTCCCGCTTGAATAAGAGTTGTTACGTCTGCTGAACGAGTGTAAAAGCCAAATGTAATAGAGTTTGAAACGAAAGTTTGATTTGAAGCCGTAACAGCTGAAGGAGTAATCGAGTATGTTGAAACAGGTGTTGTAAAAGAAACTGGGTTTCCTAATACACTCGTAATGTTTTGATCACGAGATAAATAGTTTCCACCCCAAACGAGTTCTGCGTAAAGAATAGTACTACCAGCAGGGATATTTAAAATAGCGGTAGAACTATTTTGTGTATAGTTTAATGTTGTACCAGCAGGAAAAGTAGTTACTTGTAAAGCAGTATTCGTAGTTGCGAATGCACCAATTGCCCCGATTGTACCAGCACGGTTTTGATTGCTGATTTTACTTAAGCCTAAAGTATTACCTGTAATAGCGAGTGCGCCGTTAGTGGTGGTAGAAAATCGATTCGTAATGGGCATGTTGTCACCTCATTTACAATATAGTCTTGGTCAAAATAACATATGTGTGTGACAAATAAAGGGAAACATGTACAAGTTGATTTCGTAATAATGATTTAAATGTCTAGATAAGGGGATGGAGTATGATTGAATTGGAAATTAGAGTGGAGCGTCTTCGGAAAGAACAAATAAGCGACATTGTAGCGCTATCTTCTTATATTGGTTGGGATTATAACAGAGAAGAAATTGAGACTATTTTTAACGCAGGGATTGTATACGGTGTTTGGAATGAGAAAGAGGAACTAATTGCTAGCGCAGCAATAATATTATATGGGGAGAAATTAGCATCTATCGGAATGGTGATTGTACATCCAGATTATAAGGGGAGAGGGATTGGAAAGATAATAACGGAAGCGTGCGTTAAAAGCGTATCAGCTCATACTCCAATTATGCTTATTGCTACGGATGAAGGGAAACCTTTATATGAAAAGTTAGGATTTAGGGCAGTAAGTTATGTTTCTAAATACATATGTAACTCATACAATGCGAAACATTATTGTGTAAGAAATGAAGATTATGTGATGAATTATGAAGAGGGTGATTTAGAAAAAATAATAAAAATAGATGAATATGCGTTTGGAACAAATAGAAAAGAGTTTTTAAAGAAAAGAATTATGCAAAGTGAACAGTGTATCGTTGTAAAGGACAAGGAACAAAATGTATTAGGTTACGGTTTAAGCATACAAACACCAGAAAATAAGATAATAGGGCCGGTTGTTGCTAAAAATGATGAGATGGCAATGAGAATTGTACATGATTTAGCAAAAGGGCATAATGGTAAATTAAGAATTGATGTACTAGAAGGAAAGAAAGATTTCATGAAAGTATTAGAGATTGCTGGTTTTAAAAAGGTGAATACACCACCAATTATGATGAAAAATAGCGATCAATTATTAAAAAGGAATAATGAGTTATATAGCATTGCAGCACAAATTTTTGGGTGAAAAAGAATCCTTCTGAATGAAGGATTCTTTTTCGCTAATCACGATATTGATCATGAGTCGGCTGAAAGAGGTCTTCTTCGATATCTCTCACCATAGAAAAATGATCAACGTTATAATGACCGTGTAAAGTTTTATTGTGATGACCAATAATTTGTTCTGCAGACAATACGTTAGAATCAGTTGTTGAATGCCCGTTTTTAATTAATGTAACGTCAAATCCTTGTACAGTTGCTGTCCTAACGGCAGTGTCAATACAATGTTCTGTTTTACATCCGCCTATAACAATATGATTAATGTTTTCTTCTTTTAAAAGTTCAAGTAAAGAAGTGCCGTAGAATGAATTGGTTGCTGCTTTATTAATAAGGATTGCAGACTGGGGTACTTGAATTTGATTATGTACTTCAAATCCTTCGCCACTACCAGAAGCAACATCGATATCTCTTACGAAAACAATAAGAGCATTTGAATCTATTGCTTTCTGCAGTGCTATATTTAGTGTAGATAATAGCTCGGTTTTACGAAAAACTTCATTTTCTTGCTCATTTCCATCAATTAATTCTTGTTGAGCGTCGATAATTAATAGTGCTTGTTTCATCGTGTCTCCCCTTTAATATGAAATAAGTTCCACTTTACATATTCCTTCAGATTGTTAGAAAATCCTCCATTGTAAGCGAAGTAGAAGATTGATTTACAAAGTTGTCAAAGAAATTTCATTCTCATAGCGTGTAAAAACATGTATGATAGGAGATGGAGAATTTTTGAGTAGGTGGGAATAACATGCAAACAGTAGAAGATTATCTTTCATTCTTACATACGAAAGGATTTAAATTATCAGAGGAAGCACAGGGGTTTATTATGTTTGGACAAGGATATACTGGTGCGTCTGATGGGATTGTGAACGCAGCAATAGAAGCGACAATTAAACATCAATTGCAGTTTGATGGTAGTTATTTCGTTGCGTTATTAGAACGATTGAAAGAAGAAGAAATTACAGATAAAAAAAGCGCTAAGGCTTTTATGCGGAAGTTACAAGCGTAACTTCACGCAGCCTGCGCTTCTTTTTTTGTTTTGGAAGGTAATTCAACAAAAATCATGCCTAGGAAAATACATAGACATCCGATAATAGCAGAAATAGAAAGTTGTTCATTTGCAACGAGAACGCCTGTTAAGGCAGCAAAAACGGGCTCCATTGCGAAAATAATTGCTACTCTCGTTGGAGAAGTGTGTTTTTGTGCCGATGTTTGAATGAAAAAAGCAATAGATGTTGCAAACAGAGCAGTTAGAAAGAGTGCGAATAAAAAGGATTGATTCGTCCATAGTGATACTGAAAATAACTTTTCCCAATCTTCAAACAAGAAAGCGCAAATAGAAGAAAATATACCAACAGCTAATACTTGAGATGTGCTTAATAATAAAGGTGATATTTTTTTAGAAAAGAAGCCGTTAATAAGAATATGGGCAGCGAAAGCGACTGCACAACCAAGAACAAGTATATCTCCTATATTTAATTGGAAAGAATCAGCAGCTGTTAATAAGTACAAACCTGTTGTAGCTACAGCAATACCAAGTACGATGAAAATGGTGGCTTTTTGTTTTAAAAAGATAAATGATAAGATTGGGACCATAACAATGCTTAGCCCAGTTAAGAAACCTGCTTTTGAAGAAGTTGTATAAAGTAAGCCAAATGTTTGTAATAAATAGCCGACAAATAAGAAGAACCCAACCATTAATCCAGCTAAACTACTATGTTTTAATTCTTGTTTTGAAGTTTTCTGTGAGAAAATAATTTGAACGAATAATAAAATAATTCCAGCGAATAAAAAGCGAATACCATTAAACGTAAATGGACCAACGAAAGACATAGCGTTTTGAACGACAACAAACGTAGCTCCCCAAATAAAAGAGACAAATAATAAAGCAAGAGGAGCAATCCACTCTTTTTTCACACTCATACCCCCGTTAATTTTGTAAGATAGCTTTTCTAGCTAATTCATCAGCTACTTTATTTTGACTACTTGGAATCCACTTAATAAAAAAGAGATCGAAGTTTTTTATGTACTGCAGTGCTTCATCTAAAAGAGGTGCAAATATTTTATTTTTTGCGTATTCCTTTTCAACAGCCCGCTCAACAAGCTGCGAATCTGTACGAAAAGAGACAGTGCTATAATTATGCTCGATGCAATATTTTAATGCTAAAAGTAAAGCGCGGTATTCTGCTTCATGATTGGACATTGTTCCAAGTGGTACTGATAATTGTACAGGTGGCTGAACGCCTTTAATAAACACTCCTGCACCAGAAGGACCAGGATTTCCTTTTGATGCACCATCAATATATACTTCAATCAAAATGAGAAACCTCCAAATTATAAGATGATCCCCTACTTAAATATTTTTTTGAAGTAGGGGATAGAGTAGTTATCCGATTGTGATGCTGTAACGACATGTAAATGTTTCATTCGCTTGTAAAGATTGAATTCCCTTTTTGTTCTTGAAATCTTTTGCTGGATTTACTTCATCAGCGATGCCATACCAAGGTTCAATACATAAGAAAGGTGCGTTATCCCCTGGTGTCCATACGCCAACAAATGGGAATCCATCAAATTCTACTTTTACAAATTTATTATGTTTATGAGAACGAATCGAAATTTCATTCGTATTCATATGTTCAAAAATAAGTGCATCATTTTTGAATAAATCATATGTAAGTGGCAATTCAGTCGTATTTTCAGCGATTAATTGCTTTTTGTTTGAAAGATAAGGTCCTTCTAATACGCTTGTTTCTAAGCGTTCCGAACCATTAAACGATAAGTGATAATCTGTAAATGATTCACCGTCCAATAAAGGGAAGTTGAATCCAGGATGTGCTCCGATTGAGAAGAACATCTCTTTTGAAGTAGGATTGTTTACTTCATATGTTATATGAACGCTTTGTCCATTTAGCTCATAAGAAACGAGTAATTCGAATTCGTATGGGTATTTTTTTAATGTTTCTTCATTACTAGTAACGATATAAGTGATTTTTGTTTCGCTTTGTTCTTTCACAGAGAAAGTAAGATCACGAGCGAAACCGTGTTGTGTTAATGAATATGGTTTACCGTCTACGTAGTATGTATTATCTACTAATCGGCCGACAATTGGGAACAAAATTGGTGCACGGCGTCCCCAATAAGTAGAATCACCTTGCCATAAATATTCTGTGTTGTCTTCTTTTAAGCGAACGCTCTGTAATTCTGCACCTTTGTCAGAAATGGAAACGATCACTTTTTCATTTTGAATTGTTGCTGTCATGAAGTGAAACCTCCTAAATCTTTCATATGTTTCATTATACGTTGTCTAAAAGGAAAAAGGTAGTTTATGATAGGAATCTATTGACGAAAGAGGGGCTACCACGTAAAATATAATCTTGTTGCTTAAAAAACGAATAACGTGGTTCGAAACCATCCCACGTAAAAAAACTAAGGAGATTTTGTCATGAATATTAGAACTTTAGTCGGTAATGGTATTTTAGCGGCATTATATATTGCTGTTTCTATGCTTATTCAGCCATTTGGCTTTACGAATGTACAATTTCGTATTTCAGAGATGTTTAATCATCTCGTTGTATTTAACAAGAAAGCAATTTACGGAATTGTATTAGGTGTATTTTTAACGAATCTCTTTTTCTCACCTATGATCGCTTACGATTTAGTATTTGGAGTAGGGCAATCTATTCTTGCGTTAGTTGCAACGATTATTTCTATGCGATTTATTAAAGGTGTTTGGGCTCGTATGATTTTTAATACAGTTATCTTTACAATTACAATGTTTATGATTGCAATTGAACTTCATCTTGCATTGGGTTTACCATTTATGTTGTCTTGGTTAACTTGTGCAATTGGTGAATTTGTTGTCATGGCGATCGGTATGCCTGTAATGTACTGGATTAATAAGCGAGTACAATTTGAAAGATTTATGTAATAGATGAAAGAGCTATTCCTATAGGGATAGCTCTTTTTGTATGTAATCATATTGAATATAATGCTGTGACTCTAGATAAAATATAATAAAATAAAGTGAGGCTTCAATTAGCCGGATATATATAAGAAGTCTTACATAAGGGGAATGTAGTATGAAATATAAAATTCATTGGTTGTATAAAACGAAGCGTGGATTGCAGACGGAATTAACAACAGAGTATATGAACATAGAAGAAGTACTTCAATTTGCAGAGGATTTTGAGAAAACAGGAAGAGCTAAGGAACTTTTATTTTACGATGAAATGGACGCAGAATGGTCATTAAAAGAGATGAAAAAGTTAAGTAAGCAAGTAGAGGAAGAGCCCCAAGAAATACTCGTTTATTTTGATGGGGGGTATGATGTGCAAACGAAAGAAGCTGGCGTTGGTATATGTGTGTATTATAAAAAAGGAAATACAAACTACCGCATTCGCCGCAATGCATATATAGAAGGTATATATGATAATAATGAAGCGGAATATGCATCATTATTATACGGTATGAATATACTCGAGGAACTAGGGATTAAGTATGAAGCAGTTACACTTCGCGGAGACTCACAAGTGGTACTGCAGCAATTAGCCGGAGAATGGCCTTGTTATGATGAACATTTAAATCATTATTTAGACCAAATTGAGCAAAAGGCGAAGCAAATGAAATTAAAACTTATATGTGAGTCGATATCTAGAAAACAAAATAAAGAAGCACATCAATTAGCTACGCAAGCATTAGAAGGAACAAGTATTGATAGTCATAAAGAAATAACCGAATAGAGAGGTGCAAAGGTGGATAAAAAGCAACTCATTACAGAGGTAAATGACTTATTAGAAACGTATTGTGAAGGATGTTTTTTGCGAGAACATAATCGAAAGACAAATAGTAAGTATTACGCTCATTCATTTTGTATAAGGCAATGTACAGTGGGAGAAACATTGAAAAAGTATGGGGAACAGTTGTCATGAAAAAACATCCAGAGAAAATTCTCTGGATGTTTTTTAGTGTCTTGCTTCGTTTAGTTGATGCTCACATTTATTTAATTTTTTTTCCTCATTCATTAAAAATGGCTCATCTAAATCAGTTGCAACAGATTTCATAATTTCAAGCTGAGAGCGAGCTGCTTCTACAGCAGTAGTAGCATGTTCTAATGTATCTGGATCCATTGAAATTGTTGCTGATCCTACCATTTTTTGTGCTGTTTCTACACGGAATTTCACTTCTTCAAAATCATTTACTTCTGATCCCATTAATAATTCCTCCTTTGTATAGTGCGCATTTCACATAGTTTTTGCTCTGTAAAACGGAAATATACAAAGGAATAACAAAGGAGGTTACCAAGTAAGGTAACCTCCTGTTATATGTTGGATTAAAGTTTTACTACGTTAGCAGCTTGAGGTCCGCGGTTACCTTCAGTAATGTCGAAAGATACTTCTTGACCTTCTTCTAAAGCTTTGTAGCCGTCGCCTTGAATAGCAGAGAAATGTACGAATACATCGTCAGCGCCTTCCATTTCGATAAATCCAAAACCTTTTTCGTTGTTAAACCATTTTACTTTTCCTTGCATGTTACAATTCCTCCTAAAAGCGTTTACTATTTTCATTTAGTGAAATTCATTTTAAAAAAATAATATAAACTAAAAATGCTATATTCTTGAATATTCTGCTAAATGATTAATTTAAATATACACGAATTGGGAGAATTTAGTCAAGTAAGCGATTTTATTTTTTTGTATTTTTAAATAATTTTTCAGTCAAATTTTTAAATAGGTATAGGACAGGCTGAGTATATAATATTCTTAATTGAATGCTATACATAATGAGGTGAAAGAATGAATAAGTCTTACTTATTAGATAATGAAGGAATGAGAACGAGAACCGACATACCGGATTGGGTTGCAAAAGAATTTGAGATTTTTTCAAATGTTGTGTTAGAACCAACTTTTCCATGTTATTTCGGTTTAACAGCTTTGAAAAAGAATGAACTTCGTTATTCATTTCTTTCTCATAATGATTGGAGTCATTTACCACATACAATGTTATCTTTTTTAGAGTTAATGAAAGAGAGGCCGATTGTAAGAAGGGGCTTTTTCCTTTTTGTAGAACCGGAATGTGAAGAACAGCCACTCGAATATTACCGTGATTCCTTTTGGAAAGTGTTACAGTATTTACATGAAAACGATAATCAAGCATGGCCAAAGCAAATTCCTGAAGATCCAGACCATTATTTATGGGAATTTTCATTTGGTGGTGAGCCAATATTCGCATTTGGAAATGCGCCAGCTTATAAACAACGAAAAACTAGACATTTAGGGAATTCTCTCGTTATTGGGTTTCAGCCACGCACTATTTTTGATGGATTAGAGGGAGATCGTCCTAAAGGAGCATATTCAAGACAAATGGTTCGTGAGCGAGTTGAAAAGTGGGATCAATTGCCGAAACATCCTAACATTAGTCATTATGGTGACCCAGAGCATCGTGAATGGAAACAATATTTCATAGGAGACGATGTAGAGCCAATAAAAGGGAAATGTCCTTTTCTTCATAGGATAGAAAAGTAAGAGCCATCACCTAGATGGCTCTTTTGTATATTTTGGATAAAAAAGGGTATTTTATTATGAAAGCTAGTCTATTTTTTCAAATTACATCATTAACTAGTAGTAAAGAGAGTAGAAAGGATAGAGCGATGTTTGGAGCAATTATACAGCAAATCGTATTAGGTATATCATTAGCTGCGCCAGTAGGGCCGATTAATATTGAAATGTTAAAACGAGGAATTGAACGTGGGTTTTGGCACGCTTGGGTTGTTGGAATTGGTGGAATGACTGCAGATGTTTTATTTATGCTTCTCATTTATTTCGGTTTATCTTCTGTGTTTATGTATACATATGTACAAGCCTTCATGTATTGCACGGGTTTTTTCTTGTTATTTTATTTAGGATTTCAAAGTGTAAAACAAGGAATTTTCGACTCGAATATGGAATATAAAAAAGAAGAGGTAGGTGGCCTTAAGCAATCGTTTATGGCAGGATTTTTAATTGCGATATCCAATCCATTAAATCTTGTTTTTTGGTTTGGTATATACGGAAGTACACTTAGCTCATTACTTACGAAGGTAACGAAACAAGAAGCTTTTTTGTACAGTCTTTGCATTATTGTTGGTATTATTTTATGGAATTTAAATATTGCTTTTTCTGTACATTTTGGAAGAACTTTATTAAAACCAAAAGCGCTTGGCTACATAACAGCCGGAGCAGGTATTATTTTAGTAGGTTACTCTATACATTTTGCATACAAAGCTTTACAGTTGTTCACATAAGATTGAAGGGGAGATTTTTATGTATCGAACCACTATTGACGGAAAAGAAATTATAATTACGTTAGCGCCAAAAATCCGAAAAGAAATTACTGATAGAAATCCACTATATGAAGCGGTATTTCATAATGCTGCAAGATTGTTACAAACAAAGCAACCGACGTTTGCAGTAAATCATGAAATATTTGGGCTCATTATTGGAGAAGTGCAAAGAGGAGAAGTAACAGTGTTTGCAGTGGAACATATTATTCCGAAGCAAAATATATTTGGACCAAACAATTTTTTCTCGACAATAGAACAGCAGGCAAATTTGTAAAGTGAATAGAATAAGAATAGAAAAGAAATAGTCGTAACGATATGTTGCGGCTGTTTTTTTGGAAAAGGGGGAAACAAGATGAAGAAAGTGGGGAAAGAGTTCTTTTTACAACATGATATCGTTATTATGTATAGCATTCTATTTGTTTTCATTATTATTTTAAAAATGCAATTTTTTACGTGGTTTGGCATGTTAGCATGTATGTTTGGGATTGTTTTCTATACACTTAATGAATATATGACACATCGTTTTTTATTCCATATAAAGCCACCTAAAAATACATTTCTATTAAAAATGTTAAGAAGATTGCATTATGATCACCACGTATATCCAGATGATTTAAAACTTTTGTTTTTACCTGTATGGTTTAGTATACCTAGTTTTACTATATATTTACTTATAGCATATGGTATTACAAAAAGTGTTACTATTACACTTTCATTTGGAATCGGAATGATTATTATGCTGCTCGTTTACGAATGGAAACATTATATTGCTCATAGACCGATTCGTCCCGTCACTAAGTTTGGAAGATGGCTAAAAAAACAACATATATTACACCATTATAAAAATGAAAAGTTTTGGTTTGGTGTTTCAAATCCAGTATTCGATTTTATATTTGGAACACTGAAAGACGGAAAAGATGTTGAGCTAAGCGAAACAGCTCGTAATTTAGAAAAGGAAAAAAAGACAAAAGTAGTGCGTTAAGCACTGCTTTTGTCTTAATGAGGATAAATAAGTAAAGTGTCACTTTATTTTGAAAAAGTATATTAAAAATTTAGGGGAAATTGCCGAAAAATGTCTATCAAAAAATCTTTGCATGAATGCATGGATTGTCTAAAATGAATATAAGTTTCTGAATATTTATAAAATTTAGTCTTTAGGTATGCAAGGGGGAAGTGTATTTCAAGTAAGAGAGGGGATCGGTTAATGAAACGAGACGATACGTCAGCACGTAAGTTGCAAAATGAGGTGAATTATACAGAGGTCGTTCAGTCGGAAGAATTTCAATTGTTATTAAATACGAAAAAGAAGTTTATCATTCCAATGAGTATTTTCTTTTTTAGTTTTTTTATCGCATTACCTATTCTAACATCGTATTCAAAGGTGCTTAATACACCTGCATTTGGAGACGTTACATGGGCGTGGGTATTTGCTTTTTCCCAATTTATCATGACATGGGCACTATGTATGATTTATAGCAAAAAAGCAGAATCATTTGATGAAATCTCCCGAAAAATTCTGCAAGATATGCAAAAAGGGAGGGGCTGAACTTGAATACTACTGCATTTGCACTATTTTTAATTATTGTTCTTGGTACGCTCGTCATAACCTATTTTGCATCGAAAAAAACGAAAAATGCGAGTGAATTTTATACGGCTGGAGGGGGATTAACTGGTTGGCAAAATGGTCTGGCCATTGCTGGAGATTACATGTCTGCTGCTTCATTTCTTGGTATAGCTGGAGCAATCGCATTAACTGGGTTTGATGGATTCTTTTATAGTATCGGTTTTTTAGTTGCTTATCTAGTTGTACTATATCTTGTTGCAGAACCGCTTAGAAATTTAGGAAAGTACACTTTGGCGGATATGATTGCAGCACGCTTTGATGCGAAAAAAGTTCGCGGAGTTGCAGCTCTTAATACGATGACGATTTCTATCTTTTATATGATTGCACAATTAGTTGGCGCGGGTGCACTTATTAAATTATTATTAGGGATTGAATATACGACATCTGTATTAATCGTTGGAACACTTATGACGGTGTATGTTATTTTTGGAGGTATGACAGCAACGAGCTGGGTACAAATCGTAAAGGCTGTATTACTTATGGCTGGTACGTTTATTATTTCTGTTATCGTTTTCGCAAAATTCAACTTCAGCGTGACTGAAATGTTCGCTCAAATGAAAACAGCTACACCTTTAAAAGATTCATTTTTAAATCCAGGTGTAAAGTATAAGGATGGTCTTGATACACTTTCTTTAAATTTAGGACTAGTACTTGGTACAGCTGGATTACCACATATACTTGTCCGCTTTTTTACAGTACGTGATGCAAAAACTGCACGTCAATCTGTCGTATATGCGACGTGGTTAATTGGTGCATTTTATATTATGACGATTTTCTTAGGATTTGGTGCGGCAGCGTTTGTAGGAAATGAAGCGATTATTAAAGCAAACCCAGCTGGTAATATGGCGGCACCTTTATTAGCCAAAGCGTTAGGTGGAGACTTCTTATTTGCTTTCGTATCAGCAATTGCTTTTGCAACGATTTTGGCTGTAGTGGCAGGTCTTGTATTAACAGCAGCATCAGCATTCGCTCATGATTTTTATAATGAAATCATTCGTAAAGGAAAATCAACGGAAAAAGAGCAAGTATCCATGGCTCGTTATGCATCTATTGGAGTAGCGATACTATCTATCATACTTGCATTATTTGCCCAAACATTAAACGTTGCATTTTTAGTATCATTAGCATTTGCAGTTGCAGCGAGTGCAAATCTACCAGTAATTTTATTTACAATATATTGGAAGCGTTTTAATACAACGGGTGCTATTTCGGGTATGATTGTAGGTCTCGTATCAGCAATTGTTCTCGTAGCGTTGAGTCCGAATGTTTGGAACCCTGTAGCTGGAAAAGCTATTTTTGTTGGGGAAGCGTTATTCCCATATACGACACCAGGAATTATTTCAATTCCACTCGGATTTCTTGCAGCATATTTAGGAACGGTTTTATCTAGTAAGAAAGAAGATGAAGCGAAATTTGATGAAATTCTAGTGAAATCTAATACTGGTCATGGCATTAGCGATGCGTCTTCACATTAAATAAAAGAGGAGCTTTTCGATAGATAAGAAAAGCTCTTTTTTCTTTTGTCATTTTCTTGTAAATATTACTGATTTGTAAGTAGGATTTGTCTTAATTTTGTGGAATGAAAATAGCAGGGAGAAATTTAAGTCATCATGGCACCAGCGCAGCTTTTGTGAAAAATAAGTTGTTATGGAAGGTGGAAGTAATGATGAAAACGAAGCAAACTGATGAATTATTAGCAAAAGATGAGCAATATGTTTGGCACGGAATGCGTCCCTTTAGTCCAAATAGTACAATGGTAGGGGCAAAAGCTGAAGGGTGCTGGGTTGAAGATATACAAGGAAAAAGATATTTAGATGGTATGAGTGGCCTTTGGTGTGTCAATAGTGGATATGGAAGAAAAGAGCTCGCAGAAGCGGCTTATAAGCAATTACAAACATTATCATACTTTCCAATGTCACAATCCCATGAGCCAGCTATAAAGCTTGCTGAAAAGTTAAATGAGTGGCTTGGGGGAGAGTATGTTATTTTCTTCTCAAATAGTGGTTCAGAAGCGAACGAAACAGCTTTTAAAATAGCAAGGCAATACTATGCTCAAAAAGGTGAACCACATCGTTATAAATTTATGTCACGTTACCGTGGGTATCACGGGAATACAATGGCGACAATGGCAGCGACGGGACAAGCGCAGCGTAGATATCAGTATGAGCCGTTTGCTTCAGGTTTTTTACACGTAACACCACCGGATTGTTACCGTATGCCTGAAATTGAAGGGCAGCATATTTATGATGTAGAATGTGTGAAAGAAGTCGATCGTGTTATGACGTGGGAATTAAGTGAAACAATTGCCGCTTTTATTATGGAACCAATTATTACAGGCGGGGGCATATTAATGCCACCACAAGACTATATGAAAGCTGTTCATGAGACGTGTCAAAAACACGGTGCCTTGCTTATTAGTGATGAAGTAATTTGCGGTTTCGGTCGTACAGGAAAAGCATTTGGGTTTATGAATTATGATGTGAAGCCAGATATTATTACAATGGCAAAGGGCATTACGAGCGCATATTTACCATTATCTGCAACAGCTGTGAAAAAAGAAATATATGAGGCTTTTAAAGGTAAAGGAGAATATGAATTCTTCCGCCATATTAATACATTTGGTGGAAATCCAGCAGCTTGTGCATTAGCACTTAAAAACTTAGAGATTATGGAAAATGAAAATTTAATCGAGCGATCTGCGCAAATGGGTTCCCTTTTATTAGAGCAACTAAAAGATGAAATTGGGGAACATCCGCTTGTTGGGAATATTAGAGGAAAAGGTCTATTAGTTGGAATTGAATTAGTAAATGATAAAGAGACGAAAGAGCCAATTGATAACGACAAAATTGCAAGTGTTGTAAATGCTTGTAAAGAAAAGGGCTTAATTATAGGACGAAACGGTATGACAACAGCAGGATATAATAACGTTTTAACATTAGCGCCGCCTCTTGTTATTTCAAGTGAAGAGATTGCTTTCGTTGTTGGAACGTTGAAGACAGCGATGGAGCGTATTTAATAAATAGAGAGAGGAGCGAGCTGTAATATAAGGCTCGCTCTTGTTTAGTAGGAGGGGACTTTTAATGGAGAAATATGATCCTAACAAACATTATCACATCGGATATTATGAAGACGGATATGATTTAGAAGTGACGGCGTACAAAAGAATAAATGAACCAGTTTGGGATGCTTATATTCCGCACTATGAGGCAGACGATTTTTATAAGAAAGTGGAGGGAATGAAGCTAGGTAAATATATAGATGATTATGGCATTATGGTGTATTCATTTGGGAATGATATTGATGATGATGAAGCACGAATTATTTTTGAAAAATGGTTAAAAAAGAACGGGATTGTTTAAAGATAAAACAAAAAGGAGATTGCTATCTTATAAAATGGCAATCTCCTTTTATTATAGTAAATTTATTTACTTGCTTTCATTGCTTTATCTTTTGCACCAAAAGTGTATTTTAACATTGGTGGTGTAATCATTGTAGTTAAAATAACGACAATAACGATTGCTGTAAAGTAATCTTGTGCCAATAGACCTGAAGAAAGTCCTGTTCCTGCAATGATAAGTGCAACTTCACCACGAGAAACCATTCCAGCACCGATAATTGCAGAAGACTTAGCGTCAAATCCAGTCATTCGTGCACCGAATCCACAGCCGATTAATTTCGTTAATACAGCGATAACAGTTAATGCTAAGATGAACCAAATTTGATTGCCGATACCGTCAAATGTAATATTCATACCGATACTAACGAAGAATACGGGAACGAACATAGCGTAAGCAATTGGTTCTACTTTCTTTTCTACTTCATGTTTGTAGTTTGTTTGAGAAATTGCAATACCAGCAGCGAAAGCACCGATAATACCAGCAATTCCTAATAATTCGCCAAAATATGCGAATGAGAAACAGATGATAAGAGCCGCGCTTACGATAGACTCAGATACGCGCAGTGGTGATAACCAGCGCATAATCGCAGGAACACCTTTCCATCCGATTAAAATAATAGAAGCGAAGAATACTACTTTCTTCAAGATAACCATTGTTAAGTTAACATCATCAGTACCTAAGAAGCTCATTGCAAATGCTAATAAAATAACAACAAGAATGTCATCAAATACAGCGGCTCCAAGCATCGTCGTACTTTCACGTGTTTTCATTTTACCTAAATCACGAAGTGTTTGTACGGAAATACTAACACTTGTCGCACATAGAAGTAATCCTAAGAATACAGCGTTTCCTTGTTCCATTCCCATCACAAGACCGGAAACGTAACCACCTACGAATGGAAGAATGATACCTCCGAGTGCAATTGCTAAAGAAGAATTACGATTTGCGTTTAATTCTTCTAAGTCTGTTTCAAGTCCAGCCATAAACATTAAAAGAATAACCCCGACATTACTTAATTGAGTTAGAAGCTCTGAATTTTCAATCCAACCTAATACAGCTGGACCGATAACGATACCGACAATTAATTTACCTAGTACAGAAGGTTGACCTAATCTAACACTAAGATCACCAGCAAGCTTTGTACTTAATAAAATAAGTGCAATTTGAAAGAAAAATTCGAATTCCATCTGATCCTCTCCTCGTCATTTTTAATTTTATCATACGATTTCTCGGAATTTGCCTAATGAAAATATGTAAAACCCATTAAACAAAAGGGTCTGATTACAAGTTCTTTTGAACTTGTAATTTGAACCTGTAATTAATATATAATAGATTTTATAAAAAATCAATGAAAAAATGGGAGCTTTTTGAGGAAGAAGCTGCCTTATTGGGATATAGGTGTAAGAGTAGTGTGTGAATTTTATATGTATAAAATAGTATGAAGTCCTTTTTCATTACAAATAATAAATTCTACATACTATTTCACGAACTATAACTGTGAAAGGGAGGATTTATAATTTGAAGGCATTAAAAAATAACTTGTCTATTGTTGCTTTAGGTGGAGTAAATGAAATAGGAAAAAATATGTATGCTATCCAATATGAAAATGATATTGTCGTCATTGATTGTGGATCTAAATTTCCAGATGAAAGTTTATTAGGGATTGATTTAATAATTCCAGACGTCACATATTTGCAAGAAAATAAAGAAAAAATTCGCGGTTTAATAGTAACGCACGGGCATGAGGACCATATTGGCGGAATACCATATTTTTTAAAACAACTAAATGTACCAATCTATGCAACAAAGTTAACGATAGGTTTAATTGAAATTAAATTAAAGGAACACAATCTTCAAAATGATACGGAATTAATCGTTATTCATTCAGAATCAGAAATTGATTGTGGTTCTATTAAGGCAACTTTTTTTAAAACGAACCACAGTATTCCGGATTGTCTCGGTATTGTTTTTCATACACCAGAAGGTACTGTAGTACATACAGGTGATTTTAAATTTGATTTAACACCAGTAAATAATCAACATCCTGATATTCATAAAATGGCTAAAATAGGAAGTGAAGGTGTACTAGCTTTATTATCTGAAAGCACAAATGCAGAACGCCCAGGTTTTACTCCATCAGAAAGGTCAGTAGGAGAACGGATAGAGGAAATATTTATGAAAGCAAATAGAAAAGTAGTTATTTCTACGTTTGCTTCTAATGTGAATCGTGTTCAGCAAATAGTTGAAGCATGTATAAAAACAAATCGAAAACTAGCTTTGCTAGGGAGAAGTATGGTAAATGTAGTAGAGGTTGCTCTAGAGAAAGGTTATTTACATATTCCAGAAGGTATGTTAATTGAAGCAAATGAGGTAAATCGTTTAGATCCAAAGCAGGTTGCAATACTTTGTACAGGAAGTCAAGGAGAACCAATGGCAGCTTTAGCGCGTTTAGCTAGTGGAAACTATAGACAAGTGGATATTTTACCAGAAGATACGGTTATTATAGCCGCGACCCCTATCCCAGGAAATGAACGTAACGTTTCTCGAATTATCGATAATTTATTTGCATTAGGAGCAAAGGTGATTTACGGATCAGGTAGTTCTACTGGAGTGCATGTATCCGGTCATGCATATCAAGAAGAGTTGAAGTTAATGCTTACATTAATGAAGCCAAAATATTTTATTCCAATTCATGGAGAGTTTAGAATGCTACACCACCATAGTTTGTTAGCAGAATCAATTGGTATTGAAAAGGAAAATATCTTTATTGTACGTAATGGAGATGTTGTAGATATAAGTAATGAAGTGGCAATTCAATCTAGAAGAATACAGGCAGGAAATATATATGTAGATGGATTAGGAATTGGAGATGTTGGAAATGCATTATTACGTGATCGTAAACAACTTTCAGAAGATGGAATGCTCGTTATAGTTATTACTTTTAATAAAGTGGATGGAGAAATAATTTCAGGTCCAGATATTATTTCTCGTGGATTTGTCTATGTCCGTGATTCAGAAGAATTTCTAAGAGAATTAAATAAATTAGCTGTTATTACGATTAATAATTTAAAGAAAGAGAATGTGAATAGCTGGGGTATTTTGAAAAGGGAGGTAAGAGAAGCATTAGGGAAGTATATATATACAAATACAAAACGAAAGCCGATGATTCTTCCTATAATAATAGAGGTTTAATAGTAAAAAAGAATTCTCGTATGGGAATTCTTTTTTGTTTTGAAGAGAAAATGAACATATAATGAAATAAATAGAAATGGAAGGAAATAAAAGATGTTATTAAATAAACGTTTTACAATTGGAGAAATGGCGAAAATGCATAATATCGCAGAATCTACATTAAGGTATTATGATGAAAAAGGAATTTTTCATCCGTCCATTGTGGATCCTCAAACGAATTATCGTTATTATACAATCGATCAATTTTCACTGTTAGATACGATTAAATTTTTACGCCAGTTAAATATTCCGTTAAAGGAAATTAAGAAATATATTGATGAAAGAAATCCAGCATACGCACTCAATTTACTGGAAAAACAACAAGAGATGATGCTGAAGAAACAAAGAGAAATTGAGTATGCTTTGGCGAAAATGGAGCATAGAATTCATTTAATTAAGAAAGCAACAAAAGCAAAAGCTGAACAAATGGTAATTAAAGAGATTCCGCAGCGAAAAATTACAGCAATTGCGGTTGCTCCAAATACGACGGATGATATGTTTGAGTACTACATTCATTCGTTACAAAAAAATATGAGGCAAATGGATGATAGTTTATTTTCTGGAGATATTGGTGTAACTGTTGCGAAAAAAGGATTAATGCAAAATGAGTTTCAAGCATATAGCAGTGTATTTATTCTTTTGGATTATATGCCGTATGAAGTGCATACTTCAGATGAAATTAAAGAAGGTTTATATGCTTGCTCTTATCATCATGGACCGTATGAAGAAACAGATGCAACGTACAAGGAGTTACTTACATACATTGATAAAGAAGGTTACGAAGTACATGGAGATTCGATTGAGATTGGATTGATTGATTGGTCTGTAACAGAAAATCCAGAGGAGCAAGTAACAGAAATTCAAATTCCTGTAGTAAAAAAATAAGATGAACACCTTTGAATGGATTACAAATTTACATTCATTAGTATAAGTCAGTTACCTGTTTTTTTAATTCTCTCTTGACCTTCAAGTTACTTGAAGGTTTAAACTAAGAAAAGAGAGTTGAAAAAAAGGAGCATATTAGAGTATGGAAGCAACAGAAAAATTAAGAGAAAAACCGATAAAAAGCTTATTTATTTCTTATTTAATACCAGCCGTTCTTGGAATGGTATTAATGTCAGTGAATATTGTAATTGACGCGGTCATGATTAGTAGAGGAGTTGGGGCGAACGGTTTAGCAGGAGTGAACGTGGCTATTCCAGCATTTTCGATTTTCTTCTCTATTTCATTATGGATCGGAATGGGCGGGGCAACGTTATACTCCATTGCATTAGGCGAAAATAAACGAGAAAGAGCAAGGTCTATTTTTACTCAATCCATGACGGTAGCAGTTGTTATCGTAGGGATTTTAGCAGCGATTTGCTTATGGAGAATAGAAGATTTAGCATACTTATTTGGTGCAAATGAAGTGATTCTACCATATGCGTTAGACTATTTACACGTATTATTAACATTTGGAATGATATACGTTTTAGAAAATATTTTAAGTACATTCATACGAAATGATGGAAATCCTAATTTAGCAATGGCTGGTCTTGTTGTAACAGCTGTATTAAATATAGTGTTTGACTATATCTTTATTTTTATCTTTGGATGGGGCGTAACAGGTGCTGCTTCAGCGACTATTCTTTCGGCAGCGATTGGTTTCCTTGTATTATTAACTCATTTCTTTAGAAAAAGTAGTATTTTAAAGTGGACGAAATTCCATTTTGAATGGGATACTGTCAAACAAATTATGGTGATTGGTTTCCCAAGTTTTACAGCAGAAAGTACGGTTGCAATCGTAACGATTGGTTTTAATATCGCATTCGTCCAATATGCAGGAGAAGTAGGAGTAGCTTCCTATGCGATGGTGAATAGTATTCATGCAATGACATTACTATTATTCTTTGGTGTTGGAGCAGCATTACAGCCAATTGCTAGTTTCCATTATGGGGCAAATTTATCAGAGAGACTTCGTGAAGGATTGAAGTTTGCTGTGAAAATTGCAGTTGTCCTCGGAGGCATTGCGATAATTGTCGGATTATTCTTCGGGAAATATATCATTGGTTTATTTGATGTTCAATCTCCAGAATTATTGGAGTTAACCTTAACAGGTATTAGCTTATTCTTTATCCAATACGTATTTTTAGGTTATAACATTGTGTATGGAGAGTATTTCCAATCAGTGCGACAAACGAAGAAATCAGTACTTATTATAATGAGCCGAGGATTACTATTTATTATTCCATTGTTATGGATTATGCCGAAATTATTTGGGATAAACGGAATTTGGCTCGTTATGCCAGTTGCAGAAGTAATGACAGCGATTATCGTATTTACGATGAATCGTATGAAACATCCTGTTCCATTAAATATGGCAGGAGAGAAAGAAGCGATATGATGAAGAAAATCCCCTTAAGCAATTAAGGGGATTTTTTTTATTCCTTTAAACTAATCGCAAAAGATCCATCCGTTTCTTGAACAGAAGCAAAGGCAACGTTTTTAATATTTGTAATTCCTTTTTCCTTTAATTCTTTATATAACCATTTTTCATCTTTATGTATTAACTTTAAGTTATCATATTGAATTTGTGAATCGACGATAAGTGCAATTGGTAATCCAGCATACTTAACTTCTATGTTTAAATCTTTTGGAGTTAATGGTACAAGTTCTCTTTTTGGTAAAATACTAATAGCGCCGTTCGCTTCTAAAATAGCGTATTCAATTTCATGAACACTTGGATATCCTGCAACGCGAAGGTTAGAAAGTAATTCAGCAATTGGATATCTACTTTTTTGTAAATTCTCAAAAATAATGTCACCATGTTTAATTAAAATAATAGGGTGCCCGAGAATAAAACGATTTAGTTTGTTGAATAGGCTTAATTTTGTAAGGATTAAATGTAAACATGTAATTACAAGCATACCGAGAAATGCTTGCAAAGCACCAGAGACGGGTATGGCCTGGAAAGCTAAATAAGATAAAAAGATTATAGCCCCAAAATCATGAGGAGTTAGTTGTGCTAACGCGGATTTACCGAGTAACTTAAGCGATAGTAAAAATAAGATAAAAAAGAACGACACGTTACATAAAAAGAGAAGCAATAGAGACACTCCTTCGTGTAAAGTTGTACTTACTATTCCCGAAAGTAATATAAATATTACCTTTCAGAGGATAAATTAGGGTTTATTGGAATCTGTCTGTATACAAACAAATAAATGGATATTATCATGAAGGAAGTAAAAGAAAATAGGAGTATATGAATATGAGAAAGAAGAAAATAATGAAGGGCATTTTAGTTGTTATAATGATTTGCGCCGTGTATGCGGGGTTTTTACAATATCACATTTATAAGCATGGGCATATGAATGCAACCTACGATGCTGATTACATAATTGTACTAGGATCGAAAGTAAATGGGACGAAACCATCTTATTCATTGCAATATCGTATTGATAAAGCAGCTGAATATTTAAAATCACATGAGAAAACAATCGCTATCGTATCTGGAGGACAAGGAAAAGGCGAAGACATTTCAGAAGCATTAGCAATGAAACAAGGACTAATAAAACAAAATATCGCAGAAGATCGCATTATAATGGAGGACAAATCTACGAGTACAGATGAGAATATTACATTCTCAAAACCGTTAATTCCAGCCGATATGAAAAAAGGTATGATTGTAACAAACGATTTTCACATGTTTAGAGCGAAAAAAATAGCGGCAAAACAAGGTTTACAATTAGAAGGTCTTCCGGCAAAAACACCGAAACCAATCATCATTCCATCGAATGTACGAGAATATTTAGCAATCACACAGTACTGGTTTATGAATCGAATATAGTGAAAGTGATCCCGGCTGAAACTTCAGGCGGGATTTAGTTTGAGGAAAATCTTACAAATATGTCACGTTCGTGAAAGGTAAAGCGATAGTTTCTAGAATGATTTCCTGACATAATGAAGGTAACAAAAACTATTTAGAGGTGAATCGGATGAAAGGAAATAATATTTTATCTTCGTTATGTTACTTTAGTATCTTTTTTGCACCATTTTTACTACCAATTATCGTGTACTTTGTTGCAGAAGATGAAGTGAAGTATCACGCGAAAAAAGCATTTTGGTCACATGTTTTCCCATACGCAATCTTATTTGGAGGACTAGCAGTATCAGGTATGTACGGTTTAGGTTTCAATCAATCTGACAGTGCTGGAATTGGAATGGCTATCACATATGCAGTGTTCATTCTTGTAGGAATTTACTACTTCATTTGGAATATCGTAAAAGGTATTAAAGTTTTGAAAACGGCGTAATATGATAAGTATAATTTCATTTACCGTATCGATAAACGTTTTAAAAAAGAGCAGTTCAAAAAGAATTGCTCTTTTTGTGCTTATAAGTTGTGAAAATTGAAAAAGATATGTTAATTTTTCATTATGAAGAGAAAAAAGGAGTGATTTTCATGAATGAGATCATACATAAGATGGAGCAACATGTTTCAGTTCGTAAATATAAAGAAGAATCAATTCCGAAAGATGTAGTAGAAAAGATGGTGCACGCTGCGCAACATGCAGCTTCATCACATTTTGTACAGGCGTATTCTGTTATATATGTAACAGATCAGGAATTAAAGGCTAAACTAGCAGAGCTATCCGGAAATCGTCATGTGAAGGACTGTGCAGCATTTTTTGTTTGTTGTGCAGATTTAAAACGACTTGAAATTGCATGTGAAAAACATAGTACAGAGATAAAGCATGAGGGAGTAGAAGACTTTATCGTTGCGACGGTAGATGCTTCACTTTTTGCGCAAAACTTAGCACTAGCAGCAGAATCGTTAGGATACGGTATTTGTTATATTGGTGGTATTCGTAATAATCCGAGAGAAGTGAGTGAACTGCTTCATTTACCTGATAAAGTATATCCTGTATTCGGAATGACAGTCGGCGTACCAGATGAAGATCATGGAGTGAAACCACGTTTACCGGTAGCAGCAGTTCTTCATGAAAATGGATATGATGAACAAAAATATGATGAATTACTAAACGAATATGATGAAACGATGAACGCGTATTATAAAGAAAGATCATCAAACAAGAAAAACGTAACATGGACGGAATCAATGAGTTCGTTTATGTCTAAAGAAAAAAGAATGCATATGAAAGAGTTCTTAAGTGAAAAAGGATTAAATAAGAAGTGAGTAAAGAGGCAAACCTGTGATGTAGGTTTGTCTTTTTGGGAAGGAGAAATACCTAAGGCCAGAAAGTTGTTTATTCTTTCTGAACTTAGGTATTTTGTTTGTTATCATATACATAGAAATAAAAATTAATAACTTTTTACAAAAGTGATAGAAAATGAGAATGAAATGCCAATAGTAAGTAAAAGCGGCATAATAGCCGCTTTTTATCGTTTTATTTAGTATTTGATTTGAAATGTTTATCTTATGAAAGAAAGATTATTGCTAATTGTAAACTGTCAATAAAGTTATTTAAGTTTTGATATGGAATACCCTGCCGGAAAATAAAGCAATAATTTTGTTTGAACATATCTGTTATGGCACAATCTAAAGCATCTTCTATAACAAGTTCAAACTTTCAATAAGAAGATAACCCCCTGTACAACTTAAAAGAATGTACGTAAATATTTTAAAAATCCGTTGATTAAGCCATTTAAAAATAATTTGACCTATAAACAAACCTAAAAATACAATTGGAATGGCATAAAAACTTGATTCCCAAATGGTTTTGTTTGTGCCAGTAAAGAGTATTTGAGTTACTAGGCTAATGAAATATATAAACAAATAAAAAGCTAATGTAGTTGCTCTTAACTTCTCTTTTTCAGTATCAGTTCCTGTAAAATAAAGTAACAGGGGTGGACCGGGCATACCGATACTTGTCGTTAAAAGACCAGATAATCCACCAACTATGAAATCTCTAGATTGTGTTGATCTAACCTTAACGTTGCATATTAGCAATAATGTTAATAGTAAGAGTAGGATGCTAACTGCTAATTTAAAAGTGTTTATGTTAACGGAAATGAAAATTAAAATGCCAAAAGGAACACCAACTATACTTCCAAAAATAAACCTTTTCAGTAGAACAAAATCAACGTCCATTCTTATTTTCCAAATGAGTGAAATGGAAATAATTAAAGATAAAATAATGTTTATTTGTATAGCTTCTTGTGGTAGAAATAACATAAGTAAGAAAGGGGTTGCCATTATGGAAAAGCCAAAACCTGTACTTGCTTGCAGAATAGAAGCCACTAATATAATACATACGAAAATGAATGTGATACCCAAAACAGCCCTCCTATTTAATCAAGTTTAACTAGTTAAAGTCTATTATTTAAGTGCAATATTTCACAAACTCATTTGTATTTTAACATAAATATCTAGTTTTTTCTCAAATAGTATTGCCATATAAGGCTCTTTAACTAAAAAATCCGACTTACATTTTGAAACAATTTTATTATGGGGAAACAAATAATGAATGGGATCAAAATGTATTGATTATCATTAAATTATTCACTGAGATCCCCGCGATAAAACAAGAACAGCCATATAAAACTTACAAAAATACAGCATGTAGCTAATAAACTGCCAATCATTTGAGGAGAAAGAATTTCTAACAGCCCTCCTGTAAAAAACATCGATAACTGAATAAGAGATCCGTAAATAGAATAATGGAATGAAAAAACTTTACCTATCATATTTTCGTGTGTGTAAGTTTGAAGTAATGTCGTATCAAGTGGAACGATGATTCCTCCTGCTATACGCATACAGAATAAAGTAATGATACCGATAATAAGTTGATCGGATAGAATGAATCCGAGAAAGAAAATTCCTTGTAATAAGTAGGCCCAACCGAATACTTTTTTCATTTTTTCTTTATTATGGGATATATAAAGATTAACGAGAAGGCTTCCTATCATAAGCCCAGCCCCTTGAACCGTATATAAAATCCCAATGTTCGTATGGGAAATTTTTTCGGCATAGATCGTTAGAAGTAGTTGATAAGCGCCTCCAATAATGCCCCATGAAATGCCGACAAGAATTAATGTTAAAATGATTTTTGTTTGTAATATGTATGTATAACCACCTTTTATATCAGTGAAAAATGTTTCTTATTCCATAGTAAACAATATGTTGTTAGTTGAAATCGCAAATAAGAGGGATATAAATTCATACGAAAGTATGAAAAAAACAGCTCAAATATGAGCTGTTTTTTTATAGTTTTTCGTTCATTTGTCAAGGGTAGGATATATTAATATCCGTATCCGCCGCCACCCCAACAGCTACATCCGATGATGATTAGAAGGATGAATAGTACGATAAGCAAAGCAAATCCACCGCCGAAACCAGCGCAACTTCCACCATAACTCATATGTTTTCCTCCTTTTTAGTAAGTTAATCTATATGGTTCATGGACTACTATATACAGTATGTTTTTTGTATAGAAAACGAGCCAGTCTCATTTATAATTAGACAAATGCCTGTAGATTCATTAGGATTGCATGTTAGTGATTTGTAAATAAACCTTTACGTAATTCATAATTTAGGCATAAAAAATAAAAAATTGTAAAAAAAACCATTTTCTTATTTTTTTATGAGAGAATATGTACTATAATTTTACAAGTAATATTATGGGAAAAGGGAGTTTTAGTATAGAGATGGAGATGGGACAATTAAAAAATAAAATAGAAAACAAAAAGAAAGAGTTAATTCAACTTGTTGCGAGACACGGATTGGATCATGATAAAGTTTTGTTATTTAGTCGTGATTTAGATATACTTATTAATAAGTTTATGAACATAAAAGACAAAGTGCATAAATAAAAAATTTATAGTTTTTTATATTAAGATGTTTCACAGAAAGGAGAGGACAGTAATTGGAACATTTACAGGAAGAATTGTATAAACAAATAAAAGAAGAAAAAGGTACAGTTACAATTTTCTTAAAGAGTGGCGTTAGAATAATAGGAGAAGTTGTTGGAGTGGATAAATTTACACTTTTAATCTTAGTGGATGGAAAACAACAGCTTATTTATAAGCAGGCTATATCAACAATAATGAAATAAGACACTCTTGTTGAGTGTCTTATTTCATTATTGCTTGCATGCCTCAACATCAATGCCGGCAGCAATTAACTTCTTTTCTCCATCTTGTTCAATGATTTTTTGTAATTTAGATAGGAAAGAATCAAAGTTTGTATGCTTTGCTACTTGGAATGTCATTTTATGTTCAATTGGTAGCCACGTATCAATATCAGCTTCGTTATGCTGGATTTTCACCTCAAGTTTATCGAGTGCATTAGCAACTTTTGCTTCGTACGTTTCTTTCGCTTCAAACTCCATCCATAAGTCATATAATTCCTCACCGAGAGAACCTGTTAATGTTTGTTTAATATTTAAAATAGCTTCTAGTTCATTTTTTTGTTTTTGTAGCTGTAAGTCATGACTATTCATTGTATCAAATGCAGGGATATCACCAGCTTCGGCTTCGACTAGATCGTGAATAATAACCATTTTAAGTAATTTCTCAATACTTACTTTTTGATCCAAATAAGGTTCAACTAAAATGGCCATTAGAGACATGCGCCATGTATGTTCGGCAACACTTTCTTGACGTCCGTTGGAAAGCCAGCTATGTCGCATTTCATATTTTAGTTTTTCTGCTAATGCAATGACTTGTAAAATGTTGTGTTCCATCGTGATCCTCCTCATTTATTCATACCATAATTCTAATATAGAAATGAAATGTGTCAATTTCATGAGTATATTGCGATAAACAGATGATAAGCGTATAATACATGTTATATGTGAAAACGTATTATTAAAATAAAAAAATGTTATATAAAAATGGAAAGGAAAGGGCAGAAATATGGGAGAGAAAAATCAAGTATTAGCTAGACCACAAAGAAGAAAAAGGAAGTTTGATATTTCTAGCCCAGTGGGCATTATAGTAGGTTTCATTATAGTGATAGCGGCAATTATGCTTGGCGGCGGTGGAATAAAAGCTTTCAAAAACTTTTTAGATGTTTCATCTATTTTAATTGTCATAGGGGGAACAACAGCGACAATTGTTGTGGCATATCGATTTGGAGAAATAAAAAAATATACGAAAAGCATTTTTACTGTTTTACATAGAAGAGAAGAAGATTTAGAACAGTTAACGGATTTGTTTGTTGATTTTTCGAAAAAGTCTAAAAAGCACGGCTTGCTTTCTTTAGAGGTAGATGGAGAGCAAGTGGATAATCCTTTTATTCAAAAAGGAATTCGATTAATGTTAAGCGGTTACGATGAAGATGAATTAAAAGAAGTGTTATTGAAAGATATTGAAACGGAAGTGTATGAGTTAAGAAAAGGAGCAGCATTATTAGATAAAATTGGTGATTTTGCTCCAGCTTGGGGCATGATAGGGACTTTAATTGGTCTTATCATTATGCTCCAAAACTTACAAGATACATCGCAAATTGGTACAGGGATGGCAGTTGCGATGTTAACGACATTATATGGGTCTGTACTTGCGAATATGATTGCAATCCCTCTTGCGGAAAAAGTATATCGTGGTACTGAAGATTTATATACAGAGAAGAAGTTTGTAATAGAAGCAATTTCAGAATTGTATCGTGGACAAATCCCTTCTAAATTAAAGTTGAAACTGGATACATACGTATACGAAACAAAGGTAAAAAAGGTAAAAGGAGCAGCCTAATATTTCAAGGAGTGGTATGATGAGTAAAGGACCGCAAAAGGGATCGCCTCGTTGGATGACGACTTTTACAGATTTAACGATGTTATTATTAACTTTCTTTGTATTACTAGTTGCTACATCAAAGCAAGATGCAGTAAAATTGTCAAAGATGCTTGAAAAGTTTAGTGATACGGGGCAAGTAGATGCAAAAGTAATGGAAAATACAATACCAGATATTTCACATGAAAAAAATGATGAAAAAATGATCTCAAAAAAGAGAATGGATGAATTATATAAGAAGTTAAAAGCGTATGTAGATAATAACGGTATTAGTCAAGTGAATGTATATCGGGAGGATACAGGGGTAAGCGTCGTTATAGTAGATAATTTAATATTTGATACAGGCGATGCAAACGTTAAGCCCGAAGCCAAAGGGATAATAAGTCAATTAGTTGGATTTTTTCAATCCGTACCTAACCCAATTGTTGTAGAGGGACATACAGATAGTAGACCTATTCATAACGAGAAATTCCCTTCTAATTGGGAGTTATCTTCAGCACGAGCGGCAAATATGATTCACCATTTAATTGAAGTGTATAATGTGGATGATAAAAGGCTAGCTGCGGTAGGATATGCAGACACAAAGCCAATTGTACCAAATGATTCACCGCAAAACTGGGAAAAAAACCGTCGCGTTGTTATTTATATAAAAGAGTAGTATATTATTATTTTAATAATAAAATAATAAAAATACGAAAATTCTTTTAAAAAAATATTAAATTTTATCATTTTATTTTGTATAATGAGTGAGAATGATAAGGTGAAATATTAAGATATATTTATACATAGAAGGAGAGAATTAAAAAGAATGGCACATAAAATTTTAGTAGTAGACGATGCGATGTTTATGCGAACGATGATTAAAAACTTATTAAAAAGTAATGCTGAATTTGAAGTTATTGGCGAAGCAGAGAATGGGGTAGAAGCAATTCAAAAGTATAAAGAACTTCAACCTGATATTGTAACATTAGATATTACTATGCCAGAAATGGATGGGCTTGAAGCATTAAAAGAAATTATTAAAATTGATTCAAGTGCAAAGGTTGTTATTTGTTCTGCAATGGGACAACAAGGTATGGTATTAGATGCAATTAAGGGCGGGGCAAAAGACTTTATTGTAAAGCCATTCCAAGCGGATCGTGTAATTGAAGCTTTAACAAAAGTAGCAAATAGTTAATATAGAAGGGGTGCCACAAGGAATCAAAACAGTGATAGCGGATCGACGTGTGGCCCCCTTTTTTCTCATTATAAAACACTAAATTGTTATACATAAATGAAATGTTTGTTAGACAGGTAGGGGATAAAAATGCAAACAGATCTATTAAATATATTTTTCGAAGAGTCAGAAGAACATTTA
This sequence comes from Bacillus cereus group sp. MYBK14-1, assembly GCF_051916885.1. Classification (NCBI taxonomy): domain Bacteria; kingdom Bacillati; phylum Bacillota; class Bacilli; order Caryophanales; family Bacillaceae; genus Bacillus; species Bacillus cereus group sp. MYBK14-1. The sequence goes on along the minus strand of NZ_JBQAHM010000002.1, from coordinate 479,376 downwards.
CAGTCGCTAAATGAAAATGTGCTAGTGTTAGAACAAAATCCTGCTGATATGGATGTTGTAGGAGAAATATTCCGATCCGCTCATACATTCAAAGGTATGTCTGCGAGCATGGAATTTACGGAAATGGCTGATTTAACGCATAAGATGGAAAATGTGTTAGATGAAATTCGTCATGGAAATATAGTTGTAAATGCGGATATTATTGATGTGATTTTTGAGTGCATTGATAATTTGGAGAAGATGGTTGCAGATGTGCAACAAGGTGGAATGGGCAATATTGATGTAGCCTCAACTAAACAGAAATTAGAAGCATTATTGAACGGCAATGTAGAAACTCCTACGGAACATATAGAGCAAAATCATATAGACACCGATGATGGAGTTTCGCATGAAGTGCATATAACAGTTGAACAGCAAGCGATTTTAAAAGCAGTACGTGCCATTATGTGTATTGAAGCATTGCAAAATGTAGGGAATATACAAAAAACAGCTCCGAGTATTGAAGAAATTGAAGCAGATGCTTTCGGATTTGAATTTACAGTATTTATGGATACGGATTGTAGTATAGAAGAGTTGAAACAAGTAGTACTTCATGTTTCTGAAATTGAGAAAGTGGAAGTAAAGCAAGGAGAACCTATATCGAAGGAAGTAGCTTCTAAAAAAGTCGTGACACAAGAAGTTGTGCAAGTAGAAGAAAAGCTACAACCTGCTGTGGTTACGCAGGTAGAATCACCGATAGAGGCAACGAATCAACCTTCAAGTACTATGCCAGCTAAAAGTACTACAAAAACGAAAAATGCTAAAGTGGAGAATCGTTCAATTCGTGTTCAATTAGAGAAAATCGAAAGATTAATGAATATGTTTGAAGAAAGTGTAATTGAACGTGGGCGCATTGATGAATTGGCTCAAACAATTCAAAACAAGGAGCTAATTGAACATTTAAATCGATTAGGCGATATTTCAAAAGATATTCAAAATGTACTATTAAATATGCGTATGGTGCCGATTGAAACTGTGTTCAATCGTTTCCCGCGTATGGTACGTATGTTAGCGAAAGATTTAGGGAAAAAAATCGATTTACAAATTACAGGTGAAGATACTGAAGTAGATAAAATTGTTATTGATGAAATCGGTGATCCGCTCGTTCATTTAATTCGAAATGCAATCGATCACGGTGTTGAAACTGTTGAAAAACGACGTGATGCAGGTAAAAATGAGACAGGTACGATTAAATTAGAAGCCTTTCATAGTGGAAATCATGTCGTTATTCAAATTACGGATGATGGAAACGGTATTAATAAAGGGAAAGTATTAGAAAAAGCGATTAAAAATGGCGTTGTAACTGAAGCGGATGCGAATAGATTAACAGATCGTGAAGTGTTTGATCTTATTTTCCAACCAGGATTTAGTACAGCTGAAGTTGTATCAGATCTTTCTGGACGCGGTGTCGGATTAGATGTTGTAAAACATACGATTCATAGTTTAGGTGGACATTTAATTATTGATTCTGAGGAAGGAAAGGGAAGTACATTTAGAATTGAACTTCCATTAACGTTGTCTATTATTCAATCTATGCTTGTTCAAACGAATGATAAGCGTTATGCTTTACCTCTTGGAAATATCGTTGAAGCAATTCGAATTAAGAGAGAAGACATCCAATCCTTACAAGGGAAAGATGTGTTAAATTATCGTAATCAAATTATTGAAGTGAAACATTTAAGTACTGTATTTGGTGAAAAAACAGTAGATGAGGCGTTTGCGTCATATGATGGTCAAATGGTTCCTGTGTTAATTGTTCGTAATACACATCGCAGCTATGGACTTATTGTAAACACAATTATCGGTCAAAGAGAAATAGTCTTAAAGTCATTAGGTGACTTCTTTGCAGAGAGTTCTAACTATTTCTCTGGTGCGACGATTCTCGGTGATGGACGAGTGGTCCTCATTTTAAACCCAGAAGGTTTATAATAGGAATGAAGGAAAGCTCCCCACTTGTATACAATTGGGGAGCTTTTTGGCTAATTGCTACGAATCTAATAATGGGATACATAGTAACGTTTTATACTAATGAGTTTGCTAAAATAAAATAAGAGTTTATATTATTTGATAGAAAAACAGAAATGAGGAGGCAGGGAAAATGCCTGAGCAACACACAAAAGGGGATACAAGCACGATTGTGCTAGAAAAAGAAAATGAGCATTTAACGCCTCAAGAATGCGATATTCTTGGCGAAATTGCAAATATATCATTTGGTTCAGCTTCGACTGTATTATCAACAATTTTAAATAGGCAAGTAAGCATTACTGCTCCTCGCATAGAGTTGGTAGATTTATATGATTCAAGAGATGTCGAAGTTCCACATGTTGTATTAAACATTCATTTTACAAAAGGATTAGATATGGAAAACCTTCTTGTCCTTAAGCAAGATGTTGCATTATCCATTGCTGATTTAATGATGATGGGAACAGGTGAAGTGGAGGACGGAAAAGAACTTGGTGAATTAGAGCTAAGTGCTGTACAAGAAGCGATGAATCAAATGATGGGATTCGCAGCTACATCTATGTCGGAATTCTTCCAAGATACAGTAGATATGTCTCCGCCGACGATTAAAGTTGTAAAGTTATCAGAAGAAATGGAGAAAATCTCTGAAATCGATGGGAATCATACGATTGTTAAAGTGTCGTTTGATTTAAAGATAGATAATCTTGTAAACTCTAAACTTGTACAAATTGTTTCAGTTGAGCATGCGAAACAAATGGTAAATAAATTAATGCAATTATCTGGTGAAGTAGAAGAAACAGTCGAACCATCAGAAGTAGTGGAAACTGAGATTGTAGAAGAACAAGTTGAAAAAGAGCATTTAACACAAGAAGAGAAAGATGTGCTTGGTGAAATTGCAAATATTTCAATTGGTTCCGCTTCAACAGTATTGTCAACGCTTTTAAATCAGCCAGTTACAATTAGTACACCAAATGTGGAAGCAATTAATGTTCGTCATTATGATGGAGTACCAGTGCCATTTGTTATTTTAAATGTCGACTTTGTTGAAGGGCTAAAGAATGAGAATGTATTCGTATTTACGAAAGATGTCGCCTTAACAATGGTAGATTTAATGATGATGGGAACAGGGGAAGTTGATCCGGAAAAAGAGCTTACTGAATTAGAACTGAGCGGTATTAAAGAAATTATGAACCAAATGATGGGTCATGCTGCTACGGCGATGTCAGAAATGTTCCAAGAAAAAATGGACATGACGCCGCCAAATGTTAAATTTGTAACGTTAAAAGAAGAAATGGAGTATTTGGGAGAGTCAATGGAAGTGGACGAACTCGTTCAAATTACGTTCAATCTTGAAATTGGTGATCTGCTTCAATCGAAAATGTATCAAATTTTGCCAATTTCTGAAGCGAAAGAAATGGTAAGGCGACTTCTGTATCCGATGGTGGAAGAAGAAGAGATTGCCACAGAAGAAATTGAAGAAGAAAAAATTGTAGAACCAGTTGTGCAACCTATTGAATTTAAAGAAGTAAAACAAATGGAACCAGTATATATGGACACGTCCATTCTACAAAATGTAGAAATGAACGTGAAATTTGTATTTGGAAGTACAGTGAAAACGATTCAAGATATATTAAGTTTACAAGAAAATGAAGCAGTTGTGCTAGATGAGGATATTGATGAACCAATTCGTATTTATGTAAATGATGTATTAGTGGCGTATGGTGAACTTGTAAATGTAGATGGATTTTTCGGAGTAAAAGTGACGAAATCACTATAAGGCATTGAAATAGGAGTTTGAACTAGTAGATGAAAAACGTAAAGTTTTTTCTAATGAGTTGGCTATGCATACATGTATGCTTGTTCTTCCCCTTGCAAAGTCAGGCTGAGGAACAAATTGAGTCAGATCAAAAAATAAATGAAGTGAATGTACAAGAAGAAAATAAGGAATCTCAAGAATCGTCAGAGCAAGTGGAAACGAAGCAAGATGAAGAGAAACAAAAAGAAGCAGAACAACAAGAAGTAGTAAATAAACAATTGAGTGAAAGAAAGATAGAAACAGAACAGGGAATTATTACAGTAAATAAGCCGGAGCTTAAAGTTGGCGAAGAGGTGCGAATTGCTGTAGAACCAAATGGGAAAAACATTCAAAGTATGAAAGGTATATTGCAGTTACAAAAAAATGGGGAGCAATATGCGCAAGAAAGAATGTTATCTTTTGAGTATGATGAAGAAACGAAGAGCTGGGTTGCTAACTATAAAGCAGGGGATTTTGATTTGCAAGGTGATTGGAATCTTCAGCTCGTTCAAAGTTACAAAGAGAATGAGAAAGAAGAGCTCATAAAAAATGAAGTGAAAGTCCCGCTCATTCGTATTAAAAATGAAACGCCAACTATAGATAAAGAATTGCCAAAGTTACAGAAAGTTACTATTGATGAAGTAAAAGAGAACTTAGTTGAACGAAAACAGGGAGATTCTATACATATACGAGTAAAAGCATCAGATATAGAATCGGTTGTAAAAGAAGTGCGCGTTACATTAAAAGGGAAAGAAAATAAAGAGCTTTCGTTTTTATTAGACTACAACAAGCATGATATGGATTGGCAAAAAGTATTTGAAATAACAGAAGCATTGCCGGCTGGGCCATACGAATTACTTGTAGAGATAATAGATGCAGCAGGTAATAAACTTGTTGAGGAAAGTGAATATACCATTTCTGTTTTGGTGCCAAAAAATGAAGATGATAAAAAGATAGAAGAGAAAGAAGATAAATTAGATAATAAACTAGAAAATGAATTAGAAGATAAGAAAGAAAATGAGAAGCAAGAAGATTCCAAAGTCAAAAACCCGGTTCCAGAAGAAAATTTGCCAGTTGTTCAAATTCCGAAGCGAGATGAGAAAGTAAATAAGTTTATAAAAGAACCGTTGGAAGAGAAAGAGGAATTTACTTACGTTATAAAAGAGCCGTTCGAAGACAACAAGGAAGTACATAAGGCGAAGGACCAAAAAGAGAAAAATAACAAACAAGTTGCCTCTAAAAAGAAAGAACAAAAAGAAGAACCGAAAGACAAGAAAGAAGAAAAAGGTGAACAGGGAGTGCAAGCTTCTGATGTGTTTACTATCATGTCAGGTTTATTCGTACTGTTTTTAGTTTTAAAGAGTAATAAAGAATGGGGCTAATTATTTCATAGTAGTGGAGGCGCTTAAATGGAGATTAAACGTACGACAATTGAAGATAAGGCGTTACAACCATTAAAACAGCCTGCAGCTATTTCGGAGCATGAAATCCAGAAAGAACGAAAGCGTAGCAATTTAGTGTTTACTGGACAGTCTAAAATTATTTCGAAAAATAATGAAATAGGTATTTTACTTGCAAGTTTAAGTGATGGAAAGATTATGAAGGAAATGCTTTCTAAAGAGATGGATACAGTGTTACAACTTTTTAAAAAGTTACATACGTTATCTGGAGAAGGTAAGCAAACAGAAAAAATATTTGAACAAGTAATTAGAAGCCTACAAGGGCTTGTTAAGCAGGCTCATATAAAAGAACTTCCTTTGTTAGATGGAACATATGATTTCGCTGAAGTACAACTATCATTTGGTAGAAAAGTACATATTCCGTTACTAGATGTGAGTGCACTTATCTCTAGAGTGGAAAGTGATTCTTCAGAAGGAAATATAAATTTGATGGTAACGGTTATTACTGCTTATATAACGAAATTGTCTAACGAAACGATTTTAATTAGTGTTACAGACCGCATTGCTAAAGATCGGGATGTAAGTGTATGGAGAGCGCTTGCGGAAATGAACATGACACAATTATCACAGGCATTGAAACAAACGATGCAAGAACATAAATGGTCTATGACGCTTCTTTTTCTCTTTATATGGATTGTCGGTATTATTTTAATTCGAGTTATGTAAAAAGGTCGTCACTCCATTGTGACGACCTCTTTTATATTTTTTCGTAGAAGAATGTATCAAATCGCTGAAGATTGTAACGCTCGGGTGTTAAAATTTGTTCCGTACTACCAACAAATAGTACACCGCCTTTTCGTAAAGAACGACTAAATTTTTCGTAAAGTTTTACTCTTGCTTCTTCTGTGAAATATATCATTACATTGCGACAAATAATCAAATCATAATTTGTATCGAATGACTGCATTAAAAGGTCATGTTGTTTAAACGAGACGTTTTGTTTAATGTTTTGATGCAATGAATATAGATCATTCTCTTTTGTGAAATGACGTTCTTTCAAATCATTAGGTAATTCCTTTAACGAACGTTCTGTATATTGACCGCGTTTTGCGGTTTCTAAAATATGAAAATCAAGATCTGTTGCTTGAATTTCAAAACGAAATGGAGCAAGATGCTTCGATAAAATTAAAGAGAGTGTATACGGTTCTTCACCAGCAGCGCAAGCGGCACTCCATACCTTTAATTTTCCGCTATTTTGTTCGAGTAATTTTGGTAGTGCTTTCGACTCTAAAGTTTGCCATCGTTCTTTATTTCTAAAAAACTCTGAAACGTTAATTGTAATATAGTCAATAAAATTTAAAAATAAATTTTGATCAGCGCGTAATTTGTTTAAAAAATTAGTGTAGTTTTCGAAGCCTTTTCTCGAAATGAAAGCATCGATTCTACGGCGCATTCTATCTTGTTTATATGAAGCGATGTCCATATTGAATTGTTGTTTAAAACTCGCGATAAAATGATCATAATCTTGTTCAATTATCATATTTACAATGGGCACAATAATGATATTGTGCCTCCCCCTTTACATCATACGAATTTTTTGTTCAAAGCTTTTTTTCATTTGCTTTTCATGTAATCCTGGTAAATCATAAATGACAGCATCAATACCTGCTTCTTTTGCAACATCGACAGGGATGACAGATGTATGTTTGTCCCCATTATAAAAACAGAGAACTAAATCAGTGTCTTCAATAATTTGTTTAACAAAAAACATATAATCTGATCGGTAAATGGAGTCAGAAGGATGATCAAAAGCAACATATTCGGCTCCGTGTTTTTTTAAGTAATCAACGACTTCTTGAAATTCATCTGTAATTGCTTGCAATGGTTGCAGCGTGTAAAGGCATAAATTTTGAGCGAGTCTTTCATTCTCAACGAAAAAACGAAGAACCTCATTTTCAATAGATTTATAACATAATATGTAAATTTTATGTTTGTGAGCATAGTCAGTTAAAAATTTTTTAATTTCTTCTTGATCTAATGCTGTTAATTGATTTGAACCACAAAGGAAAATATTCATAGAATTGTGCCACCTCATGCTAAATTGTAACATATCTTTTATAAAAAATAACTGCAAAATATTACTGTTCAGAGTATAATTATAAATAACTGGATTTTACGATTAAGTTTAGGAAGAAATAAAAAAATAAATAGGTGATATATATGCTACGTTCTATCTCGCATAATCCAATTTTATCGCATATACCGCCTGCTACTCAAATGCCGAAAGAAGCAAATGTCAGGACAGGACTTGCATTTTCGGATAATTTGCATGCAGATCCGAAAAAAGATAAATTACTAGAACAAATGGAAGCGTTTGTCGATAATATTGGAGAAATTAAAGAGAAAATTGAAATGGAATTAACGCTTGATAATGTAATGGAATACAAAAATACAGTAAAATCATTTTTGAATTTTTACGTTGATAATGTATTGCAGTATAAAGATGTCATGTCTCGTCACCCGCGTTACGGATATTCACAGAAAATGACGATTGTGAAACAGGCAGAAATGGGATTGAATGAATTAGAAGATGTTATGAATTTAATTAATACGAAAACAGGACATTTAGAAATGTTAAATCAAATTGGAGAAATCCATGGCTTAATTGTAAATTTAGTCTTGTAAAAGGAAGGAAGCTATATGTACATACAATTATATGAAAAGCTTGTTATTATACAAAAAGCGTATGAAAATATTCAAGCGCTTGGAGAGCAAATATATGAGAATTTAAAAAATAAAAATGTAAATGCAGTTCAAAAGTTACAAGTAGAGCAATTGCAGTACATTGATGGTTTAAAAGGGTTATCAAGCTCATTTGAAGAAATGGTTGTTCAGTTCTGTAAAGAACAAGGAGTTGAATCGTTTCGTGTAAGTGCGTTATTTTCGTATTTTTCTCAAGAAGAAATTGAAAAAATGGAAGAATTACAAAAAAACGTAACTGAATTAGAAGAGAATGTAAAAATGATTCTTTTGAAAAATCAATATTACTTAAACGTACTATTAAAAACTACAGAAAGTATTGTGGATTCTGTTTCTGAATACAACTTAGAGCGAAACAATAATTCGCAAATCTTTATGAACGAACTATTGTAAAGGAGAAGTGAAGCTTTATGAGATTATCTGATTATAATACACCGCTATCGGGTATGTTAGCGGCTCAAATGGGGTTACAAACAACGAAACAAAACTTGTCTAACATTCATACACCGGGTTATGTGCGTCAAATGGTGAATTACGGATCTGTTGGAGCAAGCAATGGTCATACGCCAGAACAGAGGATTGGTTACGGTGTACAAACGCTAGGTGTTGACCGTATTACTGATGAGGTAAAGACGAAGCAGTTTAATGATCAATTATCTCAACTCTCTTACTATAACTACATGAATTCGACTTTATCACGTGTAGAGTCTATGGTTGGAACGACAGGAAAGAATTCATTATCTAGTTTAATGGACGGTTTCTTTAATGCCTTTCGTGAAGTGGCAAAAAATCCAGAACAACCAAACTACTACGATACATTAATTTCTGAAACTGGGAAGTTCACAAGTCAAGTGAATCGTCTTGCGAAAAACTTAGATACAGTGGAAGCACAGACAGCAGAAGATATTGAGGCGCATGTTAATGAATTTAATCGTCTTGCTGCTAGTTTAGCAGAAGCGAATCATAAAATTGGACAAGCAGGTACACAAGTGCCGAATCAACTTTTAGACGAACGAGATCGCATCGTTACAGAGATGTCTAAGTATGCAAACATCGAAGTATCTTATGAATCTATGAATCCTAATATCGCGAGTGTTAGAATGAATGGTATTTTAACAGTAAATGGACAAGATACATATCCACTTCAATTAAATAAAGAAAAAGACCCAATGTCAGTTGAGATTTACGGTTCAGAGATCTCTGTAACTAGCGGGGCGATAAAATCAGCGATTGATACGAAAGCGAAGATTGTTAATTATAAAAAAAATCTCGAAGACTTAATGAGTTCGATGAAAAATCAAGTAAATACAGTGATGGGAAAAGATTTCTTCGTTGGAGATTATGCGAAGGATATGAAGTTAAATCCAGAATTCCAAAAAGATGTTTCGAAAATGAAAATGTCTGCTGAAACAGCAAATAAACTAGCAGCAGTTACAGATGACGATTATAAAGAAGGTCTTTCTTATAAACAAGCATTAGACCAATTTATAGTTCGTGTTGCATCTGATAAAAGTGCAGTAAATGGTTATCAAAAAATTCATGGCGACTTACTAGAAGGTATTCAACAAGAAAAAATGAGCGTTGAAGGTGTAAATATGGAAGAGGAAATGGTAAATTTAATGGCCTTCCAAAAATATTTCGTCGCAAACTCTAAAGCTATTACTACGATGAATGAAGTGTTTGATAGTCTATTTTCGATTATTCGATAAGTGATAATAATTGATTGGAAATATATAAGGAGGAGATAGAAATGAGAGTATCTACATTTCAAAATGCAAACTGGGCAAAGAATCAGTTAATGGATTTGAATGTGCAACAACAATACCATAGAAACCAAGTAACTTCAGGGAAGAAAAATCTTCTTATGAGTGAAGATCCACTTGCAGCGAGTAAATCATTTGCGATTCAACATTCATTGGCGAATATTGAACAAATGCAAAAAGATTTAGCTGACTCAAAAAATGTATTAACACAAACTGAGAATACTTTACAAGGTATTTTTAAATCTTTAACGAGAGCAGATCAATTAACGGTACAAGCATTAAATGAGCCAAATGGTGAAAAAGAATTGAAAGCCATCGGTGCAGAGATTGATCAAATTTTAAAACAAGTTGTATATTTAGCGAATACGAAAGAGCAAGGTCGTTATATTTTCGGTGGTGATAGTGCAGAAAAGTCACCATTTACAGAAGATGGTACGTACCAGGGCGGAAAAAATGATGTGAACTGGCAATTAAATGATGGTTATGAATTAAAGGCATTTCGTAACGGAGAAGCATTATTATCCCCGGTTATAAAAACGTTAAAACAGATGAGCGAAGCGATGCAAAAAGGTGACCAAAAAGCGTTACAACCGTTATTAGGAGAAAATAAGAAAAACTTAGATGGCATCATTAACCGTACAACTGAAGTTGGTTCAACAATGAACACAATGGAGACGTTTAAAACAATTTTAAGTGAGCAAAATTTAGCGCTTCAAGAAAACCGTAAAGAAATTGAGGATGTTGATTTAGCGGTCGCAATTTCTGACTTGGCATATATAAATGCAACGTATGAAGCGACGCTTAAAGCGGTTAGTACGATGAGTAAAACGAGTATTTTAGACTACATGTAATCTATAAGGAGTGAGAAAAATGGCAGGAACAACGATGACAGGTATTGGTGGTAGACAACAAATTTGGAACCTCGGAAATAATATGATCGATACTTCTAACTTCGTCGAATTAGAAATGAATGCTTTAGATATGAGGAAAACACCATATACGAAAGAAAAGAATGACCTTACAAATGATAAACTACTATATACAAGTTTAAAATCAGAATTTAGTTCTTTTACACAAACTTTTAAAAACTTAGCGGCTTTTAAAGGAAATGAGAAAAAAGTAACGACAACACAAGACGGTTATATTAATGTAAAAGCTGATGGTGGTGCGATTGCAGGAACTTTTAATATGACGATTACACAGCTTGCACAGCGTCATCAAATAGCTTCAAATGAAATTAAAGATATAAATGCAAAGCTTCCTAAAGATGAAACATTAAAACTAGGTGGTAAAGAACTAAAAGTAACAACTGATATGACATATAAAGATTTAATTAATAAGATTAATGATGGAGATTATGGCGTATCAGCTTATACACTTGGAAATAAAATTTTCATGACCTCGAAAAAAGAGGGAACAGATGGACAGATTAAGTTTGAGGCGAACACATCTACACTATTTCAAGATATGGGTTTAGCTAAGGCGGATGGCACAGCGCTCAATACAATCAATGAAGCACAAAATGCTATGTATACTATTAATGGTATCAAAGGGGAAGGTTCTACTAATACAATTGAAGCTCTTCCTGGTGTGAAAATTGAGTTGTTAAAGGTAACTGAGCCGAAAGTAGAAGGAGCGCCAGATGCTGGTACAACAACAGATCCAAAAGCAAAAGGTATAGATCTGAAATTTACAGTAAGTGATTCAAACGTAACAGATGCATCGAATGTTATTAAAAAAATGGTAGCTGATTATAATAAAGCTGTTTCTACAGTAGATATCTTTGCTGGAAAAGGTGGAGCTTTCCAAGGTCAAGCTATTATGCAAAGTGTACGTCAGGCAATGAACAATGTCGTAACATTTTCTCAAGATGGCAATTATTTATTCACATTTGGTATTCAATTAAAGCAAGATGGAACGATGGAAGTTAATGATGAAAAATTAACACAAGCATTAAAAGAAAAACCCGATGCAGCGAAGCAATTTTTCTTTAGTTCTAACGGTTTAGGAAAAATGATGGAAGAACCGCTTGATAAACTATTCGGTGATAAAGGTGTGGTCGGCGAGAGAGTTAAAAACATTGACTCACGTGTAAGTGATTTAGATAAAAAGATTAAAGATATTGAGACGCAAAACTTGCAAAAGCAAGATGAAATTGTGAAGAAGTATCAAAAGCTAGAGAGTACATTGGCGGCGCTTGATAGCCAACTAAAAACAATTAAAGCAATGACAAAACAAAAAAGTGATGATTAATGAAAGTTGAGGAAGTGATCGTATGCAAGCATGGCAACGTTATATGCAAAATGATATTATGACGAGTAATCCGATTAAAAATACAATTTTTATTTATGAAAGATGTATTGTAGAGTTTCGTAATTTAGAAGAACTTTTACATACTTTTAAACTACAAGAAGGGGACGCACTTCTTGAAAAATTAGAACGTATTTTTGAAGAACTAAAACTTCAATTAAATCCTGAAATTACGAAAGATTTATATGATAGTCTCTATGGTTTATATGATTGGATTAGCATTCAAATTCAAACGATGAAAGTAACTCGTGAAGCGAAAGATATTGATGCAATTGTGAAAGTGTTACAAGATTTAATAGACGGTTACCGCGGAGCACTTGAAAATGAACAATGATATTTATCGGACGTTTGTCAGCTGTTTTAATGAAATCGGTGAATTGCAAGTGTCAGACAGAGAGTTTGCTGAGAAGAGTGAGATGTTAAATCGCTGGATGATGACATTGGATGAAGAAACGCGTGCGCAAGTTGCAGCAGAAGTAAGCCCGTTCATTATTAAGGCAGCTCAGCATATTCGGGATAAGCAAAAGATTTTGGAAGAAATGATTATGACAAATGATGGGCGAATGAAGGCTAATTCATTTTACGGTAAATATTAATAATAACGTTTGGAAACAGATTCCCCTTTTAAAAGGGGGTCTATTCCTTCGTTTACATAAAGAACTCCGCTGATTGAGGTTTCATTTTATGACTGTGATGAAAAAATAATAGTAATCTAAATAATAGAAAAATGGACTTTAGTTTGTAGTTTATATATTGAAATGTTCTATAGATTACTATGTGTATACAGTTTTTTGCATTCTTTTTTATATTTTTGTATTTTTCTAAAGACAACAATGAAAAAATGGAATAAAATATGTAAGGGTACATAATAGTAAATATTTTAATAAACGCATATAAGAAAATAAATAATGAAGTGAAACTTCTATCAGTGGATCATTACGTTAGAAAAGGAAGGGTGTGGAATATGCCAGATTTAGTGAGTGATGTAAGCCATTATATGAATTATTTAGTGACGAAACGAAATACTGTTTCTAGTAATATTGCAAATGCGAATACACCTGGCTATAAAGCACAAGATGTAACATTTGCTGAGCAGATGAATAAAAGTAGTGCCTTATATAAAAATAATGCGGCTGATTTAAAGAGCAATCCAGATTTATATCAAACGAATGAAATGCACTTACCGACAGTAAATACGAAAAATACATATGCAAAGATTCAAACAAAATCAATGCAAACGAATAAAGACGGAAATAGTGTGGATGTAACGACAGAAATGCTAGATTTAATGAAAGCAAATCAGTTATACGGTATTTCAATAAACGCAATTAATACACAATATGCAATTAACCAAGCGGCACGCGGACGTTAAAAGTAGAAGGAGAGACAACGGATGTTTCAGGCAATTAATGCAAGTGGCTCAGGGCTAACGACAGCGAGAAAGTGGATGGAAGTTACTTCTAACAATATTGTAAATGCAAATACGACGGCGGCTCCGGGGGCAGATTTATATGAGCGTCGTAGTGTGGTGTTAGAATCAAACAATAGTTTTGCAAGTATGTTAGATGGGGCTCCTACTAATGGAGTAAAAATAAAAAGTATTGAAGCAGACAAAACGGAAAATTTAGTGTATGATCCGACGCATCCGCACGCAAATGAAGAAGGATATGTACGTTATCCAAATATTGATGTAACTGCTGAAATGACGAATGTAATGGTTGCTCAAAAAATGTATGAAGCGAATACGAGTGTATTAAATGCGAATAAAAAAATGCTTGATAAAGATTTAGAAATCGGCCGAGGATAAGGGGGAAAATCGTAATATGAAAATTCAACCAATGTTACATACACAACCATTTGGAGCAATTCAGTCAATTGGTGCACCGAAAACTTCTCAAACATCGGTAGCTCCGGAGAAAAAGTTTATTGATTTATTGGAAGATATGAATCAAACGCAAAACAATGCGCAAACAGCAGTATATGATTTACTAACTAAAGGGGTAGGAGAAACACATGACGTTTTAATTCAGCAAAAGAAAGCTGAGTCTCAAATGAAAACGGCTGCTCTCGTACGTGATAATCTTATTGAAAATTATAAGTCACTAATTAATATGCAAATTTAGGAAAGTGGACGGGTGTGTTTAAATGGAAAAGATGAAAAATGTTATCCAATCGTTAAAAACGTGGCATAAGTTAGTAATCGGTGCTGCGCTTTTAGCGATTGTAACAGGAGCACTTTTATACTTCACCTTGCCAGATAAATATGTTGTTGTATATCAAAATTTAAATGATGCAGATAAACAAGAGATTACAGCAGAATTATCGAAGTTAGGTGTCGATTACCAATTAGCGGCCGATGGTTCAATTCGTGTGCAAAAGAATGATGCTCCATGGGTTCGAAAAGAAATGAATGGGATGGGCTTACCGTTTAATTCGAAAAGCGGTGAAGAAATTTTATTAGAAAGCTCTCTCGGTTCAAGTGAACAAGATAAAAAAATGAAGCAAATTGTCGGTACGAAGAAGCAATTGGAACAAGATATTGTAAGAAACTTTGCGACAGTTGAAACGGCAAATGTTCAAATTACATTGCCTGAAAAAGAGACAATTTTTGATGAAGAAAAAGCGAAAGGAACAGCGGCGATTACGGTTGGAGTGAAACGTGGACAATTGTTAACAGCTGATCAAGTTGCAGGTATACAGCAAATGATTAGTGCAGCGGTTCCTGGTGTGAAAGCAGAAGAAGTAAGTGTTATTGATAGTAAAAAAGGTGTTATCTCAAAAGGAGCAGATGAAGCACATTCTAGTAGTTCCTCTTCTTATGAGAAAGAAGTAGAGATGCAGCACCAACTTGAAGGTAAATTAAAGCAAGATATTGATGCAACGTTAATGACGATGTTTAAACCGAATGAATATAAAGTGAATACGAAAGTATCTGTAAACTACGATGAAGTTACACGTCAGTCAGAGAAGTATGGTGATAAAGGTGTACTTCGTAGTAAACAAGAGCAAGAAGAAAGCTCTACTGCGCAAGAAGGGGCAGATACGAAGCAAGGTGCTGGTATTACAGCGAACGGTGAAGTGCCAAACTACGGTACGAACAATAATCAAAATGGTAAAGTTGTCTACGATAATAAAAATGGCAACAAAATCGAAAACTATGAAATAGATAAAACAGTTGAAACAATTAAGAAACACCCAGAATTAACGAAAACAAATGTTGTTGTATGGGTAGATAATGATACGTTAGTAAAACGAAGAATTGATATGACTACTTTCAAAGAAGCAATTGGAACAGCGGCAGGACTTCAAGCTGATCCGAACGGTAACTTTATAAATGGTCAAGTTAACGTTGTAACTGTTCAGTTCGATCAGCCGAAAGCTGAAAAAGAGAAAGAGCCAGAAAAAAGTGGTATGAACTGGTGGTTATTCGGTGGAATTACAGCTGGCTTATTAGCAATCGGTGGTCTAGTATGGTTCTTATTAGCAAGACGTAAGAGAAAGAAAGAAGAAGAGGAATATGAAGAATACTTAGCAGAAGATGAAATTGCTGCAAGTAATGAAAGTATCTTGGAAATTCCTGAAGAAAAAATAGTGCCAGAGCCAAAACCTGAACCAGAAGAACCGAAAGAACCAACGTTAGATGAACAAGTGCAGGATGCTACGAAAGAACATGTAGAAGGTACTGCAAAAGTAATTAAAAAATGGTTAAACGGACAGTAAGGGAGGAACAACGATGTTAGATGAAATCTCCTCCAAAGAAAAAGCTGCCATCCTCATTCGTACATTAGACGAAGGGGTGGCAGCAAAAGTCATTGAATATATGACAGCTGAGGAAAAAGAAGTATTACTTCGTGAAATTGCGAAGTTTCGTGTATATAAACCAGAAACGTTAGAGAATGTACTAGGAGAGTTCTTATATGAACTAAATGTAAAAGAATTGAACTTAGTCACTCCAGATAAAGAGTATATTCGTCGTATATTTAAAAACATGCCAGAAGACGAACTGGAAAAATTATTGGAAGACCTTTGGTATAACAAAGATAATCCATTTGAATTCTTAAATTCACTTACAGATTTAGAACCACTTCTTACAGTGCTTAATGATGAGTCACCACAAACAATTGCAATTATCGCTTCTTATATTAAACCGCAACTTGCGTCTCAATTAATTGAGAGATTGCCAGATCATAAGCGAGTAGAAACGGTAATGGGTATTGCGAAACTAGAACAAGTTGATGGTGAATTAATTAATCAAATTGGTGAGTTGTTAAAAACGAAATTAAATAATATGGCATTTAGTGCAATTAATAAAACTGATGGCTTGAAAACAATCGTAAACATTTTAAATAATGTTTCACGAGGTGTTGAAAAAACAGTCTTTCAAAAACTGGATGAAGTCGATTATGAGTTATCTGAGAAAATTAAAGAAAATATGTTTGTCTTTGAAGACTTACTTGGTCTTGAAGATCTTGCGCTTCGCCGTGTATTAGAAGAAATTACAGATAACGGTGTTCTTGCGAAAGCACTTAAAATTGCAAAAGAAGAAATTAAAGAGAAATTATTTACATGTATGTCTTCAAACCGTAAAGAGATGATTCTAGAAGAATTAGATGGCTTAGGACCGCTTAAGATGACGGATGCTGAAAAAGCGCAGCAAACGATCACTGGTACAGTGAAAAAGCTAGAGAAAGAAGGAAGAATTATCGTTCAAAGAGGTGAAGAGGATGTCCTTATTTAAAAACAGAATTCCGAAGAATTCTGTTTCTTTTTCTGAAGAAACGTATGAATTACAATTTCCAAAACCAGCTTCAGTCCAAATAGAAGAGGAAGAATTACAAGCAGATCATGCAGAGCTTCGCGCCCAGCAAGAATCATTACATATGGAAATGAATCAGCTAAGGCAAGAGCAGCAAATGCTAGAACGAGAGCGTCAGCAGTTATTACAAGATAAAGAACAATTTCAAATGCATATTCATGAACAAATGGAACAGATGGAAGCAGCGCGTGTGCAGTTTCAAAAAGAACAACAAGAAATAGCATATGAATGGACAGAGTTATTATGGGATCAATCATTTCATTTAGCAGAAAAAATCGTGAATCAAGCGGTAGATTCACGATTGCTTGATGTGCTACCTATTTTAACTGGCATCGTGCAAACATTGCCAACTTCGTTTGAAAAATTAATCATTACAGTACATCCAGAAACGTTTGAACGTATTCAAGAAGAGAAGGAGAATACGAAAGAATATTGGTTACTACAATTAGTAGAATGGAAATATGATTTCTCCCTGCAGTTTGGTGAATTTGTTCTGGAAGAAGAGAAAGAGTTCTTTGAATTTAAATTTGCACCTATATTTGCGAAACTTCGTCAGAAATGGGAAGAAGAGAAGTTATTTGAGGAGCAAAATGTATGAGCCGCCTGTTAATGAATGAGAACGAAAAATGGAATAAGTTCATTGAAACACCGCTGTATACGAAAGTAGGCAAAGTTCATAGTGTACAAGAACAGTTTTTCGTAGCAAAAGGGCCGAAAGCGAAGATCGGAGATGTTTGCTTCGTTGGAGAACATAACGTCTTATGTGAAGTGATTGCTATTGAAAAAGAAAATAATATGCTACTTCCATTTGAACAGACAGAAAAAGTATGTTATGGAGATTCAGTGACACTAGTTTCAGAAGATGTTGTTGTACCACGTGGTAATCACTTGCTCGGAAAAGTGTTAAGTGCAAATGGTGAAGTGTTAAATGAGAAAGCTGAAAACATTCCATTACAGAAAATAAAACTAGATGCACCGCCTATACATGCATTTGAACGTGAAGAGATTACCGATGTATTTGAAACAGGAATAAAATCAATTGATTCTATGCTAACAATTGGTATCGGTCAAAAGATTGGTATTTTTGCTGGGTCAGGTGTTGGTAAATCTACTTTACTTGGAATGATAGCAAAAAATGCAAAAGCTGATATAAACGTTATTAGTTTAGTAGGAGAACGTGGCCGGGAAGTAAAAGACTTTATTCGAAAAGAGTTAGGCGAGGAAGGTATGCGAAAAAGCGTCGTTGTTGTAGCGACGTCAGATGAAAGTCATCTTATGCAACTTCGTGCAGCGAAACTCGCAACGTCTATTGCTGAATACTTCCGTGATCAAGGTAATAACGTATTACTTATGATGGACTCTGTTACTCGTTTTGCCGATGCACGAAGAAGTGTTGATATTGCTGTTAAAGAGTTACCGATTGGTGGTAAAACACTATTAATGGAAAGTTATATGAAGAAGCTGTTAGAGCGGTCCGGTAAAACACAAAAGGGATCTATAACAGGTATTTATACGGTGCTTGTTGATGGGGACGATTTAAATGGTCCTGTACCAGATTTAGCACGTGGTATTTTAGATGGACATATCGTATTAAAGCGTGAGCTTGCAACGCTTAGTCATTATCCTGCAATTTCAGTATTAGATTCAGTAAGTAGGATTATGGAAGAAATCGTTTCACCACATCATTGGCAACTTGCAAATGAAATGAGAAAGATTTTATCAATTTATAAAGAAAATGAATTGTATTTTAAGTTAGGAACGATTCAAGAAAATGAAGAAAATGCTTATATTTTTGAATGTAAAAATAAAGTAGAAGGCATAAATACATTTTTAAAGCAAGGCCGATCGGATAGTTTCCCATTTGATGATATCGTTGAAGCGATACACCATATAGTATAAGGCCTCTGCCCAAGAGGTCTTATTTTTTTGTTTTTTAATATTTCACAGATTTTTTTGGAAAAAAACTATATAATAGAAAAAGAGAACGTTATAATAGGAAGGGGCTATGAAAACAGGTGGATAAACAGCAGTACGACACAATAAAATTGCAAATAAATCAAGAAAAAGAGCATATTTTAAAAGAAGTGTATGAATTAACAGCTGAAAAAAGAAAAATAGAACAAAAAAAAGAATATGATTTATATGTTGTGAAATCGCGTAGTAAAGTCGTACAAACTGGGCAACGTATTATGGCTGGCATGCTTTCTTCACATACGTTTTCACCTGAAAGAATAGAAGAATGGAATCGAAAAATTAAAAAAACAGAAGGTTTTATTCAAAAAAATGAAAGCCTTTTAGAGCAAGTAAAAGAAAAAGAACGTGTCATTGATGAGATGTATCAAGAAGATTGCAGAAAGCTTGCGAAAGCACAAGAAAAGCTGGAAGAAAAAATGCTTCTGGATTTGAAAATGTGTATGAATGGATGAGGTGAATGTAGTGATACAGTCTGTATTACCGGTGCAACAAAGTTTACCTCCGCAAAAAGAAAAAGGGCTAGAAGTACAATCGAAAAATGAAGATTCTTCATTCGATCGTACGATGAGAATCGAAAATAAAAAGCAGCCGAAAACGGAGAAAACGAAACGAGAAGAAGCACCAAAAGAAGAGAAAAAAGAATATAACCTTTCTAAACCATCGGTAACGAAAGAAGAACCAATTGTAAAGAAAGAAGAAAAAAAAGAGACAGAACAGTTGTTATTAGCTGTATCTGAGCAAATGGTTGCAATTGAGCAATTACATGTGCAGCCGGAATTGTTATATCAATACATACAAAAAATACAAGAGCTATATAAAGAATATGGCAATATTAAACTTAATGAATTACCTGCAGCTGAATTACAACAATTACAAGAACTTCTTTCAAATATGAATATCAAAAATGCTATATGTTTAGAAGATACAATGCAAATGGTATTAGACAAAATGAAGATGCCAGAGCAAACGATGCAAGCATTGAAGGTTGTAGAAACAGAAACTTGTAATATTGCAAAGGAACAAGAAGAGTCTAAAGAGGTAGATCTTCCGAAACTTGAGAGCGATGATGCAAAGGTAGAGTTGCCAGAAGTTGATGCATTAAACGATTCGAGCTCTGCAGGTGCAGAATTATTAAATAAAACGACGAGTACCGAACAAGTAGGGAAATCAAATAGTGGTGCTGAGAAAGTTTCATTACCTGACTTAGGAAAGAAAATGGAAGCGCAAGTAGAAGCGCTGCAAAAATTTGTAGTGAAACAAGAACGTGTTTTATTCCAGTTAAATCCAGAAAAACTTGGTACATTAACAGTGTTTATGAAAAAACACGGAGATCAAATTGACGTTCACGTAGAAATGGAAAAACACGATGCGAAAAAACGTGTTGAAATCATTTTTGATGAATTGAGATTAAAGTTAAAAGAAAAAGAAATCAATATTCAAATTAGCTATTCAGATAAAGATGAAAATCGTAAAGAACAGCGAGAACAAGAGCAAAGGCAAAAACAAAAATTAGCAAATACAAATCATGAAAAACAACAATCAACAGAATTTGCGGGATTATTGGAGGAATAAAGCGTGCCAACAGTTGGATTAAATACAACGAGTACAAATCATATTCCGTTACAAGCAGGAGCGCAAAAAAGTAATGTACCTGTTAATGGTGTACAATCGCCAGTGCAACAAAGTAATGGAGTTTCGGCAGGAGCGCAAAAGACTCCTGGGGTAATGGGGAAAGATGATTTCCTAAAATTATTTTTATCAAGTTTCCAACATCAAGATCCATTTAATGCGATGGATATGAATCAAATGATGAATCAGACAGCGCAGTTATCTCTTATGGAACAAGTACAGAATATGACGAAAGCAGTAGATAAGCTGCAATCAACGATGTATTCAACAGCACTTGATGGTGGAATGAAGTTTTTAGGGAAATACGTAAGAGGTGTTGACGGCGAAGGAAACAAAGTAACTGGTCAAGTAGAGACGGTTCGCCTTGCAGAAAATAACGATGTGCAGCTCGTTATTAATAATAAAGTTGTATCTCTTCGTTTCGTTGAGAGAGTGTCTGATAAACCGATTGGAGAAACGAATCCAGAAGACGCAAAGAAAGACGATCAAAAAGTAACTGAAGAAGTAAAAACTACAAATTCATAAGGAGTGTCCATACGTTATGATTAAAGCGTTATATACAAGTATCACAGGAATGAATGCAACACAAAATGCATTAAGTGTAACTTCAAATAATATTGCCAATGCACAAACAGTAGGTTATAAAAAACAAAAAGCAATGTTTGATGATTTATTATATAACAATTCGATTGGTGCAAAAGGTGACGGTAAATACGCCGGAACAAATCCGAAAAGTATTGGTAACGGTGTGAAAATGAGTGGTACGGTTACGGATTATAGTGATGGTACAATTACGTTAACAGGTGGTAAAACACAAGCGGCAATGGAAGGTAATGGTTTCTTCGTTGTAGGTGATTCAAAAGGCGGAAATATGGAATTTACTCGTAAAGGTACGTTTGGGATATCTTCAGATTACTATATTACGAATACTGAAGGTCAATACGTATTTGCATACCCTGCAAATGAGGCAACTGGTGAAGTTGATTTATCTGGAATTCCAGGACCGTTGCAAATTCCAATGGGAACAGCAATTGGTGGTATTCGAACATCGAAAGGGACAATTAAAGGGAATATTCCAACTGGTGAAAAACAAATTACACAAGATTTACCTGTATATGATAATGCGGGGAATACATGGACAATGCGTGTAGAGTTTAAACAAACGAGTGAACATAACTATACATATAAAGTACAAATGCGCAATGACTCGAAAAAAGAAACAGAGTTTAAAGATGTTCCAGGTGCAGGTGGTAATATGACATTTGATGCTGTTGGAAATCCAAATCCGAAAGAGCAAGGAGCCAATATTCCATTTGATGGCGGCTCTATAAAATTAGACTTAAGTCATTTAACAAACCATCCAACAGATAAAACATTATCAGTAACAGACGTAGATGGTAGAGCAGCAGCGACGGTTAAAGATTGCTTCATTGCTGATGGTGGATATGTGATGGTAAAATATTCTGATGGAAGTATGAAATCTGCAGGTCAATTAGCTGTTGCGATGTTCCCGAACGAAGGCGGACTAATGAAAACAGGTAATGGTAACTATACAGCAACGAATACAACAGGTATTTTAGCTCTTGGTGCATCTGGTCAAAACGGTGCAGGTAAAGTACGTGGTGGTGCACAAGAAGGTGCAAACGTAGATTTATCTGTAGAATTCGTTGACTTAATGTTATACCAACGCGGATTCCAAGGAAATGCGAAAGTAATTAAAGTTTCAGATGAAGTATTAAATGAAGTTGTAAACTTAATTCGATAATATATCGTAAGGAAAAAATGTAATGGAGTAGAAAGGGTTTTTTATTCGTATGACAAGACAAGAGCGAATTTTACAATTGCCTTTTTTCGAAAATAAACGTGAACTTGCCGAGCAAGTATTAAAAATAGAACGAGAAGAGCATGTATATTTACCAGATCAATTTGAAATTAAGCAAGTGCCTCCGTATTCATTTGGTGAAAAACAAGCAATCATTGGCCGTATCCATGAGTTTTATTTCATAAGTGTTGGTAGCGATAGCGTTTGGAAGTATCAACTGTTTAAGGATGAGATGAAGTGTCGTGAGTTTTTTGTTATGTTGCCAAATATTACGGATCAGCAAATAGCGTTTTGGTTTAATAACATAGAGTTATTGAAAGGTTCTTAAAAGCACTTTTTAGGTTTTGAGAGAGGACCTGGCGATGTTTTGGAGCGGTTAGTGCCTAATAGAGTCCCGACCGATGTGTAAGACCAGAGATATGTAGCGTTACTAGAGTAGTGTGGTAGTGTAAGAAGTGGTAATATAAAATAGTTTTAAGTTAATTTAAGGTAGTTGTATATACAATTAGACTGAATTTCTATAAAAGGAGAGGTGAGGAGGATGGCGCAAAATAAGTATCGCGTTACATTCATTTCGCCGAGTGAGGTTGAGCAGCGGACTGTAATGGCGGCGAATAGTTTGCCAGATTTAATTCGTAAAGTAGAGAGTATTATCGCAGATCCAAACGGTTATTTTGTGAATGATAAAAAAAATAATTGTTATTTTAAAGTGATTAAAGAAAATGTTACGTTTATTCAATATGAGTTACTATTTTCGGATAAGGAAATTCATATTGAAAAATTAAAACATATAGCACCGGTAGTATTAAAGCGATTATTCGAAAAAATAAATGACCCGGAATTATATGCACTCGCGCTACTTGATGTTGATATAGCAACGAAAGAATATGTGCTAGCAGAAATGAATTCTGAGCTGAGAATAAGAGTAGAGACAGAGCTTTCGAAAAAATGGGAAGCAATGCCGACGGAAATTGTAGGAGCACAAGAAGTGTTATTAGAGGCACTTGCTGCGTTTATACAAGATTAATTGTTTTTTAATAAAATGAATCGTTCGACTATCTATATTTTTTATATAGGTAGTTGACTTTTTCTCTTTTATAAAGCTTAATAATTAGATATACGGAATTAATGGAAGGGGAGCGACACCTTTATGTCACAAGCACAAAGTATTTTATTAGAAAGCGGAACAAATGAATTAGAGATTGTTACGTACACTGTTGGTGAAAACCTATTTAGTATTAATGTAATGAAAGTACGTGAAATCATTAATCCATTTCCTGTTACAACTGTGCCAGAATCTCATCATGCAGTTGAAGGTGTTGTTCAAGTACGTGGTGAAATTTTACCTGTTATTAACTTGGCAATGGCTCTTAATTTAAAGTCAACAAAGCCACTTGATCAAACGAAATTTATCATCTCAGAATTAAACCAAATGAAAGTTATTTTCCGCGTTGATGAAGTGCATCGTATTCAACGTATTTCGTGGGAACAAATTGATGAACCAGCTTCATTATCTATGGGACTAGAAGAAACGACATCTGGTATTGTAAAACTAGATGGAAAAATCATCTTATTATTAGATTATGAAAAAATTGTATGTGAAATTAGCGGCACTGGTTATGACAATAAATCAATTGCAGGGTTAGAACAAAAAACAGATCGAGCTGAAAAAGTAATTTATATTGCAGAAGATTCAGCGATGCTTCGTCAAATATTAGAAGAAACATTATCATCAGCTGGATATACGAAAATGAACTTCTTCAGCAATGGTGCAGAAGCGTTAGCGCAAATTGAAAAATTAGCGAAAGAGCAAGGAGAGAAAATGTTTGAACATATTCACTTGCTAATTACCGATATTGAAATGCCAAAAATGGATGGACATCATTTAACGAAAGTGGTTAAGGATAGTGAAGTAATGAATCGTTTACCAGTCATTATTTTCTCTTCATTAATTACAAATGAATTATTCCATAAAGGTGAAGCTGTAGGAGCAAATGCTCAAGTAAGTAAGCCAGATATTCAAGAGCTAATTGGTTTAGTTGATAAGTTAGTACTTTAAAAGTTTCTATTTAGCCGGAATAGAAGCTCTAGCCAAGTGTTGAGCGGTCAGTGCTTAATAGAGCCCTATGCGATGTTGAGATATAGGTAACTAGAAGAGCTGGTGTATAACATTTTTCTATTTAGTAGGAATAGAGGAACTACTTATGTAAGGAAGTTTTCAGTGCTTAATAGAGTCTCATGCGATGTGAGTTCAGAGGTATGAAGTAGTTTTAGGTAAGAAGAAGTGAGACTTCGATTGAGGATTTGAAGACTGGGTTTATAACTCTATTCTGTTAGAGAGAGGAAGGAATTAGCCAATGCTACATATGGCTAATTCCTTTTTAGTATTCTATACTTTAAGCTGGTAGAAAAATGAAAGGTTTCTGGGGTGTTTGGTGCTGTATGTATGAAAATTCTTCATTTGAAGATTTTTGATTTAAAAATATAAGCAAACGTATTTTCAATGGTTATTTTATTAATATTTCGTGGTAACGCAAATTTTTTCGGTGAAAAAATATTCAAAATACCATATAATATAATTAAATGTAATTAATATGCAATTTTGCATATTAATAAAAAAACATTTTCCAAATTTTTATACTTTCTATACATTTTTGTATGTTTATTATTTGACAGATAATTTCGAACTGTTATAATATGGATATGTAAAAATTGCTATTTTCTTAAAAGACATGGGAGTCAGATGAGAATTGTGAAAGGATGAGGGGGAGTGGCACAGATTATGTATCACCACACAGCAATTAATGTATTAGGTCTTTTACAAAACATGTCAAATAATAAAATGAACGATATGCAACTAGAGGTGGAATTTAAAAAAATAGAAAAAGAATTCCAGGTAAAGTATGAAGAATTAGTTGATTTACATAATAGAATGGTATTATTTCAAATAGATATAGAAAAAAATGGCGGGATGCGAGCATATGAAAAATCAGCAATTACATGGCTGAAGTCTGAACTAGAGCTACTGTATGAAGTGTATCAATTTTGTCAACGTCACGGTTTAAACATTTTAAATATTTCAAAATACGTAAGTAAAAATGAACTAAATCTTTTTCCAAAAACAGAAAGTCAATTGCAAAATACGTATTATAAATTGAAAAAACGTGAAATACCGTTTGAAAATATTGAAAAACAAAAACCAGGACGAAAGCGAAAATATATACCAGTAAAAGAGACAGTCATTGCAAGAAAACAAAAAAATGAGTACGAATTAAAAGAAGAAATCCAGCATAAAGAGGATGAAAAAAATCTTGTAACAGTTATATCTGGTATCGTTGATAACTTTGAAACAATTAATCAATGTAGTGAAAGGAAAGAAGACGAACTACATCAGTTTATGGAAGGTATTTATAAGCTTTCTAGCATGGCAGCAGGGCGTTCTAGAGAAGCAAAGAATACACGTAGCTTAGAAGGTGAATTGCAGTCGTTACAACTAGAAAATGAAAGGCTAAAACGAGAGAAAGAAGAGCTTGTACAAGATATTAAAGGTATGACGCAGCTTTTAATTCATTTCATTACAAGTTCTGATATCGATCAAATTCGTAAATTACCAACTTTCGTACAAGATTGTAAAATGGAATTACATAAACTAGGGCTATATAATGCACAAGACGGTAAAATGAAAATAATGGTTGATCGTAGTGGACAAGTTATGACCGTAACACAGTAATAAAATTTGGGTACAAAATAAAAGGGAAATACATAGTTTATATGTATTTCCCTTTTATTTTGTATGGAATCGTTCCAAAGAAGGAAGATTCATTTTTATGATTGTAGTAGTTTAGAAACCATTTGCGGAATTTGATTGGCTTGTGAAACCATACTAAGCGCAACTTCAGTTAATAATTTGAACTTTAAAAAATCACTCATTTCCTGCGCCATATCTGCGTCTTCAATTCGAGATGCAGCATCTGTTAACGCCATACTTTGGCTATTTAAATTTTCAATATTAAACTGTAAACGATTTATCATTGCACCAAGGTCGGCACGATGAATTGACACACTTTGCAAAGCCTCTTCAATTTTACAGATTGCCGCTCTTGCTTCTTGTTCTGTTGAAATCTTGATGTCATGTTGTGTAGGGGAAGGGGGAATAGATTTTGATATATGTACCGTATGACCGATATCGTCTAATGTAATAGGGCGGTTTTGACCGTCAAATACGGATAAATCATTAAATTCAGTTGTCTCGCTAATATAGCCAATTTGTTCTGTTAAAGACTGAAACTCTCTATTCAGCGAATCACGGTTTTTATTTGAATTCGTACCATTTGCAGATTGAACGGCTAAGTCACGCATACGCTGTAAAATATTTGTCACAGTTTGAAGGGCAGCTTCCGCCGTGCGAAGCATCGATATCGCATCCTCATTATTACGAATCGCCACACGCATACCACTCGCTCTCGCATGCATACGAGTCACAATTGCAATATTAGCGGGATTATCAGAAGCGTTGTTCAACTTCTTACCAGTCGCCAAATGCTCCATCGCAACATTCATACGCTTCTCATTCTCATACAACGACTGCCTAGCATTCATACTCAAAACATTCGTACCAATACGCATAATAGACACTCCTTATAGATTGATATAGTCAGTGTTCTAAAGCTAATAAACGGTTATGAAGAGAAAAAGAGACTTATGCTCACTTTATCTTTTTGTTTTCATACACGGAACGAGAATAAAATAGGCCCTGACCGCTACTAAATATGGCTAGAGCTTCTCTTTAAGCTAAAAAAATCTTTCAATCTATCTATATAGAAAAAATAAACCTCTCTGCAAGCAGAGAGGTTTATTCAGGAAACTAACTCAAATGGCTTATTGTAATAATTTAGAAACCATTTGTGGAGTTTGGTTTGCTTGAGAAAGCATGCTGATACCAGCTTCGTTCAAGATTTTGAACTTAGTCATTTCAGACATTTCTTTCGCCATGTCAGCGTCTTCGATTTGAGAAGCAGCTGCAGCCATAGAAGAAGACTGGCTCTTCAGGTTATTTACGTTAAAGTCAAGACGGTTTAATGTAGCACCAAGAGTTGCACGGTTAGAAGCAATTGACTCAAGAGCTGAATCAATTGCTTTGATAGCTCCAGAAGCATTTTGTACTCCTTTTTCAATTTCGTCTCCTGCTTTAGGAGCAACAAATGCTGTACCAATTGCCTTAGCTTTGTCTATATCTGTTGGAGCTTTAACAGATTCTGCAATTGCTGCTTCAACGGCTTCAACATTTGCCTTAGACATTAAAGGTCTAACTTTATCAAATGCACCTTTAAATGTTTCAACTGCTTTAGCAATTTCTTCTTTAGAAGAAGCAGTAACTGGAGGTGTTGCTGAACCGTCTGCAGCTTTTAGTTCTGAGAATGCCTTAGTTGCTGCAGTAATATCCGCTTGAACAGCCTTGATATCATCATCAGTAAGTTTAACTTTAGTAGTTTCTGTTGTGCTTAACCCAGAAATTGTAATTTCGTCAATTTTTAATGCTTTAGTAGAAGAATCAGATAAATTGATGTTAATTTGTTTAGTTGTGTCTGCATTATCTAGAGTTTGAATAGCAATAGTTTTGTTTTCGCCATTTAATAATTTTTTGTCATTAAACTCTGTGTTTTTAGAAATGTAATCGATTTGTTCTTTTAATGCAGAAAATTCTTTGTCTAATGCTTTTTGGTTGTCAGCAGTATTCGTACCATTTGCAGATTGGTTAGCAAGGTCACGCATACGAAGTAAGATGTTAGATACTGAGTTCATTGCTGAGTCAGCTGTACGGATTAATGACATACCGTCTTGTGTGTTGTTAGCTGCAACTCCTAATCCGCTTTCACGAGCACGCATACGAGTTGCGATTGCAAGACCTGCTGCATCGTCAGAAGCGTTGTTGATACGTTTACCGCTTGATAAACGGTCCATAGCGTTGCTCATTTTAGCTTGGTTTTGGCGCATGTACTCTTGAGTACGCATGCTGTTAATGTTTGTATTAATTCTCATGTTAAGAAACCCCCATTTTTTTATATTGACTTTTCTGCAAATTGAAAAACGGTAATATGCGAAAAAATCAATTTCGAGATTTATTGTAATCCTTGCCACAACGGGTGTCAACTAAAAATTCGAATTAATAAATATAAAAAAATAACAGTTTAACAATATATTCATTTTTTTTATTACATAATTATTAAAAGGATTATTGCAAACTTTAAAAAAAAACTCTAATATTAGATTATCTTTGTTTACCGAAAAGGTGATATTATGATAGTTGGAAATATAGTAAAAGAAGTGCTTGCATATAAAAAAGGACAAATTCAGCAAAAGCTAAGTAGTCCACAAGCATTTGTTAGTAGTCGTTTTCAAGAGAAATTGCAGAGTGAACCTGCGAAGGAGACGAAAGAAACTACGCAGCCGGCAAAAGTAGAAGATATGAGTCAGCCGGTACAATCTACGAAAATAGAAGCGGTTGTTAATAAACCGGCAGAAACTATTAATAAAGTAGAGGAAGCGAGTAAGCCTGAAGAAAAGGCTGAAACGAAGAAAGCAGATGAAGTGCAAGTTGCGCAAAAAGAGTTTGAACGACGTTTCCCAGAAACGAAAAATGAGGCCGCTGATACGTGGGGATTAACGAAGAAGTATAATATTCAAAAAATACGTTCTTCCAATGAAGGGAAGTATGAGGATATTATTGATCGAGTAAGTCGTACATATGGAATTCCAAAAACGTTAATTCAAAAAATGATTGAAGTAGAGTCTAATTTTAATCCGAAAACGGTGTCACATGCCGGTGCGATGGGTCTTATGCAGCTTATGCCAGCGAATGTGAAGGAGATGGGTGTGAAGAATCCCTTTTCACCAGCTGAAAGTATTGAAGGTGGCGTGAAAGAGTTAAGCGGTTATTTAAAGAAAAATAACGGCGACTTAGTATTGGCGCTTGCTTCTTATAATGCTGGTCCTGGTAATGTGAGAAAGTACGGAGGCGTACCGCCATTTAAAGAAACGCAAGGATATATTAAAAAAATATTAAATATCGACGTTTCAAAATAAGAAGTTTCATATATAGAGAGAACATGAAATTTTCGTGAACATGATATGGGAGTTGGCTAGATTTGAAATTACAAGATGATATTCCGTTAACAATTTATTTTGAAATCGGAAATACGAAAAAGAAAATTGAAGATCTGCTTCATATTACGAAAGGTACATTGTATCGTCTTGAAAATTCAACGAAAAATACGGTGCGTCTTATGCTTGAGAATGAAGAGATTGGAACCGGAAAGATTTTGACGAAGAATGGAAAGATGTACGTTGAAATCGTTGAATTGAAAAGGTAGGGAAGGGGATTGTCATGAGTGGCGAAAAATTAAGCCAAGAGCAAATTGATGCCCTGCTGAAGGCGGTAAATGAAGGCGAGGAAATGCCAGCTTTCGCACAAGAAGCAGGAAAGCAAGAGAAATTTCAAGAGTATGATTTTAATAGACCAGAGAAGTTCGGTGTTGAGCATTTACGTAGTTTGCAAGCGATTGCTTCTACGTTTGGAAAGCAGACGTCACAGACGTTATCAGCGCGTATGCGTATTCCGATTGAACTAGAACCTTCAACAGTTGAGCAAGTTCCATTTACGAGTGAGTATGTGGAGAAGATGCCGAAAGATTATTATTTATATTGCGTAATTGATCTCGGTTTACCAGAGCTTGGAGAAATTGTTATTGAGATTGATTTAGCATTCGTTATTTATATTCATGAATGTTGGCTTGGCGGAGATAGTAAACGTAACTTTACGATGCGTAGACCGTTAACAGCGTTTGAGTTTTTAACGCTTGATAATATATTCTTGCTTCTTTGTAAAAATTTAGAGCAATCATTTGAAAGTGTTGTTGCGATTGAACCGAAATTTGTAACGACAGAAACAGATCCGAATGCACTAAAGATTACGACAGCGAGCGATATTATTTCATTACTTAACGTAAATATGAAAACAGATTTTTGGAATACGACGGTGCGTATCGGAATTCCATTCTTATCTGTTGAAGAAATTATGGATAAGTTAACGTCTGAAAATATTGTCGAACATTCTTCAGATAAACGTAAAAAGTATACGTCTGAAGTGGAAGTGAAAGTAAATCAAGTGTACAAACCTGTTCACGTTGCAATTGGTGAGCAGAAAATGACAATGAGTGAGATTGAACAAATTGAAGAAGGCGATATTATTCCGCTTCATACGAAAGTTTCGGATGAATTACTTGGTTATGTAGATGGAAAGCATAAATTTAATTGTTTTATTGGAAAAGATGGAACGCGTAAGGCGCTCCTATTTAAAAGTTTTGTAGAGTAGGAGGATCCATATGAAGCATGAAGTATCTCCCGTGTCATTAATGGGATTAGAAGATTTTGCAGGAAAGCGAAATGAAGCAGGTAAGGCACATATTGATACTGTTTCAGATATTTCGATTGAACTCGGTGTAAAGCTTGGAAAGGCATCTATTACACTTGGTGATGTAAAGCAGTTAAAAGTTGGCGATGTTCTGGAAGTAGAGAAAAACTTAGGACATAAAGTAGATGTGTATTTAAGTAATATGAAAGTCGGCATCGGTGAAGCAATCGTAATGGACGAGAAATTCGGTATTATCATTTCTGAAATTGAAGCTGATAAGAAACAAGCGGCGCTTATGAAAGCCCAAAGTCAAATGCAAGATAAAGAGTAGAGGAGGAGTCATATGTCGTATATGACGACCTTATTTCAAGTCGTTTTACTGTTTGGTGCGCTCGGTTACGGTGCATATTATATGACGAAAAAGACGCGCAAACAGCAGTTTTTTAAGCAGGGTGAAAATGGCCATATTCAAGTAAAAGACGGCGTGTATTTAAATCATCAAACGAGTGCCTTTTTATTTGAAGTGGACGGAAAGCAAGTGTTCACTGTTATTAGTAATAACGGTGTGCAGTCTGTGCAATTAACCGGAACAGGAAATCAGTTTCAACAAGCACTAGAAGACGCGGTGAAGACTGAAACGAAAAAAGTAGAGGATCCATCATGAGAATAAAGAAACAGTTATCATTATTAGCCGTTATTTTCGTATTTTCTATCGTTTTTTCAATTATTTTTGTAAATCCAGCGTATGCGGCCCCGAACGGTTTTATTAATTTCGAAAATGGAAAAGAGTTTACGAGTAATTCAAGTGTACAACTATTTGCGCTCGTTACCCTTTTATCATTATCTTCTTCTATCGTTCTATTATTTACACATTTTACTTATTTTATGATCGTTCTTGGGATTACACGTCAAGGACTTGGGGTAATGAATTTACCACCAAACCAAGTGCTTGTTGGACTTGCATTATTTTTATCACTCTTTACGATGCAGCCTGTACTCGGGCAACTGAAGAGCGATGTGTGGGATCCGATGACGAAAGAGAAAATAACAGTAAGCCAAGCTGCGGAAACGACAGCTCCTATTATGAAAGAATATATGTCAAAGCATACGTATAAGCATGATTTGAAAATGATGCTGAAAGTACGCGGAGAAGAGTTGCCGAAAGATTTGAAAGATCTTTCCTTATTTACACTTGTACCATCCTTTACGTTAACGCAAATTCAAAAAGGTTTACTAACAGGGATGTTCATTTATTTAGCGTTTGTATTTATAGATTTGATTATTAGTACACTTTTAATGTACCTCGGGATGATGATGGTACCGCCGATGATTTTAAGTTTACCGTTTAAAATACTCGTTTTCGTATATTTAGGTGGATATACAAAAATTGTCGATATTATGTTTAAGACGGTCGCCTGAAGCGTTTGATGCTATGTGATAGGAGTCATATAAATGAATACGTCACCAATTATAGATATTTTCCAAACCTTTTTTTATAAAGGGGTTATGATTTTAATGCCGATTGCCGTTGTAAGTCTGATTGTCGTTATTATTATCGCGGTTATTATGGCAATGATGCAAATTCAAGAACAAACGCTGACGTTTTTACCGAAAATGGCGAGTATTGTGCTCGTTATTATCATTTTAGGTCCGTGGATGTTCCAAGAGTTAACGATGCTTATTTTAGATTTATTTGATAAAATCCCATCGCTATTGCGTTCGTACTAAGATAGGTGAACTGAAATGAATATGGAATTATGGGCGGCAACGTTTTTTGCGTTTTGTCGCATTACTTCATTTTTATATTTTTTACCGTTTTTCTCAGGCCGATCCATTCCAGCAATGGCGAAGGTTACTGTTGGACTTGCTCTTTCAATTACAGTGGCTGATCAAGTGGATGTCTCTCACATCAAGACAGTTTGGGACGTTGCAGCTTATGCAGGAACGCAAATTGTAATTGGATTATCACTTTCAAAAATTGTAGAAATGCTGTGGAACATTCCGAAAATGGCCGGGCATATTTTAGACTTTGATATCGGTTTATCACAAGCAAGTTTGTTTGATGTAAATGCGGGCTCACAGTCTACTTTACTATCAACCATTTTTGATATATTTTTTCTCATTATTTTTATTTCACTTGGCGGCATTAATTATTTCGTTGCCACGATTTTAAAGTCGTTTCAATATACAGAGGCGATTTCAAAATTGCTGACGACTAGTTTCTTAGATAGTCTACTCGCAACGCTATTATTTGCGATCACATCAGCGGTTGAAATTGCTCTTCCGCTTATGGGAAGTTTATTCATCATTAACTTTGTTCTAATTTTAATTGCAAAAAACGCTCCGCAATTAAACGTTTTTATGAATGCATACGTAATTAAAATTACATGTGGGATTTTGTTTATTGCGATGAGTGTACCGATGCTCGGTTATGTGTTTAAAAATATGACGGATGTATTACTTGAAGAATATACGAAACTATTTAACTTTTTCTTAACGAAGTAGGGGGACGCGCATGGCAAAGGATAATAAAACAGAAAAGGCCACCCCGCAGAAGCGTAAAAAATCGCGTGAAGAAGGGAATATTGCCCGGAGTAAAGATTTAAATAATTTATTTTCCATTCTCGTATTAGCAGTTGTCGTTTATTTCTTCGGAGATTGGCTAGGGTATGAGATTGCAAATTCCGTAGCGGTGCTGTTTGATCAAATTGGAAAAAATACAGATTCAACCGAGTATTTTTATTTAATGGGGATTTTATTACTGAAAGTATCAGCTCCGATATTAATACTCGTATACGCTTTTCATTTATTCAATTATATGATTCAAGTCGGCTTCCTATTTTCTTCTAAAGTCATTAAACCGAAAGCGTCACGTATTAATCCGAAAAACTATTTTACGAGACTGTTTAGTCGTAAAAGTTTAGTAGATATTTTGAAATCACTGTTTTATATGGGATTAATCGGTTACGTCGCTTACGTTCTCTTTAAAAAGAATTTAGAGAAAATTGTCAGTATGATTGGATTTAACTGGACTGCATCACTTACTGAAATTATTAGGGAAATTAAATTTATTTTCTTAGCAATTTTAATTATTTTAATCGTTCTTTCTATTATTGATTTCATTTATCAAAAATGGGAGTACGAGCAAGATATTAAGATGAAAAAAGAAGAAGTGAAACAAGAGCATAAAGATAATGAAGGGGACCCGCAAGTTAAAGGGAAACGAAAAAACTTTATGCATGCAATCTTGCAAGGAACAATTGCGAAGAAGATGGATGGCGCAACGTTTATTGTAAACAACCCGACTCATATTTCGGTCGTACTTCGTTACAATAAACACGTTGATGCAGCACCAATTGTCGTTGCAAAAGGGGAAGATGAGCTCGCATTATATATACGAACGCTTGCCCGTGAACAAGAAATACCAATGGTGGAAAACCGTCCACTTGCTCGTTCTTTATATTATCAAGTCGAGGAAGATATGGCGATTCCAGAAGATTTATACGTAGCTGTAATTGAAGTTATGCGCTATTTAATTCAGACGAACGAACTTGAAGTATAATAGCGCGTTTGGAGGAGATCTCTTTGTTTAAGATAGATTCTGCAAGAACCTATTTTTCTATCTTTTTAGCAGCGTCATTCGTAGTGGCGCTCTTAATTCCACTTCCACCATTTATACTTGATATCATTATCGTTTTTCTACTAAGTATGTCAGTACTTATTTATATGCGAGCGACAAGTATTAACGAGTGGGATGAATTAAAGTCATTTCCGACGATGTTGTTATTAATCGGGATTTTCCGCGTATCGATTAACGTTTCGACGACGCGAGCGATTTTGACAGACGGAAATGCCGGTCATGTTATTGAAGAGTTCGGCCAGTTCGTAATTGGCGGAAACTTATTAATTGGTATCGTTATTTTTACAGTATTAATCATATTCCAGTTTATCGTTGCAAACGGTGCATCGCGTACAGCTGAAGTAGCAGCTCGTTTTACACTTGATTCTTTACCAGGGAAACAAATGTCTATCGATGCTGATTTAAACCAGCGTATTATTTCAGAAAAAGATGCACAAGCAAAACGAAAAAAATTAAATATGGAAACAGAGTTTTACGGAGCGATGGATGGTGCCGGGAAGTTCATTAAAGGGGACGTTATTTTCGGGATTGTCATTTTATTCGTAAACATTATTTTCGGTTTAATTGTCGGAATGATGCAGCAAGGAATGAGCTTTGCAGATGCGGCTCTTCATTATACACAGTTAACTGTCGGTGACGGAATCGTAAACCAAATTGGATCGCTTATGCTTGCGATTTCAACAGGTATTATCGTAACGCGTGTATTTGATGGTTCACCGGATACGGTAACGGAAGGAATCTTTAAAGAGTTATTAGCACATGAAGTTGTTGTATATGCGCTCGGTGGTTTGTTTATCGCAATGGGTATTTTTACTCCGCTACCGTTTCTACCATTCGCACTTGTTGGCGGAACGATTATCTTCTTGGGCATTCGTAATAAAAATCGAATAAAGAAAGAAAAAGAAGACGAGCTTCAAAAAGAAATAGAAATGATTCAAGGCGAAGATGAGCAACTGCAACAAGTGGAAGATTCATTTGGAGTATTTACGGATAAATATCCAATTATAGTAGAACTCGGTTTAGATTTAGCAGCACTTGTAAAGCAGAAAATTAACGGGGAAACAGCGCGTGATAAAGTTGTTCTTATGAGGAAGTCAATTATTACTGACCTTGGTATTAACGTTCCTGGAATTAACTTTAAAGATAATACGAGTTTTAGACCACGCGGACGTTACATTATTCGAATTAAAGGTGCGAAGGCGGCTGAGGGTGTTTTAAAATCAGGTTATTTATTAGCATTGAAAACGCCAAACGTAATGGCTGATTTAGATGCAGAGCCAGCGAAAGATCCAATTTTCGGTGAAGATGGATATTGGATTTTAGAGCATATGGTGCAAGATGCACAAATGAAAGGCTATCAAGTGTTAGAGCCACTTAGCATATTAATTACACATTTAGATGTTGTCGTTAGACGTAATCTTCACGAATTAATTCAGCGCCAACATGTAAAAGATTTAATTAATTCGCTTGAAAATGATAATGGCGTTCTATTAGAAGAGATTAAGAAGAAAGAAATTGATTTATCACTCGTTCAAAATGTTATTAAACAACTTCTAAAAGAAGGTATTTCTATTCGTGATTTACCAACAATTATTGAAGGTATTATTGACGGCAAAGAAATTTATCAAAACCACGTTGACGGTGTGACATCATTTGTTCGTGAATGTATTTCAAAAGTTATTTGTGAAAATGCGAAAAATCCAGACGGAAAAATATATGCAGCGCTCTTCTCTGATTCAATCGAGTTAGATGCGGATGTTGTGAATAATTCATATCAAGGTTACTTATTAAACTGGGATTTAGATTTAGAAACACGTGTCGTTGAGCAAGTGCAGCGCGTCTTTAAACAAGCACGTTTAATGGGAAGAGAACCAGTGTTATTAACACGTAGAAAAGATTTTAGATTTGCGATTGTAAGACTGCTAGAACGTTATCAAGTGGAAGCACAAGTACTTTGTATTAGCGAATTAGCACCAGAAATTGTTGTGGATCAAATTGCCTATATTGAATAGTAGGGGGTGAAGTAATGGAAAGTACAGAAAAGAAAGAAGCGTTAATGCGAATAAAAGCAGCTTCGAAAAATGAATTGTATCGAAAGTTATTTGACCAATATGGTACAGATTATTATTACGTTGTCGATGAAAGTGTAAAACGAAATATACCGTTTTTTTGGAAAAAGGATTATGAAATGTTAGTTGCTTTTCCAGAAGAAAAACAGGAAGAAGTGAATGAAGGTACAGCTCAATTTCATGAACAGTTAATGGATGTTGTGAATGATCCTTCAGAACAAATTGTGAAGGCGAATGGAATTCAATCAGTACTGCACAATTTAGAAAACGTAACGACTTCTATGTCATATGCGGCGATGCAAACAGGAAATAGTGAAGAATGGGCAAGAAAAAAAGAGAAACTATTAAAGCTGTTTGAAAAAGGAATCGTCGTTGTGAAACCGATGAAAGAAACGGAAGTAACGAAAAAGAAAAAAGTTGTGAAACAAGTCGTTCCGGTAAAGAAAGAAGAAGTAGTTCCAAAGAAAGAAAATCAAGAATCTGTACCGTTTATTATTCAAAAAGTAATTCGGATGCTAGAACAAAACGATGTGGAACAATATTTCATTCATGCATATGCTGAAAAGTTAAAAATAAAGTTTGAAAATGCAACGATGATTACGGAAGAAGAAGTTATCAGGTACATATTGGAAGATATGAAATCTCATTTTAATACGGAAAACGTCTTTGAAAAAGAAGTACAAACAATTGCATTAATAGGTCCAACTGGCGTTGGTAAAACGACGACACTTGCGAAAATGGCATGGCAATTTCACGGTAAGAAAAAAACAGTTGGTTTTATAACGACCGATCATTCGCGCATAGGGACAGTGCAGCAATTGCAAGATAACGTAAAGACAATTGGATCTGAAGTAATTGCTGTGCGTGATGAAGCTGCAATGACAAGAGCGCTTACGTATTTTAAAGAAGAAGCACGCGTTGATTATATTTTAATTGATACAGCAGGGAAAAATTATCGTACGTCAGAAACAGTGGAAGAAATGATTGAAACGATGGGACAAGTAGAACCAGATTATATTTGTTTAACGTTATCAGCTTCAATGAAAAGTAAAGATATGATTGAAATTATTACAAACTTTAAAGATATTCATATAGATGGTATTGTGTTTACGAAATTTGATGAAACAGCAAGTAGTGGCGAATTGTTGAAAATTCCAGCAGTATCATCAGCTCCTATTGTATTAATGACAGATGGCCAAGACATAAAGAAAAATATACATATCGCTACAGCTGAACATTTAGCAAAACAAATGTTACAAACATCGTAGAAAAGAGGTGAAGAATAAGGCGCTTGCCTTATTCAAACGAATATGAACGGTCTTTATATAGGTTCTATGGGCATGATGAATTACATGCAGCGCATTAATGTTCATTCGAATAACGTTGCAAATGCTCAAACGACAGGATTTAAAGCAGAAAATATGACGTCTAAAGTATTTGATGTACAAGACACATATCGCCGCGGAGATGGGGCGGTAACAAATATCGGTTCGGTCGATTACGCTGTAGTACCAGCTGCAACGCATGTGAATTTAGTACAAGGAAATATACAAATGACAAATAGCGCTACAGATTTCTTTTTAGATGACGGCGCGGCCGGCACAACATCATTTTTTGTTACTTCTAAAAATGATGAAACGTTTTTAACGAGAGATGGTAGTTTCACATTAAATAGTGATCGATATTTACAAACATCTTCAGGTGCTTTCGTAATGGGAGAGAATAATGAGCGTATTCGTATTCCAGAAGGAGCAAAGGTTGCTGTACAAGCAGACGGTACATTATATGATGAAGTAACACAAAATAATATTGGTCGTTTGCAAACAAAAACAGTAGATGCAGAAACGAATGCACGTCTCGTGCAACGTGAAAACAAAAGCTTTACACTAGCAGAAGGAAACATTGCTAATTTACCGAACGGAACAGGAATAGTAAAAAATCATATGCTAGAAAATTCAAATGTAGATATGACGAAAGAGATGGCAGATCTTATGACAGATCAAAAGATGATTCAAGCATCACAGCGCGTTATGACGTCATTTGATAAAATTTATGAAAAAGAAGCAAATGAAATATTGAGATAGTGGACTCCTAATAAAGGAGTCTTTTATTAATTTTAAATTTCAGAATTATCAATTGACTTTGTGGAGCTTCTTTTTTATATTAGTAGGTATAACTATAACTACTAAAGAGGTGAGAGTATGACAACGGCATTATATTTAGAAGATGCATACAAAACGAGTTGCGAAACAGAAGTGATAAAAGTAGAAGGGAATAAAGTATTTGTAAAGGAAACAGTTTTTTATCCAACTGGTGGAGGGCAAGAATGTGATACGGGTGTCATTGTACAAGATGGGTCTGTATTTGAAGTTGAAAAAGTAAAGAAGGAGCAAGGAGAAATAGTTCACTATATAAAAGATGAAGCTCAAGTAAAATTAGGTCCAGTTAAATTAGAGATAAATTGGGAAAGACGTCATAATTTAATGCGTCATCACTCTTTACTGCATCTTATCGGAGCTGTTGTTTATGAAAAGTATGGAGCTCTATGCACCGGAAATCAAATTTATCCTGATAAAGCACGTATCGATTTTAATGAGTTACAAGAGTTATCGAGCGTGGAAGTAGAAGAAATTGTTGAGGAAGTGAATAAACTTATTAAGCAAAATAAAGAAATTTCCACTCGTTATATGAGCCGCGAAGAAGCAGAAAATGCTGTAGGAATGATTAAAACAGCAATAAATCTCCTGCCAACTACTATCCAAGAAATCCGCATTGTTACAATTGAAAATTTAGACGAACAAGCTTGTGGAGGCACACATGTGAAAAATACGAGTGAAATAGGAACACTTGTTATTGATAAAGTAAAAAGTAAAGGGAAGCAAAATCGTCGTTTTGAAGTAAGGGCGATTTAGATTGTGAGGGGTTACCGATGGATGAAATTATAAAGGAGTTACAAAAGTTGGGATTTTCCCAGTATGAATGTAAAGCGTATATTGGATTGTTAAAACATTCCCCAGTAACAGGCTATGAAGTGAGTAAACAAACAGGAGTACCTCGTTCTATGATTTACGAGGTACTCGGTAAGTTAATGGATAAAGGAGCGGTGCATATTGTACCTTCTGAACCAGTTAAATATGTACCAGTACCAGCTACCGAATTAATGAATCGAATGCGAAAAGACTTTGAAAAATCCTTTGAATTTTTAGATGAGAAACTAAATTGTTTAGAACAAGAGCGACAAATAGATGTAATTTCGCATATTCGCTCAAATGATCGTGTTTTAAAAGAAATATGCAATATAATTAATAGGGCAAAGGAAGAATTATGGATTTCTGTATGGGAAGATCAAGTGCATGAAATTGAGCCATACATTCATCAAAAGGAAGAGGAAGGCGTGAATATATTCTCAATCTTATTTGGAGCTCCAGAAACAAAAATAGGAGCGACATTTCACCATAATTATATGACGCCCCACGTTGTTGAAAAGAGAATGGGTGGTCATTTAACTGTTATTGCTCGTGATGGAGAGGAAGTATTAATTGCGAACTTCTCAAATGATAGCACTTCATGGGCCGTTACAACGTATGACCCAGCGCTAGTTCTCGTTGCTACAGAGTATGTGCGGCACGATATTATGGTTGAAGAAATCACAAAGGAATTTGGAGCTGATAAGTTAGATACGTTATGGCGTGAAAATATAGATTTAGTTCATGTCGTAACAGGAAAACGAACTTTAGAAGGAATGGAGGATGATAGAGATGAGTAAAGCTCAGGCACATGTAGCTTTGCAGAGCGATGATACATTTCAGCAAGGAGTAAAAGATTGTTTACCAACTGTATTTGGTTATTTGAGCATCGGTATAGCAGCTGGTGTAATTGCAAAAACAGCAGGTTTTTCTATCATTGAAATTGCATTTATGTCCACTTTAATTTATGCAGGTTCTGCCCAATTTATATTAGCTGGTATGTATGCAGCCGGTGCTCCTGCTTCCGCAATTATTTTTACTGTATTTTTTGTTAATTTACGCCATTTATTAATGAGTGCTGCCCTCGCACCGCACTTTACGAAACTACCTCTATTAAAAAACGTCATTATCGGTTCTCAAATTACAGATGAAACTTTCGGCGTTGCAGTGCAGCATGCAGCGCAAAAAGGATATTTAGGCGAAAGATGGATGATTGGGCTAAATGTAACGGCTTATTTAAACTGGATTCTTGCTACTATCATTGGCGGGCTATTTGGTGAGTGGATACCAGATCCACATACATACGGGATGGATTATGCATTACCAGCGATGTTTATCGGATTATTTGTACTTCAGCTCATAAGTAGTAAACCAAAGCTAGCAATTCATTTAAGTGTTGCAATTGTAGCGATTATACTTGCATACGTTTCACACCTATTTATGCCAGATAGTATAGCGGTTATTATCGCAACCTTACTAGCTGCGACGATTGGAGTGGTGATTGAAAAATGGAAATGAGGTTAGATGTATTATTACTTTTACTAGCAGCAGGAGCTGTTACACTCGTGCCACGTATTTTACCTCTACTCGTATTTAGCAAACTACAAATTCCAGACTGGGGTTTAAAATGGTTAAATTACATACCAATTGCAATATTAGCAGCACTTTTAGCACAAGTATTATTTATGCATGAGACGGTGCAATGGGATTACCTGATCGCAGCAATTCCAACATTTCTTGTAGCCATATATACTCGTAGTTTATTAGGTACAGTATTAACAGGAGTGGTTGTGATTATTTTGTTACGTTTCTTTTTCTAAAAAGGATTACGCTCATATAATAGCGAAAGGTGTAATAACATGAAAATATAGGGGTGGTGTTATGATACTTTTAACGATAGGAGCAATTTTGTTAACGTTGTTTATTTTCTTTATTATCGGTTTCGTTACGTTTATGATGTTTGTTGATAAGGCGACACCTCAAATATATTATACACCTTGTGAATCAGTGACAGTGAAAACTAAAGGTAAACATAGAAGGAAGAAAAGTTGAAAGTTGGCTTTTCTTCCTTCTTCTATTACATCCCCAAAAGAACTAACAACAATAACCCAAATAAAAAACTAATAAAGGAAAGAAGAACGATACATATGGAAAATACACGATTATTTCTCCATTCGCGCCAGAAAGTTATAAAACCTAAAATACAAAGGAAAAACCAAATGGGTAGGAATAGGAACTCACTAATTTTTTCGGGAAGTAACGAATAAAAAGTTGTTACATATAAGGTCCAATTAGTAAAAAATAAAAGGCAAACGATAATAGATTGTAAGTAGGGGCGGTTGAAAAATAGCCCTTTTTTTACGGTTTTAAAAATGATAGTTAGCGCTGAGATAAAGGCAATGAGTATGAAAACAAGTAAGAGTAATGTCAGCGTCATTTTGAGTCTCCTGTATAAGATTGTTTTTATCACGCATGGGCAGTAAGACCCACACCTTAAAACTCAACGTAAGAAAAGAGATTAGGTGGGGGATGCCCCCCCACTGATTGAAGTTTCACTTTACAAGAAATGAATCTATTAAATTGTATGCTTCTTTTGTAGAGTGCCCGTTATATTTTTCAGTGTACGGATTTAGAAATCCATGTTCACCGTGTAGTTGTTTTATTTCTAATAAAGGATTCTTTTGTTGCTGCAATGTTTGAATGAAAGAGGATACTGAAAAACTAGCTTCTTTTTCAGGGAATATAAGTAATGTAGCGCATGTAGGCTTTATGTGAACATAGTCGCGTATACGAGAACCGTAACATCCGATAATAAAATCTATTTTCGGATTGTTACTACATAGCCATGAGATGGTAGCTCCAACACTAAAGCCGATAAGTCCAATATGTGTATAACTACTAGAAAGATGAGAAATGAATTCTTCAATTTGCTTTTTTCCATCATCAAATCCAATATGATTTACAAAATGTTCATATGCTTTTTCTTCATCACTGTAATGAAATGCATGTTGTAAGTGTAGAAGATTAGGACAGAATACATCTATATGAGATGAAGTAAAGTGCTGGGTAACGTGATGCATATGGTCGTTCACACCATATATTTCATGAACAATAACGAGAGCTAATTTTTCCTTCATAGTTATAAAGTACCTCTATGAAACTTAAATTCTTTCTCAACAAGACAAATACGCAGGTGGAAGTTTTCATACCATTGCTCACGACCTCTTTTTTTCGCTTCTTTATGTAAGGTGTTCTTCTTCCAATTTTCAATCGCATCAAGTGATTCCCAATAAGAAATTGTTATTCCGAGTCCAGAATTACCTCGTGCACTTTCTACACCTAAAAATCCAGGTTGTTGCTTTGCAAGTTTCTCCATTTCTTCGGCAACGGTATTATAGTCAGTTGTATTATTTGATAAATTAGAAGTGAATATAACTGCATAATAAGGCTTGTTTTTTTCTAAAGTAGATGCCATTATTTTTCCTCCTTAATGTATAGTACGAATAATTAATCCATAGTTTGTATTTTAGCAGGTCACAAAAAGAAAAGAAGTAGAAAATTCTTATTTTTTCAGCTCATGTAAAATAAAGGGTTGAAGAAATTTATAGTAAGTAATCTGAAAGAAGAAAAATGCCACTTCAAAAGAGAAGTGGCATTTCTTATATTTCCTCTAAGCTATTAACTGGAACAGTTAATTCGCGTTCTGGGTTTTTTACTTCATATATGCGGGCGGTTTCATTGCTTTCATCGACGTGTTGAATCATAACAGGCATGCCTTGAAAACTGACATTGGCTTGCTCTGCTGACACAGAAAGCTCTATTGCACGTTGTATATTCATTTATATTCCTCCCATCATTATTATCTTTGCTAAAAAAGAGGAATAATATACCATTTAGAGACATTCTTAAAGTTTTTGTATTATTTGTAATGTTTCTTTAATAAATGAAGTGAAGATGGAATCAGGATAGGACTGTACGATTTCATATGCTTCTGTTACTTCTTCAAGAGCTCTTTTTTTATCATTAAGTTTCACATAACAAAGAGCGCGATATGCCCCAGCTGTTGTAAGTCGTGCGTGATCAAGTGGATGGTTTATATAATCTGGTATGATAGCGCGTTGCAATGTTTTTAAAGCTTCTTCGTATTGTTTTAAACCATACAAAGCTTTTCCTTTTTCAA
The DNA here is from genome assembly GCF_051916885.1 of Bacillus cereus group sp. MYBK14-1. Classification (NCBI taxonomy): domain Bacteria; kingdom Bacillati; phylum Bacillota; class Bacilli; order Caryophanales; family Bacillaceae; genus Bacillus; species Bacillus cereus group sp. MYBK14-1. The sequence goes on along the minus strand of NZ_JBQAHM010000002.1, from coordinate 435,841 downwards.
GATAATATGATCCATCATCTTGAAAAATTGGCTCATCTTTTAATTTTTCTCGAAATTGTTCTAAATGTTCTAATGCAACTGTATATTCATTAGCAATTGTGTTGTAGTAGAAAGCTTTTAAAAGATCAATAACCGCCGCAGAGAAATTATCTTCTGTAAAAATGGCGAATTGCTCTGATTTTTTTATGTAATGTAAATATTGTTCTTTATCAGCCGTGATTACTTTTTGATAAGATAAAATACGATAAAATTCATCTGTTTTATAATACACTTGATGCTTTTTTGAAAATGCAAGTGCATCTAAAATGACACTTTCACATTGTTCGTAATCACCACATGCAAGAAAAATAATTGCTTCATATAAATATAATTCGATATGTATAATGAGATCCATTTCTAAATGTTTCTCTTCATAGTCATTTCGGATACTAGCTATAAGTTGTAAACATTCAGCATATTTTTTACGTGTGAATATCGTAAAGGATAATTTTAATTTTGTTTCCGTACTATCCCGGTATAACGTATATTTCTCAAAAATAGAAGTAGCCTTTTCAACGTAATATTCAATATTGTAATCTTTCATTTTAGCCGCAGCTGTTACAAACTGTTTATATAAACGAGCAGTATTCAAAGTGGGAGGTAGCTCTTTTTGAACGATCGGTAGTAAAACCTCATATACTTCATCGTACTTGTTTGCTTTTATTAGTTTCTCCGTTTGTTGAATGAGTTCTACAATTTCTACATCATCATCTTCTAATAAAAAACTTGTTTCACATTCAAGTTTGTCAGCGATATATTGTAGTGTTTTCATAGAAGGTGTAGCTTTTCCATTTTCAATTTGACTTAGCATACTTTTTGTGAGTTCTGAACCTGCTAGATCAGTTTGAGTAAGCTTTTTTTCTTTTCGTAACGTTTTAATTTTTTCACCGAGAGTAGCCATATAATTGCTCCTTTATAGTTAGAAAGTTAAATGTCATTAAACTTTTTGTTGTAAAAATTGGAAAGTTAATTATATAATAAGTTTAACACAATTTAACTTTTAAGGGGAGAGTGTCAAAAATGGGGGATATAAGTATAGGACAACATGATTCAAGAATGAAGATTGCAACGAGAAATATTATTTTAATGATGATTGGGAAAATGACGTCTTTGCTAGGAGCCGGTATTTATACGTTTGCAATGGGATTATACGTATTAAAGACTACGGGTTCAGGAATGGGGTTTGCAACTACGCTTATTTGTGGATCGATTCCAAGGCTAATCTGTGGACCGATTGCTGGTGCTGTAGCTGACCGCGTCAATCGAAAATGGCTTGTTATTGGCACTGATTTATTAAGTAGCTTAACGATGCTTATTATGTTTATTCTTGCTACTATATTTGGACCGTCACTTCTTTTTATTTATATTTCAGCAGCATTATTATCAATTTGTGCGAGTTTTTACTCTGTTTCATTAACTTCATCTATTCCAAGTTTAGTAGATGAAGGACGTATTCAAAAAGCGAGTGCTTTGAACCAGACGGCAGCTTCTTTATCAAATATTTTAGGGCCGATTATTGGCGGAGTTGTATTTGGTTTCTTTTCAATTCAGTCGTTCTTTTTGTTAAATAGCATTACATTCTTTTTAGCGGTTGTTGTGCAATTATTTATCGTATTTGATTTATACAAAAAAGAAATGGCTGAAAGTAAAGAGCATTTCTTGACGAGTATAAAAGAAGGGTTTTCATATGTAAAAAGACAGCATGAAATATATGGTTTAATGAAAATTGCAGTAGGGGTAAACTTTTTTGCGAGTGCACTTTTCGTTTCACTTCCATATATTATTGTTCAAAATTTGCATCTATCTTCGAAGCAACTCGGTGTTGTAGAGGGAATGTTAGCAGTTGGGATGTTAATTGGTGCAATTGCGTTATCAGTACGTAAAGAAGTGAATAATCCGTTTCGTTCTGTTTATATTGGGTTGCTTTTATTTGCGGGCTTGAGTTTATGTACAGTGTTTCCATTAGTAGTCACCATCCCGAAAGTAGCAAGTTTTATTTACTATATCGCTTTTATGATGTTAACTGGTATATCAATGATGGTTGTAAATATCCCGATGCAAGTACATTTGCAAAAGACGACAGATCCAAGTTATTTAGGACGCGTTTTCGGCTTACTTGAAACAATTTCTACTGCAATCGCACCGCTCGGTATGATTGTGTATGGATTATTATTAGATATGTTGCCAACTAGCATTGTTATGATGACATTAGGCGGAGGTTTATTGTTAGTTGTATTAGTAGGAATAAAGAAGCATGTAATGAAAAAGCAAGTGGATGTGTCTGTCTAAAAGGCAATTTGACTTAATAAAATAAAAATGACCGAATTAGTATTTTAGTTTTTGAAACTCTTTTTCATGTATGTTACAGTATAGTGAGCAGGCAAAGAAAAGGAGACAACAGCATGAAAAAATTAAGTTTTGTTATGCTTTTTCTATTAGTCGTAATGGCTGGATGTAGCAATTATGACACATATATTGAAACAGGTATGCAATCATTGAAAGATGAAAAGTATAGTGATGCAACAATGTGGTTCGAAAAAGCAGAAAAAGAGAAATCAGGAAATGAAGCGAAATCATATAAAGAAGTTGCTGAGAGAATGGATCACGGAGCAACAGCATTAAAAGACGGTAAGTATTTAGAAGCGAAAGACATTGCAAATGAAGTGTTACAAAAGAAAAAAGATGATGAACTTGAAAAAGCTGTAACATCAAATGCAGAGAATATGCTTCAAAAAGCAAAAGATGTGGAAGAGAAAGTAAATGAAAGAGTGGCAAAGCGTAGAAAGGTAGAAGAAGAAGGAATCGATAAACTTATTAAAGCTGTCGATAGTATAGATGAAGTGAAAGAAAAAGAGAAGAAAGTATCAGAAGCATTAGATAAGGCTGAAGAGGCGCAAGCAAAAATTGAGGCAAAGAAAAATAAATAGATTTATAGTTTAAAAGGCTGTCGTGCATAACGACAGCCTTTTAATTTTTTGTTGTAAATGAAGTGATGCTTTGTAGTAAAAAAGAAATGATTTTAGAATTCCATCTGTCCTCATGATGAATCGTATAAATATTACGCTGAAATTCAAATTCAGGGATTGGTATATAGCATAGCTCATTTCGTTGTATTTCTTGCTCGATAGCAAGTTTAGAAATAAAGGCAATTCCATTACCATATTTTAAAATTTGTTTCATCGTTTCTAATGAGTCTAATTCAATTTCAGATTGGAATGTAATGTTGTGCGCCAACGTCCATTGTGTAAGTAAATCTCTCGTTGTAGATGGATTACGATGCAATAGTATGCGTTCCTTTTCGATATTTTGTAACGATACATTGTCTTTCTTTGAAAAATGATGTTCTTTGGAAAAGGCAAGAACAAGTGTATCGGGCATTATATTCGTTTGTTTTAAAAGTGGTTCATCAAATGGAGCAGCGGAAATTATCCCAAGATCGATTTCGTGATTTTGTAGCATCATTCGAATTTCAGGGGCTGTTTTCACTAGTAGCGTTATTTTTATATTGGGAAATTCGCATTGAAATTGATGAACGACTTCTGGCAAAAGATAAGTCGCTGGTACATAACTAGCGCCGATTGTTATAGCACCTTTATGAAAATCTTTAAACTCTTGCGTGACACGTCTAGCTTCTTTCATAAGCGCATCTATTTTACAAGCATAATGGTGCAAAGCCTCACCAGCCTCTGTTAAGAAATACCTTCCAGAACGTAATTCAAATAAAGACACACCGAGTTCTTCTTCTAAGCTTTTTATATGAAATGTAATAGTTGGTTGTTTAACGCCAAGTTTTTCTGCAACGATTGTAAGCTTTTTGTATTTCTTAATAAGTACTACAATTTCTAATTTTAAGAGATTCATTATGAATTGCCGCCTTTTTTATTTTAACTATAGAAAAAATCTATAGAAATAAATAGTTTATTAGAAGTTTTTTAATTTAATCTTTACAGTACATTAACATTGAGTATAAATCTTCCATATAGAATGAAAGCAGGTTAAGAATGAGGGGAGAGAGGTGAAGCAATGGATATTACAATTAGTGGATTAGAAAAGACATTTGGAAAAATACAGGCGTTAAAGCCGTTGCAGATTGTAATGAAACAAGGGGAATTCACTACACTTTTAGGACCTTCGGGGTGTGGGAAAACGACTTTGCTTAGAATGATAGCAGGACTTGAAGAACCGGATAAAGGAGAAATATATTTTGGAGACCAGTGCATGTATTCTGCTACAAAAAAGATAAAGACATCTCCTCATGAACGGAATATCGGTATGGTATTTCAAGATTTTGCTTTATGGCCGCACATGACTGTTTTTGAAAATGTTGCATTTGGTTTAAGGGCTACAAAGCAAACGAATCATTTACGAGAAAAAGTAGAAGATGCGATAAAGCGAGTTCGCCTGCAAGGTATGGAGAAACGGTATCCACACGAACTTTCTGGTGGACAGCAACAACGTGTCGCATTCGCTAGAGCAATTGTAACAAAACCTCACTTTATTTTGTTTGATGAACCGCTAAGTGCACTCGATGCAATTTTGCGAGAAGAAATGAGAATAGAGCTTATGGATATCGTTCATTCCATTGGTTTAACTGCACTGTATGTCACTCACGATCAAATAGAAGCAATGTCAATGTCAGACCAAATTATTGTCATGAAACAAGGAGAAGTATTACAAAAAGGAACACCGGAAGATATTTATGTGAAACCGTCTCATGAATTTGTTGCCAAATTTGTTGGTAAGGCGAATTGGCTTGTAGAGGGTGAAAAAATGATTCGTCCAGAGCATGTGAGTTGGACAAAAAATGATGTGTGCGAAATGTATACAGGTGAAATTCAGCACGTTACATATGTAGGAGAACGTTATGAAGTGAAAGTAAATATGGGGACTTTAGGCATCTGGACAGCCTATCACAATAGTAAGCTAAGCATCGGTAAACCAGTATCGTTATATGTGCCAAAAAAATGTATTCATCATATAGGGGGAGAATCGTATGAAGAAATTCAGTTCGCTTAAGTCTTTATTTGTATGTACTTTATTATTTTCGGCTGTAGTAACAGGGTGTAGTTCAAAGACAGGTAATGCAGATGCAAAAAGTAAAAATACGAATGAAAAGAAAATTGTTGTATATAGTGCAGGACCAAAAGGGTTAGCAGAAAAAATTCAAAAAGACTTTGAAAAGAAAACTGGTATAAAGGTGGAAATGTTTCAAGGGACAACTGGTAAAATTTTAGCGAGAATGGAAGCTGAAAAGAAAAATCCAGTCGTTGATGTAGTCGTACTTGCATCATTACCAGCGATGGAAGGATTAAAGAAAGAGGGTCAAACGTTAGCTTATAAAGAAGCGAAACAAGCTGATAAGCTGCGTTCTGAATGGTCAGATGATAAAGGACATTATTTCGGGTATAGTGCTTCAGCATTAGGGATTGTGTACAATACAAAAAATGTGAAGACAGCGCCTGAAGATTGGAGCGATATAACGAAAGGAGAATGGAAAGGGAAAGTGAATCATCCAGATCCAGCACTTTCAGGTTCAGCTTTAGACTTTGTAACAGGATACGTGAAAAAGAATGGACAAGATGGATGGAATTTATTTGAGCAGCTTAAGAAAAATGAAGTTACAGTAGCAGGAGCAAATCAGGAAGCGTTAGACCCAGTTGTAACAGGTGCGAAAGATATGGTCATTGCGGGTGTTGATTATATGACGTATAGCGCAAAAGCAAAGGGTGAACCTGTTGATATTGTATATCCAAAAAGCGGAACAGTTATTAGCCCACGTGCAGCTGGGATTATGAAGGATAGTAAAAATGTTGAAGGTGCAAAAGAGTTTATTGATTATTTATTATCCGATGATGTACAAAAACAAGTTTCTAAAGCGTATTTATTGCCTGGTAGAACAGATATAAAAGCTGAAAATAGACCAAATGTAGAAGAGATTCCAGTATTAAATATTGATTGGAAAACAGTTGAGAAAGAGCAAGATGAAATAGGAAAACAATTTAAGAAAGTATTTCAATAAGATGGTGATTCCATGGTAAATCGATTCGTATCAGTAAGACAAGTTGGAATGACGGTAGCGTTATTACTTGTGGCGATGTTAATCGTCATTCCACTTTTTCTTATTTTATTTTCTAGTGTATATGAAAATAGTAGTTGGAACTTTTTAAAGCCTTTTGAAGTGATGCAGAGTGGTGGATTAGCGGGGATTTTTCTAAATTCGATGCTTCTAGGTGTACTCGTTGTAATAGGTGCTACAATATTTGCATTTCCATTGGCATTTATTATGAGCAAAACAGATGTAGGAAAGTATAGTAAGTTAGATATTGTTTTTATGATTCCATTTATGACACCGCCGTATATTGGATCGATGGGCTGGATTTTGTTCATGCAACCTAACGGCTATTTTGAACAATTTTTCCCGATGCTAAAGACAGTTTCATCATCGTTTTTTAGTTTAGGAGGTATGGTATTAATTATGAGTCTGCATTTATTCCCATTCCTTTATTTCATGCTGAAAAACACGTTACTTCAGATTGGGAGTAGTAAAGAAGAAGCTGCAGCAGTTCATGGAGGAAGTTTTTTCTATCGTTTAAGAAAAATAATATTGCCGTTATTAGTATCAAGTTATGTAATGGGTGCTTTACTCATTTTCGTAAAGACGATTGCTGAATTTGGAACACCGGCTACATTCGGACGTAGAATAGGATTCCACGTGTTAACATCAGAAATCCATAAATTTATTTCGAGTTGGCCAATTGATTTTAGTAGTGCAACAGCATTATCTTCTTTATTACTTAGTGCTTGTATGCTCATTTGGTATATGCAAAATGTATTGAATCGAAAGTATTCATATGCAATAGTTAGTGGAAAAGGTGTGAAATCTAAAAGATATACTTTGTCTATATTTACGCGCGTTGTAGCATGGATGTATGTAATTGGTTTATTAATCGTATCAATTGGAATTCCATACTTTTCTATACTTATTGCTTCTTTTTCAAAATTAAGAGGCGGCGGTTTACATGTAAATAACTTTACAACAAGTCATTATGAAGCATTGTTTACAATGGGGTCTCCGGGATTAGAGGCTTTATGGAATAGTTTTCTTTTTTCACTCGTAACAGCGATTATTGCGGTAATGATTGGAGTCTTTTTGGCACTTATGATTCGAAAGGGGAAAAAAACCTCTGAAAAATGGCTTGATATGTGCGGTATGTTACCGAATATGGTACCAGGAATCGTTATGGTTGTAGGTCTTATTCTATTTTGGAATTCACCATATATGCCTATGTCAATTTACAATACACCAGTCATGGTTATCGTAACGTATGTTGTGCTGTTTTTACCTTACACGGTGCAATATGTAAAATCATCACTCGGACAAATTGATGATTCTCTCATGCAGGCAGGAAGTGTTTTTTCTGGAAATTATATTTATATTTTTAGAAAAATAATATTGCCTCTTATTATCCCAGGTATTCTTGCTGGATGGGCGATGACATTTACAATTTCGATAAGAGAGTTAGTAGCATCGCTTCTCGTATTACCTCCATCAGTAGAAACGTCAGCAACGTTTATTTTTGCTCAATTTGAACAGGGTGAAGTATCTATAGGCATGGCGATGGCTGTTGTTTCTGTTGGACTTACAACAATATGCTTATTACTGCTACAACATATGGAGCAAAAGCGAAAAGGGGTAGTATGATGAGGGTAGAAGTATGGGGAGGAGCAGGAGAGTACGGTCGCTCCTGCTATTTTGTAAAAAATAAAGAGACGAAAATAGTATTTGATTGTGGTATTAATCGATCTTATGAGGATGGTTATCCAAAAATAGAGAGAGAAGCTGCTCCATTTTTAGATGCGGTATTTTTATCACATATTCATGAAGATCATACGATGGGTTTACCTTTATTAGCGAAGTATGGATATAAGAAAAAAATTTGGACGACTCGTTATACGAAGGAGCAACTGCCGTTATATTATGAAAAATGGAGAAACTATAATGTGATGCAAGGGTGGAATTTACCTTATAGCGACCAACACATAAAAGATTTAAATTATGTATGTATTGATGAGATTAGCAATCCAAATGAATGGGTACAAATTACTCCTACATTGCGGTTTCAATGGGGATATAGTGGGCATGTATTAGGAGCTGTTTGGTTTTTAGTTGATATGTGTAATACATACGTATTTTATTCAGGCGACTATTCAGCAGAGTCTAATATACTACGAGCTAATTTACCTGAGAAATTGGGCCACAATATAAAAGTTGCAATTGTAGATGCCGCTTATCACACAGAGGATGTTTCGCAAAATGAAAGATTAGACAATCTATGTGCAGAAATTGAACGAGTTATGCAAAATAAAGGAATAGCATTATTACCGCTGCCACAACTTGGTAGGGCACAAGATATAGTATTGTATTTATATGAACGATATAAAGAATTTCCGCTTATAGTAGATAAAGAAATTTTGGCTGGATTTGAAGAGATGTTCGTATATAAAGATTGGATAAAAAATAATGAAGAACTTAAATGGGTTATGGAGAGTTTAAAAAGAAACATAATAGTGATGGATAATGATATTAGTATGCAAAATAGTTACGGAATAGTTGTAATGAGTGATGCGAATATGCAAACGAAACGAGCGCAGTTATATTATGAACAACTTCGGAATGAAAAACGGAATGCCGTTATTTTTACTGGGCATATTGCGAAAGGGAGTTTTGCAGAAAAAGTTATGAAAGAGCATGTAAGGAATACATGTAGGGTGAATCGAGTTGCGTATAAAGTTCACCAAAGTATAAGAGACGTTAAAGAGATGTTAAATACATTATTACCAGAACATACGGTGCTAGTGCACGCTTTGAAAGAGGATACGGATCGATTACAACAAAAGCTAAGTACAGCAGGATATGAAAATGTATATTCACTTGCAATGGAACGTATAGAAGTCATTTGAAATGTAAAGGGGATAGGTATATGAAAAAAGTATTTGTATTCGTAAGCATTTTCTTTTGTTGTTTCCTTTATAACGTTAAGGAAGGGTTTGCAGCTAGTCCAATGAAACCTAGTTTTGAAGTGAAGTTATTATTGAAGCCAGAACAAGTATTAGGTGATAACAAAGAGATGAAGCAAGAGGTACTAGAACATTTCCAGGCTGGTACAAAATATGAAAGAATACAAGTGCAATTTTTAGATACTGCGAATAAAAGTTTAAGCGAGGAAGGTTGGTTTGCTAGAATTCGAAAGAAAGAATTTAGTAAAGATTTTGAACTAACATATAAAAAAAGATATCCTATTCCAAATGGTATAATTCAAGATGCACTAGAAGTAGCTAAAAAAGAAGGATTCGATAGTAATACGGATAGTTATGAGGCGGAAATAGATTGGGGATTTGAGAAGAAAACATTAAGCATTTCAAATAAGAAAAGTTACAGTGCTAAAGGATATGGAATACTTGATTTACCAAATAAACAAGCTGCTCAAAACATGTTAATAGAAAAATTACCAGGGAAAATGAACAAATGGTTGTATACAAATTGGGGAGAAGAGATGTTAAAGAATTCCCGTATTTACGGTCCTGTATTAATGAAACGATATACAGGAGAGTTTGAAAACATAAAAGCAAATATTGAAATTTGGCCATTAAGTAATACAGGAAAATTAGAAGATGACTTCGTAATAGAAGTGTCATTTAAAACAAATGAAGAAAGTATTGCGACAAAACAAAGGGAATTATTAATGGCGAGTTTAGAGAAAAAAGGCTGGTTGTTACCGAAAGATAGTTTGAAGACAGAGCTTATTTTTCAGTAAATAGTAAAAAGGAATCCATATGCCATGGATTCCTTTTTATATATGAGTATTAAGCTAAATCAGCTGACACAAACATATCACTATTTTGAAGGTTTTTAGAGCGTAAACTATAAGCAACTACCTTCTTTTTATATTGTTTTACAACATCAACATGCTCTTCATGACTATAAATATAAAATGTAAAATCTTTTTTACCACGTTTTGCATGGATAATTAAAGGAGTGCCTTCATTATGGGGTGGTGCATAATAGCGATCTAAAAATAAACCTTCGTTAAAATCATGAATAATTTTTGATTTCTGTTCGCCTACTAAGTTATTTCCGTTCATTGTAACAGTCACATTCTCTTCTTCGAGTTGTGGATGTGTTTCAAAGCGACTAATAATGGATTCAATAACAGAGTTAGGAAGGCTAGAAACGATAATTTTAAATGCTCCAAATACAACTAACATTACAATAAACCAAGTCGTCATAGTATATCATCCCCTTTATTCTATTTAATAATATAACTCATATGGTAATAGTACATATGGTGAAGTTTTGTATAATTTGTGAAAAATATGCCATTTTCACGAACGAAATGTTAGAAAAATCAATTTTGTTACAAAAAGTTGAAATCGAAGTATTTTAAAAGAAAAAGGTTTATAATAAAAATATAACTAATAACCACATTACTAATTATAAGGAAGTGTAACTATGAGTACTGTAGCAATCGTATATGGTATTATTCTTTCCACAATTATTGTTTTGTTTTTTGTTGGGGTTTCACGTTATATTCATAAATGGAAAGAAGGCGTTGCGAAATTAAATCACATTGAAGAAGAACTTAGTGATTTAATGTTACATCATGGTAAGTAAACATTTATTTTTTAACTAAAAAATGTGAAGGATATCACAAAGCATGCTTTCCTAATGAAGGCATGTTTTTTTGTTGTTTAAGAAAAGAAGTGTTTTTGTATAAATAATCTAATTATTACTTAAAAAGGGAAATTTATTTAGTATAATATATAATATGTTTATTTTAGGGGGAGTATCATGAGGGGATTAAAAGTTGTTGGAATTATAGCTGGAATTACTATAGTAGGCTGTATAGCTTTCTTTTCAGTGAAGGAATATGTCAATTCCAAAGAAGACTCTAATTATGTGCTAAATTACATAAAAGAACATAAGGATGATAAAACAACTTCTTTAATTGTTAAAAGAAATGGTGAAACATTGACATCAATAAATGAAAAAGAAAAACTACCGCTAGCAAGTATGTCGAAAATCATTATAGCAATTGAATATGCTAAGCAAGTAGCTGAAGGGAAAATAAGAAAAGACGAGCAAATTTCATTGAAAGAATTAGAAAAATACTATGTGAAAAATACTGATGGTGGTGCACACCCTGCATGGCTAGATGATGTAAAAGTTAAAGAGTTAGTGAAGGGTGGTCAAACTTCTTTAGAAGAAGTAGTGAAAGGAATGATCCATTATAGTTCGAATGCGAATGCATCATATTTATTAGACAAGCTTGGAGCAGCGCGGATAAATGAAAGTTTGAAAGAGTTAGGCTTAAATAGTCACGATGAATTTTATCCAACGTATACAGGGGCATTATATATGAGGGGCTATGTTGAAAAAGAACTGCATATTCCTCAAAATAAAGCATTGGACAAGCTACGTAATATGTCTAATGATGAATATGTTAAGCATGTATGGCAAATACATGAATGGATGAAAGACGAGAAAGAATGGACAAAACGCGAGATATCTTTAAAAGCCGATATGGACTTTCAGCGTATTTGGTCAGATCGGTTTATAGGTGCAAATGCGAAGGATTACATGAGTTTACTGGAAAAGATAAATAGCAGAAATTATTTTACATCACAAATGCAAGGTGAGATTGAGAATATATTTAAAGGAACCGTAGGAGAGGGTATGTTCGAATTTGCTGGACAGAAAGGTGGTTCTACTGCATTTGTATTAACAAATAGTTTCTATGGTACTGATAAAAAAGGGAATAAGATTGAGATTGTCTTTATGATGAACAATTTGAGTGAAAAAGCATTTGAAAAGCTTCTAAGTAATATGGATTACTTTATTCGAGATATTGTCATAAGTGAGGAATTCAGAAATAAATTATAATGAAATAATTTTATTATGTAAACAAAGGGGCACTTATGAAAAGTGCTTTTTTGTAATACAGGATTTTCCAATCTTATTATTGAATATAAATTGAAAATAAGAAAGGAGGTTGAAAAATGACAACAATATATTTCGTTCGCCATGCCCATTCTACATATACAAAAGAAGAACGGGAACGACCTTTATCTGAAAAAGGGCACTGTGATGCAGAGAATGTAACACATTTATTAAAAGATAAACATATTGATGTTGTTATTTCTAGTCCGTACAAAAGAGCAATCCAAACTGTACAAGGAATTGCGAATACATATAAATTATCAATACAAACAGAAGAAGATTTGCGTGAAAGATTATTGAGCACAGAGCCAGTATCAAATTTTAATGATGCTATGCAGAATGTGTGGGAAGATTGGAGTTTTGCATACGAAGGCGGAGAATCGAATGATATCGCACAAAGGCGCGCTGTAATATGTATGCAAAATATATTAAAACAATATGAAGGTAAGAATATTGTAATAGGTACGCATGGAAATATTATGGTATTACTCATGAATTATTTTAATTCGAAATATGATTTTGAGTTTTGGAAAACACTTCATATGCCTGATGTGTATAAATTAAATTTTGATAAAAATCGTTTCATTTCTGCTGAAAGAATAGAGAAAACAGGTCATCGGTTAAATATTTTGTAAAAGTTTATCAAAAAAAGAGGAAAGAGAGAAGTTATTGTAGAAGTATGACTTTGTAACATAAAAAATATATGTTAAAGGAGGCTGTTTACATGTTTGAGAAAGAGAAAGAAGGGCTTATTGAAGTTCAAAACGTATATGAAATTGCACCAGAAGATGGAACAATCATTGGTATGGCAACGGAAGAAGAAATGGAAATTGCTGCTGAACTAGAGTTACAGTACTATGCCCATTCTCGTTTGTTAGAAGCAAATATTCAGTTAGACGGTTCCTCCTACAAAGAGTTACTTCAGGAGTTCCAGGAGTACGAAAGAAAATCAATGAGCTTTTGGCGAGCGATACATAAACGTTTAGCTGTGCCATGGGCGTGGGTACTACGTATTGATGTTGCGAATGGCCCTATATATGTAAGTAATGGAAGTTCATATTACGAAGAAATCGATGATGAAGAAGATTATGAATAGATAAGTAAGGAAGCAGCTTTAGTTGCTTCCTTTTTTTATTTGTAAGAAATGAATCGCCTCAATAATAATATCTGGTCGATCATTTTCTATACCGTGACTAGCATGTTCGGCAAGAATATATTGGCTGTTAGTTGAGAGGTGTAATTGTTCGTGAATTAGTTCTTGCCACATTGCTTCAAGTTGTGTTGCTTCCTCTTTTGGCATGCCACCATTAGTCAATTGAGTAATAGAATATTGAGGATCTCTACCGATAACGATTAATGGTATTTCTAATGTTTTACATAGCTCTTTTAGTGAGAGAGCACAGTTTTTCCACTCCGATAGTTCAGAAGCTGTCGCTTTATATAATGAAGGCGAGGTAGAGAATTCAATTTGCTGTTTTGATTGATCGGTGAGAATAGGTTTTAGTTCGTTATAAAGTATGTCTACATCCATTTTTGAATACATATTATATTTTTGAAACCAAACATCATCAGAATCAGTTTGATCAGAAATTGGTAAATGAAGTTCATCTAAACGGTGTAAGTTCATCGAAGTAGAATCAACTAAAATAAGTGCTTGCAGCTTATCTTCATGTAACATCGCAAAATGTTGTGCACATAATCCTCCATAGGAATGACCGATTAGAATAAATGGTTCTTGAATAGCTAGTTTGTTTAGTAACATATGTAGCTCTTTTGTAACTTGCCTTATTGTACGCGGCTGATTGCCTAAATCACTTTTTCCGTAACCTGGGCGATGGTATGAAACAACTGTAAAGTGCTCTGAAAGCTTTTCTATAATAGGAAACCAATCATAAAATGAGCAAGTCATTCCGGTTTGAATGACTACAGTTTGTTTACCATCTCCTTTTATATGTACTTCTATATTTTGCCCCATTATTTCTACAAATTTATGAATGTTAATTCCTCCTAAGCTTGAAATAATTTTTGACAAGCAAAAACGATACACCAAACACCTATACCAAGTAGGACAGATGTACTAAGTGTAAATGAATTTTTTAAACCAATATAGACAATAAATAATAGTAGTGCTGATGCGGGGAATCCATATAATACCCCTAAAGCAAATTGACTCAATTCTTGTTTATTTCCGCCTTCGAATGAAATCCAAAATAAACTAAGTAAACTCACGAGAGGAAGGGCAGCAATAAAGCCACCTATCGTACTGTAATGTTTAGCGACTTCAGTGATAACGCCGATAATAAGTGCCGAAACGATTATTTTAACGAGGAAATGCATATTTTGCCTCCTTCGCTAATAAGGAAAATGCTTTTTCAATTAATTGTTGTTCTTCTGTTGATAACTGTGATTCTAATATTTTTATCTTTTCTTTATCTAGTAAAATATGTTTTTCTAATACTTCAATTCCTTCAATTGTTAATGTAAGGTTTACCACTCTTTCATCTTTTTTATTTCTCTCTTTAACGATGAAACCCTTTTGAATAAGGCGTTTTATATGTTCAGATGCTGTGTTATGAGAAAGACTAAGCTCAGTAGCGACTTTTCCAATTGTTATATCTTTCTCACGAGAAACGATTTGTAAAATACGAATTGCTTGGTGGGAAAGGTTGTCCTCGTATTCGTATCGTAAGTGATAATAAATGCTCTCCCAATGTTGATTAATGTTGTACATAATAATAAATCTCCTTTTTATATCGTATAGTAAGATATATTCGTGATTTCAGAAATAAAACCCTTTTATTTGGATAAAAAATGTTGAAAAAGTTTATTTTTATTGAAATATAAGGTAATCTATGTGTAAAGGTATACATTTAGCAAGAGAGAGGATGATAGCTGTGAATACATTCAAATGGATTAGTCATGAACAGATGTATGTAGATGAAATACATGTTGAAAAATGTGGTCCTCTTTCAGTCGGCGTATATGGGGGAAATCAAGAGAGTGATGCATATGAACGAGGAGATGCGGTGCTGGCTTGGTGGGATCCTGAATTACAATTTGAATTTGTTATGATTTTTGATACACATCACAAAACAAAAAATATAGATTATATAATAGAAGCGATTTCGGAAAGAAAAGAAAAACTAAAAGAGTTATTCTCATATCCAATACATTTAGCTTTCCATCATACACATATGTACTTATTAGCGTTATTTACAGATGAGTTATTTATTAAAAAGTGTGATCAAGATGATGAGGAACTCGCTTGCTTAATTTGTTTACGAAAAGGCGAATTTTTATATTGGTTATCAGTTGGTGATTGTTTCGCGTATTTATTCCATTCTGAGAAAACGAGAAATGGAAAAGGACGATTAAATAAACGGAAGAATTACGAATATATTGGCAGGAAAAATATTTTTGCAGCAAATACACCTTGCTTTACGTCAGGTGTAAGAGGATTAGAAAAAGGAATGAATCACATTGTAATGGCAACGGACGGTATTTTAGAGTGTGACAAACGAAGGTTTGATGATGATCAATCTTTAGTAGAAATATTACACGACGGAAATAGCTTGCAGATTGAGCCCGTATTAACAAATGTACTGCAGTGGAAAGGTAGAGACTGTGCCACGATTATTGGATGGTCTATTGATACTGATAATAAACAATGTGCTAATTAATATAAAAGGAGTTCAAGGTTTTTATCCTTGAACTCCTTTTTGTTAAGCAATATGGATGTGATATGTTTTTAACCATTCATTTACTTGTAGCATATACTCCATGGCACTTCTTGCTTCAAAATTGTTAATCTCTTTATTACTTTGATCAGCAATTGAAAGTAAGATGGAATGGTTAATAAGTGAGAAAATAGGATTGTTTTTATTGCTACACATATCAAGTGTTAAATTACGGATTGTTTGTAAGTAGTGTGGATCTTGTGAAGTTGGATAAGCGCTTTTTCTTCTATTACGTACATCGTCAGGTAAAGCTGGTTGTAGTGCTCTACGTAAAATGCCTTTTTCAATATTATCAATACTTTTTATGTTGAAAGGAACATTCCATAAATATTCAACTAATCTATAATCGCAAAACGGTACACGAACTTCAAATCCAACAGCCATACTCATACGATCTTTACGGTCAAGTAAGAAAGGAAGGAATCGTGTTAAAAATAAATAAAACATTTGGCGTTGTTTCGCGGATTTTTTACTTTCCCCTTCAAGAGTAGGTACTTCAAGTATCGCTTCTTGGAATCGTGTATCAATATAGTTTTCTAGATTACATTGGTTACTTACTTCATTTAGTAGAAGAGGAGATGTATTTTTCCAATTTGTTAGCCAAGGAAACTTATCTACATATAGTAATTCTTCTTGATGAAACCAAGGGTATCCACCGAATACTTCATCAGCCGATTCACCGGATAAAGCTACGGTCGCATCTTTTTTCATTTCGCAAAATAGTAAATATAGTGAAGTTTCCATTTCACCAGCACTCGGTAAATCTTTCGCATGAAGGGGAACGAATAAGTGATTTGCTAATTCTTCAGCATTCACAATAATATCATGATGCGCTGTCCCTACATGTTCAGAAACGCGTTTTACCCAAGGAGCGTCTAAACCAGTGCGAGCAAATGTCAGCTCGAAATCTTTTGCACTATTTACAAAGTCAACGGAATACGTATGAAGTGTTTTATTTTCCGCAGCAAATTCTTTACCCGCAAGTGCAGTAATACCGCTAGAGTCTAATCCGCCTGATAACATACAAACGAGAGGAACATCGGCAATTAATTGTCTTTTTACTGTATCTTGTAAAATAGATAAAATATGCGAAGATGTATCTTCTATAGAGTCTGTATGGAACTTACTTTCTAAATTCCAATACTTCGTAACTACTTTTTTATGACGTGTAAATGTTATAGAATGTCCAGCACGTACTTCTTTAATATGTTTAAAGACGCCACATCCTGGAGTGCGAAATAAGCCTAATCCAAATATTTCATTTATTCCACCCGCATCAAGTTCAGCAGGGACAGATGGATGCGCTAATAATGCTTTAATTTCAGAGCCGAAAATAATACTGTGATTTCTTTCTGTGTAAAAGAGTGGTTTTACACCTAAATGATCTCGTGCTAAAAACAATTGTTGCTTCTGAACATCCCATAAGGCAAAAGCGAAAATTCCGTTTAAATATCGCACGCAGTCTTCTTTCCATTCTAAATAAGCATGTAGTAATACTTCTGTATCTGAATGGGTTTCAAATGCATGCCCACATTTTTGAAGCTGCTCTTTAAGTTCACGGAAATTATAAATTTCTCCATTATAGGTAAGAGCATACGTATAATCACCAGCACGGAATGTCTTCGGCTGTGTCCCGCCTTCTGGATCAATTACAATTAAACGCCGGTGTGCAAAGGCCGCATGAGGTGAAAACCAAAATCCTTCAGCATCTGGACCACGATGCTCAATACTATTTGCCATCTTTTTTAAAATAACATGTTGATTTGAAAGGTCTTCCTTCCAATCTACCCAACCTGTAATTCCACACATACACATCTCATCTCCTAAATTAAAATAGTAGATTAACGAAATAAAATGTACACTAAGTTAAAAAGTGACTATATAAATAGTGTACTACATGAATTAAATTACAGACTTGAGAAAATTTTCTTTGAACGCATAGTTATGTGAGACAATGGCTAAGGGAAAGTATTCCATTACATACAAAAAATAAAAAGATGAGAGAAAAAATTTTCTCAGACGTTATATAGGGTGTAAAAGCTTTTACAAAACAATAAGGGGAATCGCTACATGAAATCAAATGAGAAAAATTTTATAAAAAGATTACAGCGGCAAAAAGAAGACGCGTTAGAATTTGTTGTCGATACATACTTACCACTCATAAAGGGGATCACGCATAAAGTTCTACTTCCCATTCAAAATGATGGACTCATAGAGGAATGTATAAACGATATATTTCTTTCCATTTGGAATAACGCAAATAAATTTCATGGAGAGCCGAGTGATTTTAAAAAGTGGATTGCAGCGATTGCAAAGTTTAAAGCAATTGATTATTACCGGAAATCGACTAAAACGGTAGAAATCATTTCAGATGAGTTTCATATCAGTACAGAAAAATCAGCAGAAGACGAATTAATCGTTATGGAAGATAGGGAAGAATTATTGAAGCTCATTAATCAATTAGAACCGCTAGATCAAAAGGTGTTCATTATGAAATATTTACTTGGTATGAAGACAGAGGAAATAGGTGACAAGTTAGGATTAACTCGGGCAGCAATTGATAATCGAGTGTACCGTGGGAAAAAGAAACTACAACAAAATGCTACGAATATTAGTTTTGGAGGTAGTGCAATATGAAAGACATTTATGAACTATTAAATGATATTGATATAGACGAAAAAGAACTAGAAGAAATTGAGGCTTCTGAAATTGAAAAGGAAAAAGTAAAACGAAATGTAAAACAATCGATACGTACGAAGAAAAAGATGAAAAGTTGGAAAAAAGGTGTGGCTGCTGCATCTATTTTAGTAGGATTATCAGTTGCAACACTCGGTATCGGATTTCCTACATATGCGGGGGGATTGCCAATTGTCGGTGACATATTCCGATTATTAGATAATGGTAGAACAGGGTTATATGAAAATTATAAAGAATTTTCAACTGAGTTGAATATGACGAGAGAGAGTAATGGAGTTAAGGTTACACTCAATGATGCTGTTTTTAATGGAAGAACTGTAACGATAACATATTCTATTGAAAGTGATAAGGATTTAGGAGAAAATCCAAATGTAATAGAATTTTTACAAATTGCCGGATTTAATGGTACGACTGGTAGTTCTAAAATTACAAAAGTGGATGACAAGAAATACGTAGGTATGAGTACAGCAACTGATGTTGATGGTATAAAAATGGATGCTGCAAATGTCAAGTGGGAGATAGATAAGATAGAAACAGTAGATGGAACACAATCAATTAAAGGGAACTGGAATTTTGCGCTTTCTTTAAATGCGATGGACAGTAAAGAAGTGAAACTTAAAGGAAGTTCTGAAAATAAATTAATAAAAGTAAATATAGACAAAATGGAAGTAACCTCGATGTCCTTTATCGTTTTTTATAATCAAGAAGAATCTAAGGCGTTAAGAAGTATATGGGATAGCGCTGATGTGGAATTAGAAATAAAAGATAATTTGGGAAATCGATATGCAGGTCAAGGCAATGGTGGAAGTAGTACAGTAGCAGAACCGCACAAAAGTAGTTGGAGTTCTACATTCCAAAAGTTAAACGAAAATGCAACAAAGCTTATCGTTACACCTCGTGTGCACTTGCGAGTACATACACCTGAAAATCATGGTGGAGTAGAGTATGTGAATGGGAAAGAGAAGAAAATAGAAGTGCCGAAAAAAGAAGCGAAGAGTCAAGATATTGTGTTAGATGATATTGTCATTGATTTAAAGAAATAAAAGAGAGACTGCCTAAAACCATTTAGGCAGTCTCTTTTTCGTTAAGAACTAGTAACGAGCAATGCATGCGGATGCTGCGTTTTATATTCATCTTTCCACGGAATGTTTAGTTGTTCCCACGATTCGCCGCTATCATTGGATTGAAAGACGCCATTGTTATTTAACGTGTAAAACGTATGTGGTTCAGCCTTGTTTGTCGCAAACATCGAAATGACTGTACCGATTGCAGATGGTAGTCCTTGTTGTACTTGCTGGAACGGAGTATCTTTCGTTTTTCGATAAATATAAGATTCATAAGGGATACGGTGATGAGCCAGATCAGCACTCGGTGCAGCTGAAACGAGAATCGTATTGCAATCAGCTGGATCAATTGCCAGGCTGTATAAATAATGATGTTCAAGTCCTTCACTGCATGAGATCCAGCTGTTTCCATTGTTATAACTTTCAAGATAAGCACGATCAGGTCCGCCCATAAATCCGTCACCACATGATGCATAAAGACGATTTGGTGCTTCAGGGTGCATAAGTAATTGATGAGCATCGATAGGAGCACCGAATTTTTTATCAATCCATGTATGCCCTTTATCATTACTTTGAATAACAGCACCAGCTTCGATTGAAACGTGTATTGTATTAGGGTTGTTTGGATCAACTGTAATCCAGCGTACGTGATGGGTAAAAGGTCTAGGCGGGAAAGCCCACGTATAAGAAGATAATAATGATTTCATATTTTTAAGTTCAGTCCACGTTTCACCACCATTTTCAGAGCGAAATAAAGCGCTCGGTTCTGTGCCGACATAAACGACCCCATATCCGTTCACTTGTTCATTTGAGCTTATTGTTATGGAAGTGATAGAGGAGTGTAAAATACCATCTTCTTTAGGGAAATCAAAGTAACGATAAGAATCTCCAATTGGTCTCCATGAATCCCCGCTATCGTCGCTTAACCATAGACCTCGTCCGAATGTTCCGCAATATACACGGTTTGGGCGGAACGGATCAACAGCGATACAGGTAGGTTGCATATTTTGTAAGTGGTAAGTCGTTTCATAGTTATCATATTGTTCTTTCACTACAACAAGTTCACGTTCCATACAGAGAAATAAACGTTTCATTTTAGTAACCTCCTTAAAAAGTCTTTCATTAGTAAACAATATGGAAATAAAAAAGAAGTAGTCTTGTTTTTATTTGAGAAAAAGGGATTGTCTAAAAAGTAGCGAAGTGTGTATACAGAGGAAGCGGGCGTTTACAATCAGTTGATTCGGGATAAAGATGGGGAGTTTGTTTCATACTAACATACAGATATTGTACTTAAAGGAGTATAAGTATGGGACATTCGCATGATCATGGTCATTCAAAAAATAAAAAGGCATTACTAATTGCCTTCCTACTAACAACAAGTTTTATGATTGCAGAAGTTGTTGGTGGATTTGTAACAAATAGCTTAGCACTACTATCTGACGCGGGGCATATGCTAAGTGATGCAGTATCTTTAGCTTTAAGTTTACTTGCGTTTAAGCTCGGAGAAAAAACAGCAACAACTGCGAAAACATACGGGTATAAGCGAGTCGAAATGTTAGCAGCATTATGTAACGGTGTCGTTCTTATTGTCATTTCGGTATACATTTTTATTGAAGCAATCCGTCGTTTTAAAGAACCAGTTGAGATTGCTAGTAATGGGATGCTCATTATTGCAGTCCTTGGTCTGCTTATTAATATTTTATCAGCTTGGATATTAATGAGAGGCGGAGATGTGAAAGGTAATTTGAATTTAAGAAGTGCTTTCCTGCACGTACTAGGCCATCTATTGGGTTCCGTCGGAGCGATCATTGCTGCGTTACTTATTAAATTTTTCGGATGGACTGCTGCAGATGCGATTGCTAGTATTCTTGTGTCTATTTTAGTCATTATTAGTGGATGGCGTGTAACACGTGATACGGTTCATATATTAATGGAAGGTGCACCACAGCACATAAATGTTGAAGAGGTAAAAAGTACGTTATTAAATATTCCGATTGTCAAAGAAGTTCATGATTTGCACATATGGTCTGTCACATCAGATTTTCAAGTATTAACATGTCATCTTATTATTAAAGGGAATGAAACGCAAAGTGTATTAAAAGAGGCTACGTATGTATTAAAGGAGAAATTTCATGTAGAACATGTCACCATTCAAGTAGAAATAGATGGTGAATTTCATCACGATGAGACAACTTGCAAAGTATGAAAGAAAAAGGATAAGAAAAAGTGTCATAACATTTTTCGCACGGCATACATATATATAATGTGGCCACAAATACTTTGCAAGGTAAATATTTCATGAAATTACTTTACTTATAAAGAGTCATCTTTTATAATCAAAAGTGGTAATTGATAAAGATTATCATTTTCAATGATCGTAGAAAGGAGTTTTTTAAAAGATGAGTAGTCAACTCCGTTTTGCTGTTGAAAATCGTAAGAGGCATTTAATTGATGAGTTAATTGGAGCAGGTGTGTTTAAGATTCGCGACCGACAATTATACGAGCTGTCTTTAGAGGAATTGGAAAAAGAGTACGAAGATATGGAAGATTATGCAAATGTTCAGGCATAGCTATATAGATTAGTCAAAGGAGAGCTGGTTACGATTTTGTGTAACCAGCTCTCCTTTTATTTCGTAGAAATTATTTTTTGTATTTCTTTCATGGGACGGAGCCAGTTTTGGGTCATTATTTGTTCCATTTGTTTTTCGTCCTGCTTCTGTAATGCTTGAATGATAGAGTGATGTTCTTCAATAGATTGACTTGCTGGAACAAAGTTTTGGAAAAACAAATATTCAAGACGTAAAACGTGAAGTTGCATATTTTCTAGAAAGGGTTCAATATATTGGTTTTTAGCAATAGAAGAAATTGTATTGTGGAATTGTATATCTAATTTTAAAGCTTGTTTTGCGTTTTTTTTCTCTATAGAGTGCTGAAAATGATCATTTATTTCAGAAAGTAGTTGAATATCAGCGTCTGTAATGTTTTGAAGAGCTTGCTTTCCTATAATAGAGTGAAGACCAGCCATCGTTTCATAAATGATAGATACGTCGTCTAACTTAATAGGAGCAATTTTTGTTTTTTGCCCTGGTACCATTTCCACTAATCCAGAAAGCTCTAATATTTGAAGTGCTTCTCTTACAGGTGTTCTGCTTACTCCTAGTGCCTCAGCCAATTCCCCATCATTAATTTTTTCATTGGGCTTCAGTACACCTTCAATAATCCAATTTTGTAGTTGATTTAAAACGAGTGATTTTGCTGAAATTCTTCCTGGTTTTTTATAATTTTGAGGGACAGGCATAGTGAATTCAATCCTTTCATTGTATATTTTCCTTTTTTGCATGAACAAGCTTTAATTTTTGTTTCCCTTCATCTGGCTTTTGGCTTAAGATGAGCACCATTACAATGACACAAAAAGCGCCTAATAACTGAAAAGATTGAAATGGCACGTGCAATATAAGTACAGAAGAAATAATAGCTGCGAGTGGTTCTGTGCAACCAAATAATGTTGTTTCTTTCGGAGTCAGGTATCGTATGCTGTCTAAGTATAAATAAAAGGCAATAAGTGTCCCGAAAATGACGACAAATGTGATGAGCGGTAGGGTACTTAGTTTTACATATTTCATAGTTGATAATAAAATGAATTCGTTTGTAGAAATAAAGTGTACAATCGTTACACCAATACCCCCAATAATCATGCCCCATCCAACGATAACGGAGGAAGACCATTTTTCTAACAATTCCTTTGAATATAAACTATAAAAAGCGAGAGATAATCCAGATAAAATACCCCAAATAATAGCTGGTGTAGAAACAGCCAAGTTATGAACAGACCCGTTTGTTAGTAAGAGAAAAGTGCCTGCTAATGAAAGGGTAATTGAAATGAAATCAATTTTTGATGGACGAACGTTCCATTTGAAAAGTAAGTATACAGTGATGAATATAGGAGCTAAATATTGTAATAATGTTGCCACGGCAGCATTTCCCTCTTTAATTGAAGCGAAATACGTATACTGTACAGCAAGCATACCGAATAGACCAAACAAAATCATTTTAATAGCATCAGATTTTTGTTTCCAAATGCCAAATATCTCTTTTTTTCTCGTTCCGAATGAGGAAATAATGAGCAAAATAATTCCAGATATAAGTAAACGGATCGTAACTAACCATTCGGTTGAAACATTGTCATATTGAAAAAGCTGTTGTGCAGCTGTACCAGACAAGCCCCATAAACAAGCACCGATTATGACCATTATAATTCCTTTTAATCGATTTGAATCCATATGATTTAAAATTCTCCTTTCTAAAAATATAAATTGAATACAATATGCAATATATCACAGAATAACTCGTTAATAAACTGAAATTTCTAATTTTATTTTTTTATGTATAGTAAAATATTGTAGAGGAGGGGGAGTATATGTTAGCTGGATTTTTAGTTTGTTTATTTGTTGGGTTACTTATCATTTTTTTAGGGTATCAAATACATGTGAAAAAGAGGTTGTTTTTGTTAGTAGGATATCAAGAAGAAACGTTTGTTGGAGATAAAAATAAATTAGCGAAGCTTTCAGGAGCATTTTCTTATATAGTTGGAGTTGCTACTATAATATTACCGCTTGGCTTAGAAAAAATAGGGGATGTAGTTGGTATCGTATATGCTATATTAATTGTTTTAGGTACAATTGTATTTATAATTAAAGCAAACCTATTAAATAAGAGTGCTATAAAGTAAAAAGGCTTCATTCTACTGAAGCCTTTTATTAATTATTATGAAGTATAAGTAAAAGCCGGGATAGGATCAATAAATGTATTCCATTTTTGTTGCATTTCTTTCTCTGTTAATAGACAACTATCTAATGATTGTTCAATTAAAGAACGGTTCATATCAATTCCGATAAATACGAGTTCGGTTATTCGATCTCCATATTGTTTATCCCAGTTTTTCAATACTTCTGGTTCTTCTGTAATCATTTGATTTCTTTCAGTTTCAGGTAATGCGGCTATCCATTCACCGGCTCCCTGAATTGTAATAGAGGAACCTGCTTGAGATAGAAGCCCTATCATATTATTACGAGATGCCAGCCAGAAGAATCCTTTCGCTCTTACAACATCTAAAGGCCATTTTTCTAGCCAATTCATAAGGCGCTCGGGATGGAAAGGATATTTGCGGCGGTAAACAAAGGAATTGATACCGTATTCTTCCGTTTCCGGTGTATGATAGTCACTATTTAATTCTTGTATCCAGCCGGCCGATTGACTGGCTTCTTCATAATTAAATAGATTTGTGTTTAAAATTTCTTGTAATGGTACTTTGCTAAACGAAGATTCAAGAACTTTTGCATTAGGATTTAATTTTTTTAGTAAATGATGAAGCTCTATCACATCTTCTTTTTCTAGCAAATCTATCTTATTAAGAATAATTACGTTTGCAAACTCAATTTGATCTATTAATAAATCAATAACTTCCCGGGTATCATTCTCATCGATTGCTTGTTTTCGGTCTAATAAACTTTCTCCATCTGCAAAATCATCCCAAAATCTGTTTGCATCTACAACTGTAACCATCGTATCGAGGCGACAATTTTTCGTTAAATCAATGTTAAGAACTTCGTCTGTATAAGTAAACGTTTGAGCAACTGGAATAGGCTCACTTATACCAGAAGATTCAATAATAATATAGTCAATATCACCATTTTCCACAAGACGATTCACTTCTATCATTAAATCTTCTCGTAGTGTACAACAAATACAACCATTTTGAATTTCTACTAGTTTTTCCTCCGTACGTGAAAAACCACCCTTTTTTATAAGAGATGCATCAATGTTTACTTCGCTCATATCATTAACGATGACAGCTACTTTTAAGTTATTCTTATTAGTCAAAATGTGATGTAGTAAGGTAGTTTTTCCAGATCCTAAAAAACCACTTAATACAGTGATAGGTACTTTTTTCATGAAATGATCTCTCCTTTAAATCGTAATGATTACGTTTTATGTTAAACGATAGGAAAAGAAAAATCAAGAATAAATCATAATGATTACGATTTAAGAATAGAAATAGACTATAAAATTTGTGCTGTAGTATGGAGCATTTGGACAAGCACATGTTTACATATAAATAAAATGGAGGCGAGAAGCTTGGTCTTTAATAGAGTTTCAAAAGAATTAGTAGGCATAGCTCTTATCGCTATGTTTCTCTTTTTATTATTTTTTGTAGATTTTACAAGTCTAGCAAATTTGCACAAAAATATGCCACAGGAATGGTTGAATGTGAATACAGTATTTTTAAGTATCATTTTTGAAGCAATACCCTTTATTTTATTAGGGGTAATTGTTTCTTCATGTATTCAAGTGTTTGTGACGGAAGATATGATTCAAAAAGTAATGCCGAAATCTCCGATTGTTGCAATGATTCCGGCAGTATTTGTGGGAGTTCTTTTTCCAATGTGTGAATGTGTCATTATACCAATTGTAAGAAGGCTCATTCAAAAGGGGTTACCACTTCATGTAGGCATTGTTATTTTACTGAGTGCACCCATTATGAATCCAGTTGTTCTTTTATCTACTGTATATGCGTTTCCAAAAAATGATTACGTTGTATATGCACGCTTTGGGATAACAATTTTAGTTGCTCTATTCATAGGTCTAATTGTGTATTATTGCTATCGCGAAAGAAATGTTTTAAAAGATGTAGAGGTTTCAGTTCAAACAAGCAATAAAAAGAGTTGGAAAGATGTTATGAATCATATTGTAGATGAGTTTTTTGATACTGGTAAGTATTTATTGATTGGTGCTTTTTTAGCAAGTGTATTTCAAACGTTTTTTGATCGGAATGTACTGGATGCAGTAGCACATAACGAAGTAATTGCCCCCTTTATTATGATGGGATTTGGTTATGTTTTATCAATTTGCTCTGCAGCCGATGCTTTTATAGCGGCATCTTTTGGACATGTTTTCTCGGTAAAGGCACTTCTCGCATTTCTTGTGTTTGGGCCTATGCTTGATATGAAAAATACGTTAATGCTATTTGCATATTTTCAAAAGAGATTTGTATTCTTTTTGATAGGAATTGTCATTATATCTGTGTATACCATCCTGCAAATCATAATGTTATAGGAGGTGAGAAAGAATGGGGAAAGAGGAGCAGAAGGCATATCATTGCTATATTCGTGGCATTATTTTAATTGGTTTAGCAATGCTCTTATTTAAACTACTTGTAACAGGTAATATTTATAATTTTATCGCTCCAAAAATGATCAAATTTACGTATATAGCTTTTGTAGTAATTTTAATTTTTGGTACTGTACAAGTTTGGGGAGATGGAAGAGAGAAACAGCATGATTGTAATTGTTGTAAACATCATACAACATCAAAATCAGGGATAAAAAGTTTCTTTGTATATGTTTTATTTGTCGTTCCGATAGTTAGTGCTTTTCTCTTTGGAAGTGTAACAATTGATGGAAGTTTAGCAGAAAAAAGGGGTATGAATCAAAGTGTACAGTCGAGAAGTCTGGAAAGGAATGAAAAAGAGGGGGAACAGGCTAATTTTGATGGGCGAGAAGTATCCGTGGATCCAGAAGAAACATCAAATTTATCAACGACTTATAAAACGGAAGAGCAAGTAGTAAAAAGTATGTTAGGACAGCGTAAACTACAAGTAAAGGATAAGGATTATGTTCAAACAATGAATGTAATTGGTCAAAATGTCAATTGGTTTAAAGGGAAAGAAATTACATTCTTAGGGTTTATATATAAGGATAAAGATGTGACGGGTAATAAAGCAGTAGTGGCTCGATATGGTATAACTTGTTGTATTGCGGATGCATCAGTCTGGGGGATGGTTGTTACCGGGAAAAATATTGAAAAAATTCCAGAAGAAACATGGGTGAAAATAACAGGATTATTAGATGAAACGACATATAAAGGAACAGTCTTTCCACTTGTAAAAGTAAACAAAATCGAGAAAATTAATAAGCCAACTGACCCATATGTATATGATGCTTTACCTCAATAGAAAAGAATAAATTCTTCATATTTTCATGAAATAGAATCATAATCATGGCAATAAAAAAATAAAGATAAGAGTAATTTGGTTTGTTAAAAATATGTGCAGAAGGAGTTATGCGATGAACTGGGTTACTCATAAACCATCATTTGAATTTGAAACATTTAGTCCTATTATTCGGTCACAATCTGCGTGGAGTGGACATTTAGATTTTGCATATGACTTAGTACGATTTGAAAAACCGGAAACTTTAGTTGAGTTAGGTACACATCTAGGTGCTTCTTTCTTCAGTTTTTGTCAAGGAGTAAAAGATGGAGGGTTATCGACTAAATGCTTTGCAGTAGATACTTGGGCTGGAGATGGGCATACAGGTCCATATGGAGAAGGGGTTTTTCAAATAGTAGAAAAAGTAGTGAGCGATAACTACCTTAATATAGGAAATTTAATTCGATCTACTTTTGATGATGCTGTAGACCGGTTTCAAGATGAAACGATAAATCTGTTGCATATTGATGGCTATCATACGTATGAAGCTGTTTCTCACGATTATAATACATGGCTACCGAAAGTCGCGAAAAACGGTATTGTATTATTTCATGATATTGAAGTTAGAAGTGGTGATTTCGGCGTGTATAAGTTTTGGGATGAGGTAAAAGCGAAGTGCCCTCATTTTCAATTTGCGCATTCATATGGACTGGGAGTGTTATTTCCGAAGGGTTGTAGTGATAAGTTTGAGGAAATACTTAAAAATAAAGAAGAAATACAAAATATGTATAAATAAAGATAGGGCATACATCATTTTAAGGATGTGTGCCCTATTTTTTGCGTAGAAAATAATGGTGTGAATTAAAAAGTGAAGATAGTTGTAAAAAGTTTTGTTGCAGCAAATATTAAAAAAGTTAGTATGGGATTGTTCCTTGTAAATAAAGTGAAGCTTTAATATGTTCATATCGATTCGGAATTTTACAGTAGTTAATTTCTTACCCAAGTGCTTTGCACTTACTGAATTTTAAGGCGGAGGTCTTATTGGCCGAAAATATCGGGATAAATAAAAATACAACATTTTTTATATTTTTCATTGCGAAAAACGTAATCTACTTTTACAATAGAAAGGGTTGTGAATATATTATACTGGAAAAATAAATCGAAATAATATGAAAATTTTGTTTTGTCTTCGCTAATTGTATATTACATACATGTAAGACGACATACGTCATGTTATCGACTTGTAAGGAGAGAAAAAAATGAAAAGTGTAAGATTACCATCGATGCTAGAAATCATAGTTCTTTTATTACTATTTCTTGCTGTTGTCTTTTCCTTCCAAACGATTTTTGATCTCCCAATTCAATTAGCGCTATTTATTTCATGGTTTTTAGTAATTGCGCTTGGATTAAGATTAGGATTTCGTTATCAAGAATTGCAAGATGCAATTACGAAAGGGATTTCTAACGGATTAGAAGCAATACTGATTTTAGTTGCAGTAGGTGCTTTAATTGGAACGTGGATTGCTGGTGGGGTAGTACCAACATTAATCTATTATGGATTAGAATTTATTCACCCTAGCATATTCCTATTAGCAACATTAATTATTTGTTCTATAACTTCTATCGCAACAGGAACGTCTTGGGGAACAGTGGGAACAGCAGGTATTGCTATGATGGCGATTGGTGAAGGACTTGGTTTACCACTTCCGCTTGTTGCTGGTGCAGTTCTTTCAGGAGCTTATTTCGGCGACAAATTATCACCACTTTCTGATAGCACAGTTCTTGCAGCTTCTATGGCGAAAGTAGATGTTATTGCTCACGTTCGAGCTATGCTCGTATTAGATGTTCCGGCTTATATTATTACTAGTATTATGTTTACTGTAGCTGGTTGGATGTATGGCGGCGATAATGTAGATTTGAATCGAGTAGAATTTTTAAAAGAAGCTTTATTAAAGCAATTTGATATTAAAATATGGATGCTTGTTCCGGCGGTCATTGTTATCGTTCTATTAGCGATGAAGAAACCGTCTATGCCAACAATTGCAATGGGAGCTTTAATTGGTGCAATTTGGGCAACTCTTTTCCAAGGGATGAACTTTGGAGAGGCGATTGGAACAGCTTATAACGGATTCTCAATTCAATCTGGTGTTGAGTTTGTTGACAAGTTATTAAACCGTGGTGGAATTAACGGCATGCTTGGCTCAGTAGCCGTTATTATTTTCGGTTTAGGATTTGGTGGATTACTTGAAAAACTAGGTGTTTTAAAAGTAATCGTATCAAAATTTGAGAAGAAATTAAATTCTGCAGGTAATGTAACATTGTCTACATTAATCGTGGCATTCTTAGCTAATATATTTGGTTGTGCGATGTATGTATCACTAATTTTAACACCAAAAATTATGGAAGATAGCTATGATAAATTAAAAATAGACCGTCGTGTATTAGCGCGTAACTCAGAAGTAGGTGGAACGTTAACTTCAGGTATGGTTCCATGGTCTGATAATGGTATTTTTATGGCTGGTATTTTAGGTGTAGCAACGTTCTCATACGTTCCGTTTATGTGGTTAAGCTTCGTATCGTTAATTTTAGCAGTTATTTACGGATATACAGGCAAATTCATCTGGTATGTAGATGATGCAGATAAAGGAAAGCAAGCATCATAAAATAAAAATCACCTTCCACAATATGTAGAAGGTGATTTTTTTATTTTTTAATAGCATTTGCTGAAGTTATTTCATTCTCATATTTAGCAATTTTTTGTTGTATCTTTTTTAAGTTTTTTTCAGTGTCTTGCATGAGCTGTAAGACATTGGTCTCCTGTTGTTTCATTAATGCTAACCTTTGAAGGATGGTAGATTCTCCTTCCATAGACCAGTCGATAAATTGTTTTATTTTTTGAATTGGCATACTGGTGTTTTTTAAACACAAAATCATTTCTAAATATTTCAGTGCTTCTTCATCAAAAACTCGATCTCCTTTTTCGTTTCTTTGCAGAAAAGGAAACAGTCCTTGTTTATCGTAATAACGTATTTGAGAAATAGTTAAATGTTGCATTTTGGCGACTTGCCCAATTGTATAATACATATCATTCATCCTTTTATTACCAAGGTATAATGCCATCTTTGTTAAGTATTTTACCATTATAGTTTGTTTCACTTAATGCATATTTAATAATAATTTTAGCACTTTCAGTGGTTGTATGGCCACCAGGGGAATTTCCATTAAGATCCGTAGTTGTAAAACCAGGAGTTACCCCAAATACTTCTGGACCGTTAGTGGCAAATTCTTTACTAAAAGCTAATGTTAAAGCATTAATAGCTGTTTTGGAAGAATTATATCCTAGTGTATTAATTGGATGTGTTTCACCATTAGCAAACATTGTTAGTGAGGCCATGTCAGTTGTTACATTTATGATTTTACTGTTGCTTGAATTCTTTAATAATGGTAAAAAGGCTTGCATCATTTGGAAAGTTCCAAAAAAATTAACTTCAAATCCTTGGCGTAAAGTTTCAATATTTAATTCACTAGGTAGTGTATTGAAGTCTAGCGCTATGCCTGCGTTATTAATTAATAAATGTAAGTGGTCAGTCATTTCGTAAATTTTCTTTATTGCTTCTTGAATGGATTGTGAATTTGAAATATCTACTTGAATATAGGAAACGTTTGAAACATTTAAAGATTCTACGGCTTGTTGTCCAAGTTGTTCATTACGAGCACCTAAAAATACGTGATAATCTTTTTCTGCTAATTGACGAACAAGTTCATATCCAATTCCTTTATTTGCACCTGTTATAAAAGCATATTTTTTCATATTGAATTCCTCCAGTAGTGTTATAGTAGGTTACAATGGAAAGGATACAGCCTAAACTTAGGTTTAGGTCAAGAGGAATTTTTTAAAATAAATATAGAATATCTATATATAAGAGTGAGAATTCTTATCATTTAAGAGAAAGTCTGTTATTATAAGAGATGTAGGTATTATATTTTCAAGGGGATGAAAACATGGAGTACAGAATTGAAAGAGATACATTAGGAGAAATAAAAGTTCCAGCTGATAAATTATGGGCAGCACAAACACAACGTAGTAAAGAAAACTTTCCAATTGGAACAGAGCAAATGCCACTTGAAATTGTAAAAGCATTTGCAATTTTAAAGAAGAGTGCAGCGCTTAGCAATCAAAAATTAGGAAAGCTATCAGAAGAAAAAGCAGAAGCAATTGTAGAAGCTGCGGATGAAGTGATTGCAGGGAAATGGAATGAACATTTTCCGCTTGTCGTATGGCAAACAGGTAGTGGTACACAGTCAAACATGAATGTGAATGAAGTAATTGCAAATCGTGGGAATCAAATTTTGAAAGAGAAGGGATCTGACGTACATATTCATCCGAATGATGATGTGAACATGTCACAAAGTTCAAATGATACATTTCCAACGGCGCTTCATGTAGCTTGTGTAATCGCAGTAGAAAATCACGTATTACCAGCAATTACGAAATTAAAAGAAACTTTAGCAGAAAAAGTAACTGCATTTGAACATATTATAAAAATTGGTCGTACACATTTACAAGATGCAACGCCGTTAACTTTAGGGCAAGAAATTAGCGGATGGCACCGTATGCTTGAAAAAACAGAGCGTATGATTGCAGAGAGCAATACATATATGAAAGAGTTAGCAATTGGTGGAACTGCGGTTGGAACAGGTATCAATGCTCATCCTAAATTTGGTGAGATGGTATCAGAGGAAATTAGTCAATTTACAGGTAAACAATTTGTTTCTGCACCAAATAAGTTCCATGCATTAACGAGCCATGATGAAGTTGTATATACTCACGGTGCATTAAAAGCATTAGCTGCGGATTTAATGAAAATCGCTAACGATGTACGTTGGCTTGCAAGTGGTCCACGTAGTGGTCTTGGAGAAATTATTATTCCAGCAAATGAACCGGGAAGCTCTATTATGCCAGGGAAAGTAAATCCAACGCAAAGTGAAGCATTAACGATGGTTGTAGCGCAAGTGATGGGGAATGATGCAACAATCGGATTTGCTGCGAGCCAAGGTAACTTTGAGTTAAATGTATTTAAACCTGTTATTGCTTATAACTTCTTACAATCAGCTCACTTATTAGCGGATGCAATTGTTTCGTTTAATGACAATTGTGCAGTTGGTATTGAAGCAGATGAAGAAGTAATTAATGAAAATGTGAATCGTTCACTAATGCTTGTAACAGCGCTAAACCCACATATCGGATATGAAAATGCAGCGAAAATTGCGAAGCATGCTCATAAAGAAGGGTTAACTTTAAAAGAAGCAGCATTGCAATCTGGGCTACTAACAGAAGAGCAATTTGATGAAATTGTAGATCCAAAGAAAATGATTGCTCCAAAAGAGTAATAGAGAAAGCCAAGGTTCTTAGTATAGAATCTTGGCTTTTTTGATGTTCATTTTTATGTTTCATCTACTTGCAATACTACAAGCTTCAAAATATATTATTTGTTAGCAGGCGTATTCATTACTTTCATCTGTGGGCAGTTCTCTTTTAAGAGTGAAATGAATTTTTCTTCTTCTAGTGGTACGAAAGTGGTCACTGAGTCAAATAAATTGTAATGGATTTCTAATTGTTGTCTAGTCCATTTTTTTGAATGAAGTTTTTTACCAGAGTATTTAACGTGACGAATATCTTCAAATGGAATTTCAGTATGAAAAATGAAACCGTGTTTTACAACAAGAGATGATTCCGTTATGTTGTAGTGAGAGAAATAGAATGAAGAAAGATTCACGATATTTAATAGCATCATGAGAGTGAAAAAAATAGAATTTTCATTTTGGAAGAATAACGAAACGAAAAAAATAATTATAAATAATGTAATGAAAATGACGTGGAATGGATTTTTTTTCGCTTTAAATTTCAATTTAGTCACCTCGGTATACTTGTTCTTTAACTAAATTAAATCATAACATTGTGATAAAACGTGTGAATATGCAGAATTGCATATTCGCGCGTTTTATTATTCATGTAAAATTTCTTGATGGGATAAATTCAAAAGAAGTTTTGTAATAGTGGAGTGGCATAAAGTGACTTACAAGAATAGAAAGATAGCGTTAGTCATAATTAGTTGTATGATCATTATGAGTAGTTGTGCTAATAAATTTGTTGAAGATAGAAATCGAAAGCATACATTTGTACAAGCAAGTAAGGTTTTAGTAGAGACTGTAAATAGAATATATAAAAAGTAAAGGATGTTTTCTTATACGAAAACATCTTTTTTGTAGTTAAAATTGAATACTGAAGTTTTGGAATGAGTGAATACCAGTTCCATATTCACTAATCGCATATGTATTCTGTGCAATTTGTTTAACGGTAAACTAAGGGTCTTGAAGAATATTTATGTTCTATTTCACATCCTATAAAATGAATTTGTATAAACATATTCGCTTTTCGTTGTATTAAACCCTTTTGTTAGATGTTTTTATAAAAGTTTATAAAATGGGCAAACGAAACGTTGAAATGTTTGTTTGCGTTGTGATAAGATGATGAAGTGATAATAAACGATATATTGATTTGTTTGGTTTTAAATAAACATTTTGAAGGAGTGTTTAGTATGAGCGATATTTCAGAGAAGTTTTGGGATGCGTCAATAGAGGAATTAAAGAAAGGGTATGTGTTTGATGAAGAAAAAGAGGAGTACATTTGCTTAGCTTGTGGTGAAACATTTATTAAAGGTGTTATTTATCAAGATAACCAAATTTTGTATGAAGCAGAGAAGTTCGTCCAATTGCATATTCAAAATGAGCATACGTCTATGTTTGATTATTTGTTAAATATGGATAAGAAATTTACTGGTTTAACGGATTTACAAAAGAAAATGGTTCAGTTTTTCCATATGGGACTGAATGATAAAGAAATTGTAAAAGAGATGGATGGCGGAAGTACATCAACAATTCGTAATCATCGATTTACACTGCGAGAGAAAATGAAGCAAGCAAAAGTATTTTTAGCGCTAATGGAATTATCAGAAGAAAAATCAAAAGTACAAACGAAATTTGTGCCAATTCATAGAACAGCAACGATGGTGGATGATCGATACAATATTACGGAAGAAGAAAATGATGAAGTATTAAAAGCTCATTTTACAGAAGGATTAGATGGACCTCTCTCTAAATTTCCGAAGAAACAAAAGCGTAAATTAATTATATTGCGCCATTTAGTGAAGAAGTTTGATAGTAATAAAAAGTATACTGAAAAAGAAGTAAATACAGTGATAGAAAATGTATACCCTGATTTTGTAACTTTAAGAAGATATTTAATCGAATATGGATTTTTAGATCGAACAGCCGATGGAAGTCAATATTGGGTGAAGTTATAATCATACGAAAAGAAAATGAATAGAAGCACAGTATTATAACAACTATACAAAGAGATAGAGATTGAAAATAGATGTTTAATAAAAGGAGAAATGAAATTTGAAACCACCTGCAGATAACAATAAAGAAGGTGCGGAGTCACATAAGTTGGAAAGTGAGAGTAAACCGATTTGGAAATCGATGTCGATGTTTTTAGTACCGTTATTATTAAGTAATGTACTACAATCAGTTGGACAATTATTTGGTATGGTAGTAGTAGGAAGATGGCTTGGAGTTAATGATTTAGCGGCTATATCAGCATTCTTCCCATTATTTTTCTTGCTCGTTTCATTTGTAATTGGTATCGGTTCAGGAAGCTCTATTTTAATTGGTCAGGCGTTTGGTGCTAAAAACGAAGATCGTTTAAAAGCTATCGTTGGTACGACGTTGACGTTTACCTTTATTATTGGAGTTGTGTTGGCGATAATAGGCAGTATTTTTGCGATGGATATTATGCGTCTAATGGGAACGCCAGAAAATATTATTGAAATAAGTGTACATTATGCACGGATTTTATTTATATCGATGCCAGTATTATTTTTATATTTCGCATATACAACATTTATGAGAGGTACAGGAGATTCTAAAACGCCATTTTACTTTTTAATTGTAAGTACAGCGCTAAATATGATCTTATTACCGATTCTTATTTTTGGATGGTTAGGAGCTCCGAAATTAGATGTGTATGGAGCGGCCTATGCATCTGTTATATCTACAGTTATTACGTTTATTGTCATGCTTGTGTATTTAAAGAAGAAAAATCACCCATTACAACTAGATGGAACGGTTAGAAAATACCTTCGAATGGATGGGGAGTTATTAAAGCTATTACTAAGGCTCGGTATTCCAGCGAGTATTAATATGATATTAGTTTCATTATCTGAAATTGCCGTAATCGCATTTGTAAATCGTTACGGTTCGGATGCAACAGCTGCTTACGGCGTTGTGAATCAAGTTGCAAGTTATGTACAAATGCCAGCAGTTAGCCTTGGTATTACAGTTTCCATTTTTGCGGCACAATCGATTGGTGCGAATCAATTTGATCGATTACAGAAAGTTGTGAAGGCCGGAATTATTATGAACTACGTCATCGGTGGTGTGTTAATATCTCTTATTTACGTATTCTCAAGAGACATTTTATCACTATTTTTAACGAGTCAAACTACAATTGAAATTGCTCATAGCTTAGTTATGATTACATTATGGAGTTATTTAATTTTCGGTCATGCACAAATTATTAGTGCAACAATGCGAGCGAGCGGTACAGTACTTTGGCCAACTGTTATTGGAGTTGTTTCAATTTGGCTTGTAGAAGTACCCGTAGCATATTATCTTTCTTACCATACAAGTCTTGGAATAGAAGGCATTTGGATCGGGTATCCAGCAGCATTTATTGTCAGCTTAATATTACAGTATGCATATTATAAGCTTTCATGGCAAAAGAAACGAATTACACGATTAGTTAGTTAAATAGAAAAATGTCCCTAAGTTATTAGACTTAGGGACATTTTTTCGTAAGTTCAGGTTTATAAATAGCTTTTTAAAGTTATATCAAAATGTTGTCTAATGAGTGTTTTATCACTCATATAAAACTCCCACGCTTTTTCCGGTTCACCGATAATCTCAAAGGATTCCTCTGTAATATATAAAGCGCAATTATCCTCCAGTGCAATTCCTTCTATATTCCCTTGATGATTTTGTAAAAAGGAATGGAAGGCGTTCATTCTGTTTAATTGATTATAATGTGGACAAAATCTTTTATTAACAATACCCCATCCGTTACTCTCTATATAACCAGAACCTTCATAATCTGATCGGATACTAGACGTGAACCAACACATAGCACCAGCGCTATAACCAGCAATAAGTGTTCCTTGCTGCAGAGCCAATAATAATTTTTCATCGAGTCTATGTTCTTTCCATTGCGTAAGCATGTGAATATAGTTCCCGCCACCTAAATAAATTAAATCGGCTGAATGAATCATCTCGTCTATTTCATACTTTGAAGGTGAATCTGTTGTAGTACGTAAAATTTGTACTTCACAATGTAATTGTTTTTCAAAAGTGTCTAAAAATAATTTTATATAGCTTTCATCATCATGACTAGCCGTTGGAATAAACAATATTTTTGGGTACTGTTTATTTGTTAATTCTATAAGGCGTTCATTAATAGGCAAGTGATTTGAATCTTGTAAATCACCGCCACCAATGACAGCTAATTTCATAGTAAAGCACCACCTAATTATTTTTGTTATATAAAAATTCGATAGAAGAGAGTTACATTCCTTCCGTAATGTAATCAATAATTAGAAAATGTAGCTTAAGTATATCGGAATAGTAAAGAAACTGCTGACTATATATACCAATGCATTAGAAACCATACATTGATATATAATATTTCATACTAATGTTTCAAAATATGGAAAAAATATGTTTAAATAGATATAATGACGTATTGATTCATATTGAATTTATACTTATATTTTAAAAGGGTATCGGAAATAATAGCGATTTTTTAAAACAGTTTTTACTTTTAATAGGAAGTTGTATTACAATATGTTAAAATTATTTCAATATATTTATTTAATATGAAATACAAAGAAGGAGCGTGAAAAAAGTGGATTTTCGATTTGAATTTACAACGAAGCTGAAAGAATACTTAGACGATGAGAAGGATGAAAAAATAATAAAAGATGGACACAGAGATGTAATTTTTCACTATTTATATGCGTTAGAGACTGAAATTGGCGTTGTTAAAAATCCTAATTTTACTTTTTTTGCATCAGGAAGACGTTCACATATAGTGTTAGAAAACGTTGAATTTAAAACAGAAGTAAATGTAAAAAGTAATATAATTGAAATTACAAAAATAGTGGATAATGTAGCTATTCCGTTAGATACTATCGTAGCGAAAGATCGGGAATTATTTGCACTTGGACGTAATGAGAAGTTTAGTGTACAAATATTAGAGCAGTATCTTTTTGATACATTTGGAGAAAAATTAGGTTTAAAATGAATGGAATAGCCTATGTATTTATGGGTAGTTAATTTTCATATATATCATTTACGTTTGACCTTTCATTTAATTTATACTACAATTCGTAGTGTGAAAGGAGTTGTACAATGTTTACTCAAAACTATAAGTTAAATGAGCACGGGTTAAATCATTTCTTTGGACCGCTTGAAGCGAAAATTATGGAGATTGTTTGGTCTAGCGATGGTATTACTATTAAAGAAGTGCAGCAGAAATTAAGTGAAGAATCACCTGTGAATTTTAACACTGTTATGACAGTTATGAACAGGTTAGTAGAGAAATTACACTTAGAAAAACAGACTGTGAAAAGAAGTGGTATATATCGTGCTGTACAAACAAAAGAAGAATTCTTATCCAATCAAACGAAGAAAATGACACAGGAATTGATGGGGGAATTTGGAGATTTAGTTGTAAATCATATGTTAGATGAGTTAGAGCAGGCTGATCCGACTTTAATAAAAAAGTTAGAAGACAAATTGAGTCAGTTAAAAAGAGAGGATTAATGAAATGAAATGGCAAATGCGTAAAATCGTATTGTTAGCAGTAATTGTTAGTATCCTCTTTTTCAGTATGTTAGTGTATTACGTTACATATCCATTTCTGTTTCAAAATAAGATGTTCCTTCTTTCAAATTTTTGCTTGTTCCAGTTAGAAAAACATATGAAAGAATTATCGCTGATTCGTATTATAATCGCTGGATTATTACTACTTACTGTATTAATCGTGTGCAAAAGAATTTGGCGACAATTTTTCTATAGTAAAAAATTACAAAAAGTACTTATCCCTTTCGTCCGAAAAGGAAAACAAATATATATATTGCCGACTACGGAAGTTGCGGCATATACAATTGGGC
This sequence comes from Bacillus cereus group sp. MYBK14-1, assembly GCF_051916885.1. Lineage (NCBI taxonomy): Bacteria > Bacillati > Bacillota > Bacilli > Caryophanales > Bacillaceae > Bacillus > Bacillus cereus group sp. MYBK14-1. Next base: position 397,031 of record NZ_JBQAHM010000002.1, on the reverse strand, counting down.
TATTTCGTCCGAAAGTTGTCATGTCAGAAGGGATGCTTCAAACATTTTCAGATGAAGAAATAGATGCAATTATTTTCCATGAAGAATATCATCAAAAGAATTGGGATCCGCTAAAATTATTTTGTTTTACGCTATTAGCAGAAGGAATGATGTACATACCGATATTAAAAGGGTTGTTACAGCGATATCATACGTATCAGGAGCTAGCTGCTGATAAATATGCGATGCAAAAAATGGAATCTTCATTTGAGTTAGGTAGCGCGTTATTAAAATTAATTAAAATAAAGACAATGGAAAATCGATGTGTTACAGCTTCATTTGCAAAAACAGCAATAAATTTACGAATCGAGCAAGTGTTAAATGAAAAGGTTGTTAAGCTTACTATTCCGTTACATACGAATTCGGTATATGTAACAGTAGGTTTATTCTGTATGTCGGTTGTACTTATTGTCGGAGAGTGCATATAGCCTCTTTTTTTAAGAATAAACACTACTCATTGTAGTGTTTAAGGGGGAATAAAATGAATGCAGCAGATTTAACAATTTGGCTTGTGGCTGGGGCGGGAGTATTGTCATTTATATCACCGTGCTCTTTACCGCTATATCCATCTTATTTATCTTATATTACCGGTGTGTCTATCCAAGATTTAAAAGAAAATCGTGGAATTATGCAAAAATCAGCGATTATACATACAGTATTTTTTATGATCGGATTTTCGGTTATATTTTACGCGTTAGGTTTATCGGTAAGCTGGATTGGAATAACATTTTCATCTAACCAAAAATTGATTCAACAAATTGGTGGGATTTTTATTGTTTTAATGGGGCTATTTATGACGGGCTTGTTTCAGCCTAAGTGGCTTATGGCAGAGAAAAAGGTGCAGTATAGAAGTAAATCGACTGGATATATTCGCTCGATTTTAGTCGGTATGACATATGCAGCAGGTTGGACGCCATGTGTTGGACCGATATTTTCAGCTGTACTCATGCTTGGCGCGACGAATCCTGAAGGGGCGCTTCTTTATATTACAGCGTATACTCTTGGGTTTGCGGTTCCATTTTTCGTGATGGCATTCTTTATTGGGAAGGTAAAATGGATTGTTACATATGCCAATGTCATGATGAAAATTGGCGGTGGAATGATGATTGTAACAGGTATTTTATTGTATACAAATCAAATGACGAAAATTACAGCATTCTTTATTCGTCTATTCGGTGGATTTACAGGTTTTTAAAAATGAGGAGGAAGAAAAGTGAAGAAACTAATTGCTATTATACTAGTAGGTGCTCTCGCTTGGGCGGGGGTTAACTTTTATAATTCAAAGAAAGAAGAAAAGGAAAGAAAAGCAAAGCAAGCAGAGTTACAGGAGAAAGAAGTATTACCACAAGTCGGTTTTAAAGCACCTAGCATCACATTAAAAGGATTAGACGGAAAGTTACAGTCGTTAAATGATGCAAAGGGAAAACCGTATATTATTAATTTTTGGGCATCATGGTGTGGGCCGTGTGAAATGGAGGCACCTGACTTAGTTCATATGTATGATAAATATAAAAAGGATGTTGAAATTTTTGCGGTGAATGCAACTGTTAGTGACCCAGTACAAGAAGCAAGCGCATTTGCTAATCGTTATGGTTTTGAGTTTCCTGTTCTACTAGATATGGACGGAGTAGCTGGACTAGATTATAAAGTATTCTCTTTACCGACGACATTTTTTGTTAATAAAGATGGAATTATAGTAGATCATGTACGAGGTGTATTACCACCAGATCAATTAGAAAAGAAATTTAAGAAATTGATTGAGAATTAAAAGGAGATTTGGTGACGATGGAGTGGATTGTGAGGTTACAACCCATATCTCTTATAATTGGAAGTCTATTTGGTTTTATGTTGATGAAACGAAAGATGAAGTATCAAAATGTATCATATGAAAAAATGATGGATGCCGTAACAAATGCTTTTCTTATCATCGTATTTGTATGGAAGTTTGCACCAGCAATTTTAAATCCTGTATGGGCTTTTGGGGCACCAGTGCAAGCAATATTAGCTATTGGAAGTATACAACATATTGTAGTAGGATGCGTAATTGCGAGTGTATACATTGTTTGGAAAAGTAAAAAGGAACAATTTTTGCTTCGTATTTTACTTGATGTACTCCCTTTTGGATTGTGTGTGTGCATTATCTTTTATTTTCTATTCCATCATGAAGTAGGTGTACAAACGACACTACCATGGGGAATGAATATATATGAATCTAAATTTTTATATCATCCTATTTTCGTATATGAGATCATCCTTGCTCTTTGTATAATGGGCTTGTTATGGATGAAAAATGAAAGGCTCGGAAATGGAAAGAATATAAGTGTTTTTCTAATTATTGAGGGGTTTGCTCATATTATTATTTCGCTTGTTAGTGAACAAAATTCGGTTCTGTTTGGTCTATCAGCAGAGCAAATAATGAGCTTTTGTATTATTAGTTTAGGGATTTTGTTGGTGCCGAAAAAATAAAAGATAGCCATGTACAGAGAGTATCTGTATGGCTATCTTTTATAAGCATATTTCTTCATCATATGCTAAATCATTATATTGTAGAAATCTAAAAACCCCTTTATTAGGGGTTTTTAGGTTTCTATAGGTCTGCATGTGTTTCTTGTTTATCTGTATCCCATTTTGGAAGTTGTTTTGCTTGTTGACTTTCAGTAAAATTATTAAATCCAAAAGCAAGTATGCATGTAAAGGTTAAAATAGCTAAACTAATCTTTTTCATTATCTTAGTGCCTCCTTAGTTAATAATTTTTGTTTTGCTTCGTAAGTTTTGAAAAAATATTTTTGAGATTTCTCTATTTTATTCACTTTATGAAATTCTACTGCTAATAATTCGTAATATTCTTGTACATAATCGTATAATTCTTTACTGTTAAAATATGTAGTGCCTGCAATGATTGCGTTTTCTAAGTCGTCTAGAATACCAGTGTGTTGTGTTTTTAAGATAGTGAAATGGTGTTTATATTCTTGATTATTTAATTCATTACAAATTTCTAAGCCTTTTTGAACCCAATCGTTTGCAAGTTCTTTTTCATTTAAACTAAAATGTTCTTTGGCTTGTAGAAAATTGGCTTTTAGGTGTTTAGGTAATTTGTTTGTAACTATTGTAAGATGTCTAATAGCAAGGGTTGATAGATTTTGAGAAGAGTAGAGCCAACCTAAGTTATTTCGAACTTTTAAGATTAGTGTATCGTCTTTCAGCTTTTGTAAAATATTGATTGCTGAATTATAGTTCTCTTCGGCTTGTTCGAATTGTTTTAAATAAACAGAACATGAGCCTAAAATGTTTTCGCATAGAGCTATTTTAATTTCATAACGTGGATATTTTGAGAAAATCTCTTTAGCTTGATTTGCATAATTGATTGCTGTAAGTGGTTTGTTTGTATGGTGATTAAATATAGCAAATTTATATTTATATTCAGCTTCTTCTAGTTCGCCTGGTACATGTTTTAAAAGGGATTCAGCTTTTTCGTATTCTTTTTTTGCTTCATCATAATTTCCAATAATGGTAGCATGTTCAGCTTTAAAAAAGTGATAATAATAAGTAATAAAGTCTTCAGTTATTGGATTGTCTAAACGAACAATTTGACTAAAAGTATCATACTTAATGTTTGTCCAATCGGTTAGGACCTTATATTTAAAGTTTAGTAGGGAGTAGTAAAGCGATAGAGTTTGATCAGCTTCAATTTTATTAATCTGTTTCTCTATTTTTTCTTTTAATTGTTTCGCTTCAATTAATTGCTCCGCTACCATTACTTGATATAAAATGTTTAATTCGTTGACAATCTGTTCATGCCCTTTTAATAACACACTCATTATATATTCCCCCATTCGATAAAAGTATCCTAATTTAATTATTTCTATAATAGCAAAATAGAAGAAGTATAAGAGTGATTTTACCATATTTTTCAACAAAATTCTGAAAAATTAATTAATTTTTACATATTTCTTATTTTTATGTGAATATTATAAGTGCCTCTGGTAGTGGTGGGATGAATCTGACTCATGATACGTTAGCATCAATGGGAGGGATAGTTTTACTTGTAAATATGTTTTTAGGAGGATTGTTCGGATTGGGTCCAACTGTTAAGTTTTTAACAAAAATTTCACTTTCTTATTTAATAAAAACAGGATAATCCTCACTTTATAAGAATCATCCTGTTTTTATTGATATATTAAAAAATCGGCGGAGTAACAGAAAATAAGACTATCGCGTTTTTTTCAAAATGATTCACCCATTTATGCTTTAAATAAGCAGGTATTTTTACACTGTCGCCAGTTTCTAATACGTATTCTTCCTCATTTAAATATAATGTGATTTTCCCATCTAAGACAAATGCTAATTCTTCTCCTTTATGTTCTAGCACATTTTCTGATGAAGCTGTATTAGGCGGGACGGTCATAATTGCTGTTGCTAAATTTCCAGTGAAATCAGGTGAAAGCATTTCATATGATAAATTATCAATAATCATTTTCTTTCGTTTATGGGAACGTACAATTAAATCGTCTGTATTTGTATCTTCAAGTAAAAAGCTAAATGTTGGCACATCAAGAGCTTTAGCAAGCACTTTTAATGTTTGGATAGAAGGGTTAGCGGACCCGCGCTCAATTTGACTTAACATTGATGGTGTAATATCGGCCATCTTTGCTAGTTCTTTACTAGTTAAACCTTTTTCTTTTCTTTGTTTTTCAATTTTTTTACCAATATCTATATTTTCCATAATGAAAATCTCCTTAATGATTATTAAATTATATTTAAGTAAATTAAATTAAAATTAACTTAATAGGATTATTTGTGTTAAACTATATTAAAATTAATTTAATTATAATTTATTGTATGGTGAGCTACAAGGATATAAGGAGGAAACAAAATGAAAGAAATAGGGGCATTACAAGCAGAATATCCATTAGTGAATAAGCTTATTGCAACAGAAGAAGTATTTTGGATAAATCCAAACATAGAAAAGTATGAAACAGCAATAAAAGATTCACCACTTAATGAAGAGAATGTAAAAGATGCGGAAGAGAGATTAAAGCGTTTTGCACCATATATTGCGAAAGTTTTTCCTGAAACGAAAGGGGCGAACGGCATAATCGAATCACCTTTAGTGAAAATACCTTCTATGAAAGAAGCTTTAGAGAGAAAATATGAGCAACCTATTTTAGGAGAATTATTATTAAAATGTGATAGTCATCTTCCAATATCAGGATCAATTAAAGCTAGGGGCGGTATTTATGAAGTGTTGAAACATGCTGAGCAACTAGCATTGCAGCACGGAATGGTAACAGAAGAAGATAATTATTCCGTTTTAGATAGTGATACATGTAGAGAGTTTTTCTCGAAATATTCAATTGCAGTAGGTTCTACAGGGAATTTAGGACTTAGCATAGGGATTATGAGTGCGAATCTAGGTTTTAATGTAACTGTTCATATGTCAGCAGACGCAAAAGAATGGAAGAAAGATTTATTAAGAAGTAAAGGTGTAAACGTTATTGAATATGAAGATGATTATAGCAAAGCAGTAGAAGAAGGAAGAAGACAAGCGGATGCGGATCCTAGCTGTTATTTTGTAGACGATGAAAACTCGCATGATTTATTTTTAGGATACGCAGTAGCAGCATCACGATTACAAAAGCAATTAGAAGAGTTAGAGGTTGTAGTAGATGAAAATCATCCTTTATTTGTTTATCTTCCGTGCGGAGTAGGAGGAGGACCTGGCGGAGTAGCATTCGGTTTAAAGTTATTGTATAAAGATAATGTTCATTGTTACTTTGCAGAGCCAACACATTCTCCTTGTATGTTACTCGGCTTAATGACAGGCCTTCATGACAAAATTTCCGTTCAAGATATCGGAATTGATAATGTAACAGATGCGGATGGACTTGCGGTAGGAAGGCCATCTGGATTTGTCGGTAAAACGATGGAACCATTTTTGAGTGGGAATTACACAGTAAGCGATGAAGAGTTATATAGATTGTTAAAAGAGCTAGCTGATACGGAGAATATTTATTTAGAGCCTTCTGCACTAGCAGGTATGATAGGGCCAGTGAAAGTATGTAAAGAAGATGAGTATTTACAAAAGCTACAGTTAACAGAGAAGGTGAAAAAAGGTACTCATATTGTGTGGGGAACGGGTGGAAGTATGGTTCCAAACGATATAATGGATGAATATTATAGGAAAGGTTTGGAATTAACGATATAAGAAAAATGAGGCTAGTTGTAGCCTCATTTTTTCATGTACATAAAAATCTTTGTTATTTTCACAATAGTTCTTTATAGTATATATAAAGGATAACTAATATTGAATAAATACAACAAAAAGCTTTATTTTACATAATAAGAGGATGTGTATACGATGTCATTACAGACTAAATATATAGCGGGTATTTCGCTTGGGGTTATGGGTGTCGGCTTTGCGGCTTCTATCCCTTTTCAAGGAACGATAGCTGGAGAGATTATACAAGGGGGATTTGAAGCTGGGTTAGTTGGCGGGCTTGCAGATTGGTTCGCAGTTACAGCATTATTCCGTCACCCGATGGGAATACCAATTCCGCATACAGCTTTGTTACCTAAAAATCGTAAACGAGTAACGAAAGGGCTCATCAATACGTTAGAAAATGAATGGCTGACGAAAGAAAGTATTACGAATAAAGTAAAAGAGATGCAGTTAGCACAAATGGTACTGCAAATTGCTGAGAGAGAAATGCAGTCTGATGCTGTGAAAAAGGGGATTGTAACGATTGCAGAGAAAGCAATTGTTACAATAGATACAGAAAAGTTAGCTGTTATTATTGAAAAAGAATTAAAAACATATTTGCATACAATTAATACAAGTAACATTTTACAAGTGCTTGTTGATCAATTAGTTGTGCAAGAATATGATGAAAAGACACTTGATTACATTTTAGTAAAAGTGAAAGATTGGACAGCGCAAGATGAAGCACGCTACCAGCTTGGAAGTTTAGGTATGAAGGCGATGGAAAATATAAAAGTAGATGGATTCTTGCAGTTTACTTTGAAATCATTTATGAATATTGTAGATGAAGATAAAATTGGCGGCATTTTGCAGAAGTTTATCATTAGTAATATTAACAGCTTACAAGAGGCTGATAATAGCACAAGACAACTTATATTAGCGAAGATTCGTCAAGAAATTATCAATGTAAAAGAAAATGAAGCCTTATTACAGGAATTAGAAAATTGGAAAGAAAAGTGGATTGCGAATTGGAATGCTACTGACAAAATAAAAGAGATGCTAGAGCAAGTACAACAAAGAGCAGTTGCTTTTGTAAATAATGAAGAATTTGCTGATAAATATGTTATTCCATTTTTACAAAAACAAATGAACAAAATAAAAGAAGATGAACAAACTGTTCAAAAAATAGAGGAGTGGTTACAAAAGCAAGTTGTTACACTTGTGGAAAAAAACCATTCCAAAATCGGTAAGCTTGTACAAGAAAATCTTGATAAGTTAGATGATAAAACGTTAATCGAAATGATTGAAAATAATGTCGGTAAAGATTTGCAGTGGATCCGAGTGAACGGGGCGGTTTGCGGATTTATGATTGGATTAGTGTTAGAAGGAATTAAAGCGATTATATGAGAAAAACCTTCCGCAATTGCGGAAGGTTTTTTATTTCTCGAGAACACTCATATTCAAATTATAAGCTTTCTCAATATTTAACTTGTACGTGCCATTTCCAGTTTTAATCGAATTTTTATACCAATGTTCTTGGTTGTTTAATTCTGGATGTTCTTCTGAAGAAGTATTTTCTTTTTTCGTTAAATCTTCTACTTGTTCCCAAGGTGTGCTTCCATGTGTTTCTTTTTGATTTGTTACTGCTGTTAAAGATACATCACTCTCTTTTGCAAGATGGACAGATACTCTTGAGCTTTCCTGTACAAACCAATTATTTTGTAATTGACCTGGATAAAGAGATAGTTCGTTATTTGAAGCACGGATTTCCACATTTTTATTTTGCGGAAGAACAAGCGTTGGTTTCACCTGTGGTGCTGAATTAAATAACGTATGCTGAACAGGTAATGATTTTAAAGTGATATACATCGTTTCTCCAGCCGTTTGAACTGAAAGGAAATCATCTTGTTTTAAATTGAGTTTTTCATTTGCTTTCGTCGTCATTTCATAAGTTCCCAAAAGGTGAATTTGATTTGTATTATTTCCCTCTATCGTTAGAGGCTGATGGCCTGCATCTACTACGATTTTTTTAATAGATTCAGGTATATCAAATTGTCCGTCTGGAATATTACTCGTTTGCCTCGTTGTGTTAATAGAGTGACGAACTTCTTCTAGTAATCCAGTTGATAATAAACAGTAAAAAGCAATTCCGACGCTTCCTAAAACACCGATAAAGAAAATACTAAAAATATCATATTTAATAAATGATTGTTCCTTCTTAGAAAATAGAAGGTATAGTAAAACTTCAGCTCCAAGTATGATAAGTAAAACTGGCCACCATGCAGTTAGTGTATCTAATACTTGAATTCCTTTTACGACTGAAAATAGTAAAAAGCACCCTAACGATATAATAGAAAGCCCCATTGAGAATGTTCCAACACGCCAAGTCCTCATTCGCTTGTCCCACCTTTGTTTTCTTTATTTCCAAGTAACAATTTAAAGCCGCCGCCAATTAAAAGGAGCGCAACGATAGATGTTTGGAAATAGCGATAATATAGTTCACTAAGATGAATATTAAATATAGTTGCAAAATAATCATTCAAAATAGGAAGGACTGTTTGATTTAATAAATAATAACCACCGAGTGTAATTAATCCGATACCGATCCATCTTTGATGATTTATAAAATAATCGATAATGGGTTCGTCTTGAACTCGTTCTTTTCCGTATTTTGCTGTTTGCTGTAACGCATCAAAAAAGCTATAGAACCAAATGATTGGTACTAAAAATAAAAACGCAGAAAGTCTTAATAAGTCGAGTAAATAAATAGATAGTAAGAAGGCTGCCATAAGCTGAAGACCACGGCGTTGTAAGCCTAAATACATATGACCTGCTCCAGGGAACATCGCTAAAATAGAAGCAAATGTTTTACTTTTCTTTCCCTGCTCTTGATGTTCTTCAAAATCTTCGAAAATAGTACGGTCAATTAATTGCTCGTCGCGTTCTTTTTTCTGTAGTTGCTGAACAACGTCAAAGAAATTATAAATCCATAAAACAGGTAACGTAATAAGGAAGATAAGGAAACTTCCTTGAGATGTTAATAAAGTCACAAATATAATCATGCTGCCTAAGCCAGCGCAAGCGACTAAAAACGTAAGACCGCGTTGCATAAGTCCTAATTGGAAATGGCCAAGTCCAGGGATGATAGATAGGAGAATGATATAAAATCGTTCGCTCTCTTTAGAGGAATTTATCAATTCTCCAGCTTCTTGTTTTTTCGTTTGTTTTATAATGGTGATAACTAAATCTAGTAAGTTAATTGCCCATAGAACGGCTAGTAAAAATAGAGAAAGAAAAGCAATATCACGTTCTCTTACTACTATGGTACAAAATACTGCAAAGGAGAATAGAAATAAAGACCCTCCGCTATATAAAATAAACCGTCCTAGCTTTTTTAAGTATAAATGTCCAAGCCCAGGAATTAGCCCTAATACAAGTGCTAAAAAGGGGTTTTTATTCATGCTTTAAACCTCCGTCCTTTTTTGATGTATCTATCGATTTGTTTACAATTTGTTGTGAGATAGAAGACTCGTTATGTTTTGAAGATTTCTCGAAATTTGATGTCGCTGTAAAAATATATTGGAATAAACCACTTACCATAAAAATAATTGTAGCTGCAGTCGCAATTATGTAGTGAATAATTGTGCGTTTTAGTGAGTTTGTTTTTATATTTTCATTAGGTTGTAGCGTTTCAAAATTAATTTGCGTCATAACTTCGTTCGTAAATGAATCATCATTTATCATTGGAAGGTTTTCATGTTGTTCATTAATACTTTCCATATAAAGTGTTAAACAATGATCACATTCGTAAAGATGTTCTTCCATAGATTCACGTTTATTGTTTTCTATAAAATCTAATGTATAATTGCGCCAATCTTCTTTTGAATAATGCATCATAGAAACTCTTCCTCCTTCCAATGTTTTTTAATCCATTTTCGTGCCCGATACAGTTTCATTTCGACTGTTTTTACTTCGATGTTTTCCTGTAAAGCAATTTCTTGATAACTTTTTTCTTCTAAGTAATGTGCGAGAACGACGTCACGGTAATTTTCGGGAAGTTCTCTCAGTTTTTGAGCAATGAGTAATTTCTGCTCTTTCGTCAATAATAAAGCCTCAATATTATGAGAGGACTTTATATTTTCCTCAGCTTCTTTACATAAGGAGAGTTCTTCACTTTCTCTAGCTTTCTTCCTCTTATAATCAATAGCGTGATTGGTGGCAATACGCGCCATCCACGTTTTTAATCCGCGAAATTGATAATTTGGGAGAGAGGTGTGAATTTTTACGAATACTTCTTGTGTAACATCTTTCGCATCTTCTTCATGTCTTAAAATAGAAAAGATAACTTGAAAAATATAATGACGATATGTTTGTACAAGGATACGAAAAGCATGCTCGCTTCCTTGCTGTGCTTTTTCAATTAATTGTTTTTCCTCAATGGGTCTCTCCCTCCTTTTTGACGCATTCTATTATATAGACGTAAAGAATGATAAGTCACCCTACACATATTGTAAAAAAAGAATAATATATTTTTTGCAGGAGAGCTAGATGAAAAAAGGTGTGAAAAAATGGTAAAGAGAAGTATATAATGAGCAAGTAGGAAATGTTACACGGAGAAAGGATGTGAATGTTAGTAGGGGAAGGGCCATACTAACAAACATGAAAATTAAAATATTAATAGCGGATGATAACTCTTTTATTAGAGAGGGCATGAAAATTATTTTAAATACATACGAAGAGTTCGAAGTAGTAGATACTGTAAATGATGGGGAAGAAGCTGTAGCATATTGTAAAAAGCATGAAGTTGATATTGCTCTTTTAGATGTTCGCATGCCAAATATGAACGGGGTAGAGGCGACGAAGTTCATTTGTGAAGAGACGAAAACAAAACCGCTTATTTTAACGACGTTTGATGATGATGAATATATTTTGGATGCAGTAAAAAACGGAGCGAAAGGTTATTTGTTAAAAAATAACGATCCGGAGCGTATTCGTGATGCGATAAAAGGAGTATATAACGGTCAAACTGTTATGCAAGATGTTGTCCTCGATAAAATTAAGTCTAATTTAATGGAAAGTAAAGAGGAAGAATGTAAAATTGATAAGAGCCTTTTCACAGAAAGGGAGCTTAGTATTATCGCATTAATTGCAAAAGGTTTCTCGAATAAAGAAATTTCGAAACAGCTTTTTATATCTGAAGGAACAATTGCAAATTATATTACGTCAGTTTTAGGGAAAACTGGACTTGAACATCGCACACAAATTGCGATTTATTACTTAACAGGGAAAGTAGATTAGTGATATGGAATTTTGGCTAACTGTAAGTAAATTAATTGTCTTTTTATATATTGTGTTTAGTTATATTTACGCAAATGTAGTAAATTTACCTTGGGTTATATTTACTTTACTTATTTACCTCTCTGTAAACGTAATGATTTCTATATTTAAAAAAGATACGTATAAAAAATTATTAATCTGTATGTCAATTGGCATAATTATGTTATTTACATGGAGGGTTCATCCATTTTTTATTTTGTTTTTACCTTTGAACTTATACGAAATTACATTCCATTACATAGAAAAGAATTGGCCACGCTTTGTTGTTATGATGCTCCCAATTACGATTGCAGATGAAAGTATTCGAATGACTTATGGATTAATTGTTGCATTTTCTTTTCTCGTTTTAACTATAGCAGATCGATATATATCGCGTGTAGTAAAGCTTGAATCGCAAAATGATAAGATGCGAAAAGATATGCAACGACTTACGAAAAGCTTACATGAAAATAAAGAGTACATAAGACAATCTGAATACACATTTAAGCTAGAAGAGAGAAATCGGTTATCGCAAGAAATTCATGATAAAATTGGTCACTCGATGACGGGTGCACTTATTCAAATGGAAGCAGCAAAAAGGTTAATGGAAATAGATAAAGAAAAATCTGCGGAGTTATTACAAAATGCAATTCACATTTCAAAAGATGGAATTGAAAGTATTCGCATTACATTAAAAAATATGAAGCCTCCAACTGAGCAAATTGGCATTCATCGTATGAAATTATTCATAGAGGAATTTGCCGGTAAGAATGATGTGAATATTCCTTTTGTATACAAAGGGAACTTAGATATGATTTCTCCCATTCAGTGGAAAATTATCGGTGAGAATGTTACAGAAGCACTAACAAATGCAATGAAATATGCTGATGCGACAGTTATTTCTATAGATATTCATGTACTTAACAAGATGGTTAAGGTGCAAGTGAAGGATAACGGAAAAGGGGTAGCTCTTGTTAAAAAAGGTCTCGGTATTATGGGGATGGAGGAGCGAACAGCGTCTGTAAACGGAAAAATTATTGTAGATGGGACAAGTGGTTTTTCAGTAACGATGTTGTTGCCAATATAAAGAGAATGGTACGAGGATGAACCATCTCATATGAAAAAAGTGAATATTCTCATGTGAAAAGAATGAACTTCTGCACTGAGCAGGTTCATTCTTTTTGTTTATACTAAAAGCAGAGAAACCGAAATAGGGGTGAAAATGATGAATACATTAGAAATTAAAAATTTAACGAAAAAATTTGGTGATTTCATCGCAGTTGATAATATGTCTTTATCTATTAAAGAAGGAGAAATATTTGGCTTTTTAGGATCAAATGGTGCTGGTAAGAGTACAACGATAAATATGATTGCTGGTTTGTTAAGAAGTAATGAAGGTGAGATTAGCATACTAGGAAAAAATATAAAGAAACATAATCGATTTGCGAAAATGAATATCGGTATTGTTCCGCAAGATATTGCGATTTATGAAGAGTTAACTGCCTATGAAAATGTGAAATTCTTTGCTGGATTGTACGGGTTACGAGGAGCCGAATTAAAAGCTAGGGTAGAGGAAGCTCTTAAATTTGTAGGACTTAGTGATAAACAGAAAAGCTATCCGAAGAACTTTTCTGGTGGGATGAAGCGAAGACTGAATATCGCTTGTGCAATTGCTCATAGACCGAAGTTAATTATTATGGATGAGCCGACAGTTGGAATTGATCCACAGTCAAGAAACTACATTTTGCAGTCAGTACGTAAATTAAATGAAATGGGAAGTACAATTATTTATACGAGTCACTACATGGAAGAGGTAGAAGAGATTTGTACGAAAATAGCGATAGTAGATCACGGTAAAGTAATTGCAGAAGGTACGAAAGAACAGTTAAAAGCAATTATTACTGACACGAAAGATATTTGGATTGAAGTGAAATCGGTAGAGAATTTAGATGTAGAAAAATTAAAAGAGATAAACGGTGTGAAAGCAGTTCAAATTGAAGAAAACGTAATTAAAGTGAATTCTGATGCGGGATTAAATAATTTAAATAAAATCATTCAACACTGTATCAATCATGATATTGAAATTCGTTCATTAGAGGAGCAGGCTCCCAACTTAGAAACAGTATTTCTTACCTTAACCGGAAGAAACTTACGAGATAAATAAAAGGTAAATGAAGAAAAGGTAAAGGGAGGTTCATCAATTGAACATCTTCAATATTGCAATTATGCACATTAAAAGAGAATTTAGAGACGTAAGAACTTTAGTTTTTATGTTAGCATTTCCGATTGTACTTATGCTTGTGTTAGGAACAGCGTTAAGTAATGCATTTAATAGCGATAGTCATACTATTAAAGATATACAAGTGATATACAAAGATGAAGCAAATGGTACGTTTTCTCAATCATTTGAAGCATTTGCAAAAGAAGTAAGTAAATCTGGTATTCACTTTAAGAAAGTTTCTGAAGAGGTAGATGGAAAAGAAAAAGTAAAACAAAACAAATACGCTGCGTATGTAGAATTGAATAAGGACGGGGTAAAGTTTTACGGAAGTGATAGAAGTAGTATTGAAAGTAGCATAGTTGAAGGAATGATGACTACATTTGTTGATAAGTACAATGTAGTAGTTGAGATTGAGAAAGTAGACCCTAGTAAAATTAGCACAATAATTCCGAATGGAGAACGTAATGAGTATATTAAAGAAACGGCATTACAAGCGGCTAAAAAACCAGGTTCTATGGATTACTATGCAATTGTAATGACAACGATGGTTGCTTTGTATGGTGCGATGGGAGCAAGTAATTTAATTAGAGGCGAACGAATACGTAAAACAGGAGATCGTCTCATTGCTGCACCTATAACGAAAGCGGAAATTTTTATCGGGAAAATATTGGGTAATATGGTGGCGAATGCACTGTGCATACTACTTGTCGTTTTATTTAGTAAATTTGTTTTTCAAGCTAACTGGGGCGATCATCTTGGAGTTGTCTTACTTATTTTACTAACAGAAGTCCTTTTAGCAACTAGCTTCGGCCTCGGCATCGGATATATTACAAAAACAGGTGAAGCATCTAGAGCAATTATTTTAGTTATCGTACAACTAGCTTCTATTTTTGGCGGGGCATACTTCGTAGTAGAAGAAAATTTCGTTACGAATTTATCACCATTAACGTGGGCAAACACTGCCGTTATGAAAATTATTTATGCAAATGATGTAGGGGCGGCACTACCAGTCATCTCTTTAAATATCGGAATCTCAGCACTCTTTTTATTCATATCGATTATCGCATTACGCAGACGGGAGGGGCTATAGTATGAAAGATATTTTATGGCTTATGCAAAAAACATTATCAGTCCTTTTGAAAAATAAAAAAGGGTTACTCATTATTATTAGCTTGCCGATAATAGGAACGTTAATCTCCTTTTCAATATATGGAAATGCGGGGCAAGGGACGTTAAATATCGGAGTTATAAATAAAGAAAATGAGTCGATAGCAAATGATACGGTGAAATTTTTAGAAGAAATCAATCATGTAAAAGTAAGTAAAGTGAAAGAATCTGAAGTAGAAGATAAACTCACTTCAAAAAAACTTGATGGAGTGATTACGTTACAGTCTGGTTTTTCAGAAAGTGTCCGAGAAGGAAAACCAAGCAATATTGAAATTTCATCGATTAAAGGTGATCAAGTAACAGCGTTTATTAAGTCATATTTGTACAATTATATTGATAATGTAGCAGCGATAAGTAAAGTAGCAGGAACAGATCAAAGTGCATTTGATACGATGTACGCAGGATATCAAAAAAGTTCATTTAAAGTGAAGACTGAGACGTTAGAAGATACTTCGAAAAATAAAGATATGACGAACCAAACCATGGGTTATCTTATTATGTTTATGTTATTTTCAGCAGTGAACTTATCAGGCTATATTTTAAAAGAAAAAGAGAATAGAACGTACTTTAGATTATTATCCACGCCGATAGATGGAAAGAAATTTATATTATCTAACGTCGGGGTAAATATGATTATATTAACAGTACAAATTATGATTACAATCCTATTCTTAACGAATGTTTTTCATACGAATATCAATATGCCCTTCATCGTTATGGTTGGTGTACTGATGATATTTGCTTTAATAGCGATTGGAATGTCGTTAGTAATTGTTGCTTTTTCAAAAAACTCATCATCGGCAAATGCGATGCAAAACATGGTCATTGTACCAACATGCTTACTAGCGGGTTGTTATTTCCCATATGACATTATGCCAAGTGCAGTACAAAAAGTAGCTAATTTTCTTCCACAGCGCTGGTTGTTAGACACAGTATCGAAACTACAACAAGGAATACCATTCTCGGAGTTGTATTTAAACATTTTAATTTTATTCGCTTTCGCAATTGCATTCTTCTTAATTGCTATTTATAAGTTTGGAAGAAATAATGATGCGAGAAATTTTGTTTAATGTGAAAAGGATGTGACGTTAAGTCACATCCTTTTTTGTATGAAGCATGAAATCTAAATTTGAATGACAAAATAGAAAGGTGGAAAGAAAATGATCGGAAGGAAATCAAAATGATTAAAAAAATATTGCGAGTTACTTCTATTGTTATTGCTATTTTCGTTTTTATTTTAATATGGATGCATATCGATGTTACCTTAGGTAGGAAAATGGAAGCTGGGAAAAACATGCCGACAGAGTATGCGCCTCATTATAGTGACTTTCAATTATATGTAGAAGGGAAGTCTTTTTATAAACAATTATTTACTGATATAAGAGAAGCGAAAAGCTCCATTTACACGTATTTCTTCATTTTGTCGGATGATAAAAGTAGCCATACTTTTTTAAACTTATTAAAAGAGAAGGCAAAAGAAGGAGTAAACGTCTATTTATCCGTTGATCGCATTAATGATTTATCATTTGAAAGAAAGATGAAAAATGAATTGCAGGAAAATGGTGTGCATTTTACATATAGTAGAAAACCTGAATTACCATTCGGCTTTTATTCTCTTCATCATCGTAATCATCGCCGTATTACGACGATTGATGGGGAGATTGGCTATACAGGCGGATTTAATATAGGAGATGAGTACTTAGGGAAAGATAAGCGATTTGGATATTGGCGTGATTATCATGTACGGCTTAAAGGAGAAGGAGCAAAAGATTTAGAAGAGCAGTTTGCTTTAGATTGGAAACGAGATACGAAAGAAGAGATAAAGAGGAGTACGAATAAAGCTAGTGAAGGGAATACATTACATACTATGACTAGTTACAATGGGCATTACGTTGCTGAAAAATATATAGAGCTCATAAAACAAGCTCAGCACTCCATTGTAATTGCAACGCCGTATTTTATAGCAAAAAATAAAGAATCCATGAATGCTTTAATCGCAGCACAAAAGCGTGGTGTTACAGTAAAAATACTTTGGTCATATAAACCAGATCTACCTCTTATAAAAGAAGCGGCGTATCCATACATACGTCAAGCTGTTAATAATGGGATTACTGTATATGGGTATAAAAAAGGAATGTTCCATGGCAAATTAATGCTTATTGATAATGAATTAACCGTTATTGGTACAACAAACTTTACTTCGCGTAGCTTCAATATAAATGATGAAATGAATTTTTATATTTATGGTGGTCCTATTGTAGGACAAGTTAATAAGGCGTTAACAGAGGATTTTCATGATTCGAAAGAAATGACGAAAGAGTTTTTTGAAAAGTTATCTTTTTGGGAGCGTTGTAAGGAGAAAGTGGCGGGATTGGTTGACTTCTATTTGTGATGATGAATTAGGAAAGGGTGCCTACAAAAGGCACCCTTTTTTGGTGGGAAATCATTATTTTTCATGCACCAACATCGTAACATCATCATTAATCAACGTCCCCACATGTTCGCCTAAACATATTTTTTTCATGACTCCAGGCTCATCAAAGTTAAAGACATGTGCTGGTAAATTGTAGTCCCGGGCAAGCAGTAATGCCGCTTGATCCATAACTTGTATATTTTGTCTAACGACATCATTATAGTTTAGTTTGCTGTACATTTTTGCTGATTTGTTATGCTTTGGATCACTTGTAAAAACACCGTCGACACCTTGTTTTGCGACTAATATGGCATCGCTATTCATTTCAATAGCTCTTTGTACGCTTGGATAATCTGTCGTCACGAACGGTTGCCCGTTTCCGCCTCCAAAGATAACGATATAGCCGTTATCTAAATGGTGGACTGCACGCAAGCGAATGTATGGTTCAGCTACTGCATTAAACGGGATGGAAGTCATAACGCGTACTTCTCTATTTGTTTTACTTGTTAAAACACCGCGAAGCATTAAGCTGTTAATGATTGTACCTAACGTACCGATATTATCAGCTTCTACTCGATCGATTCCCCATTCTTCAGCTAGATGCCCCCTAAAAATGTTACCGCCACCAATGACGATGGATACTTCGATACCTAAATCAACAATGGATAAAATTTCGTTTGCGATATGTTCTAATCGTTTGGAGTTAAAGCTATTTCCAGTTTGATCGGCAAGTGCACCGCCGCTTAATTTAATTAAGACACGTTTATATGGTCTCATAACAATTCCCCCTATATAGATCGCAATAAAAAAGGAACAAAGGCGAATGCCTTTGTTCCTTTTTAAGAAAATGAAAAAGAAAAGAAGAAGATAGGACGAATTGCTTTGTATAGTTTTTCATAACATCCACTCCTTTTCATTTTGATTTGTTTTAAGTATATATCTTTTTGATTATACGAAACAATCTGATTACTTATCAAGTTTATTTTATCGTTTTTTAACAAAATGGTGTCAATGAAAAAAAGAAGAAAAATATTTGAATTTTTTGTGACGAACTTGTAGGTTTTTGTATGATTTTGTAGGTTCGCTTATAAGATGTGTGAGTAGCTTTTATAAATTCAAATTGAAAGCGTTCGCATGAAGGGGATGAACATAAATGAAAAAATTCGGATTGGCAACACAAATTTTTGTCGCGCTTGTTTTAGGGATTGTAGTAGGGGCAGTCTTTTATGGCAATAAAACGGCGATTTCTTATATCACACCAATTGGGGATATATTTATTCACTTAATTAAAATGATTGTAGTACCAATTGTTATTTCAGCATTAATTGTTGCAGTAGCTGGTGTAGGAGATATGAAAAAGCTTGGGAAACTAGGCGGTAAGACAATTCTTTATTTCGAAATTATTACGACGATTGCTATTTTAATGGGATTACTTGCAGCGAATATATTCCAACCAGGTACTGGCGTTGATATGAGTAATTTACAGCAAAGTGATATTTCTTCTTATAAACAAACTGCAGATGCAACAGAGAAGAAAGGTTTTGCTGAGACAATTGTTCATATTGTACCGAAAAACGTATTTGAATCGATTGCACAAGGTGACCTATTACCGATTATATTCTTCTCAGTACTATTCGGCTTAGGAGTTGCAGCAATTGGAGAAAAAGGAAAGCCAGTCTTTAACTTCTTTGAAGGTGTACTCGAAGCCATGTTTTGGGTTACAAATCAAGTTATGAAATTTGCACCATTTGGTGTATTCGCATTAATTGCCGTTACGGTTGCAAAATTTGGTGTAGCAACATTACTTCCGCTAGGAAAACTAGTGCTAGCTGTATACGTAACTGTTATACTATTCGTTGTGATTGTATTAGGTATTAATGCACGAATGGTTGGAGTAAACATTTTTACATTAATGAAAATTTTAAAAGAAGAACTGATTCTTTCGTTTACGACAGCAAGTTCAGAAGCTGTTTTACCTAATATAATGAGAAAAATGGAAGAGTTCGGTTGTCCAAAGGCAGTTGCCTCTTTCGTAATTCCGACAGGTTATACATTTAACTTGACTGGATCGGCTATTTATCAAGCGTTAGCGGCATTATTTGTTGCACAAATGTACGGTGTGCACATGTCACTAACGGAGCAAATAACGTTATTATTCGTTCTCATGTTAACATCCAAAGGTATGGCGGGAGTTCCAGGTGCATCATTCGTTGTTGTATTAGCAACGCTAGGTTCGATGGGGCTACCACTAGAAGGTATCGCGTTAATTGCGGGAATTGACCGCATTTTAGATATGATTCGCTCATCTGTCAATGTATTAGGAAATGCATTAGCGGCCATTGTTATGTCGAAGTGGGAAGGCGAATTCGATAATGAGAAAGCAAAACAATATGTAGAAACAGTCAAAGAAACAAAAGCAGCATAAGAAATCGTTAAGGAGTGAATAATCATGGCAACATTAACTGAAGTTAAAAATGGTGTTCGAATTGAAAAAGATTTTTTAGGTGAAAAAGAAGTACCAAACTATGCATACTACGGCGTACAAACAATGCGTGCAGTTGAAAACTTCCCAATTACAGGATACAAAATCCATGAAGGCTTAATTAGAGCGTTCGCAATTGTAAAAAAAGCAGCAGCGCTTGCGAATACAGATGTAGGAAGATTGGAATTGAACAAGGGCGGTGCGATCGCAGAGGCTGCTCAAGAAATTCTTGATGGAAAATGGCATGATCATTTCATCGTAGATCCAATCCAAGGCGGAGCGGGTACTTCAATGAACATGAATGCAAATGAAGTCATTGCCAATCGTGCTCTTGAATTATTAGGGATGGAAAAGGGAGACTATCATTATATTAGTCCAAATAGTCATGTAAACATGGCGCAATCAACAAACGATGCATTCCCAACAGCGATTCATATCGCTACATTAAACGCATTAGAAGGTTTATTACAAACGATGGGTTATATGCACGATGTATTTGAATTAAAAGCAGAACAGTTCGATCATGTGATTAAAATGGGTCGTACACATTTACAAGACGCTGTGCCAATTCGCCTTGGACAAGAATTTAAGGCGTACTCTCGTGTACTTGAACGTGATATGAAACGAATTCAGCAATCACGTCAACACTTATATGAAGTGAACATGGGAGCAACTGCAGTTGGTACAGGCTTAAATGCAGACCCAGAATATATTGAAGCAGTTGTAAAACATTTAGCTGCAATTAGTGAACTACCACTAGTTGGTGCAGAAGACTTAGTAGATGCAACGCAAAATACAGATGCATACACAGAAGTATCTGCAGCACTGAAAGTATGTATGATGAATATGTCTAAAATTGCGAATGACCTTCGCTTAATGGCATCAGGTCCACGTGTTGGTTTAGCAGAGATTATGTTACCAGCTCGTCAACCAGGTTCATCTATTATGCCAGGGAAAGTAAACCCTGTTATGCCAGAAGTTATTAATCAAATTGCGTTCCAAGTAATAGGTAATGATCATACAATTTGCCTTGCTTCAGAAGCAGGACAATTAGAATTAAACGTGATGGAACCAGTACTTGTTTTCAACTTACTGCAATCGATTAGCATTATGAATAACGGTTTCCGTGCCTTTACAGATAATTGCTTAAAAGGAATTGAAGCGAATGAAGATCGCTTAAAAGAGTATGTTGAGAAAAGTGTAGGAATTATTACAGCCGTGAACCCTCATATCGGTTATGAAGCAGCAGCTCGCGTTGCGAAAGAAGCAATTGCAACAGGCCAATCCGTTCGAGAACTTTGTGTGAAAAATGGTGTATTGTCACAAGAAGACTTAGAGTTAATTCTAGATCCATTCGAAATGACACACCCAGGGATTGCAGGAGCAACTCTTTTAAAGAAAAATTAAAAGAAGAGGGGGACAATCCCCTCTTTTTTGTTTACAATATAGAAATGCTATATATGAATAGAGGTAGGGATGTTATGAGCAAGTTTACAGTAGCTTCTAATGGTGCATTAGAAACAACATTAAGAGGAGCAGAAGTATTATCAACACCACTTTTAAATAAAGGGGTAGCTTTCACACAAAATGAAAGAGAAGAGTTAGGTTTAAAAGGGTTATTACCGCCAGCGGTTTTAACGTTAGAAGAACAGGCACGCCGAGCATACGAACAATTTAGTTCTCAGCCGGATGATTTATTAAAGAATGTATACTTAACTGCGTTACATGATCGAAATGAAGTATTATTTTATCGTATATTAACAGATCATTTACGTGAAATGTTACCGATTGTATATACACCAACTGTCGGTGTAGCAATTCAAAGATATAGTCATGAATATCGTAAACCACGTGGTGTTTATTTATCAATTAACGATCCATCAGGTATCGAAGAAGCATTCACGAATATCGGTGCAACAGCTGAGAACATTGATTTAGTCGTTGTAACAGATGGAGAAGGCATATTAGGAATTGGTGACTGGGGCGTTGGTGGTATTAACATCGCAATCGGAAAGCTAGCTGTTTATACGGCCGCAGTTGGAATCGATCCTAGCCGTGTATTACCGGTAATTTTAGATGTAGGTACAAACCGTGAGGAGCTATTAAACAATCCATTTTATATTGGAAATCGTCACCCTCGTATAACAGGTGAAGCTTACGATGAATTTATTGATACGTTTGTACAAGCGGTAAACAAACAATTCCCGAAAGCACTTTTACATTGGGAAGACTTTAGTTCTCGTAACGCACGAAAAATTTTAGATAAATACCGTCATGATGTTTGTACGTTTAATGATGATATTCAAGGTACAGGTGCAGTTTCACTTGCGGCAGTATTATCGGCAGTGAAAGCTTCTGGTGTACCGCTAAGTGAACACCGCGTTGTTGTATTTGGTGCTGGTACGGCTGGAATCGGTATCGCAGATCAAGTTAGAGATGCGATGGTCCGCGTAGGCGTATCTGAAGAAGAATCATATAAGCGTTTCTGGTGTATTGATCGTAACGGGTTAGTTACAGATAATATGGAAGATCTTCTTGATTTCCAAATTCCGTACGCAAGAAAAGAAGCAGAAGTAAGTGGGTGGAAGCAAAATGATGTGATCGGACTTGCTGAAGTTGTGAAACATGTAAAACCGACAATTTTAATTGGTACATCTACTGTTGCAGGTGCATTTAAAGAAGCGATTATTAAAGAAATGGCTTCTCACGTAGAAAGACCAATTATTTTACCAATGTCGAATCCGACGCCACTTGCTGAAGCAAAACCAGCAGATTTAATCGAGTGGACAGAAGGAAGAGCGTTAGTTGCAACAGGAAGTCCATTTGAACCAGTTACATATAACGGTGTAACGTATGTGATTGGACAATCAAATAATGCACTTATTTTCCCAGGGCTTGGTCTTGGAACAATTGTAGTACGAGCAAGCGTCATGACGGATGGAATGTTCGCAGCGGCTGCTGAAGCAGTTGCAAGTATGGTAGATACAAGTCAGCCAGGAGCACCTATTTTACCAGAGGTCGAAGAATTACGTAATATCTCAGAAATGGTTGCAATTGAAGTAGCGAAAGTTGCAGTTGCCGAAGGTGTTGCAAGAGTGAACTTAAGTGATAACGATATCAAGATGGCAGTGCAAGAAGCAATGTGGAAGCCAGAGTATCGCCAAATAAAAGCGGTAGAAAAGGTTAGAATATAGAAAAAAAGCCCGTTTATAACAATAAGCGGGCTTTCACTTTTACTACTGAAAAAAAGTATAGGAAGTGTCACCTTTGAATTGGAATCAATTATGGAAGAAAGATATGTCCCTTTTAATTATATTAATGGTCGTTGTTCCGATTGCTGGGGAGCTGAACTTTCATCCCTTTAATGATACGTTTCGAGTTAGCTTCGGTACACCGCTATTCTTCTTTTTATTATTATTTTTAAGAAGAGTACCAGCAGGAGTTGCAGGTATTCTTGTTGGTATATCTGTAGTCTTATTCCGAGTATGTCTTGACTGGATCATGCAAGGTTCATTTCATATGACAGAATCATTTTATTTGCGTTATCCTGTGTTCTTCTATTATTTTATTTATGGCAGTTTTTTTTCGCTTTGTAGGGTAAATAAGTTCCATCAGAAACCAATCATTATTGGATGCCTTGGAATTTCAATTGAAATTGTTGCAAGTATGTCAGAACTTGCGTTTTATCACATGTTAGTACTAGGTACAACAATAACGATTTCTGAAGTGAATAAACTTATTATTATTGCTATTTTTCGTAGTTTCTTTGCACTTGGTTTTTTAAATATGATGAATTTATATGAAACGAAATTAAAAGAATCGCAAGTTCGAAAAGAAAATGAAAATATGTTAATGCATCTTTCTAATTTATATGTGGAATCTGTTCATTTGAAAAAGACGTTACAAAATGCGGAGTTAATTACACAAGAAGCATATCAACTATATCGAAATTTACAAGTAAGCGCTGATTCAAGTAGTAAAACAGCATTGAAAATAGCGGGGGAAGTGCATGAAATAAAAAAGGATAATCAAAGGATATTTGCAGGATTATCTAAACTGTTATTAGATAAAAATGTGGCTGAATATGTAGAAGGACATGAGTTAGCAGAGATGATTGTTAGAATAAACGAGAAGTATGCTGAAATGCTAGAAAAGGATATACGTTTTTCTAAACATATAGAAGGTGAGCATGCTGCATACCACGTGTATACAGTGCTATCAATTTTTAATAACTTAGTTGCAAATGCAGTTGAAGCAATTGAAGATAAAGGTTTCGTTATTATTAAGCTATATAAAAGAAATCAGCATATATTTTTTGAAGTAATTGACGATGGGCCTGGTATTACACAAAAGTATAAGAAATTAGTATTTAAGCCAGGATTTACTTCCAAGTATGATCAAACGGGAACACCGTCAACTGGTATTGGGCTTTCTTACATAAATGAAATGGTAACAGAGCTAGGCGGAGAAGTGAAATTAGAAGACCGAGAAAATAAAAGAGGATGTAAGTTTATCGTTTGTTTACCAGAGGATAGTTTAAAGCAGGAAGGGGAATAGATTTGTTTTATTATATCGTAGACGATGATGAAGTTTTCCGTTCGATGCTTTCGCAAATTATTGAAGATGGAGATCTTGGAGAAGTAATTGGTGAGGCGGATGACGGAGCTTTTATTGAAGCGGATCAACTAAATTTTAAAAAAGTAGATATTTTATTTATTGATTTGTTGATGCCGATGAGGGACGGAATTGAAACAGTTCGTCACATTGCGTCAACTTTCACGGGGAAAATCATTATGATTTCTCAAGTGGAATCGAAGCAGCTTATAGGTGAGGCATATACACTTGGTGTAGAATATTATATTACAAAACCATTAAACAAAATCGAAGTTGTATCTGTTGTACGCAAAGTGATGGAGCGTATTAGATTGGAGCGTTCTATACATGATATTCAAAAATCATTGAATAACGTGTTTCAGTGGGAAAAGCCGCAATTGCGTACTGAACCAGTGCAAGAAGGAAAAAAGATAGGGGATTTAGGACGCTTTTTACTATCAGAACTCGGTATTGCGGGAGAGAATGGAAGTAAAGATTTACTTAGTATGCTGGAATATTTATATGGTCAAGAAAAGGCACAGACATTTGAGTTTGGCTTTCCTGCGTTAAAAGAAATTTTTCATCATATTACGATAAGGAAATTAGGGGATCTAGCTTTAGAGGCGGATATTGATAAAGAGAAAAAAGCGTCTGAACAAAGAGTACGTCGAGCTATTTATCAGTCGTTAAATCATTTGGCTTCTTTAGGATTAACAGACTTTTCAAATCCAAAATTTGAAAGCTATGCTCCAAAATTTTTCGATTTTACCGTAGTTAGAAAACGGATGACAGAAATGACGAAAGATGAACTCGCATCTTCTGGTCATACGCGAATTAATACGAAGAAGTTTATTCAAGTGTTGTATTTTGAGGCGAAGAGGTTGATGGAGATAGAGTGAAGAAGATGCTTATAAATAAGCATCTTCTTTTGTTAAATCAACATTTTATATTTTCTCGTGGAGCATGTAAAATGTTAAGTAAGAGAAAATGGTTTTATATTAAGGAAGTGTCAAAGCGATGAGTTTCACATTGAATAAATCGATTATTAAAGAAGTGTGCGGAGAGACCTCATATAAAAGAGGTGAAGCCTATTATAAATCAAATAAAGTGATAATAGATCATTACGATGAAAATAAAGAAATTTGTGAGGCGACAGTAAAAGGGAACGAGGATTTCCATGTTACAGTAGCAAAAGCCAAAAAGGGTGATGTTGTTGCAAAATGTAGTTGTCCTTCATTAGCGTCTTTTCAAACGTACTGTCAACATGTTGCAGCAGTATTAATACAAATAAACTATAATCAACAAACAGGTGGAATGAGCTCCACTAGTAGCAGAAATGATCAATTGACAAGTGGTATGTTTCAGCTGTTTGCAGACAAACCACTGAGGCCAAAAAGTAAACAACACCGTTTTGATACACGTGAAATATTAGATATTGAGTTTATATGTACACCAGTTGCTACGAGAAGTGGTGGGGCTCTTCTTGGAATTCAATTGAAACTTGCCAAAGTGTATTTCATAAATCATATTAGAGAATTTCTTTCTAAGGTGGAGAAAAGAGAGTCTTTGCATTGTTCAAATGAATTTACATATACACCAGATGTACATAGTTTTAAACAAGAAACGGATGCGATTATTCAGCAGCTCATTAAAATGTATCATAACGAAAAAATGTATGAAGATACGCTAGAAGTACACGCGAAACAAGATGAAAGTATGATATTTATACCACCAGCTTCATGGAAAGATATGCTCTTTTCACTTTCTAAAGCTGAATATGTACAGCTGAAACAAAATGAACAACTGTTTCAGGGATTACAAGTTTCAAAAGGGTTGTTGCCGTTACACTTTGAATTTACGAAGGGAAATAATGGCGGATTTACACTTCATATAGAGGGTTTAAATCGTGTACAAGTTATGGATATGTATAACAATGCACTTTACGATGGGAAATTATATCACTTACACATTGAAGATTGTATGCGACTTATTGAATTACAAAAGATGATGAGTCGCTCAAATAGTAATCAGTTTTATATTCCAGAAAGTAAGATGGAACATTTCGTCACGAAAGTTGTACCAGGATTAATGAAGCTCGGAACTGTACACATTGATGAAGTAATATCGGATCGTGTTGAAACACCTTCGCTAAAAGCGAAATTGTATTTAGACCGCGTGAAAAATCGCTTATTAGCAGGTCTTGAATTTCACTATGGGAACGTCATGATTAATCCGCTAGAAGAGGATGGACAGCCGTCTGTTTTTAATCGTGATGAGAAAAAGGAAAAAGAGATTTTAGACATTATGAGTGAAAGTGCTTTTGCAAAAACAGAAGGCGGTTACTTTATGCATAATGAAGAAGCTGAGTATAATTTTTTATATCACGTTGTGCCAACATTAAAAGGTTTAGTTGATATTTATGCGACTACAGCAATCAAATTGCGAATTAGTAAAGGGGATGCAGTTCCTCTTATTAGAGTGAGAAGAAAAGAAAGAATTGATTGGTTGTCATTTCGTTTTGATATAAAAGGAATACCAGAAGCAGAAATTAAAGGTGTATTAGCGGCCCTTGAAGAGAAACGTAAATATTATCGATTGGCGAATGGTTCGTTTTTATCGCTAGAGAGTAAAGAGTTTAATGAAATTAATCAGTTTATAAAAGAATCAGGTATTCGGAAAGAATTTTTACATGGAGAAGAGGTAAATGTTCCGCTTATTCGAAGTGTAAAATGGATGAACGGACTTCATGAAGGCAATGTTTTAAGTTTGGATGATTCTGTTCAAGAGTTAGTAGAAAACATTCAAAACCCGAAAAAATTAAAGTTTGCTGTGCCAAATACTTTAAATGCAGAAATGAGAAAGTATCAAGTATATGGGTTCGAATGGATGAAAACACTTGCTCATTACCGTTTTGGCGGTATTTTAGCAGATGATATGGGACTTGGAAAAACGTTGCAAAGCATTGCTTTTATAGATTCTGTTTTGACTGAGATTCGAGAAAAGAAACTGCCAATATTAGTCGTTTCACCATCATCTCTTGTTTATAATTGGTTTAGTGAATTGAAAAAATTCGCCCCGCATATTAGAGCAGTTATTGCAGATGGAAACCAAGCAGAGCGCCGGAAAATTTTGAAAGATATAACGGAATTTGATGTCGTAATCACGTCATATCCATTACTGAGAAGAGATATAAGATTATATGCAAGACCATTTCATACACTATTTCTTGATGAAGCACAGGCGTTTAAAAACCCTACAACGCAAACGGCAAGAGCTGTGAAAACAATTCAAGCTGAATACCGTTTCGGACTAACTGGTACACCTGTAGAAAATTCATTAGAAGAGCTATGGTCTATCTTCCATGTCGTCTTCCCGGAATTATTACCAGGAAGAAAAGAGTTCGGTGATTTAAGGCGTGAAGATATAGCGAAGCGAGTGAAACCATTCGTATTAAGACGATTAAAAGGGGACGTATTAAATGAGTTGCCAGAGAAAATAGAGCACTTACAATCATCGGAGCTATTACCCGATCAAAAGAGTCTTTATGCTGCTTATTTAGCGAAGCTAAGGGAAGAAACGTTAAAGCATTTAGACAAAGATACGTTACGTAAAAATAAAATTAGAATTTTAGCTGGTTTAACGAGATTGCGACAAATTTGTTGCCATCCTGCTTTATTTGTTGATGATTACAAAGGAAGTTCAGCTAAATTTGAACAACTGTTAGAGATTTTAGAGGAATGTAGAAGTACAGGGAAGAGAATATTAATTTTTTCTCAATTTACGAAGATGCTTTCCATTATTGGTCGTGAGTTAAATCGACAAGCAATTCCATACTTTTATTTAGACGGGAGTACACCAGCGCAGGATCGTGTAGAGCTGTGCGATCGGTTTAACGAAGGAGAAGGAGATCTATTTCTCATTTCTTTAAAAGCTGGTGGTACCGGACTTAATTTAACTGGTGCAGATACAGTAATATTATATGATTTATGGTGGAATCCAGCTGTTGAACAACAAGCGGCCGATAGGGCGTATCGAATGGGACAAAAAAATACAGTGCAAGTTATAAAGCTAGTAGCTCAGGGAACAATTGAGGAGAAAATGCATGAACTGCAAGAAAGTAAGAAAAATTTAATCGCTGAAGTGATTGAGCCGGGAGAAGAGAAATTGTCCTCAATCACAGAGGAAGAAATTCGAGATATTTTAATGATTTAATATGAAAAAGCTATGCTTTCACATGTGAAAGCATAGCTTTTTGTTGTAATAATTATATTTTGTTTTGTGCAAAGTAAAGAAATCAAATGTTATTTAAATTACTTCTTTGTACCTTTACTTTTGTAGGGTTTGGCAGCTGCTTTTTTCTTTGCACTTGATTGCCAACGGTTCCATCCTTTACTTCCTGTACCTTGTCCTACACCTTTTTTCGGTTTTGCTTTCGTTTTACTCATATGATCACTCCGTTACATAAAAATCTTATTTGATAATAGTCAATGATTTAGAAAATACTCTTTATAAATGACTATGATTGCTTTAAGTAAAAATAAACTGCTTGAATGCTATAGTATAACATGAATTTGCAAGTAAACTGAAAGGAATTATAAAGAAAATGAAAATAATAAGAAATACTGCAGATTCTATATTCCGAACGATCACATTAATTGTTGTGTATACGTTAGTTTCGGTCAGTGAAACATTTTTGGGATTGACGAGGCAGAAAAAGTAAAGATGTTAAATTAACAACAATCAATAAAGCCGTAAAATAAAGAATTGAAAAATATTTTAAAACTTTTTGTTGACTTTCTTTATTTTTTGTATAGAATAATCATTAATAAAATGTTTCAGAGATGTGACAACAAAACGACTATGAAAGGACGAGTAGTAGTAGGACGTAGTTTAAGCGAGTCAGGGGTGGTGTGAGCCTGATACGAAGCCTATTATGAAGAACCTCCTGGAGTTGCTAACCGAAATCCTTTATAGGAAAGTAGACTTAGCCGGGAACTTCGCCGTTACAAGAAGAACAGTATCGAGATATTTCATCTCCGTATTGTATAAGTGAGCAACCTCTGTTGCTAATTTGGGTGGTACCGCGGAACCAAAGCCTTTCGTCCCAGTTTTTTGGGAAAGAAGGGCTTTTTTTGTTGGCTTCTTTTTACAACATCCAAACATTTTAGGAGGAAACCACCATGTATCAATCATTAATGACAGTAAGAGAGACTCAAATCGCAATTAAGGACGTTAAAACATTTTTCGAGGACCAATTAGCAAAACGCCTTGAACTATTCCGCGTATCTGCACCATTATTCGTAACGAAAAAATCAGGATTAAACGATCACCTAAACGGTGTAGAACGTCCAATTGAATTTGATATGTTACATTCAGGAGAAGAATTAGAAATTGTTCATTCACTAGCGAAATGGAAACGATTTGCATTACATGAATACGGATATGAAGCTGGTGAAGGTTTATATACAAACATGAACGCGATTCGTCGTGATGAAGAACTTGATGCAACGCATTCCATTTATGTTGACCAATGGGATTGGGAAAAAATCGTTCAAAAAGAATGGCGTACTGTTGAATACTTACAAAAAACAGTACAAACAATTTATGGAATATTCAAAGATTTAGAGGATCACTTATTTGAAAAATATCCGTTCCTTGGAAAGTATTTACCGGAAGAAATTGTTTTCGTTACTTCTCAGGAATTAGAAGATAAATATCCAGAATTAACACCGAAAGATCGTGAACATGCAATTGCAAAAGAACACGGTGCAGTCTTCATTATCGGAATTGGTGATGCACTTCGTTCAGGTGAAAAGCATGACGGACGCGCAGCTGATTATGACGATTGGAAATTAAACGGTGACATTTTATTCTGGCACCCAGTACTACAATCTTCATTTGAGTTATCATCAATGGGAATTCGTGTTGATAGTAAATCACTTGATGAGCAGTTAACGAAAACTGGTGAAGACTTCAAACGTGAGTATGATTTCCATAAAGGTATACTAGAAGACGTACTACCATTAACAATCGGCGGTGGCATTGGACAATCAAGAATGTGCATGTACTTCTTACGTAAAGCACATATCGGTGAAGTTCAATCTTCTGTATGGCCTGACGATTTACGTGAAGCTTGCAAGAAAGAAAACATTCATCTGTTTTAATAGAAGTGAGGGAATAGCTTAAATATAGAGCTATTCCCTCTTTTTTATAAAACATTACTTATTTATTACCGAGTTCTTCCGCTAAACCGATTAAAATTCCTTCGACTCCACGAATGTAGCAGAGACGATACGAGTTCTCGTACTGAACTACTTCGCCAACGAGCTCTGCACCATGCTTAGTGAGTCTAGATACCATTTCGTCAATATCTTGAACGGTGAACATGACGCGTAGATAACCGAGGGCGTTTACAGGAGCTGTTCGGTGATCTGCTATAGTAGGAGGGGTGAGAAATCGCGAAAGTTCAATTCGGCTGTGGCCATCTGGAGTGACCATCATAGCGATTTCTACGCACTGAGAACCGAGTCCAGTTACGCGACCAGCCCATTCACCTTCGACATTTGCTCGACCTTCGAGATTCAAGCCAATCTCCTCAAAGAAAGAGATTGCGTTATCAAGGGATTCTACAACGATGCTGACATTGTCCATTCGTAGTAATTTGTTTTTTGCCATAGTCTTATCTCCTTATGTATAAAAGTTTATTATTTAATTATCCTCATAATTATACTACTAAGTAGTTACAAATTCCTTTCAGTCAAAAACACCTTGTCACAGTATAGGAAAATGTGACAAGGTGTTTTTTAATATATCATATAGCATCTTGTTAACGAATAGCTTTTTATTTAATAGGAAGGAAGTAGATTAATATGTTTTTTTTATAAGCGTTACTAAACATATCAAATTAGCTCATTTGCACGAAAGGCTCAATTTTCGCCATAAATGATTGATGCAGCGCCTCAACGCCTGTTACTAAATGAAGGCGGTCAATAACGACAGACACTTTAATTTCTGATGTACTTACCATTTTAATATGAATATCTTCTTCTTTTAAAGTAGTGAACATATTTGCAGCGACACCTGGGTTAGATACCATGCCAGATCCTACGATTGATACTTTTGCTAAGTGATTTTCATGTTCTACAGATTCATAGTGAAGAGTTTCTTGATTTTGTTCCAAAACTTCTAAAGTTTCTCTTAAATCATTCGAGTGAATGGAGAAGGAGAGATGTACAGTTCCTTCATTTGTAATACTTTGAATGATGATATCTACATTAATGTGTGCTGCTGCTAATGTAGAGAAAACTGTTGAAAGCGAGCCTTGTTCTAGTCCTTTAATTGTGACACGTGTAATATTATCCTCAAATGCAATACCTTTAACGATTGATTGTTGTTCCATGTTACATTCTCCTTTTACAATTGTTCCGTTTTCTTGTTCCATACTTGAGCGAACTTCTAAAACTACGTTATGATTTTTAGCAAACTCAACGGCGCGCGGGTGTAATACGCCAGCACCGAGATTAGCAAGCTCTAACATTTCGTCATAAGAAATTTCGTCTAATTTGTAAGCATCTTTTACAACTCGTGGATCCGTCGTATATACGCCTGTAACATCCGTATAAATATCACATTTTTTTGCTTTAAGTGCAGCGGCTAATGCGACAGCAGTTGTATCAGAACCGCCTCGTCCAAGCGTTGTAATTTCAAAATCTTCACTGACTCCTTGGAAACCAGCTACAATAACAATCGTACCTTCAGCAAGATAAGATTGAATACGATCTGTATGAATGTCAGTAATCCGTGCACTACTATGTACAGATTCTGTCGTAATACCTGCTTGCCACCCTGTTAATGAAATTGCATGATAGCCTTTTGCTTGCAGTGCCATTGTTAATAATGAAATAGTTACTTGTTCTCCTGTAGATAGAAGCATATCCATTTCACGTTTACTTGGATTTTCTGTGATAACGTTAGCGAGTGCGACAAGTTCATCTGTGCTTTTTCCCATTGCTGAAACGACAGAGACAATGCTATGACCTCGTTCATATTCTTCAATAATTAAATTTGCTACATGTTGAATGCGTTCGACGCTTCCGACAGAAGTGCCACCAAATTTTTGAACAATTGTTTCCATTACAAATTCCTTCTTTCGTCTATTTTTAAGAATAGATTAGGAAATATATCAATCCCAATACTCCTGTAGTTACCAGAAAGACAAACAAAAAACACCATCTCAAATAAGTGAGGATGGTGCTGTTACAGGAAAAGGGAAACAGAAAACGGAGCTAATAAAAAAACCGCCAAAAAAGGAATATCATAAAAAATGATATCTCTTTTTTGTAGATAGCTCTTCATACGTACACGTCTGTACATATGACAGTTCTGTTTCTATTCGAAAACAGCCCCAATTGATAAATGCAGAGAAATTTATCAATTTCGGCAATACTTCCTTTCATCTAAGTTCATAGACATCTCTGTGTCTCCATTAGAATACTCATAAGTATCGCAACCTCTATCTCACGTTTTAGGCGAGAGTGTTTGATTTATGAAGTTGTTGGTAACATTTGTTTTATAATAATTTAAATTTTTCGGGGAATCAAGTGTTTTATATATATTTTAAAAATTCTTTCTTTTTTCCGAGGAAGTTTGTGAAAAATGTAGCAAAATAAATTCATTGCATGTACATTAAACTTATAGTGCATAGGAGGTGGGGAGAATGAAAAGGAAACAGCCTATTTATGTTGCGACAAAAATGAACACGACGATGGAAAAATTATGGGAATATACGCAAGAACCACATATACATACAGTGTGGGATGCTCGCTTTACTGAAATTTCGTATTTAGAGAAAAAAGAAGGAGAACCACAGAAGTTTTTGTATAAAACAAAGATTGGATTTGGGCTTGAAATAGCTGGAGAAGGGGAATCAATAGGTGAAATAAGAAAAGAAACTGGTGAAAGAATTTCTTCTTTAAAATTTTGGACGGATAATACATTATCTCTTATTCAAATAGGACGTGGTTATTGGAAGTATACGCCAAATAAAGAATACATCCATTTTGAGACACAATATGATTATGATACAAGATTTGGTCGTGTAGGGAATGTAATAGATTGCTATATATTTCGGCCGTTATTAGGTTGGGCGACTGCTTGGAGTTTTGATGCTTTAAAATTATGGTTAGAAAAGGGGCTTCATCCTAGGTTACTAATTAGAAGAACAATGACGTATTGGCTCGTATGTTTTTTATTTGCTTTTGTATGGATATATCAAGGGATAGTGCCAAAACTACTGTTTACTCATTTAGAAGAAGTAAAGATGCTTTCTGTATTAATCGGTTCAAATGAAAGTAGTATATGTATACTTAAAATAATTGGGATGTTAGAAATAATTTTCGGCGTCGTATGGCTGTTGCCAATAATAAAACGAAAATTATTTATACTGCATATTATTGTATTACTAGTTTTAACGTTAGCAGCAGGATTTACGAATATTGCAAGCTTTACAGGGCCGTTTAATCCGATTACATTAAATGTTCTTCTAATGGGGTTATCAATTGTCGGTTATATAAATAGTTTCGATTTACCAAGCGCGAAAAATTGCAAGAGGGCGAGAAAGGGATAAGTGTATGGCTAATATGTATGAACGATTATTAGGGGATACCTATAAAAATCTTCATCCTGAATTGCAGAAGCGTTATGCGATTACAGAAGAGAATAGTTTTACAGGGGAAGGAAAAATGGATGAAATTTACGGTGGCTCTTTTTTCGTGAAATTTATATTGAAAATTACATCGAAGTTTCGAATGTTTTTCTCGGAACGAGGAGAGGAAATTCCATTTACGATACAAAACATAGCTGAGCGAGATGAATATGGACGAGAATTAGTAAGGTGGAATCGTACTTTTTATTTCCATAATAAGAAAAGATATTTTAATGCAGTTATGCAATTGGATGAAAACGAAAATGAAATTGTAGATTATTTTGGTGAACCACATTTACTCGTTTCTACACTGCATTTTCATTTCGATGAGTTAGGGGCAATGCATATTTCTTCAAAGAAACAATGGTTTTATATGTTTGGAAGAAAAATGCCGTTACCAAAATTTTTGTATGGTGAGGCAAAAATTGTTGAAAGTTATGATGAAACACTACAATGTTTTCGAATTCATGTACAAGTACGAAACCCGTTAATTGGTTCGCTTTTTTCATATAAGGGAACATTTGTGGAAAGGGAATAGACGATATGAAAAATATAATATTTGGGCTTGCTTGCTATGTTGTTTTTCTAATATGTGAGTGGTCGAATATAAATCCTGTTGAAGCAATTATATTATTATCTGTTTTATTATTTATACCAATGTCATTTTGTATTATTGATAAAAGAAAAAGAGATGGATCGCAATTATTATTTTATAAATCCGTATCATTTTTATATCCAATCGCAGCAATTTGTGCAATGCTAGCTTTCGTCACAAATCACTATTTATTTGCGCTAGTTTGGTTTGTATATACAGGAATTGTTGCGTTATTTGGTGTAAGTAGATTGCTAGAAAGAGGATGGAAGCCGTTAGAAGAGATCGCCATAGATAGTGCGTTTATTTATTTGTTTTTAGGTGGTTTTTGGTTTTCTGCTTCAGTAGCAAAACTTTCAATTATGCATTTTAGCTTTGACATTGTTTTACTCACAGCTGCACATTTTCATTATTCGGCGTTTCTATTGCCATTATCAGCTGGTTTAATAGGGAGAAAAAGAGAAAAGAGAAGTAAAGTGTATGATGCTATTATGTTTATCATCATGATTTCACCTATGACAGTTGCAATAGGAATTACATACTCAAGAATATTTGAATTTTTTGCAGTGTTCCTATATTTATGTGCAATTTATGGGTATGGATTTTACGTTTGGAGAGCAAAATTTAATGCTATCAGTGCAAAGATTCTTCTAATCGTTTCGTCTAGTACACTCATGGTTACAATTATGTTCTCACTTATATATTCATACGGGAATTTGAAGCATGTCTTGACGATTACAATTGCTCAAATGGTTTGGATTCATGGTGTTGTCAACGGAATTGGAGTAGCGTTACCGGCATTTATCGGCTGGGTGATTGAAAAGAGTGTTCCGAATTATAAATACTATGGGAAACCAATGAGTAAGTTAAGAGGAAATGTGGCAATTGGTGAGGCTTATTTATATAGCAACAATTTAGTAGACAGTAAGGAATACAACGGTTTAGTCGATAAAGTAAATGACTTTCATAGTGAGGCATTTGATGTGACGAAGGTTCCTTTAAGTATGATTCATTTTTATGAAAATACAACAGAGTATGAGTTGCAATCAAATATTAAATGGACTCGTTGGTTCCGTCCGTTCGCACTTTGCTATGAGAAAATGAGTAAGCGTGTAGAACAAATACATTTAGGTATGGGCGGCAATTGGGAAACGATGCATGGCTCTATCATTAGTGTAATAGATGAGAAAGACGGAAGAGAGAATGTAAGGGCTTGGATAAGGAAAAATGAAGCAGGTGAATCTATTTTTGTAGCTCTTTATTCAAAGCATACAAATAAGAATGAGACATATATGAATATCGCCTTACCTTTACCTTATTCGAATATGACTGGTATTTTGAGGCTATGTAATGATAATCATGATTTAATCATTACTAGTAAGTTAAGAGAAAATGGCCAGGGAGATGAGGGGATTTATTTACATACTCGGTTCTTAACAATCCGTTTACCGTTAGCAGAGACTTTCATCATTACAGAGGGTAAGGATAAAATGTTAACAGCTCATCATAGCATGTGGCTATTTGGACTTGAATTTTTACATATTCATTATAAGATTGAAAAAATTGCACAGAAGTAAGAAAGGCTTGGATGGGTTTCCAAGCTTTTTTATGTATGGGTAATTGTCATAGAAATTTGTTTATTTAGCTCATTATCCCAAACACGTTGAATTTCAAAAGTGCCTGTTTCAAAAAATAATGGGAATCTTTCTTTAAACCAAGTTTGCATAGGTAGCTTTAGTGCTGTATCAATTGGCATCCATAATAATTCACCCTCAGGAGGGTTCAAAAGAAGTTCACCTTCAAATGAGTCTGTCCAATAGTTGAATACCATGTACCGAACATTCCCTTTCGGATTTACATATTCATCTAATCCCTTAAAATTTAAATCCGAAACAAGTAATCCGGTTTCTTCTTTTACTTCCCTTATAGCGGCTTGAACGATACTTTCGGGAAAATCTACTTTGCCGCCAGGAGCTATGTAGCCAGGGAAACCTCGATGATTGGGTCGTTTTATGAGTAAAACTTCATTGTTACGTTGGATCATACACATTGTATAGATCTGGTGTTCGATGTTATGTGAATTTAGAGGCAGAATGATGTATTCTCCTTTATATTTTTTTGATAATTTTACCATAACATAATTGTTTCTTATATAATTAGAAATATAATATTATAAATTTTCAGTCATATATTATGTATTCTATAGTCATTTGAAAAGAGGAGAGAGACATGCAAGGGGGAATACAAAAGGAGAAAAGTTTAGGTTATATTGGAAAATTATTATTACCAGTTAAAGTATCAACGCACTTTAAGTTTTTATGGATTGGACAATTACTCTCGGCCTTAGGTAGTTCGATAACTATGGTCATACTTCCAGTTGTTGTGTATTCATTAACTGGTTCAACAGTTGTAATGGGGATGACGATGGCAATGTACATGCTACCTAATATTCTTGCTTTACCGTTTGCGGGTTTAATTGTAGACCGAATTGATCGGGTTAGGTTAATGTTATTTACGGATATAATCCGCTGTATATTAATGCTATTACTTGCATCGCTTATATTTATGGATTTATTAACAATTACGATTTTATATATTCTCGTTGCCATATACGGACTTATGGAAGGGATATTCCAACCAGCATATTCTGCTGTAAGGGCGAAAGTATTCGTCCCTGAAATTCGTAATGCAGCTAACGCACTCACTCAAATGAGTAATCAAGGTATACGATTAATTGGGCCAGCACTTGGTGGATTAATCGTATCGGTTGCATCTGCAGGGATAGGTTTCGGACTAGATGCAGCAACGTACTTATTATCATTTTTATGTTTATTATTTTTAAAAGAAATTAAGTTTAAAAAAGTAAAACCCATTGAAAAGAGTAAGCTTAATTACAAACAAGAGTTTATGGAAGGTGTTTTAGTTTTAAAAAGTCATCCGTGGCTGTGGATTACAATTTTAGTTTTTTCTTTTATAAATATTTGTTATGCCGGCATTATCGTCGTATTAATTCCATGGTTATTTAATGTTCATCATCATTTTGAAGCTTACGTGTATGGGCTTGGCATGGCCTTTTCTGGTGGTGGGGCTGTAATTGCCGCATTAATATTTGGTGGGAAAGAGCTGTGGCATAAGAGAGGATTACTGGCTTATGGAGGTGTTTTAATGAGTGGCATTGCTTTATTAATTATGCCATTCATTTCTTGGGCACCCGCTTTAATATTCTTAATGGCAATTGAAGGATTTGGCATGATGATATTTGGACTCATTTGGGAAACGAGTTTACAGGAGC
Source organism: Bacillus cereus group sp. MYBK14-1 (assembly GCF_051916885.1). Lineage (NCBI taxonomy): Bacteria > Bacillati > Bacillota > Bacilli > Caryophanales > Bacillaceae > Bacillus > Bacillus cereus group sp. MYBK14-1. Next base: position 359,013 of record NZ_JBQAHM010000002.1, on the reverse strand, counting down.
TTGTACCAGAAGAAGCATTCGGAAGAGTGGCAAGCCTTGATATGTTGGGTTCTTTTGCTTTATTGCCAGTAGGATACGTAGTTGTAGGCTGGTTAGCTACTGTCATAGGTGGCGAGATAACTATTATAACACTAGCTAGTTTAGTAATTTTAACAATTGGAATCGCATTGTCTGTACCGAGTATTCGTCGATTTAATTGATTATATGGGAAAAGAGGGCGATATGCATGACTATAGAAAACTTGAAAGATATAGTAACAAGGCAATTAGAGAGTAAATATATTTTGGAAGAAAAGGTCTTTGAAGCGAAAAATTTTACAGTCTATATCGCTACCCAAATAGAAAATAACTTAGCATATAATCAATTAGTATTAATAAAACATCTTTGTAATGAAAAACCGTCCATACATATTTGGCACAAAAAGATTAGTATGGAAGCAACAAAATTAGAAATCACAAAAGAAGTGACGGAAGCGATACAAGCAGATTTCAAAAATGAAGAATAAGCCCTAAAGAAATTAGGACTTATTCTTCATTAAATACAAATGTTTGTTTCATTTTCTTACCTTCATTTACCGGATGGCCGTTATAAGAGAAATTCTTTTCTTCCCAAGTGATCACAACTTTAAAATTATGACTATTAAAGTCTAATGGGAATACCATGTAGTCAAAGCTTGTATGACTTTTAGAAATATTTTCATTAGGTGTAGTAGGTTTAAAGGTAGCTTTAGAGGTAGGGTTGTTATCAAGTATTTCCACAGATACATTTGATACATCATGACCGATGTTTTTTACGAGTAAACTATACGTATCAAATACACCTTGTTTTGGCTGAATTGCTTGCTTGTTTGAGTTATGAGATTTATCAATTTCGACATACCATTGTTTAGACTTTGACGCAATCGGCAGTGACTGAAATGTGTAAGCATTAGCTTGCATTGGTAGTGCTAAACATATAAGCGTAAAGAGAGTTAATATTTTTCGTTTCATTTTTTAGAGCTCCCATTCTTTAATGGATTTACTTGTTATTATCTTCTTTTTACGAGTAAATATACCATATAATGTAAGGCGGTTGTTGTGAGTGGTGAATCAATATCTTATTCACTACTCTTATAGCTAGCATCATTACGTATGTAGTAGGAAAGAATAAATTTGTTTTTTCTATACTTAGATTGCTGCCCTTTTTAAAAGGGTTATTTTTACGTTTTAATAAAAAAAATGCTAAGAGTTCCGTATAAATTATTTATTTTAATGTAGTTAAATGTGCTTGTATATGTGAAATTAGAGAAGGAAGCTGTGTAGAGATGTTTCTACACAGCTATTTAGGATATGAAAAAATTACCAAAAATATGTTAAAATAACATTGTCATACAACAAGGGGGATTTGTTTTATGGAAAATGGACATCTTGCTAAAGTAGACTTAACGAAAAAAATTGAATCAAAATCTAAGTACAATAAGAAATTAGAAAAATATCAAAGGCGCTTATTAGCATTACAGCAAATTTTGAAAGAAGAAAAAATCGCGGTTATGCTTGTTATGGAAGGATGGGATGCGGCTGGTAAAGGTGGGGCAATTAAGCGGGTGACGGAACATCTTGACCCGCGTGGGTTCCAAGTAAATCCAATTGGAGCGCCTGCACCTCATGAGAAACGTTACCATTATTTGCAACGTTTCTGGCGCAAAATTCCACAGTACGGGCAAATCACCATTTTTGATCGCTCATGGTACGGTCGTGTGTTAGTTGAGCGTGTTGAAGGATTTGCTACAAAGGAAGAGTGGATGAGAGCATATGATGAGATTAATGATTTTGAAAAACTACTAACAGATGACCATTACATAATAGGGAAGTTCTTCTACCATATAAGTAAAGAGGAACAGTTAAAGAGATTTAAAGATAGAGAGAAAAATCCTTTGAAAAGATGGAAAATTACAGACGAAGATTGGCGTAATCGTGAAAAATGGGATGAGTATGTTGAAGCAATGGAAGACATGTTTGAAAAAACAAGTAAGCCAAATGCAAAGTGGCATATTATTGAAAGTAACGATAAATTGTATGCTCGTGTGAAAACGTTAAAAATTATTATTTCATTCATTGAGGATTATTTCTTAGAACATGGTATAGAATTGCCTTCTTATTATTATGAAATGAAAGAGGATATTGAAGTTTTGCAAGGTGTAGGTGTGAAAGAGTAAATAAGAAAATGGCCCTGTGAATTGGTGAAACCAAATTATGGGGCTTTTTTATTTAGAAACATTTTACAATTAACAGAATAAGGTATATAATCAATAATCATATTAACAATGTTAATATGATTATTGATTATATACTATGTGGGGGTTTTACTTTGAAGGGAAGAGATGTTGTTTTAGGTTTATTAATGGAAAAGGAATTGTCTGGTTACGATATTAAAATTGTGTTTGAAGACGTATTTACTCATTTTTTTGATGGAAGTTTTGGAATGATTTATCCAACATTACGGCAATTGGAGAATGAAGGGAAAATAAAAAAAGAGGTTGTCATGCAAGAGGGAAAACCGAATAAGAAAATGTACTTTATTACAGATGAGGGGCGTGAAGAATTTTATCAATACATGCAGACGCCTATAGAGAAGGATGTTTTACGTTCGGATTTTTTAATGAGAATGTATTTTGGCAACTATAGTGATGATGTAACAATAAAAAAATGGATTAAAGATGAAATTGAAAGAAAAGAAGCGTACATTGCAGATCTTCGATTGAAATATGAAAAGTGGAGAATAGGTATTACTTTCGTCGAAGAAATTTCACTAGATGTAGGTATTGCATCGTATAGTGCACAAGTGGAGACTTTGAAGAAAAAATTAGAAGAGTTAGAGGCGAAAGAAAACAATAAAACAGAAGAATGAAAAACGCATTCACAATAAATAAAGGGGTATATAAAGATGGAGCAATCAAAGGGTATTAAGATTGTCTTTTTAATGTGTCTAGGTATCTTTCTTTGTATGATTGATACGACAATTATGAATATAGCTTTACCGGCAATACAATCGAGTGTAAATACTTCATTAGAAAAGATGTCTTGGGTATTAAATGTTTATACAATGACGATTGCAGTACTTGCCATTCCGTTAGGGCGGATAGCTGATATCTTTGGAAAAGCAAAGATGTATATTTTTGGTCTGGTGATTTTTGGGGGTGGATCGGTACTTTGCGCTTTTGCTAATACAGGTGATTTTCTTATTTTTTCTCGTTTTATACAAAGTATTGGGGCAGCAATTTTATTTCCAACAAGTATGGTAATTGGTGTATCAGCTATGCCGTTAGCTAAAAGGCATGTTGCACTTGCAATTTTAGGAGTAACACAAGGATTGTCAGCTGCTATGGGGCCAGTAATAGGTGGAATTATTACGCAAAATTTAGGATGGAGATGGGTGTTCTTCGTTAATGTTCCGGTTTGTATACTAGGAATCGTGTTATGTTGCATCATGCTACAAATAAAAAATGAAGAACGTATTATCTCAAAAATAGATTGGATAGGACTACTATTAAGTAGCACAGCAATTTTTTCATTTACTCTCATATTAGTAAAAGGTAATACATGGGGATGGCAAAGTAATATTGCTTTGTCTTGTTATGCAATTAGCACTATTTCTCTTATTCTATTTATTTTAGTAGAACGAAAGATTCATAACCCAATGGTGAATTTAAAGTTATTTCAAGATCGAATGTTTGTCGGAGCGTCAATCGTTGTTATATTGAGTAATTTATTTTTAATTGGAGTTACTGTATTGCTTCCAACGTTCTTGACGAAACTACAAGGTCGAACGGAAATTGAAGCGGCTTTTTTAGTGACACCTATTTCAGCGATGATATTTTTTGTCTCACCAGTTGCAGCAACTTTAATTAAAAAACTCGGAAAAGTAACTATTATTTTGTCAGGATTTCTTGTTATGGGGCTTTCCTACTATTGGTTGCAAATGATTGATGTTCATTCAACAAATATAGAAATTATTATTCCATGTATGATATTAGGTGTTGGATATGGTTTAGTAGTGGGGCCAATTACAGTTTTAAGTGCGTCTTCGTTTGAAGGAGAATTGTTAACTGCTTCTCAAAGTGTTGTATCAATGTTACGACAAGTTGGAATTGTATTGGCAGTCGCAATATTTGTCTCTAACTTAACTCACAATTTAACTGTAAATAAAGAAAAAGTATATCGTTATGCAGAAGAAAAGGTGCGTACTATTCATGTGAATAGTACTGAGCAAACTGAAATTTTACAAATGACTAAAGAGAAAATAGAGAATCAAAGTTTAGAGTCGAATATAAATAAGAAACAAAATGCAATGACAATGGGATTAAGTAAAGAGAAAAAGGAAGAATTGATTCGCGACAAGACGGATGAAATATTAAGAAAAGTTCCAGTAGAATATAGAGATGTAAAAAGAGAAGAAGTTATGAGGAAAGTGACAAAAGAAGTTGAAAAACAAGGGGAAAGTATAAAGAAAGAGGTACTCACATTTTCAAATGATGTGAATCATTATGCCAAGAATCAGATGGCTATGAGTTTTACAGATTTATATAAAGCAAGTGTGCCAATTATTTTAATTTGTGCTTTCGTAAGTTTGTTGTTTTGGGAAGGGAAAGCTTTGAGTAAAAAGAGAAAGGGAAGGATAGTAGAAGAAGCGTAAAGGAAAACAGGCTGCTATTAGCCTGTTTTCCTTACGTTAGTATGAAAAATCTGGATTTAATTCTTTAAATTTATGACTATAATGCCTTTTATTATTAAAACCAACAAAATCAATTCCGACGCAAGATTCTAAATTTCCGTCTACAATCGTAGAATCCACGAAGCTTAAATGTTTTAATTTTTGTAGTTCTTTAATGAATTGTAGATTTCGTATGTTACCACAACTTGATAAGATGAGAGTTTCTAATTCCGTTAAATAGCGCAAATATTCGTGGTTTTTAAGCTTACTGCAATGGTCGAATTCGATGTGTTTTAAAGTTGAAGCATTGTTTTCAATTTCATCAATATGCTCTAAATTTCTTAAATAATTGAGTTCTAAATGCTTTAATTTAGGTAATGACCTACATCCTTTTAATGAATTAATGTTCCCTTGTGTAATGCTTAGTTTTTCAATTTTTTGTAAAGACATTAATTCTTCAAGGTTCTTTTGTTTCGGTTTGTATTTCCAAATGTATAGTTCTTTTAAGTTAGGACAAGATTCGAAGCCTTTAATGTTTTTATTACACTTTATGTGAAGTTCCTCTAAATTTGTAAAGCTTTCTAACTCTGTTAAGTTTAGTGGAACTTGTGGTTCTTCTAGTGATAAAGATTTTAAGTTTTTTAATTTATATAGGGCTGAATAATCAGTAATATATATACTACTAATGTGTAAGCTTTCAATTTGCGGGCAGTGTTCAAGAAAATTAATATGGTGCAAACTATACCTAAGATCATTAATGTAAACATCAGTAAAGTTGTTTGTATTAATGAAGTCTACGTATTCATCCAGTCTGTTTTCATGGATTTGTACTGTGCCATCCATAACTAAAAAGTTTTGTGGTTTCTTTTTGATAGATATTTGTAAAGGATTCATGTATTGAAATATTTCTGTCTTGTTTTCTAAAATAGTTTCAACACTTCTTTTGACAGTTGGAACATTGTCTCTTTGTTTGTAAGCTATTAAGGTTGACTTTATTTCTGACGGATCTGCTAATAAAATTTTTGGAGCCATTTCATATAGTACATCTTCATTTGCAGGTATACAGCTAACCATTGCATCAAGTGCTATTAAACTTAAAGGGTGTCCTTTTGTTAGCCAAGACTTAATTCGTCTCCAAGTTAGTTGTGATACTGCAGCTAATCGCGCCCAATCGTTATGAAATGATACTGCATGTTCCTCTATCCAATCTAATGTTTCTGAGGATTGAAAAGAATGCAGACAAATGAAGGAAGTGGTCGGAAGCTCACTTTTTAATACTGTTTTTAGCCTTTCTATTACTAAAGGAAAGGCTTCTTCAAATGGTAAACAATAAGCTGCAGCGTGAGAAAGAGGTGCAAGTAAATCTTCATCAAATGCCTTCCACAGTTTTCTTATCCAATCTGAGGCGAATTCTCCTAGTATACATATAACAATCTCAAGTAATCTAGTTTTAATTACACCATTCATTGTGTTTGAAAAGCGGTTTATAACAGCATCTAGTACTTCGTTTTGATCGTACCTATTAAGAGCTTCAATTTCTGCTTCTTGAAGAAACCATCTAGTCATGGTGTAATCAAGTAATTCCTCTAAACTAGAGCGAACTTCTTCTAAAGTGGGCACGGGTGTAAGTTTGTGCTCATTCATCTCTAATTTTGGTTGCTTCGCTTTACCATCTTCTTCATAAAAACTATCATGCAAATAATATTTATAAGGTGAGTGAATCATTACAAGGTGGTACCATTCTTTAGGATGTAAAGATAACGAAATAAGACGCTCATGACATTGGTTACATAATTTATAAGGTTGATTTGCTTGATCGGATTCTTCTATTTTATATACTGGATCATGTTTGCAAGCTTCACATAATTCTACTGTTTTTTTCATTGTTTCCTCCTTGCCTATTGTGAATAGTAGTATTTTTAATATAGCATGGGATAAGTCGAGTATGATCAGAAAGTTTTTTAGAATGAAAGGAAGGAATGGAAAATGCCATTGAATATGTAACGTTATACATAGTACATTAACAAGAGGGATTAATTTTAAAAGGAGGATGGGGAATTGCTAGATAAGGCAGGGGCTTTAATAGATAATCATGTGTACACAGAAGAAGAGCAACAAAAACTATACAAACGAACGTTAATAATCGTCAGCATTTCACAAATGTTTGGCGGTGCAGGACTAGCTGCTGGTATTACAGTGGGAGCACTTCTTGCGCAGCAAATGCTTGGAACAGATGCATTTGCAGGATTACCAACTGCTATGTTTACATTAGGATCGGCATTAGCAGCTTTCATAGTAGGGAAGCTTTCGCAACGATATGGACGCCGAATAGGTCTTGCAACAGGGTTTATAGTAGGCGGATTTGGAGCAATTGGTGTTGTAATGGCAGCTTTAACAAATAGTATTATTCTTTTACTTATTTCTTTACTCATATATGGTGCCGGTACAGCCACGAATCTACAAGCTCGTTATGCAGGTACAGATTTAGCAGATAAGAAGCAGAGAGCAACGGCTGTTAGTATTACGATGGTAATGACGACTTTCGGTGCAGTTGCAGGACCAAATTTAGTAGGGGTAATGGGAAGTTTTGCTCATTCAATTGGAGTTCCTAAACTTGCAGGTCCGTTCATACTATCGGCAGCAGCATTTATACTGGCGGGTCTAGTTCTTTTTGTTATGCTTCGTCCAGATCCTTTGATTATTGCTAACATAATAGAAGGATATAAACAGGAACATACATATAAAGGACAACCAATAACAGAAGAAGCGAAAGAAAATAAACGAGGTATTACAGTTGGAGCAATCGTAATGATACTTACGCAAATAGTGATGGTTGCGATTATGACGATGACGCCAGTTCATATGGGACAACACGGTCACGGTTTAAGTGCAGTAGGACTTGTGATAGGTTTTCATGTAGGTGCAATGTATCTTCCATCTCTCGTTACAGGAATGTTAATTGATAAAATTGGCCGAACTACAATGAGCATAGCTGGTGGAGTGATTTTACTTGCAGCGGGTGTCATAGCTGCGATAGCGCCAAGTGATTCTTTATTATTATTAATCGTTGCTCTGTCTTTACTTGGGCTAGGATGGAACCTCGGATTGATAAGTGGTACAGCACAAATCGTTGATTCCACAACACCGTCTACACGTGCTAAAACACAAGGGGAAATAGATGTTTTTATTGCGCTAGCTGGAGCTTCTGGTGGAGCAATGTCAGGTATGGTAGTAGCGAATTCAAGTTATGCGGCATTGTCATTGGCTGGAGGCGTGTTAGCGTTATTACTTATTCCTGTTGTGATATGGTCTCGAAAAGGGGCAAGAAATTAAATGAAAAAGAGGTTCTAGTTACTGGCTAGAGCCTCTTTTTATACACTTAAATTAAATTCCACTCTACAATAAGCCCTAAATGCGTAAGTCCGCCACCAAATCCGTATAGTAAAAGTGTGTCTCCGTTATTTAATTTCCCTTCTTTTATAGCTAAATTTAAAGCGAGTGGAATGGTGACTGAAGAGGTATTCCCCATATATTCCACGCTCGTTAATGTTTTTTGTATTGGAATTTGAGACTTTTCGCAAATAGATTCGATCATTCGTAAGTTAGCGCTGTGGGGTATGAACCAGTCTATATCATCTACTTGCATATTTACGGTATGTAATAAATTTTTTATGCCTTTTGGTACTGTGCGTGTTGCCCATTTATATACTTCTCTTCCATTTTGAACGATTTTTTCATTTGTTTGCAGTGGTGTGCCATTCATAGTAGTAGATAAGTTTGTTCTATATAGATGAATGCCGCCATCACCGTTTGTTCCCATGTGAGCAGCGATAAAGCTTGGGGTGTTTTCATCTCTTTCTAATAAAATAGCTCCAGCACCATCACCGAATAAAATACAGGTCGTTCTATCGGTATAATCAGTAACTTTAGATAATGTCTCTGTCGCTACGACAAGTACTTTTTCATGTGATCCAGAAGTGATTAAGCTATTACCGACGTGTAGTCCATATGTAAAACCAGCACAAGTTGCATTTAAATCAAAAGCTAGTGTATGAAGTATGTTGAAGTATTGTTGTATTTGGCAAGCAACACTAGGGAAAACGTAATCAGCAGTAGTAGTAGCGACAATGATACAGTCGACATCTTCTAAGTTTTTCTTATATGTTGTACATAAATTTTCAATTGCTTTAATGGCTAAGTTTGAGGAGTATTCTTCGCCGCTAGCGATTCTTCTTTCCTTCATTCCTGTTCTTTGTACAATCCATTCATCATTCGTATGGACCATCTTTTCTAAATCGTTATTAGACAATATTTGATCTGGAACATAAGTACCAATTGCAGTAATACGAGATTTAGAATGCATAGGAACATCTCCTAACTTTTATTTTTATAACCTGATACTAATATTAGGTTATAAAAATGTCAATAAAGATTTTTGTTGTATTAAAACGATAATACTTAACTTACTATGAAGGAATTTGGCGAGTGCTGTAAAAATAATATACGAGAAGTTTCTAAATTTGATAATTGCTTTTGTTATTTTTATTGTGAGAAAAACTCGCAAAAAATGACGATTAAAGTAAAAATATAAAGATTTTCTTTCGTGTGATATAGGTTGTTAAACCTTGTGAAAGCGAATTACTTATGCTACACTTTATGTAACTTAAAATGAACGGAGGGGCTTCCTTTGATCTTAATCAGATTACGTCTCAATACTTTGTGCCAATAATTGAATAGCGCTCAAAGGCTCTGTCTGTGTACAGAGTGAACGGGATTGGTCTGCCTATTTTAAAGGAACCCTTTATTAAGCTTATATGTGAAAAAGAGGGAGGGACGAATACGCCCTCTTTTTGTTTTGCCTTTATAAATAGAATGGGATTGTATAAGTGAACACTTACTGTGGATACGTATACAATCTTGGGACTTTTTGACTATAAAATAGGATGAAAGCATAGCTTTCTTCTATTTCTTTGGTGAACCCTTATCCGTTTACGAAAACACAGGCAGCGACCTGTGTTTTTTATTTTACGTAATCGAAATGGAGGAATAAATATATGGAAGAAGTATTACAAAGAGCAGTTTTAGTTGGAGTAAATGTAGGTAATGAAGATGATTTTGCATATTCGATGGAAGAGTTAACAAATCTTGCGGAAGCTTGTGATGTAGAGGTAATTGGGCAAGTAACGCAAAATTTACAACGAGTAAATCCATCGCATTATATCGGAAAAGGAAAGATTGAAGAAGTTGCAGCGTATGTACAAGAAATAGATGCCAATATGGTTATCTTTAATGATGAATTATCTCCTTCACAAATTCGAAATTTAGAAGAGGATTTAGATTGTAAGGTAATTGATCGTACCATTTTAATTTTAGATATTTTTGCGCAACGTGCGAAAACGAAAGAAGCACAGCTACAAGTAGAAGTAGCACACCTTCAGTATATGATGCCTCGTTTAATCGGTCTTCGTGAATCGTTAGGGAGACAGAGCGGCGGCGTTGGTACGAAAAATAAAGGTGTCGGTGAAAAGAAGTTAGAGTTAGACCGTCGTAAAATTGAAGAACAAATTTCAGTTTTGAATAAAGATTTAGAAGCGCTCGTTGCTCAGCGTCAAACGCAGCGAAAGCAGCGTAAGAAAAATGAAATACCTGTTGTAGCATTAGTAGGTTATACGAATGCAGGAAAGTCAACGACGATGAATGCAATGCTTGAAATTTATAATGGTACAGAAGAAAAGCAAGTATTTGAAAAAGATATGTTATTCGCGACGTTAGAAACATCTGTACGAAATATTGATTTGCCAGATAATAAATCATTTTTATTAACAGATACAGTTGGATTTGTAAGTAAATTACCACATCATCTTGTGAAGGCGTTCCGTTCAACGTTAGAAGAAGTAGCGGAAGCAGACCTACTTATTCACGTTGTAGATTACGCAAATCCAAATTATGAACAATTAATTGATATTACAAATGAAACGTTAAAGAAAATTGGAGTAGAAAATATTCCAACGATCTATGCTTATAATAAATCAGATATGGTAGATGTTGAAATTCCGAAAGTGCAAGAAGATCGCGTTTATTTATCAGCGAAGAAACATGTTGGAATGGAAGAACTTGTAGAAATGATTCGCTCACACATCTATAAAGAATATACGAAGTGTGAAATGTTAATTCCATATGATCAAGGACAGGTAGTTTCGTATTTCAATAATCATGCACACGTTTTATCTACGAGTTACGAAAACGAAGGTACCAAATTACAAATAGAATGTAAGACGAGTGATTACGAGAAGTATAAGCATTTTGCAATTTAATGTAAGAGGCAACCCAGTATGTGATTGGGTTGTCTTTTTTTTTGTACTGTTTTACCGCTGAAAGTTACAAGGATGCAAGCCAATGACGGGAGTTAAGTTATATTTCTGGAAAAAGAAATGAAAGCAGTATAGAATAGAAATGTTTCAAAAGTCAGAATTTATTACACCTACTGTAATAAATATATTTTTTGTACAGAAAGGAGCGATTCACATATGCAGGCAGTTTCGCAAAAAAACACAGTAGAAACACCGACAATATATCGAATATTATTTGCGATTAGCTTTGGACATTTTTTAAATGATTCGATGCAAGCAGTTGTGCCGGCGTTGTTTCCTATTTTGGAAAAAACGATGAATTTATCCTATATGCAAGTAGGGTGGATTGCGTTTGCGTTAAATATGACGTCATCGATTATGCAACCGGTGTTTGGTATGTATTCAGATAAGAAGCCGTCACCATTTTTATTACCACTCGGCATGTTTTCAAGTATGCTTGGAATGATTGGACTCGCGTTTGCACCAAACTTTATTATTGTTATTATTTCTGTTTTATTTATTGGTTTAGGTTCCGCAGTCTTTCATCCAGAAGGCGCTCGTGTTGCGTATATGGCGGCAGGTGCAAAACGAGGGTTAGCGCAAGCGATTTATCAAGTTGGGGGAAACACGGGGAATTCTTTAGCTCCTATTTTTACAGCGCTAATTTTCGTTCCACTCGGTCAAATTGGTTCATTAGGTTTTACAGCATTTGCAGCAGTAGGAATTGCATTATTAATTTTCGTATCGAATTGGTACAAAAATGAATTAGCAACCGGTGCTGTAAGAAGGAAGAAGAGGGCTGCACTTGAGGCGGAAAATGCAATTGTAAGTACACACATTAAATTCGTTATTATACTTCTTGTTTTTCTTACTTTTGTACGCTCTTGGTACGGTGCTGGTATCGGGAATTTCTATCAATTTTACTTAATAGAGCATTACGGTTTATCTATAAAAAATGCCCAGTATTTCGTATTCGCATTTATGATTGCTGGTGTGTTAGGCACTTTCTTCGGAGGACCGTTAGCAGATCGATTTGGTAAGAAAAATATCATCGTATTTTCAATGTTAGGTTCAGCGCCACTTGCACTGTTATTACCACATGTCTCACTTGTGTGGGTCGTACCGTTATTTTTATGTATCGGTTTTATTAGTTCAAGTAGTTTTAGTGTAATTGTTGTATATGCACAAGAGCTTGTGCCTGGAAAAGTGGGAATGGTGTCAGGATTAATCGTAGGTCTTGCATTTGGACTTGGAGCATTAGGTGCTGTAGTTCTGGGGAAATTAGCAGATATATATAGCCTGCAATTTATTATGCTATTATGTAGTTGTCTACCATTAATTGGACTCACTTCATGGTTACTGCCAAGTGATAAGAAAACGATAGAATAGGGGATGCGCTATGAAATTGTGTGAAAACGTTACGGAATTAATAGGAGATACACCTGTCGTCCGATTATCTAAATTTATTCCGGAAGACGCAGCAGATGTGTATGTGAAACTAGAAATGTTTAATCCATCGCGCAGTGTGAAAGACCGTGCTGCTTATAATTTACTTCACGTTGCAGAAGAAAATGGTCTCATCAAACCAGGAGATACAATTATTGAACCGACAAGCGGGAATACAGGGATTGGTTTAGCGATGAATGCAGCAGCTAAAGGGTATAAAGCGATTTTAATTATGCCAGATAATATGTCAAAAGAGCGTATTAATTTATTGAAAGCATACGGAGCAGAAGTAGTTTTAACACCAGCAGAACAAAGAATGCCAGGAGCAATTGCGAAGGCGTTAGAACTGCAAAAACAAATACCGAATAGTTTTATCCCGCAACAATTTGAAAATCCAGCTAATCCGAATATTCACCGTTATACGACTGCACTTGAAATTTACGAACAAATGGATGGAGAGCTTGATGCTTTTGTTGCAACAGCAGGAACAGGCGGAACGATTACAGGGACTGGTGAAACGTTAAAAGAGAAATTGCCAAACTTATATATTGCAGTAGTGGAACCGAAAGGATCTCCCGTTTTATCCGGTGGTGTACCAGGTCCTCATAAACTAGTAGGAACAAGCCCAGGATTTATTCCGAAAAACTTAAATACAGAAGTGTATAACGAAATTATTCAAATTGCAGATGAAGAGGCTTTAACGACAATGAGAAACTTAGCTAGACAAGAAGGATTATTAGTTGGGCCATCTTCTGGAGCATCTGTTTACGCTGCAATCATGATAGCGAAACGCCTAGGCGTTGGTAAAAAAGTTTTATGTATTGCGCCTGATACAGGTGAACGTTATTTAAGCATGGGGTTATTTGAATAAAAAGGATAGAAACACCTTAATAGTGAGTAGCTGCTATTAAGGTGTTTGTTTTATGGAATGAAGAGGGGGAGAAGAACAATGAAACTATTAAAACCAATCCATGAATATAGTGAGCATATTACGGCGTATAGACAAGCGTTTTTACACTCAGGGGAACAACCACATGGAAGTAGTTCTTTACAAAACTTTGATTCTCTTGATGAATGGTTTGAAAAAGTGAGTAAACAAGAACTAGGAGAAAATTTACTAGCTAATCGAGTGCCATCTAGTCAGTTTTTAAGTTTTGAAAAAGGGGAACTTATAGGTTTTGTGAATATTAGACATAGATTAAATCCAGAATTATTACGGGAAAGCGGTCATATTGGATATAGTGTCCATCCGAATAAACGTCGCCACGGTTACGCTACGAAACAACTACAACTTGCATTAGCTGAAGCGCAAAAATTAGGATTGCAGAAAGTATTAATAACTTGCGATAAATCCAATATCGGTTCTGCTAAAACGATTCAAAAGGTTGGAGGTGTGTTAGAAAATGAAGTAGTTTCTTCTCGTACTGGTGAAGTTATTCAGCGCTATTGGATACAAATATGATTAAGTAGGAATTTGAAAAGGTAATGCAAGCTGTAATATCGAAATAGATAAATGAAATATAGGGGATTACTGCAATTTTAGGGGGAAATGAAATGGGATTAAAAGAGAAAGCGATAGAGATGTCAGAGATTTATAGGAAAAATCCGAAAGTAGAAGCTATTATTTTAGCGGGTTCAGTAGCTAGAAAGCTTGAAGATGAACATTCAGATATAGAATTACATATTTTATGGTCAACACCGCCAGAAGATGAGGATCGTAGGGCCCCTATTCATCATATTGATGGGACAATATTATCGTATCATCCGTATGAGGAAGAAGAATGGTCGGAAACGTATTTAACGAAAGAGGGAATTAAATTAGAGATTAGTAACTTTTTAACAGAGACAGTAGAGAAAGTGATTTCGGATGTGGTGGATCAATATGATATAAGTTATGAAAAACAATGTATTGTATCATCCATTCATGATGGTGTTAGTTTGTATGGAGAAGGGAAAGTGAATGAATTAAAAGAAAAAGTAGCGGCATATTCAGATGAACTAGCAAAACGGATGATTTCAGAAAATCTATGGTTAAGTAATCGTTGGCACAATCGAAAGGCGCTTTTAAAACGGAAAGATTGGCTTATGCTTTATGACGTTATTTGCGAAGTACAAAGGAACATATTCGGTGTTTTATTTGGTTTGAATAAAATGTACGTACATCATCCAGCGTTTAAATGGATGCCTAATAATGTGGAACGAATGACTATTAAACCTGAAAAATTATATGAACGTATGGCGGACACATTAATAGGGAATCCAGAAAAAAGTGTGCAGGAGTTAGAGTTGCTAATAGAAGAAGTGTTGCAACAAGTTCATACATACGCGCCAGGAGTAAATGTGGATGAGCAAGAAAAATCTATTTTTTATTTTGTGAAATAGAAAATAGTAATAAGGGGGAAGTTATGGGGTTTTTTAATAGGTTTTTTAAAAAAGTTGAAAAAGTAAATGAGCAAGAAGCTACTCTTCATGAATTAAGTGAAGAATTGTATGTTGAATCACCGGTAGAGGAAGCGACTAGTTACTGGGTATCAATGGCACAAAATATAATTGTTAATGCTGTAAAAGCGGCTGACAATGATGTGGAACGTGCCTTCGTGTTATTGAATTTGAAGAAAGGTGAGGCTTCATTTGATATTTTTTATCAAATAAATGGGCAATTGTATTTCTGGGATCAGCTAGAAAATGAGACGATAAGAAATAGAATTCAGAACGAGTTGTTACCGCAAGCTCCAGAAGTTTCAAATGCAGTAAATGAGCAATTTCGTGGAGCTGATCACCCTATAATTTCGTTCGCACAATTGCAGTTTGAATGGGAAACGAAAGCCTGGTTCTCACATATAATTTGGGAAGATAGCCTTGCTGCTCAATTGCCCAAAAATCAAATTCTAAATGAATGGTTTCGTGTAATTAAAGAAGAAACGAAAAATAGACCACTGGATAGTGATGCGAAATTTTCTTGGTATCCATCAAACTCTTAAAAAATGAATACAGAGAGACAGGTTATGTTTCTAGATGATTTGTATTATTGAATAAGTATCAATAATACGTAATTCTTTTTCTATTGCCTGTTAGAATTCGTTATGTACTAAGCTACTTGTTTTCTAAACTAAAACTTATATTTCGAATTTTTAAATAGATTGTAATACATAAAAATTCGAAATATAAGTTGACACTATTTTTAATGTGTGATAAAAATGATAGTAATCAATTCGGAAAATAATATTTGGGCAATGAAAGGGTATAGTAGTGAATATCTCCCTATTTCAGAGAGCTGATGGTTGGTGTGAATCAGTATATAGATTATTCATGAAGTTCGTCCTGGAGCATCTTTCATAAATCTCATATTTTGAGGAAATGAAAGACGGTAGTTTATACCGTTATCAAATAAAGTGGTGAAGATTTTTTCACAACTAGGGTGGTACCGCGATATTTATCGTCCCTACGTATTTACGTAGGGACGTTTTTTATTTAGGTCCTAACTTTGGTGTGGCTTCATAACTAGGGTGGTACCGCGATATTTTATCGTCCCTACGTTTTTGCGTAGGGGCGTTTTTATTTAGGTGGTTTCTTAGTGTTCTTCACAACTAGGGTGGTACCGCGATAATTTTGTCGTCCCTACGTATTTACGTAGGGGCGTTTTTTTATTATTAGGGAGGAAGTGAACGTATTAGAAAAGAGTATTGATAGAACAATATAAATACCGAATTGTAACAAAGAAAAAGAGATAGAGAGGAGATTAACAAATGAATTCACAGCAATGGACATCGAAATTAGGTTTCGTATTAGCTGCAGCAGGTTCGGCAATTGGTCTTGGGGCGATTTGGAAATTCCCATATATGGCCGGCATTGGAGGAGGCGGAGCGTTCTTCCTAATTTTCATCGGTTTCACATTATTAATTGGTTTACCGCTATTATTAGCTGAATTTGTTATTGGAAGAAGTACACAAAAAGAGGCTGTCGATGCATATAGAGAGATTGCTCCTAAAACGTTATGGCCTTGGTTAGGTAAATTAGGAATTGTAACATGTTTCATATTACTTTCTTTCTACAGTGTTGTAGGAGGCTGGATTTTATTATATTTATGGAATGCAATTACAGGTAGACTATGGGAAGGAAATGGAGCATACGAAGCTACGTTTGGTGAAATCATTTCCAATCCATATTTAGCAGTTGGATCACAGCTATTATTCATCCTTATTACTATTTTCATCGTAAGTAAAGGTGTACAAAATGGTGTTGAAAAAGTAAATAAATATTTCATGCCAGCACTATTCGTTTTATTCTTTGTATTAATCGTTCGTGCACTTACGTTAGATGGTGCTGGAGAAGGCGTTCGTTTCTTCTTACAACCTGATTTCTCACATGTAACATCAGAAGTTATTTTATACGCAATGGGGCAATCGTTCTTCTCATTATCTGTTGGGGTAGCCGTTATGGTAACGTATAGCTCATACTTACCGAAAGAAGAAAGCTTACCACGTTCAGCATTTTCTATCGTAGCCTTAACTCTTGTTATTACATTACTTGCAGGACTTGCAATTTTCCCAGTTGTGTTCGCATTTGGGATGGAACCATCTCAAGGACCAGGACTATTATTTATCGTATTGCCAGCTATTTTCAGTAAAATGGCATTCGGAAAATTATTCTTCATCGTTTTCTTATTACTATTCTTCTTCGCTACGATTACATCAGCAATTTCGATGTTAGAAATTAGTGTTGCATCGTTAACATCAAAAGGTAAAGGGAAACGTGAAAAAATGGCCTTAATCGTAGGGTTATTAATCTTCGTTGTTGGGGTACCATCAGCATTATCATTCGGTATATTAAGTGATCTGAAGATTTTCGGGAAGACAGTCTTTGATTTAGCGGACTATGCAGTAAGTAACGTATTAATGCCACTTGGTGTATTATTAGTTTCTATCTTTGTTCCTTTAAAAATGAAGAAAGATGTATTAATGAAAGAGCTAGGTGTAAGTAAAAATAAAGGTTATAAACTATTCGTATTATGGTTATTCTTACTTCGTTATATCGCACCAATTGCGATTATTATCGTATTCTTAAATGTACTTGGCATTATATAAAAAGAAAGGTAGCGTATCATACAAAGATACGCTACCTTTTTATTTTGCTCTTTTTTGCAATTCATTTACTGTTACGAACTGATAGCCCTTCTTAGATAAAGAATCTAAAATACCTTCAATCGTTTGTAAATTTTCATTTGACTCATCATACATAGAGTGCAGTAAAATGATAGAACCTGGTTTTACATTTTTATTAACGTATTTAATTTTATCAGCCGCAGATTTATAAAAAGTATCGGGCTCAAGATCCCATGTGATTGTTTCGATATTGTTTTTATTTAAATAATATGGCAGCCCTATTAACTTCTTACCGTTAGGGGGCCTAAAATCAATTTCGTCTGTAAATCCTGTTTGGTGGATTAATGAATTCGTTTTTTCTATTTCATCTTTAATAAAAGAAGGTGTTTTGAAAACCATTCTATTATGAGAATATGTATGGTTTCCGAGTTGGTGCCCAGATTGCGCGATAGCTTCTCCTAACGATAAATTTTGCTCTAATTCATTTCCAATTAAAAAGAAAGTAGCTTTAGCGTTGTATTTATCTAGTAGCGGTAATATTTGTTTTACATTGTTAGTAGGGCCATCATCAAAAGTTAAAGCAATCACTTTTTCATTTGTTTCTACGCGTTGTGTTAAATCTCCAAATAATTGAAAGCTTCTTGCGTTCATCAATTTGTATGTTCCGAATAATGCCGTGATAATAAAGAATAGTGTAACGATTGTAATGATAATTTTTTTCTTCATAATGTAACCTCACAATGATTTTTAATTCAGTTAAAAAGTATTATATCAAACTAAGTAATTTCGTGCTTTAAGAAGGGTGTGGATGCAAGGAGAAGGAATTTATCATATAATAAAATGCAAAAGGTATATTAGGAGGTGTTTATATGGCGATTATAATTCAATTGCCAGACACTGCAACGTCTCATGCAAAGCCAAGTATGGAAATGGCGATACTTTGCGTGAGGTAGACAAGTAATATACAATCGCCTATATGAGCTCGTATCATTTTTTATATTTGGCTTTGCACCTTATTGAAATGAACCATAAAAAATAAGGGGCGAGCAGAAATGAAATACGTAAAAGCTAATGCTGTTTTACCAGAGAGTTTAATTACTGAAATTCAAAAGTATATACAAGGTGAAACAATTTACATTCCGAAACAAGAAACGAAACATTATAAATGGGGTACACGATCTGGCGGAAGAAAACAACTAGATGAAAGAAATAAAGCAATTAAAGAAGCGTTTAAAAGTGGGATTGCTATTCATCAACTTGCAGAAGAATATTTTCTTTCTGGGGAAACGATTAAAAAGATTGTGTATTCTAAATAAGAGGAAAAGAGTCTGATTCATATATTACTTTGAATCAGACTCTTTTTGTTTTATGTGTATTGGATATATGAGGCGTGAACGGGCATGATAATAGAAAAAATGTGCCGTTTTTTTATTAAATGGTATACAGAGCACTTGAAAAGTAGAAAGGTGAACATATATGAATCATATTGGACAAATAACGATAGAGCTTTTAGTTGGTTTTTTTGTTCTATTAATTGCTACAAAAATATTAGGGAAAACACAAATATCTCAGCTAACGCCATTTGATTTTATTTCTGCAATCGTCCTAGGTGAGCTCGTTGGAAATTCAATATATGATCCTAAAATTAAAGTATGGTCTATTTTATATTCAGTATTTGTTTGGGTAATTTTAATTTATACTATAGAAGTGATAACACAAAAAGTAAGAGGAACAAGAAGGTTTTTTGAAGGGTATCCTTCAATTATTATTCGTAACGGAAAGATTGATCGTGAACAATTAAGCGTAAATCATTTGGATATAAACCAATTACAACAAATGCTTAGGCAACAAAAAGATATATTTTCAATCCGAGAAGTTGAATATATGATATTGGAACCGAACGGAAACATAAGCGTTCTGAAAAAAAGTAAATACGAATCTCCTACTATAAATGATTTAAGTTTAAAACATAAGCCTGTATACTTACCAATTTCATTAATTAGTGATGGAAAAGTAGTTAAGGATAATTTGAGGGAAGCGGGATTTGATGAAGGATGGCTTTATAAACAAATAAAGCAAAAAGGAATTACTAAATTTGAAGACGTATTATATGCGGAATGGAAAACAGATGATGGCTTCTTTTGTCAGGAAATGCAGCGGTAGAGAATAAGTGATATATGTAATGTTTGTTTCTAAGTTATCTTTTACATATCAAAAAATGTAATCATTGTATACAATAAAACTAGATCAACAATTTGTATGGAGTGATAAAGATGGAAGCGTTTATTAGAAGTGATCAATATAATTTTATAAAATCACAAGCTTATATTTTAGCAAACGGGCATGCAACGGCAAATGATAGAGGTGTAATTCAAGCGTTAAAATCGCTTGCGATTGAAAAGATAATACATGTATTTGAGAATTTAACGGATGAACAGAAAGAGTTAATTGATACGGTATTAACAGTTCAAAATAGAGAAGATGCAGAATCATTTTTAATGAAAATAAATCCGTATGTAATTCCGTTTCAAGAAGTTACAGCACAAACATTAAAAAAATTATTTCCTAAAGCGAAAAAGTTAAAACTTCCTGATATGGAAGAAATGGATATGAAAGAAATATCTTATTTAAGCTGGATTGATAAGGGGTCAAGCAGGAAATTTATTATAGCGAAAAATGATAAAAATAAATTTGTTGGTCTGCAAGGAACGTTCCAAAGTTTAAATAAAAAAAGCATTTGTTCGTTATGTCATGGACATGAAGAAGTAGGAATGTTTTTAGTTGAAATTAAAGGCGATGTACCAGGAACTTTCGTTAAAAAGGGAAACTACATTTGCAAAGATGGTGTAGCTTGCAATCAGAATATGAAGTCACTTGATAAATTACATGATTTTATTGAGCGATTGAAGAAATAAAATGGAAGACCTCTAGTGCTTGAACTGGAGGTCTTTTATTTTGAAAATGGTAATAGATTTCCTTTTTGGAAGATATAATTTATAAATAAAACATAAGAGAGGTGAAGTATTGTTTAAAAATTTTTTGATTTTGTTACCGGATGTTTTACTTATATGTATCGTTCTCTACATAATGTACACAAATTCTTTTAGTTTTGGACAGATGCTAGTAATTTCCATTGCAATCGGAATTATTGGTGGTCTTGCTATTAGAATTTGTAAGGATGTATTCACGTATATAAGATGGACAATTAAACAAAGAAAAAATTGAATATGTTTAATAGTTATTAGGAGGGAATGAAATGACTAAGAAAAAGAATAGAGTGAAAAACGAGATAGTACTTTGGTCACTAACAGCAATTGTTCTGTTAATTGTATGGTACTTTTATCAAAAATAAAAACGCAACGTACTAAAAAAGCACGATGCGTTTTTATTATTTTTTTTGCCAATTTTCTTTTATAAAGTCTTCACGCCCAGATTCTTTTTGCTCAGTAGCATATTTCTCTGGATTCTTTTTATAGAAATGTTGGTGGTATTCCTCTGCTTCGTAAAAAGGTGCAGTAGGACGAATTTCAGTCACGATTGGATCTTTAAACATACCGCTTTCTGCAAGAGCTTGTTTTGATTTTTCAGCAAGCCCTTTTTGTGTTTCGTTATGATAAAAAATAGCGGTACGATAAGATGGACCACGGTCAAAAAATTGTCCGCCATCATCAGTTGGATCGATTTGTGGCCAATATAAGTCTAGTAATTTCTGATAAGGAAAAATAGAAGGATCGAATGTAATTTGAACAACTTCTAAATGTCCAGATGTTCCAGCTTTTACTTGTTCATATGTTGGGTTTTCTACATGACCTCCTGCATAGCCAGAAAGTACTTTATGAATACCAGGAAGTTCATCAAATGGTTTTACCATGCACCAAAAGCAACCGCCTGCGAAGGTTGCGAGTTCGTATGTTTTTTCGGACATTGCTGTAATCCTCCTAAATGTATATGTTTTATATAGTATTATATAAATTGTTTTATTGCGCAATAAAAAAGATTTTAAAATATATGTTTTTTACAAACAAGATCCTCCGCTCACATCAATTAATTGTCCAGTAACCCAGCGGCTGTCTGGAGAAGCAAGGAATGCAGCAGTATCGGCAATGTCTTCTACTTCACCTAAGCGATTGAAAGCGGAAATAGTAGTAGCGTACTGCTTCATCATCGGGTCGCTCAAGAGTTCTGCATTCATATCTGTTTTAATAAATCCTGGAAGTATTGCATTCACCGTTATTCCTCGTGCTCCAAGCTGTTTTGCTAGCGTAAAAGTCATTGTATTAATAGCGCCTTTCGTCATACTATATGCAACAAAATCAGGTAAAGAAATGCGGGTGGCAGCGGATGAAATATTAATAATTCGGCTATTGTCACGTAAACGTGGTAGTGCTAGTTGAATGATAAAGAATGGAGCTTTTGCATTTACTGAAACCATTCTATCAAAAAACTGTTCAGTCGTTTCTTCAATAAAAGCACCAGGACCAATGCCAGCATTGTTTATTAAAATATCAAATTGTGTTTCACCAGTGCGCTTTTGTAATTCAGTATCTAAAGCGTTATAAAGGTTTTCTACACCGTGTAAGGATTCTAGATTTGCGCCGATAGAAAAAGCTTGGCCACCATCTGATCGAATTTCATGAACAGTTTCTTCAGCGTCATCTTTTCGACTACCGTAATGAACAGCAACTAATGCACCGTCATTTGCTAAACGTTTAGCGATCGCTCGTCCAATTCCTCGGCTTGCTCCTGTAACTAACGCTACTTTCCCTTTTAACATAGTTTCCTCATCTCCTCATAAACTTTATAAGTTTTTCTTTATGTAGTAATGCAAACATACTTAAGTAATATATGAGTGTATGTAAGTAATGCATTCCAATTTTGATTTGAGAAAAAATAAATAGAATGAATTTTGATTTTTTTGAAAAAACATATTGACAACGAAAAGAACAACGTCCTATAATACGTGTAACAAATAAAAGTTAATTAAGAATTTTCTAACTTTATATGTTGTATATGCAAAGAAGAGGAAAGTAGATGATTATGATCGTTTCAGAGAGCTACTCCAAGGCTGTGAGGGTAGTAACAATCGAATCATTGAAGATCACCTCGGAGCATCGCTTGCGAAAGGGAAACTGAGTAGAGGGCGGCGGCATCGTCTCCGGTAAAAGGACGGAGGTCTGATTGGACCTACAAAGCTTATATTTCGTGAGAAGTATAAGGAAGCTGAGTGGTAACGCGAAACTCTCGCCTCAGCAATCAAAGCTACTAAATTGTAGTAGTTGATTGCTGAGGCGAGAGTTTTTATTTTTAAAAATAGAAGAAGAGAATGCGTAGAAGAGGAGAGTAAATGATAAAGATTGTTTCAGAGAGCTGCCCCGAGGCTGTGAGGGTGGTAACAATTCACTCATTGAAAATCACCTTGGAGCACTACTTTTGAAAACTAGTAAAAAGTAGCGGGGTTGTTCCCGATAGAAAAACAAAAGTCTAATTGGACTTGCAGAGCTTATATTTCGTGAGAAGTATAAGGAAGCTGAGTGGTACCACGATTCCCTCGTCTCAGCAATGGATTGCTACAAGTATGTAAGTAATCGATTGTTGAGACGAGTATATTTTTAAGGTTTATATACTGAATATTCTGTTAAAAATACTCATCTCAGCAATCGATGTAGAAATAGATTGCAAAAAAATAGAGAAAAAAAGAGGAGCGATGTGAGATGGGAAACCAGTACATTTACATGAATGGGGAATTTGTAGAAAAAGAAAAGGCAGTTGTTTCAGTATATGATCACGGTTTTTTATACGGAGACGGTGTATTTGAAGGGATTCGTAGTTACGGAGGAAATGTATTTTGTTTAAAAGAACATGTGAAACGATTGTATGAATCAGCGAAATCTATTTTACTAACAATTCCAATGACGGTAGAAGAAATGGAAGAAGCAGTTTTACATACACTCCAAAAAAACGAATATACTGATGCTTACATTCGCTTAATTGTCTCAAGAGGAAAAGGTGACTTAGGGCTCGATCCGAGAAGTTGTGTGAAGCCGAGCGTAATTATCATTGCAGAACAATTAAAGTTATTCCCACAAGAATTTTATGATAATGGGCTAAGCGTTGTATCGGTTGCATCAAGACGTAATACGCCAGATGCGTTAGATCCACGTATTAAGTCAATGAATTATTTAAATAACGTACTTGTAAAAATTGAAGCAGCACAAGCAGGAGTGTTAGAGGCTCTTATGTTAAATCAACAAGGATATGTTTGTGAAGGTTCTGGTGATAATGTTTTCGTTGTGAAAGATGGAAAAGTATTAACCCCGCCATCCTATTTAGGAGCATTAGAAGGTATTACGAGAAATAGTGTTATCGAGCTATGTGAGCGACTGAGTATTCCGTGTGAGGAAAGACCGTTCACTCGCCATGATGTATATGTAGCGGATGAAGTATTTTTAACAGGAACAGCAGCGGAGTTAATTCCAGTTGTAAAAGTTGATTCCAGAGAAATTGGAGATGGGAAACCAGGAAGTGTAACGAAACAATTGACCGAAGAATTTAAAAAATTAACGAGAGAAAGAGGAGTACGTGTTCCCGGGCTGACGGAAAGCTTAGCGTAAATAAGGAGAGGAGTTAATGGAAATGAAGCAGCAGTATACAGCGTATGAGAAATTACAGTATGAAGAAATGACAGGCGCTGGGCACGTGATTCAATGTTTGAAGAAATTGGGTGTAACGACCGTTTTCGGCTATCCAGGCGGAGCGATTTTACCAGTATACGATGCGTTATACGAAAGTGGTTTGAAACATGTTTTAACTCGTCATGAACAAGCTGCCATTCATGCGGCTGAAGGATATGCGAGGGCTTCTGGAAAGGTTGGGGTAGTCTTTGCTACCTCTGGCCCAGGGGCGACAAATTTAGTTACGGGTTTAGCAGACGCTTATATGGATTCGATTCCTTTAGTTGTCATTACCGGGCAAGTTGCAACGCCTTTAATTGGTAAAGATGGATTTCAAGAAGCGGATGTTGTCGGAATTACAGTACCTGTTACGAAGCATAATTACCAGGTTCGTGATGTGAATCATGTATCACGAATTGTGCAAGAAGCTTTTTATATCGCCAAAAGCGGGCGCCCGGGACCAGTATTAATTGATATTCCAAAAGATGTTCAAAATGCAAAAGTCACCAGTTTCTTTAATGAAGAAGTTGATATTCCGGGGTACAAACCAGAACTTGTACCAGACAACATGAAACTTAGAGAGGTGGCTAAAGCAATTTCAAAATCTAAGCGTCCACTTCTTTATATTGGAGGAGGTGTCATTCATTCAGGTGGATCCGATGAACTCTTCGAATTCGCAAGGGAGAACCGTATTCCAGTCGTTTCAACTTTAATGGGGCTTGGTGCATATCCACCGGATGATCCATTGTTTCTAGGGATGCTTGGTATGCATGGGACATACGCTGCTAATATGGCGGTAACAGATTGTGATTTACTACTTGCATTAGGTGTTCGCTTCGATGATCGTGTAACAGGAAAATTAGAACTTTTTTCTCCGCACTCGAAAAAAGTACATATTGATATTGATTCTTCTGAGTTTCATAAAAATGTAACTGTAGAACATCCGATTGTTGGTGATGTAAAAAAAGCGTTACACATGCTGTTACATATGTCTATTTATACACAAACAGACGAATGGCTTCAGAAAGTAAAGACATGGAAAGAAGAATATCCACTTTCTTATAAGCAAAAAGAATCTGAGTTAAAACCACAGCATGTAATCAACTTAGTAAGTGAATTAACGAATGGTGAAGCGATTGTCACAACAGAAGTAGGTCAGCATCAAATGTGGGCTGCTCACTTCTATAAAGCAAGAAAACCTCGGACGTTCCTTACCTCTGGAGGATTAGGAACAATGGGGTTTGGTTTTCCAGCAGCAATTGGTGCTCAGCTAGCTAAAAAAGAAGAACTTGTCATTTGTATTGCAGGTGACGCTTCTTTTCAAATGAACATTCAAGAACTACAAACAATTGCTGAAAATAACATCCCTGTAAAAGTATTTATCATAAATAACAAATTTTTAGGGATGGTAAGGCAATGGCAAGAAATGTTTTATGAAAATCGTTTATCAGAATCAAAAATTGGATCACCAGATTTTGTGAAAGTAGCAGAAGCTTATGGAGTAAAGGGATTAAGAGCAACAAATTCAACCGAGGCAAAACAAGTGATGTTAGAAGCATTTGCTCACGAAGGTCCTGTCGTAGTTGATTTTTGTGTAGAAGAAGGTGAAAACGTATTTCCGATGGTTCCGCCAAACAAAGGGAATAACGAAATGATTATGAAGAGGTGGGAAGAATGAGTCATACTTTTTCACTCGTTATTCATAACGAGCCAAGCGTCTTATTACGTATAAGTGGGATTTTTGCTCGGCGTGGTTATTATATTTCTTCTTTACATTTAAAAGAAAGAGATACTAGTGGTGTTTCTGAAATGAAACTCACAGCAGTTTGTACTGAAAATGAAGCGACATTACTTGTTAGTCAGTTGAAAAAATTAATTGATGTTCTGCAAGTAAATAAATTATAAGGAGTGTATGGAATATGAAAACATATTATGAAAAAGATGCAAATGTAGAGTTATTACAAGGAAAAACTGTTGCAGTAGTTGGTTATGGATCACAAGGTCATGCGCAAGCAAAAAATTTACGTGATTCTGGTGTAGAGGTTGTAGTTGGTGTTCGTCCTGGTAAGTCGTATGAAGTAGCGAAAGCGGATGGATTTGAAGTAATGTCTGTTTCAGAAGCGGTTCGAACCGCACAAGTTGTACAAATGTTATTGCCAGATGAACAGCAAGCTCATGTGTATAAAGCAGAGGTAGAAGAGAATCTTCGTGAAGGACAAATGTTACTTTTCTCACATGGATTTAACATTCACTTCGGACAAATTAATCCGCCAAGTTACGTAGATGTAGCGATGGTCGCGCCAAAAAGTCCAGGTCATCTCGTTCGCCGTGTATTTCAAGAAGGAAATGGTGTTCCAGCATTAGTCGCAGTGCATCAAGATGCGACGGGAACAGCGCTACATGTAGCACTGGCGTATGCAAAAGGTGTAGGGTGTACACGTGCGGGGGTAATTGAAACGACATTCCAAGAAGAAACCGAAACGGATTTATTCGGTGAGCAAGCTGTACTTTGCGGCGGGGTAACTGCACTTGTGAAGGCCGGGTTCGAAACGTTAACGGAAGGTGGATATCGTCCTGAAATTGCATACTTTGAATGTTTGCATGAATTAAAGCTAATTGTTGACTTAATGTACGAAGGTGGATTAACGACTATGCGCCATTCTATTTCAGATACGGCAGAGTTTGGAGATTATGTAACAGGATCGAGAATTGTTACAGATGAAACGAAGAAGGAAATGAAGCGTGTTCTGACAGAAATTCAGCAAGGTGAATTTGCGAAGAAATGGATTTTAGAAAATCAAGCAGGGCGTCCGACGTATAACGCAATGAAAAAAGCAGAACAAAATCATCAATTAGAAAAAGTGGGAGCAGAGCTTCGTGAAATGATGAGCTGGATTCATGCACCGAAAGAATTAGTAAAGAAATAGAGTAAGAGAGTATAAATGAAAAATATGTAAGAGGGGATTTGACAAGATGAGAAGTGACATGATTAAAAAAGGTTTTGATAAAGCACCGCACCGTAGTTTATTAAAAGCAACTGGTTTGAAAGATGAAGATTTTGATAAACCTTTCATAGCGATTTGTAATTCTTTTATTGAAATTATTCCAGGGCATAAACACTTGAACGAGTTTGGGAAACTTGTAAAAGAGGCAGTTCGCGCGGCAGGTATGGTACCATTCGAATTCAATACAATTGGAGTTGACGATGGTATTGCGATGGGACATATCGGTATGCGTTATTCTCTTCCGAGTCGTGAAATTATTGCAGATTCAGTAGAAACGGTTGTAAATGCACACTGGTTTGACGGCATGATTTGTATCCCAAACTGTGACAAAATTACACCAGGTATGATGATGGCTGCACTACGTATTAATATTCCGACTGTGTTTGTTTCAGGCGGCCCGATGGCGGCTGGAAAAACGTCAAAAGGAGAAGTTGTTGATTTAAGCTCTGTTTTTGAAGGGGTAGGAGCTTATCAATCTGGGAAAATTTCAGAAGAAGAATTAAAAGATATTGAAGATCATGGCTGTCCATCTTGTGGCTCTTGTTCGGGTATGTTTACCGCGAACTCTATGAATTGTTTATGTGAAGTATTAGGTTTAGCTCTTCCTGGTAACGGGAGTATTTTAGCAATTGATCCAAGACGTGAAGAGTTAATTAAACAAGCAGCAGAGAAATTGAAAATTTTAATTGAAAGAGATATTAAGCCGCGTGATATTGTAACAGAAGAAGCAATTGACGATGCTTTTGCACTTGATATGGCGATGGGTGGATCAACGAATACAGTATTACATACGCTAGCACTCGCACAAGAGGCAGGACTAGATTATGATATGAACCGTATTGATGCAGTTTCAAGACGTGTACCTCATTTATGTAAAGTAAGTCCAGCCTCAAATTGGCATATGGAAGATATTGATCGTGCGGGCGGGATTAGTGCAATTTTGAAAGAGATGAGCCGGAAAGAAGGAGTACTTCATCTTGATCGAATAACTGCTACTGGGCAAACATTAAGAGAAAATATCGCTGAGGCAGAGATTAAAGATAAGGAGGTTATTCACTCTCTCGAAAACCCTCATAGTGAAGAGGGGGGCTTACGTATATTAAAAGGAAATCTTGCTAAAGATGGAGCGGTTATTAAAAGCGGTGCAACAGAGGTAAAGCGTTTTGAAGGGCCTTGCGTTATTTTTAATTCACAAGATGAGGCACTTGCGGGCATTATGCTTGGGAAAGTGAAGAAAGGAGATGTAGTTGTCATTCGTTATGAAGGACCAAGAGGTGGCCCTGGTATGCCAGAAATGTTAGCCCCAACATCAGCAATTGCTGGAATGGGATTAGGTGCTGAGGTTGCATTATTAACAGATGGACGTTTTTCTGGAGCTTCACGTGGAATTTCAGTAGGACATATTTCACCAGAGGCAGCAGCGGGCGGGATGATTGCACTTCTTGAACAAGGGGATATTGTATGTATTGATGTTGAAGAACGCTTACTAGAAGTAAGAGTGAGTGATGAAGAATTAGAAAAGCGTAAAAAAGAATGGAAACGACCAGAACCGAAAGTAAAAACTGGCTGGCTCGGACGTTATGCACAAATGGTAACATCGGCGAATACAGGGGCTGTCCTGAAAATCCCACATTTTGATTGAGCCAATTTAAAAGAGATAAGGATGATATATAATGGTGCAAAAGGTAAAGGAGAGAGTGAAAATTGAAGATATCTTAATGGCTCATAATTGCCTGAAAGATATCGTTATTAAAACACCGTTACAACGTGATACAGTTTTATCTGAGAAATATGATTGTGACGTTTATGTAAAACGAGAAGACTTACAATTAATTCGCTCTTTCAAAATTCGTGGTGCATACAATTTGATTCAAAGTTTACCGAAAGAAAAGTTACAAAACGGTGTTGTTTGTGCAAGTGCTGGTAATCATGCGCAAGGAGTTGCTTATACGTGTAATTTATTGAAGATTCCGTCAAAAATATTTATGCCCACAACAACACCGAAACAAAAAGTATCACAAGTACAATTTTTCGGTGGTGATTTCGCAGAGATTGTATTAGTTGGTGATACATTCGATAGCTCTTTCCAAGAAGCACAGTGTTATTGTGAAGAAAATAGAATGACATTTGTTCATCCGTTTGATGATCCGTATGTAGTTGCTGGTCAAGGGACAGTGGCAGTTGAAATTATGCATGATATGGAGAAACCGGTTGATTATATCTTTACAGCAATCGGTGGTGGTGGATTAGCATCAGGAGTTGGTACATATGTAAAAGGTGTTAGTCCTACTACAAAGGTTATTGGTGTAGAGCCAATGGGAGCTGCATCTATGAAAGAGGCTTTTCTTCAAAATGAAAATGTAGCATTGGAGAAAATAGATAGCTTTGTTGATGGGGCAGCTGTTAAAAAAGTAGGAAAGTTAACATTTGAAACTTGTAAAGATGTAATTGACGATATTATTTTAGTACCAGAGGGGAAAGTTTGTACGACGATTTTAGAACTGTATAAGAAAAATGCGATTGTAGCTGAACCGGCTGGTGCACTCTCTATTGCAGCGCTTGATTTATATAGAGATGAAATAAAAGGTAAAACAGTTGTATGTACGCTAAGTGGTGGAAATAATGATATTGATAGAATGCAAGAAATGAAAGAGCGTTCGCTCATTTATGAAGGACTGAAACATTACTTTATCATTGAATTTCCGCAGCGTTCAGGTGCGCTAAGAGAATTTCTTGATAAAGGATTAGGACCAGAAGATGACATTACGCGCTTTGAGTATATTAAGAAACATAATAAAGAAAATGGTCCAGCATTAGTCGGCGTAGAATTAAAACATAAAGAAGATTATGAGCAATTAATTACTCGCTTTAAAGAAAATAATATTCAATTTATGGAACTTAATAAAAACCCTGTTTTGTTTGATTTGCTTATTTAATAGAAGGAAAGAGTTAGAATGTAAATAAAAAAGATAGATACAAGCGAGGGAATATAGTGCTTGTTCTATCTTTTTTATAGTTAAACTAGGTACTCATTAAATTCAAGAAGAATAAAGCTAGCTAACCAAAAGAGTATCGCAATACGAATGATTACATACATTGTAAATTCAAAAGGAGTAAGGTTTCTCTCTCGCTTTATTTTTTTAAATAGTCTCACAGAATAAAAGGAACATAAAAGCAGGATTGCTATAGACATTTTATAGATGTTTTCTAAGAGGTTTATATTTTCTAATAACTCTTTCAGCATGTTTATCACCTATTCTGTAAAGTATATTACAGAGAAATAGATCTTGAGCTGTCTAGTTTCGTTTGTTTTTTATTTTCCCTGTATCATCAATTTCTACATCAGTTGAAATTGTTTGTAAATATTGAAGAGCTTTTTTCTTTTCTCCTTCATTTACAGGGGAAACTTGGTTGTTGCGAATGATATAAGGATTGAATGACATTTGGACATCCTTTCCTTTAAAAGTTAAAGTTAATACGCCAGTTTCAGCGCTTTTCCCATTCACATAACTCGGGAATAAAAAGTTACCTAATGAGTAAGCGATAG
This sequence comes from Bacillus cereus group sp. MYBK14-1, assembly GCF_051916885.1. NCBI lineage: Bacteria > Bacillati > Bacillota > Bacilli > Caryophanales > Bacillaceae > Bacillus > Bacillus cereus group sp. MYBK14-1. Next base: position 328,203 of record NZ_JBQAHM010000002.1, on the reverse strand, counting down.
GAACTTTATTATAATACTCAAACCCTTGTAACCAATGTGGATGGCTCCCGACAATTGCGTTAGCTCCTGCTTCAACCATTTTAGGTACATATTGCTTTTGGTATTCTACCGGACGATTTGATTTTTCAACGCCCCAATGCATATAGACGATTAAATAGTCTGCATCTTTCTTTTGTTCTTTAATTGTTTTTGTTACAAGATTTAAATCATAGCCATTCGCAACGCCAGGTTTATTCTCACCAGCTACCCAATTAGAATCAGGCATAAATCGAACGAAGGAAAGAAATTTAAACTTTTTCCCTTTTACGGTCATTTCTCGTGCTGTATATGCATCTTTCGCATTTTTTCCGGCTCCAATGTAAGGGAACTTTAATTTTTCTACGTGAGAAATCGTATCTAATAATCCATCTTGCCCATAATCAAGTGTGTGGTTATTCCCAATATTTACGATGTCATATCCAGTGTTTTTAATAGCTTGTAGTGTAGATGGATCACTTTTAATCCAAAACAGTTGCCCAGGTGCTTTCTTTTCTTTCGTTGTAAATGCCGACTCTAAATTCACAAAAGAAATATCAGCTTTTTTTATTTCTTCTTTTACATGTTGGAATGGGTAATCAGCCCCATTCTTTTCGATTATAGGACGTAATTGCCAATCAAACATTGTATCACCAGAGAAGGTGAGTGTGATTTCTTGGTCTTCTATTTTCTTTTCGCTTTTTGAAGCGGTTTTACTAGATTTGTTTTGCAAATCGGGTTTGTCTTTTGCTTTTGAAATAAAAGAGTAATTGATTAATAAAACAATCGGTGTAATGAAAAAGGCTATTAACAAAAATCGTTTTAGTAAAGTTTTCATATATACCTTCCCTTTTAATATTATCCCGCAATTAAATTAACACTGAATCTATTAAAGGTAATTAAAGTTACAAAAAATAGCGGGTTATGTAGTGGAAAACATTTGTTAATATTCTCAATATTAAGTTAACATATAGATAACCTGTAAATCAATGTATAAACCAAAATATAGAAATAAAGAATTCGAAGGGTGAAGAATGAGAAATGGTTATATTAGGAGCAGTTGTAAATGGAATTTGTATTATATTTGGTACTTTACTTGGTAAATTATTTAGTAGGATTCCAGAAAGTATGAAAGGGACGATAATGCACGCAATCGGTTTAGCGGTTACTGTGCTTGGGCTTCAAATGGCATTAAAAAGTGAAAACTTTCTTGTTGTCATACTGAGTTTAGTGATTGGTACGGTAATTGGAGAATGGTTACAATTAGAAGAAAAGTTAAAACATTTAGGGGATTGGCTAGAAAATAAAGTTGGATCGAAAGGGAAAGGTAGCATATCAGAAGGTTTTGTAACAGCTACTTTAATTTTTGCAATTGGCGCGATGGGGATACTTGGTGCACTTGACAGTGGGATTCGCGGAAATCATGATATTTTATTTACAAAGGCGATTATCGATGGATTTATTTCTATTATATTAACGACAACTCTAGGAATTGGCGTAGTATTTTCGGCGATTCCAGTTGTTTTATATGAAGGTGGTATTGCAGTTTTTGCAACACAAATTAATAGTTTTGTCCCGAAAGAATTAATGAACCAATTTATAGTGGAGATGACGGCTACGGGCGGCATTATGATATCTGCTATTGGATTGAACTTGCTTAGTATTATTAAAATCAAGGTGGCAAATTTACTTCCAGGTATATTGGTAGTGGGTGTAATTGTTTCAATTATTTATGGTTACGGTTTGTTAGTAAATTAGTAGAGGATGGAAACACATATGGAGGAATTTCAATTTACAAAACGTTTGCATAAAATATTGGAGATTGCAGCAAAAGAGAGTGAGTATAACATAATTCACCCAGTCCATCTGTTTATAGGTATGTGTAAAGAAGGTACAGGAGTTTGCGCTGAGTTATTTATGTATTTGTTTCACAAAGTCGGTCCAGATTTTTTAGAAAAACTTTCGTTACGAAAACAATACGATTTACATAATCAAGAGTATAAAAAAATAGGGCAATATAAACTATCTTATAAGGCGATAGAAATTTTACAAATAGCGAAGAAACGTATGGAACGCTTTCAGCAAGTAGTAGTAAATGAAGGACATGTTATGTATGCATTATTTCGTGTAGATACAAATATTGGTGGATTTATACATACACAAATGCAAGAAGATATATTACGTATTACAGCTGCACCGAGAGACTTAGCGGTTGATTTAAATAGTTTTAAATCTATTTATAATACATTATTTTGTCATGTAAGAAGAGTTAGTCCTTCTGATTTTGATAAGTTATCACGATTTGTAGTGGATGAATTTGGTGAACGGTGGTTACAGTCGGTTGATTATGGATTTCGGACATATAACGAAAAGTTACCTATCTATATTGCACAGCAGGAGGAAGTAATAGTTGGTTTCGCCTGTTACGATGTAGTGAGAGGAAAGAAAGGCTTGTTTGGTCCAATGGGCATAGCGAAACAAAATCGTGTGAAAGGTGTAGAAAAGAATTATTGCATCATTGTTTATATAATATGAAGCAAGATGGATATGAATATGCGATTATTGGACAAGCAGGTCCCATTGAGTTTTACGAGAGAAATTGTAATGCTCGTTTAATACCGATAGATAATAAGTAACCAACTTCATATAGAGGAGTTGGTTTTATTATGAAAATGATGTAGAGATGTAGTGTTTTTTACTAGAAAATAGCGGGTTTTGTAGTAAATCTTGCATATAAAGCAAATTACTAAACTTTTTACAAGAAAGGGTGTAGAATGGGTATCTAAAGAAAGAAGGTGTGAAAATGGCCAGCTGGAAACGGAATTTAATGATTTGTTGGCTAGGTTGTTTTACCACTGCAGCCGGTATGAGTTTAGTAATTCCTTTCTTATCTTTTTATATTGAGGAATTAGGAGTAACTGGCACTTCAAGCATTGCACAGTGGTCGGGACTTGCATTTGGTGTAACATTTTTAATGGGTGCGATCGTATCGCCAATATGGGGAAAGCTTGGTGATATACATGGACGGAAATTGATGCTTATTCGTGCTAGCCTCGGTATGGCGATTATTATGACGCTTATGGGGTTTGTAACGGATGTGTATCAACTAGTCGCACTAAGATTTTTAATGGGAGCAGTATCTGGTTTCCTTTCAACAGCGATGACATTTATTGCAGCAGAAACTCCGAAAGAACATTCAGGTTGGGCGATTTCCACAATTTCAACTGGTGGTGTGAGCGGTTCGTTACTTGGCCCGTTACTTGGCGGTTATTTGTCTGAGTTAATTGGAATGCGTCATGTCTTTCTTGTTACGGGAGCTTTTTTATTCCTTTCCTTTCTCATCGTTTTTTTCTTCCTGCATGAAGAAAATCACTCTGCTCAAGCAAAAAAAACACAGCCGAAAAAAGTATGGACGATGGTCCCAGCGAAGCATTTAATTATTAGTTTATTTGTAACAACATTTATTATTCAACTTGCTAATATGTCAGTTCAACCAATTGTTACATTGTACGTGAAAAATTTAGTAGGTCCTCATACTGCACATATTGAAACAATTGCGGGTGCAGTTATGTCAGCGACAGGATTAGCAGTTATTTTGGCAGCACCAAGACTAGGAAGATTATCAGATCATATCGGTCCTCAAAAAACGTTAGTTGTAGCGTTATTTGCTGCAGGAATTATTTTTATCCCGCAAGCATTTGTAACGTCAGCTTGGCAACTATTAATTCTTCGATTTTTATTAGGTATCGCACAAGCAGGATTATTACCTTCCGTACAAACTCTACTAAAACAACATACACCAACCCATGTTACGGGACGAATATTTGGATATAATCAATCATTTCAGTTTTTAGGAAATATGATTGGTCCAGTGCTCGGGGGACAAATTGCAGCGCATGCAGGTTTCCAATATGTTTTCCTCTCTACATCTTCACTATTATTTATTGCGTGTATTTGGGTTTATTTTCATAATAAGAACGAAGAGGTATCAGAGAAACGACATTTGGAAGTTAGTTAACTAAGTGAATGAAAAAGAAAAAGGATGAAGCAGCATGTGCTTCATCCTTTTCTTTAAAATCGAAGACAAAGATAACTTAATGTACCAAGCTCGTAACTACGGTGAATGACTTCACCGCTATTTTCACCACTTCCCATAGCGATAAATAAAGGAACAAAATGTTCTGCTCTTGGTACTGCTAATTGTGCATGAGGAGCATTTTTCTCCCAATTAAACAATGCATCTTTATCGTTATTCTGCATATGTTTAATAATCCAATCATCAAATTCAATTGCCCATTTTTCAGGTGTAGTTTGATTCCATTTCAGTGCTCGTAAATTATGAACGGTAACGCCACTCCCGATTACTAAAATATCTTCTTGTCCGAGTCCTTTAAGTGCTTCTCCAATTTCAAATTGTTCTGTTGCAGAAAGGAATGGATTGACTGATATTTGCACGACAGGAATATTTGCTTCTGGATACATGCGGTGCAGGAGTGTCCATGAACCATGATCTAAACCTCTCGTCATATTATGATGGACTGAAATACCTTTGTTCTTAAATTTTGTTTCTAAAATAGATGCAATATGAGAAGAGCCTTTCGCACGATATTTGATTTCGTATAACTCAGGGGGAAAACCTCCAAAATCATAAATTGTTTCATACTCGTTATCTGATGAGGAAATCGTTAATACTTCACTTTCCCAATGAGCAGTGAAAATAACAATTGCTTTCGGTTTATATGTTTCTCCAAGTGTTTTTAAAAATCGTGTATAGTCTGTATCTTGAATAGCGAGCATAGGCGAACCATGTGCTAAAAATAATGATGGCATCATAATAGTAGGAACCTCCTAAAAATTATATAATTACTTTATGTAAGTAACTATATAATTTTATTTTGGATTCGTCAAGAAATTAGTTTAAAAGCAAGTCTGAAAAATACATCATTTGTCATAATGAAAGCAATTACATATAATATAAAATAAGAAAAGTGAATGGATATTCATTTTCTTAAAGCTATACATAATAGAGTTGGGGGCTGACGAAATGAATGTACAGGAAAGTTTCGTTACGGCATTGGATGGATCGGAAATTTATTTGCGTAAGTGGTTACCAGAAGGAGATCCGAGAGGAATTATTCAAATTGCACATGGCATGACAGAGCATGCAGGGGTGTATACAGAATTTGTAGATGCTTTATTGGAAGCAGGGTATGGTGTTTATGCGCATGATCATAAAGGACATGGGAAAACAGTAAAAAAAGAAGAAGATTATGGTCATTTTGAACCAAATATAGGGTGGAATCAAGTTGTATCGGATGTTATCTTTGTTTCAGAAAAGATAAAAGAAGAGCAGTCAAGTCCTTTGTTTTTACTTGGACATAGTATGGGTTCTTTTTTATCAAGACGTGCTGTACAACTTAGAGGCGAATTATATGATGGATTTCTGATTTCAGGAACAGGTGGAAATCCAGGGCTTTTAGGAGCTATTGGTCATAAAGTAGCAACAATCGAAATGAAATTGCGTGGGGCAAAAACGAAAAGTCCAATGTTAAACTTTTTATCTTTCGGAAACTTCAATTCGAACTTTAAGCCAAATCGTACAAAATTTGATTGGTTATCTTCAGATAATAATCAAGTTGATAAATATATTTCGGATCCGTTATGTGGTTTCATTTGTACGACGAGTTTTTACCGAGAATTATTTTCTGGTGTATTAGAAGTAAATAAACTAGAAGAATACAAGAAGACGCCAAAGAATCTTCCAATACATATATTCTCTGGTGATCGTGATCCTGTTGGCGATATGGGGAAAGGTGTAAAAGAAGTATATGAAAACTATAAAAAATGTGGTGTGAAAGACGTGACACTACGTTTATATGAAAATGGTAGACATGAAATGTTTCATGAAGTAAATAAGGATGAAGTATTTAAAGATTTAATTTCGTGGTTAGATGCGCATAATAAATGAGAAAGATAATCCCAAACTGTTTGTAGTTTGGGATTATTTATTATACAGAAATAGGGGCAATAAATTCTTAAATTCACTTTACTTAATAAAAAATAAAAAAATATTGTATGAGAGGAAACCTCACTTTTCTGAAGTGAGGTTTTTTGTAGTAACGAAGTAATAGTGAATAAAACTAATTTTAAAAGTAATTTAAAATTAAACTTTTTATAAAGCAACAGATGCTCGTTCATAATAGTAGTATAATAGTGAATGAGGTGTTAATAGAATGGAAGATAGAACGTTAGGTTTATTACTAGATGTTGTTGGGGAACTATTTTCAGATGAAATTTCAATTGCTGTTTCGAATACGAAAGAATATATTTACTATCGGCCAAGTAAACGAATTGATTTAAAGATTAGTGTCGGGGATCCTATAAAGGAAGGAACGATTGCTCATAAAGCGATGGTGATGAATCAAAAAACCTCTGAGTTTATGAATCGGGATGTTTTTGGTATTCCTTATCATGGAATGGCTGTACCATTTTCAAACAATGGAAAGCTTGAAGGGTGCGTGACGGCAATTTATCCAGCTTTAACGGATGGAAAGTCAGTTGTTACTTTAAAAACAACAGACGGCTGGATTCCGGTTCCTTTTTCAAAGGTTATGTATTTAGAGGCTAAAGATAAAAAGACGTATGTGAATTCAGAAGAGTTATCAGGAACACATAAATACTCTCTGCAAGAATTCGAATACTTGCTTCCGAAAGATTCATTTATTAGATGTCACCGTTCGTTTATTGTAAATGTTAATCATATTAAAGCAATTTATCCTGATACCCATTCTACTTTTGTACTTTCGATGGATAATGGTGAGAGAGTACCAGTTAGTCAATCATACGCTAGTTATTTCCGTAAACTTCTAGGATTCTAAATTTTTCTGCTTTAGAACCTAGATTTGCTGTTCTGTCTGAATTTTCGGCATTGTATACTAAAATCCCTATTTTGATAGTGTTAATGTGTAAAATAATTATGAATATTCAATGAGAGAGGGATTACATATGGAGAACAATTTAGATAGAATCAGAGATCAACGTCTAAAAGATCGGGTAGTTACACCTGAAGAAGCTGCTTCCTGGATTCAAAGTGGAATGACTTTAGGCTTAAGTGGGTTTACACGTGCAGGTGATGTAAAAGCAGTCCCATTTGCGCTTGTAAACCGAGTTAAGAATGATGAATCTTTTAAAGTAAATGTTTATACTGGGGCTTCTTTAGGATCGGATGTAGACAAATTATTTGCTGAGGCAGGAATTTTAGGGAAAAGATTACCTTTCCAAGCTGACGCTACTATGCGAAAAGGAATTAATAACGGAGACTTTTTATTTGTGGATCAACACTTGTCTCATACAGCAGAGTTACTCCGTGCTGACGTTCTGGATATAGATTTCGCTATTTTGGAAGCGGTTGCGATTACAGAGGACGGAATGATTATTCCAACCACTTCAATTGGAAATTCCTTAGCGTTTTCCTTAAATGCTAAGTCTATTATTATTGAAATGAATATGGCTCAATCCGCGCAATTAGAGGGGCTACATGATCTATATGAACCAGGTAAACAAGGGGAGAGGCTTCCAATTCCGCTTGTGAAAACAGATGACCGAATTGGAACAATCGGTATTCCAATTAATCCTGAAAAAGTAAAGGGAATTGTGTTTACGAATCAATTGGATTCGCCATCGACAATTGTTCCTCCGGATGAAGAAACTGTTATTATGGCACAGCATTTAATAGAATTCCTTCGAGAAGAAGTCAAAGTAGGCCGATTAACAAATCGTTTAGCGCCGTTACAATCAGGAATTGGTTCAGTGGCTAACGCCGTATTGCATGGAATGTTAGATTCAGAATTTGAAGATTTAGAAGTATATTCCGAGGTTTTACAAGATGCAGTTTTTGATCTTATGGATGCTGGAAAAGTCAATTTTGCTTCTTGTTGTTCTATCACGCTTTCTGAAGAGAAAATGCAACAAGTATTTTCTAACTTTGAAAAATATCGTGACAAATTAATGATGCGTCCACAAGAGATTTCCAATCATCCTGAAATCATTCGTCGCCTTGGATTAATCTCAATTAATACTGCATTAGAATTAGATATATACGGAAATGTTAACTCTACTCACGTTTTAGGTACAAAAATGATGAATGGTATTGGTGGGTCTGGTGATTTTGCAAGAAATGCTCGCCTAGCTATTTTTGTTACTAAATCAATTGCGAAAGGTGGTAACATTTCAAGTATCGTTCCTTTCGTTTCTCATGTAGACCATACTGAACATGATGTAGATGTTATCGTCACTGAACAGGGATATGCCGACTTAAGGGGACTTGCGCCAAGAGAAAGAGTGGAACTTATTATTGAGAATTGCGCACATCCAATGTATCGTGAACAGCTACGAGCTTATTACGAAGAAGCAAAAATAAGAGGTGGACAAACTCCTCATATTTTAGAAAAAGCTTTTTCTTGGCATACGAACTATGCTAAAAATGGAACAATGCTTGAAGCGGTAGTAGAAACTGTATAGGTTTGTATCGTACGAAATAGTAAAACGAATGAGTGAGCTTGAAGATTAAATTTTAGAAAAAGAGAACGCCAACTTTTAGGGATGGCGTTCTTTTTCTTTAAAAAAATTGTTGAAAATCGTACTGATTATAATAAAGATTTATAAAATCAATTTCTATTTTATGGAAATTAAAGGTTTTTTTGAAGTGCTTTCCGAATCAATTTAGTAGTGTACATATTGAAAGTGAGGAAAAAGAATCATGAAGATAAGAGAAGCATTATTAAGTGAAGCAAATGAATTAAGTGAACTCGCACTACATTCAAAAGCAACGTGGAATTATAGTGAAGAATTCATACTTGCTTGTAAGGAAGATTTAACAATTACGGAAGAGTACATAAAAAATAATTTTGTATATGTTTTAGTAAACGATAATGCGAAGATTGGTTTTTTCTCATTTTTACGTAATGATAAAGCTCTCGATTTCTTGTACATTCATCCTCATTACAAAGGAAAAGGTTACGGGAAAATACTTTGGGAGTATGTAATAGAAAAAGCCAATGAACTAGGATTAAAAAGTTTTACAATTGATAGTGATCCGAATGCAAAAGGATATTACTTGAAAATGGGAGCACAGTTAATAGGAGAGACACCATCAACTATCTTTAAGGGGCGTGTACTGCCTCTTTTGAAATATGATGTGTAAAACTATTAATAGTAGGGGAAGATTAGAATGGATGATGTAAAGGAAAAAAGAATATATGAAGCACTAATAAAATCGTGGTCGATTGAAACGAGTTCAAAGTGGACAATTGAAAACCCAGCAAAGGGACAATGTGGTGTTACAGCTCTTGTCGTTCAAGACATATACGGAGGAGAAATTAAAAAGACAAAAGTAAGAGAGGTATGGCACTTTTATAACTTTATAGATGGGCAGAGATTTGATTTTACAGAGACTCAATTCAATGGGAAATTGAATTATATGGATGAAAAGTCAAATCGGGAAGAAGCATTTGCAGATACAAATGAAAAGCAATATAACATTTTGAAGGGAAAAATAACGAAAGAATTAAAATTATCTTTTGACTCTTAATCTTTAATAAGTTACTATAATGGTGGTAACTTATTAAAGGGAACTTCATAGAGTTGAAAGGGGAAATACTTTTGAAAACAACTTATGTAAACGCTACAATTGTAACGATGAATGAACAAAACGAAGTGATAGAAAATGGATATATCATTGTAGAGAATGATCAAATTATAGATGTAAAGAGCGGAGAATTCGCTAATGAATTTGAAGTAGATGAAGTAATTGACATGAAAGGAAAGTGGGTTTTACCAGGGCTTGTAAATACACATACACACGTTGTAATGAGTCTCCTAAGAGGTATTGGAGATGATATGTTATTACAGCCATGGCTTGAGACGAGAATTTGGCCACTGGAAAGTCAATTTACTCCCCAAATTGCGGTCGCTAGTACGGAATTAGGATTACTTGAGATGGTGAAAAGTGGTACAACATCATTCTCTGACATGTTTAATCCAATTGGAGTAGATCAAGACGCAATTATGGAAACGGTATCAAGGAGCGGGATGCGAGCTGCTGTTTCAAGAACTTTATTTAGCTTCGGAACGAAAGACGATGAAAAGAAAGCGATTGAAGAAGCTGAGAAATATGTGAAGCGTTACTATAACGAAAGTGACATGTTAACTACGATGGTTGCACCACATAGTCCATATACATGTAGTACAGAATTGTTAGAAGAGTGCGCACGGATTGCAGTAGAGAATCAAACGATGGTTCATATCCATCTTTCTGAAACAGAGCGTGAAGTACGTGATATTGAAGCACAATATGGAAAACGTCCAGTAGAATATGCAGCGAGCTGCGGATTGTTTAAACGCCCAACAGTTATTGCACACGGTGTAGTATTAAATGATGATGAGCGTGCATTTTTAGCAGAACATGATGTTCGAGTAGCACATAACCCAAATAGTAATTTAAAACTAGGTTCTGGTATAGCGAATGTAAAAGCGATGCTAGAAGCAGGAATAAAAGTAGGAATTGCAACAGATAGTGTTGCATCTAACAATAATTTAGACATGTTTGAAGAAATGCGCATAGCGACTTTATTACAAAAAGGTATTCACCAAGATGCAACAGCATTACCAGTTGAAACAGCTCTTTCTCTTGCGACAAAAGGAGCTGCGGAAGTAATCGGGATGAAACAAACAGGGTCACTAGAAGCTGGTAAGTGTGCTGATTTTATTACGATTGACCCGTCTAATAAGCCGCATTTACAACCAGCGGATGAAGTGTTATCACACCTTGTATATGCTGCTAGTGGAAAAGATATAAGCGATGTAATTATTAACGGAAAACATGTCGTTTGGAATGGCGAATGTAAAACGTTAGATGAAGAGCGTATTATATTTGAAGCAAGTCGTTATAAACGAGGTTTGCAAAGATAGATAATTATGTGGCAGTTGAAAAAGCTATCCTTTTAAAAGGATAGCTTTTTTCTTGAACGAATAAATATTCAAAAGAATGTCGCATCTTTCTGTTAGTATTTCTGCTATAATATATTACGCTTTATAATATTTTATATTTAAGGAGAACAACTCATGAAGCGAAAAAAGAGCCATTTAATGGTAATGGCACTTGTTACATCTTTATTATTAACAGCTTGTAATAATAAAGCGAATAAAAGTGATACAGAGGTTAAAAAACAAGTGTTAAATGTAACAGTATCAGAAGAAATTCCTTCTCTGGACACTGCGAAAACAATGGATGGTACATCAGCCCACGTTATGCAGAATATATTTGAGGGGTTATATGTATTAAATGATCAAGATCAGCCTATTCCAGCAGTAGCAAGATCGTTTAAAAGAAGTGAAGATGGTAAGAAATATACATTTGATTTGCGTAAAGATGCAAAATGGTCAAATGGAGACAGTGTGACAGCAAATGATTTTATATTTGCATGGAAACGTGCAATTAATCCTGAAACGGCATCTCAATATGCATACATGCTCTTTTATGTGAAAAATGCGAAAGAGATTAATAAGGGAACAATGCCTCTTGATGCACTTGGGGTTAAAGCAATAAATAATTATACGTTAGAAGTTGAACTCGAACAGCCAGTTCCGTATTTTTTACAGTTGTTAGCACTACCTATATACTTACCACAGCATGAATCATTTTTGAACGAACAAGGAAACAATTATGCATTGGAACCTAGTAATCTCATATATAACGGTCCATTTGTATTAGAAAAATGGAAGCATGAACAAGAGTTTCAATTAAAGAAGAATGCTACATATTGGGATCGAAAGAAAGTGAAATTAGACGAAATAAACTTTCATATCGTAAAGGATACAATGACAGCTGTAAATTTATATGAAGCCGGAGATTTAGATCGAGTACCTATTAATTCGCAAGTTGTAGACAAGTATAAAGGGAATAAGGAATTACATATGTCGAGTGATCCTGGAATTGCTATGCTTCGTTTTAATGAAAAAAATAACGCGTTAGCAAATAAAAAGGTGCGTCAATCTATTTCATTAGCGTTAAATAAAGATGATTTCGTTGCTCACTTTATTAATAACGGAGCAAAACCTGCAAGTGGACTTGTACCAGTTGGTCATGTAAATGAAGTGACTGGTAAAGATTTTAGAAAAGAAAATGGAGATATTTCCTCATATGATTTGCAAAATGCGAAAAAACTTTGGGAAGAAGCGAAAAAAGAGCTTGGGGTAGAACAAGTAAACCTAGAGTTCTTAACGTTCGAACAAGATAACGCAATACGTATGGCAGAATATATAAAAGGTGATTTAGAGAAGAATTTGCAAGGGTTAACGATACAAATTAAACAACAGCCATTTAAGCAAAAATTACAGTTAGAACAAATAGGTGATTACGATATAACTATGGCAAATTGGGGACCTGACTATAAAGACCCAATTAGTTATTTAGAGTTATTTACGACAGGGAATCCGAATAATAAAATGAATTATTCTAATGTTCGTTACGATGAATTAATAAAGAAAGCGAAAACGGATTTTGTACTAGATACGGAAAATCGATGGAAAGCGTTGCGAGAAGCCGAGCAGGTATTATTAGAAGATGCTGCGGTGGCGCCGCTTTATCATATTGGCTCAGCATATGTACAAAAGGATTATGTAAAAGGAATTGAAAAGCATCAATTTGGTGGTATTTATACTTATAAGAATGCTTATATTGCTAATGAATAAATACAAAAAACCTTACTTTTTAAAAGTAAGGTTTTTTACACATGAATTCTATTAAACCGATTTTAATAAAGCGTAAAAATTCGTATCATATGGGATATCATCTTGATACATATAATTTTTTAGAACTCCTTCTTTTTCAAAACCTAGTTTTAATAGCACTTTATTGGAAGCTTCATTTTCAAGAAATACAATTGCCCCAATCCGCTTTAAATGAATCGTATGGAAACCGTATGATATAACCTCAGAAACAGCTTCAGTCGCATATCCTTTTCCCCAGTGTTCAGGCAAAAAGGCATAACTTATATTGGCTCGTTTATGCTCAGAAGACCAATCGTGAAAACCAATGGTACCGATGAGTTCTTTCTTGTCTTTTAATTCGATTCCCCATTTTATACCGTTTCTTGCATTGTAACTCAACTTAAAGTTATGAATGATTTGTTTCACTTGATCAACATCTTGTAACGGTTTTTGGCCATAATAGCGCAGTACATTAGTATTAGAAAAGCATTGTAGTATACGCGGTGCATCTTCTTCGGTAAGTTCTCTTAAAATAAGTCTTTCAGTTTTTAATAAAGGAAACATATTTTCGCTCCTTTTCACATGAAAATAGAATGTATTTGTTATTATATAATTTAATCTGAAAATAAAGATTATTCAAGGTGTAAGGGTAGATTTGATTTATGATAAACTTAGATGTGGAATATATTTCAAAAAAGAGGTTTGGAAATGGAAAAAAATTCGATATTAATTGTAGATGACGATAAAGATATTATTCAATTTATTAATGTGAATTTAAAACAAGAAGGTTTTAAAGTTTTTAGTGCTCATAACGGAGAAGAGGCTTTAGAAATAATAAATAATAACAGTATTCAACTTGCTATTTTGGATATTATGATGCCTCAAATGGATGGTATAGAACTTTGTAGAAGGATTAGAGAGAAACATAGTTTACCAATTATGTTTTTAAGCGCGAAATCATCGGATGTAGATAAGGTAATTGGATTTAGTACTGGGGCAGATGATTATATTGTGAAGCCGTTCAGTACAATTGAATTTATCGCAAGAGTGAAAGCTCAATTAAGAAGGTATACATATTTCAATCAAAATGCTCCCCAAGTAATGGAAAAGAAAATAAATATTAGAGGTTTAGAAATAGATGAAGTGTCGAGAACAGTAATGTTATATGGAGAAAGAATCAATCTTACGAAAACTGAATATGATATTTTACACTTAATGGCAGCTGCAAGGAATCGTGTGTTCACAATTGAAGAAATATATGAGAGCGTTTGGAACGAAAGAGCCTATGAAAGTAATAATACAGTAATGGTTCATATTGCAAGATTGAGAAATAAAATTGAAGAGAATCCAAAAGAACCGAAGTTTATTCAAAATGTTTGGGGAGTCGGATATAAAATTGAAGATTAAATCATTACAAGGCATTAGAGCTAAGTTTTTTATCGCATTCATATGTAGCATCTTGTTAGCGACTGTAAGTATAATAGTGTTTCAAATTTTAGTTGGAAATATATATAGTCAGGTTAATGTTTTAGAGGAAAAATATTCATTTTTATATTTTATAGTTTTTTTGATTTTTACTACAACATACTTTGCATGTATGACAAAAACACTGATGAAAAGGTTGTCTCAAATTAACAAGAACCTGAAGGAAATAAGTGACGGTAATTTTGAAATACATATACCTATTTTGAAAAATGACGAGATTGGTGAACTAGCGGCAAATGTTAATAGAATGGCGAAAAGCTTAAAAGAGTCTATCGAGAATGAAAAAAAATCACAGGAAATGAAAAATGAAATGATTAGTAATATTTCTCATGATTTACGAACGCCAGTAACATCTTTAATCGGTTATGCGGACCTGTTAGGAAATAAACTTCATTCGAATGGAGAGGAATGTGAACAGTATGTAAGTATATTAAAGCGAAAAAGTTATGAATTAAAACATCAAATAGATGATTTATTAGAATACTGTCAAATAAATTATAGAGAGATTGAATTACATAAAGATGAAGTAGATATGAAAGCATTAATTGAACAAATCATGATTGACTTTGTACCACAATTAGATGATGCTAATATGAGCTTTTATATTAAAAGTGATGAAGTGTTGCATGTAGAAGTTGATGTAGCACTTATAGTGAGACTATTTGAAAATGTAATAGGTAATAGTATTATGTATGGAAAAGATGGAAAGGAAATTGCAATTGAAATTTCCAATAAAACAATGAATGTTGAAGTAGAAATTAAAAATTTTGGACAATGCATTCCGAAAGAGGACCTTCCTTACGTTTTTGAGAAATTTTATCGTAGTGAAAAATCACGTAGTTCTCATACGGGCGGGAAAGGAATAGGACTTGCAATTTCAAAAAGTATAGCCGATCTCCATCAAGGGGATATCACTGTACGTAGTAACGATAAAGAAACAGTTTTTACTGTGAAATTACCGCAGTATAAAAAAGTAAGAAAGTCGTAAGTATTTCTTTTATATGTCGTAATTTTTACTTTGTATCATTGAGAAAAAGGATATGAGAGTAGGGACGCGACATGTGGAAGGCATTTTTATTAGTAATTATAGTTTCTTTTTTAATTATAAGTTGGATCTTAGTTTATGTAGCTAATGGTGTTACATCAGTTTTTGTTTGGTGGAGTATACAGGCTTTTAGTTTTATTTCAGTTTTCCTCTTGGTAGGATCAGTAATAATATTTTTTTGGAAAGGCATTTTTAGAAAGCGGATAGATAGAACGCTATTTTTAATCATTCTGTTTTCTATCATTGGAGCTTGGCCTGTCGGTTGGTTTGCTAATATAGGTAGAATTGCTTATCCAGCAGATATACAATCTATGAGTCCTAAAGCAGTAGTTCGTTTTCCTTTGAATGAGCGAGCATTAATAGGTTGGGGTGGTGATCGGTTAGAAATGAACTATCACGTTATAAAACCAAATGAAAGGTGGGCATATGATATTCTCATTCCACCTGCTGAAGTGAAAAGTAGTAAGTTAGAGGATTACGGAATATATGGAGCGAAAGTAATGGCACCAGCTTCTGGGACGGTTGTATCAATTAATAATAATGAACAAGATTTAGTTCCGGGATCGGATAATTTTCAGTCAATGGCTGGGAATCATATTTATTTACGACTAGATGAAACGGGCACATTTTTAATTCTTGCCCATTTAAAGAAAGGATCAATTAATGTGAGAGAAGGACAACATGTAAATGAAGGAGAATTTCTTGCTCAAGTCGGTAACTCAGGAAGTTCAAGTGAGCCGCATTTACATATTCATCATCAAAGGCAAGATCCGTCCAAGGTAAGTATGTTTTTTGCGGAAGGATTGCCACTTTACTTTCGAACTGAAAATGGTGTCATGATGCCGGAAAGAGGGACATACACAAGTGGTAACTAGAAGAAAATCATTTCATCCAAAAAGGGTACTCCAAATTAAAATTGGAATACCCTTTTTTCATTACCCTACAAATGTTTGATACAGTAAGAAGATATTTAAAACGATAACGAGTGCTGCAATTATCCAAGCGATAAATGTTGTTATACGGTGGTTAACGAGTGTACCCATAATCTTTTTGTTACTTGTAAACATAATAAGTGGCACTAGTGCAAATGCAATACCGAATGATAAGACGACTTGGCTCATGACTAGAGCGTAAGTTGGATTTACACCTAAAGCGATAATAACTAATGGTGGAATCATTGTAATAAATCGGCGTAAGTATAACGGAATATGCATGCGAATGAAACCTTGCATAATAATATCACCCGACATTGTACCGACAGAAGAGCTAGATAGTCCTGCTGATAAGAGCCCAATTCCAAACAAAGCAGCTGATACAGGACCTACTAAGTTGGTAAATTGAGTGTAAGCAACATCTAAATCTTCAACGTGCAAGCCGTTTTTAAAGAATAGTGCAGCAGCAACAATTAACATACTTGCATTAATTGCTCCAGCAATAACCATTGCAATAATAATATCGATAAATTCGAAACGAAAAATCTTTTTCTTTTGTTCGTCAGTTGTTCCGACCACACGGCGTTGTGTTAATGCAGAATGCAAGTATATTGCATGCGGCATAACTGTCGCACCTAAAATCCCTGCTGCAAGTAATATACTGTCTACACCTTGGAATTTTGGAATAAATAGTCCTGAAAGAAGGGGACTTAATTCTGGTTTTGCATAAAAAACTTGAATCCCAAAAGCAATTACTACAATGAAAATCATTCCTGTAATAATAGCTTCTAGTGGACGAAATCCTCTACGTTGAAATTCAAGGATAATAAATGATCCGGCTGCTGTAATTAAAGCGGCAGGTAGCATCGGGATTCCAAATAGTAAGTAAAGCCCCAATGCAGCTCCAATAAATTCCGCTAAATCTGTAGCCATAATAACTAGTTCACCTTGTATCCATAAACCGATAGACACAGGCTTTGGAAAGTTTTCACGAGCTATTTCGGGTAAATTGTTTCCTGTAGCAATTCCTAATTTAGCTGATAAAGTTTGGATTAATACAGCCATTAAGTTAGAGGCGAGTATAACCCATAATAGTAAATATCCATATTGTGAACCAGCTGCGATATTTGTAGCAAAGTTGCCAGGATCAATATAAGCAACGGACGCTATAAAAGCGGGTCCTAAAAATGGTAACAGTCTTTTCCAGCCTTTTGTTTCTCCACTTAAAGCTAAGTGAGCTGATTGTACGGTTGTACTTTCAGAAGGGAGATGTTCATCTTTTGTTATATCTTTATTCATAGTAGTTTTCCCCTTTAAAATGTTAACTTGATGAAATTATTGTATTTATTCTTACTCATTATTTCAATACATTTAGATATGTTATATGATAATTTCATTTGAACACGAAAGTTTCCTTAATGCAAATTATATGCCTTTATGCAATGGATGGTGTGATAACGTAAAATAAATTGGGAGTTTATGGTGTGATGACGTGGGGAAACATAATAAATTAAAGGGTCAATTTTGAAATTTATGTGAACATAAAGCCGATAATCCAGCATATTAATTGATGGAATTGCATTTGTATGATATATAATATATTGGGATTACAACATAACCATAGTGTTTTGATGTGTAATCTTGTTTTTTATTTTTGTTAACTGATAGAAAATAGTATAAAGAAAAGAAAATGGGATTCATTTTCTTATTATATATGTTTTGATATGAACGTTAACTTATACATGATTTTAAAAATTAGATAGGTGGTAGAAATACATTGGCAACTACAAAACCATACAGAGTATTACTATATTACATGTACACAACAATTGAAAACCCAGAAGAATTCGCGGCAGAGCATTTAGAATTTTGTAATTCACTTGAATTAAAAGGAAGAATTCTTGTAGCGAAAGAAGGTATTAACGGAACTTGTTCTGGAACTGTAGAACAAACAGAGAAATACATGGAAGCAATGAACAATGATCCACGTTTTGACGGTATCGTATTTAAAATAGATGAAGCTGATGGTCATGCATTCAAGAAAATGCACGTGCGTCCTCGTCCAGAGTTAGTTACACTTCGTCTAGAAGATGACATTAACCCACACGAAATAACTGGGAAGTATTTAGAGCCAAAAGATTTTTATGAAGCAATGAAACAAGAAGATACAGTTATCATTGATGCACGAAATGATTATGAATTTGATTTAGGTCACTTCAAAGGTGCGATTAAACCTGATATCGAATCATTCCGTGAATTACCAGATTGGATTCGTGAAAACAAAGAAGTACTTGAAGGTAAAAAGATTTTAACTTATTGTACAGGCGGAATTCGTTGTGAGAAGTTTTCTGGTTGGTTAGTTCGCGAAGGCTATGAAGATGTAAGTCAGCTTCACGGCGGAATTGTAACGTACGGAAAAGACCCAGAGGTACAAGGTGAGCTTTGGGATGGACAATGTTACGTGTTCGATGAGCGTATTGCTGTACCAGTAAACCAAAAAGAACATGTTATCGTTGGTAAAGACCACTTTACAGGTGAACCTTGTGAGCGCTATGTAAACTGTTCAAATCCAGAATGTAATAAGAAAATTTTATGTTCTGAAGAAAACGAAGCGAAATATTTACGTGCATGTTCTCATGAATGTCGTGTAAGTCCACGTAACCGCTACGTAATACAACATGAATTAACGGAAGAGCAAGTAGCTGCTGCATTAGAGCAAATCGAAGCAGGGAAGTAAACTGAATTCGTATAATAAAAGGGGTACTCCAAGTTTTATTTTGGAGCACCCTTTTTTTATTATCCGGTCCTGTCATTTGTCGGTAAGTCGATATATTAAAAAAATCGCTGATATATTTCGAGTTGCGCCGATATAATCGGAAAATCGCTCATAAAAATTTCACCTACTGCAGCGCGCCAAGAATTTGAAAATAACCTTTTTTAATTTTTATCTTCTTTCTCTTTAACGGCAGAAAGTACAGTTTGTTTTACCCAAGCTTTTCTTCGTTTATGTTGTAGACCCCATTGGTATAAACTTTGGGCTCCTAAAATAAGTGAAATGACAATGCCGCTAATCGCAATTAATAGAGCGAAAAATTCAAGAGGTGACGATATTTTGTTTGAATCGGTGTTTCTTAAAAGGTCAATCATAGTAAACCCTAACATTTGGCCCACTACAGAGTAGAGCGTTAAAATTAATAATAAGAGGCTATCTTTTTTAGAGGCGACATTTTCTTGATATTTAAACAAACTATCAAGATTTTGTTTCGCGTTCGAGTATAGAACCTCAATATTAAAAAGTTTTCTTAAACGAAAGAAAATATCTTCACTTTGTGATTGGGATACTAATTCTAAAGAAAAATAATTAGCAGTGAACGAATTGATCGAATAAATTAATTTCTCTATTTCATTAGTATCTTGTTCAATGTTTAGCTCAGCATAGGCGTTAGCCATTTTTAATAAAACAATTTTATGGAATAGGTTTAATAATAAAGCGTAATAAAATTCTCCGTACATTTGACTAGCAAGTTTAGCGATTTTACGTTCTCCTTCATTTGTTACACATGTAAAAATATGTTCTTCCATTATGAAATAACGATTTGGAGCCCATCTCTGGTAAGCGTGTTTTTTTAAATAGTCATGAATGTAAGGAAGGTTATTTGCGCTCACATATGGCTTACCATCACTTGTTAATCCGGAAAGACTAGAAGTACGATAAACATCCACTTCATTAAGCTCCATACCTTCTTTTAGTGACAATAAAGTTTGGACGTACATTCTTTGGTCTTCGAAGAAAGGGAAGGTTTGAAAGTATGAACTTCTTAATCTCTTCTTTTCAAAGAAATCAGTTACACCATGAAATAAATAACCAAAAATGAATTTTTCAACTTGGGAATACTTTTTTCCGTTACATTCAATACAAATAGTCTCATTTGTATCATTTTTAGTTTCAAGTACACGGAAGCGAGCAGCGAATTCGATTGCTTCAGATAAAGTCATGTTTGGAGCAGTGTTTACTTCTGTTCGAATTGTTAAGAAGCCAAGTTCATAAGGACAAAGTGTGACATCAATAGAGTGTATCTTGAATGGAATTGAAATAAGGTTTGTTGTTAAATGTCCAGTTAAGTTAAGGTCCTTTGAATAACGTTGCAAGCCCTTTTGATGCTCTGAGTGAGGAAAGAGAATTTTATTTGTAAATGAAAGATAGTATGCTTCCATATTTTGATGTGAAACTTTAAACTCCCCATAATATGTATTTTCATCATCGAGATGATCGAGCCGAAAAGGACGAAAATCGTTTTTTTGTAAGAAAGGGAACATCTCTTGTTCATATCCAGCTTTAAACGAAAACGGGAATATAAATTGAAATATAGCTGTTGCTACACCTTTTTCCTCAATTGATTGTATTGCCTCCATCTACATTGTGTCCTTTCCATATATGCTATAGAAACAACATGCCCAAATTTATTTGAAAATAACCACTCTTTTATACTCAATTGAGAGTGAAAATTCAGCTTATTTAGCAGGGAACATGTATAATGTTATGTATACTAAAAGTTATAAAATTGTATTTTGAAAAGGGGGATGCTGTATGCGGATTTTAGTATTAGGCGCTGGTGGAGTCGGAGGATTTTTTGGTGGCAGATTAGTCGAGAAGGGAGAAGATGTCACGTTTCTTGTTCGTAGTAAACGGAAAAAACAATTAGAGGAAAGAGGACTTGTAATCCGAAGTGTTAACGGGGATTTTTCCTTCCGACCGAAATTAATAACGAAAGAAGAGCGAACTTCTCCATTTGATGTTATTTTATTTTCAACAAAAGCGTATCACTTAAACGAGGCAATTCAAGATTTGAAGCCGTTTGTTGGCGAAAATACTGTAATCATTCCATTGTTAAATGGTATCGCTCATTTATCGCTATTACAAAAAGAATTCGGCGAAGAAAAAGTAATTGGCGGTTTATGCTTTATCGAGACGACGTTAAACGATCAAGGAGAAATTGTACAAACCAGCGCTGCCAACAGACTTGTGTTTGGAGAAATTAAGTCTCAAAATTCAGAGAGAGTAAAGCATATTTCTAAAGCATTTTCAGGTACGAAATCTAGTTTTGTTTTAAGTGAAAATATTACGCAAGATATGTGGCATAAATATTTATTTATTACTGTAATGTCAGGTGTGACAACGTTAATGCGTGCACCAATTGGACCAATCCGTGAAAGTGAAGGCGGCCGTGATTTTATCCGTAATGTGTTTGAGGAATCTGTACAAATCATGAGAGTATTAGGAGCTCCAGTAAAGGCTAATATTGCCCAGGAACATATGAAAACGATTGATAAAATTTCGTATGATATGAAGTCATCAATGCAACGTGATATGGAAAAGGGTTCGTTTATTGAAGGGAAGCACTTGCAAGGATATTTACTGGATGTAGCAGAGAAATTTTCTATAGCGGCACCATTATTAGAATCTATATATCAAAATTTAAAGGTGTATGAAGAGATGACCTTTAACAAATCTGTAATAGAATTAGATGTATGAAAAAATAAAAAAGATAGCAATATATAAGTGTATTGCTATCTTTTTTATTTTTTTGTATGACAAATTATTTATTTCTTTTCGTTCTATCTGTCAAATTTATTTCCTGTTCACGTTTACCATATAACTGATTAATTTCATTTGCTACTGCATCTAAATATGAATCGGAAAAAATAGGCTTCTTTTCTTTAGACATATGGGTCTCCTTTGCGGATTTTTAATATTCATTATGTATATTTCTCAGCGGATTATGCGCAATCATTTTAATTTTTTTCTTATTAAAAATTTTTGTTTACTTTTTGAAAATAAAGGAGTATTATAATCCACAGTTTCAATTTTCTAAATCGCTGAAACCGCATGGTACGGGGGACCCGTTTTTACGGATTAGTACATAATCCGATGGGGTGAATCCTTGAAAAAGGTAGGGCTACTCATAGGCCCGAATCCGACAGCTAACCTCGTAAGCGTTATATTGAGAAGGAAGGTGGAGCTTGTGCGACAAAAAAAATAATGTCTACAAGTCTATTTCGCTATGGCTTGTAGACATTTTTTGTTTTCTGAAGAAATCGTTTACTGGCTGTAACAAGCAGAAAAGTTCGTACAAAATTATTGGAGAGTGGACAGCATTGGTTTCATCTATTAAAAGATTTTTAATTGGAAGACCGTTAAAATCAACAGAGCTTGGAGAACAAAAGCTTAATAAAACGAAAGCTTTAGCTATTTTATCTTCTGACGCATTGTCATCAGTTGCTTACGGTCCAGAACAAATTTTAATTGCTTTAGCAGGTGTGGGAGCGATCGCTTATTGGTATTCCATTCCGATCGCTGTTGGGGTATTAGTATTATTGACAGCCCTTATTTTATCTTATCGTCAAATTATTTTTGCTTATCCGCATGGCGGGGGAGCGTATGTTGTATCAAAAGAAAATTTAGGGATGAATCCAGGCTTAATTGCTGGAGGATCTTTATTAGTCGACTATATTTTAACTGTTGCGGTAAGTGTATCTGCAGGTACAGATGCGCTAACATCTGCTTTTCCTAGTTTACATGCACATAATGTAATCATTGCGATTATATTTGTTATATTTATTACGATCTTAAATTTAAGAGGAGTAACGGAATCAGCTTCTGTTTTAGCATATCCTGTTTATTTATTTGTTTTAGCCCTATTTATATTAATTGGTGTAGGCATATATAATATTTTGACTGGTCACGTTTCACCAACTTTACACACGCCGATCGGAACGCCGGTTGCGGGTATTAGTTTGTTTTTACTGTTAAGAGCATTTGCATCAGGTAGTTCTGCTTTAACAGGTGTTGAAGCAATTTCAAACGCAATTCCGAACTTTAAAGATCCTGCGCCAAGCAATGCTGCAAAAACATTGCTTGCAATGGGTGCATTACTTGCTGTGTTATTTTCAGGAATTGTATTTTTAGCTTATTATTACGGAGTAACGCCGAGTAAAGAAGTAACAGTTGTTTCTCAAATTGCTGAACAAACATTTGGACGTAATTTCATGTACTATTTCATACAAGGTACAACAGCTTTAATATTAATTCTCGCAGCTAATACAGGCTATTCTGCATTTCCTTTATTAGCGGTTAACCTCGCAAAAGATAAATTCATACCGAGAATGTTTACGATTAGAGGAGACCGTCTAGGTTACTCAAACGGTATTATAATACTTGGAGTTGCTTCGATTATTTTAATTGTAGCTTTCCAAGGACAAACAGAACATTTAATTCCGTTATATGCAGTAGGGGTATTTATTCCATTTACACTTTCTCAAACAGGGATGGTATTAAAGTGGCTTCGCGAAAAACCTGAAGGATGGGTTTTAAAATTAACGGTTAATTTAATTGGTGCAGTTATTAGTTTTATCGTAATGAGCATGTTCTTTTTAACTAAATTTGCACAAGTTTGGTCGATTCTTATTTTCTTACCTGCTATTATCTTCTTGTTTCATCGAATTAAGAAGCATTATGATGCAGTGGGTGATCAATTAAGTTTAAAAACTTGTGAACCTCTTATTCCAATTGAGGGGAATGTAATTGTCGTTCCTGTAGCAGGTATGACGCATGTAGTAGAAAATTCATTGAACTATGCGAAATCACTTTCTGCAGATCAAGTTATCGCTGTATATGTTGCTTTTGACAGAGAAGAGGAAAAGAAATTTGAAGAGAAATGGAAGGTGTGGCAACCTGAAGTAAGGCTTGTTACATTACATTCTCATTATAGAAGTATTATTCAGCCGTTAACGAAGTTCATTGATACAGTGCAATATAAGGCAAGTGAATCGAATTACCGCGTTACGGTCGTTATACCACAGTTCATTCCGAAAAAAGGTTGGCATAACATTCTTCATAATCAATCCAGTTTACTCATACGTGCGTATTTACTTTATAAAAGAAATGTTGTTATTACGACAGTTCCATATCATTTGAAAAAATAAGAAGATTTTTGAAGGATAGCTTCGTGAAAATGAAGCTATCCTTTTTGTGTATATGCTATGCATAATTGCATGTGAGCTTAAAAATTATATCGATATAATTTTATCGGTTATTTGCAAGTAGTGTTTTCTGTTGTGATATGTAGATATTTCAATCAATAAAGTGAATCGGATTATATTTTGAAATAAGGACATGAAAGCTTGAAAATAAAGGGAATGAAAATACTTCTTTACGTTATATAAACAGCTGTGTTTAAATGACCTTACAGTACAAAACATATATGAAAACAAAACGAAATTTCATATTTACGCATGTTGTTTAGTTTGAAATGAATAATATTTTTACGTAATATATTCACTATGTGAATGTGGGAATTTCTATAAAATAGAAAATTTATACAATGTTATTCATACTAAACACATATGAAAAATAATAAAATGTTTTGTGACGATAAGTAAGTACTGTAGCAATACGAGAGAGGTGGTTCATACATGGATCACGGTGAGAACGTTCTCTATTTTAATCATCTCAAATTATGGGCAAGAAAATAGAATAATAAAATGCGATAGTAATAGTTGCTAATACATAGGAGGAGTTAAAGTGAAAAAGACTTTAATTACAGGGTTATTGGTTACAGCAGTATCTACGAGTTGCTTCATTCCTGTAAGCGCTTACGCTAAGGAGGGGCAAACAGAAGTGAAAACAGTATATGCGCAAAATGTAATTGCTCCAAATACATTATCCAATTCAATTAGAATGTTAGGATCACAATCACCGCTTATTCAAGCATACGGATTAATTATCTTGCAACAGCCAGACATTAAGGTAAATGCGATGAGTAGCTTAACGAATCATCAAAAGTTTGCAAAGGCGAATGTACGAGAATGGATTGATGAATATAATCCGAAGCTAATTGACTTAAATCAAGAAATGATGAGATACAGCACTAGATTTAATAGCTATTATAGTAAGCTCTATGAACTAGCAGGAAACGTAAATGAAGATCAGCAAGCAAAAGCAGATTTTATGAGTGCATATGGAAAATTACAATTGCAAGTACAAAGCATCCAAGAGAGTATGGAGCAAGATTTATTAGAGTTAAATCGATTTAAAACAGTATTAGACAAAGATAGTAACAACTTATCAATTAAAGCCGATGAAGCAATAAAAACACTGCAAGGATCAAGTGGAGATATTGTGAAATTAAGAGAAGATATTAAAAGAATTCAAGGGGAAATTCAAGCTGAACTAACTACTATTTTGAATAGACCTCAAGAAATCATTAAAGGTTCTATTAATATCGGTAAACAAGTATTTACAATCACAAATCAAACTGCACAAACGAAAACAATCGATTTTGTTTCTATCGGTACTTTAAGTAATGAAATTGTAAATGCTGCAGATAGTCAAACGAGAGAAGCAGCTCTTCGCATTCAACAAAAGCAAAAAGAGTTATTACCACTTATTCAAAAGTTATCACAAACTGAAGCAGAGGCGACTCAAATTACATTCGTTGAAGATCAAGTAAATAGCTTTACAGAATTAATTGATCGTCAAATTACAACTTTAGAAACGTTATTAACGGATTGGAAAGTTTTAAATAATAATATGATTCAAATTCAAACAAATGTTGAAGAAGGTACGTATACAGACAGTAGTTTACTTCAAAAACATTTCAATCAAATTAAAAAAGTAAGTGATGAAATGAATAAGCAAACAAATCAATTTGAAGATTACGTTACAAACGTTGAAGTACATTAAACAGAAAAATAATTAGCGATATAGGGAGAGAAGAAAAATGACAAAAAAACCTTATAAAGTAATGGCTCTATCAGCACTGATGGCAGTATTTGCAGCAGGAAATATTATGCCGGCTCATACGTATGCAGCTGAAAGTACAGTGAAACAAGCTCCAGTTCATGCGGTAGCAAAAGCTTATAATGACTATGAAGAATACTCATTAGGACCAGAAGGCTTGAAAGATGCAATGGAAAGAACAGGTTCAAATGCTTTAGTAATGGATCTGTACGCTTTAACAATTATTAAACAAGGTAATGTTAACTTTGGAAATGTATCGTCTGTTGATGCGGCTTTAAAAGGGAAAGTAATTCAGCACCAAGATACAGCTAGAGGAAATGCGAAGCAATGGTTAGATGTATTAAAACCACAGCTTATTTCAACGAATCAAAATATCATTAACTACAATACGAAATTCCAAAACTATTATGATACTTTAGTTGCTGCAGTTGATGCAAAGGATAAAGCGACTCTTACGAAAGGCTTAACTAGATTATCAAGTAGTATTAATGAAAATAAAGCGCAAGTGGATCAGTTAGTAGAAGACTTGAAGAAATTCCGAAATAAAATGACTTCGGATACGCAAAACTTCAAGGGTGATGCAAATCAAATTACATCTATATTAGCTAGTCAAGATGCAGGAATTCCGCTTCTGCAAAATCAAATTACAACGTACAATGAAGCGATTAGTAAATATAATGCAATTATTATCGGTTCATCTGTTGCGACAGCTCTAGGACCAATTGCAATTATCGGTGGTGCAGTAGTTATTGCTACGGGTGCAGGAACACCGCTAGGAGTAGCATTAATTGCAGGTGGTGCAGCAGCTGTAGGCGGTGGTACAGCTGGAATCGTATTAGCGAAGAAAGAGCTTGATAATGCACAAGCAGAAATTCAAAAGATAACAGGACAAGTTACAACTGCGCAATTAGAAGTAGCAGGATTAACGAACATTAAAACACAAACAGAGTATTTAACAAATACAATTGATACTGCAATTACAGCGTTACAAAATATTTCAAACCAATGGTACACAATGGGATCAAAATACAATTCTTTACTTCAAAATGTGGATTCAATTAGTCCAAACGATCTTGTTTTCATTAAAGAAGATTTAAACATTGCGAAAGATAGCTGGAAAAACATTAAAGACTATGCAGAAAAGATTTATGCTGAAGATATTAAAATAGTAGATACGAAAAAAGCATAATCGAATACGAATCGTTAGGGCGTTAAGTGTTGATGAATGATTTGAAGCTCCTGTTCAGTTGTGAGCAGGAGCTTTTGATATCCTTATAAAGAGAATAGGTGAAAAATATGCAGAAACGATTTTATAAAAAATGTCTTTTAGCGGTAATGATTGCTGGGGTGGCAACGAGTAACGCATTTCCTTTACATCCTTTTGCAGCAGAACAAAATGTAACGGTGCTACAAGAAAATGTGAAAAACTATTCTCTTGGACCAGCAGGATTCCAAGATGTAATGGCACAAACGACATCAAGCATATTTGCAATGGATTCATATGCAAAATTAATTCAAAATCAACAAGAGACGGATTTAAGTAAAATAAGTTCGATTAATAGTGAATTTAAAGGAAATATGATTCAGCATCAAAGAGATGCAAAAATTAATGCAGCATATTGGTTAAATAATATGAAGCCTCAAATTATGAAAACAGATCAAAATATTATAAATTACAATAATACTTTTCAATCGTATTATAATGACATGTTAATAGCGATTGATCAAAAGGATAGCGGAAAATTAAAAGCGGATTTAGAAAAGTTGTATGCAGATATTGTAAAGAATCAAAATGAGTTAGATGGATTATTAGGAAATTTGAAAGCTTTTCGCAATAGAATGGCGAAAGATACAAATAGTTTCAAAGAAGATACAAATCAGTTAACAGCGATATTGGCAAGTACGAATGCTGGTATTCCAGCTCTAGAGCAACAAATAAATACATATAACGATTCGATTAAAAAGAGTAATGATATGGTCATTGCTGGTGGCGTACTTTGTGTAGCATTAATAACATGTCTTGCTGGCGGGCCGATGATCGCGGTTGCGAAAAAAGATATCGCAAATGCAGAAAGAGAAATCGCTAATTTAAAAGATAGAATTTCAGGAGCGCAAGCAGAAGTCTTAATTTTGACTGATGTAAAAAATAAAACAACAAATATGACAGAAACAATTGATGCAGCAATTACAGCACTACAAAACATATCAAATCAATGGTATACAGTAGGTGCAAAATATAATAATTTACTACAAAACGTAAAAGGAATTAGTCCGGAAGAGTTTACGTTTATAAAAGAAGATTTACATACAGCGAAAGATAGCTGGAAAGATGTAAAGGATTATACAGAAAAATTACATGAAGGCGTGGCGAAGTAAACAGTGGACTAGTTCTGCTGTTTATTTTTTTATCCTGTTTTTTGTGAGAGTTGAACTTGCAATTATATATAAGTTTGTCATGTGTTTTATCCATGTGTGTATAAAAATCTTTTCGTTATCGCTCCCTTTGATAGAATCTATTTTTATATGGTTTTTTACCGAATTTTTTAAAAATTAAATTTTATGGCTTGATAATTCATTTAAAATGATTTAATCTTATGTCAAATGATATGTTTATCTATCAAAAATGCTTTTGTAAAGATAAAGGAGTGATTGAGAATGTTAAACGCCCCATTGATGGTAAGTCTTTAGGTACAGCAGCATTGAAAAGATTGGGAAGAAATGAGTGAGCTTTCACAATAAAGAACTCTATAACTTTATGTAGTGTTTGATACCCTTCGATTAGATTTTTTGAAAAACAAATCAATATTAATTGAATCAAAGTTTAGAAATTAAATATATGAGTAGTAGAAAAAATCCATTAGTTGTTATCATGTTCTAATAAAAAATGGGAAATGGAAATTCTGAGAAAACCTGTTCAGAAAGTAAGTTAGTGAGGGGAATTCAAAACCAATTTAATAAAAGCGAGGTAAATAATATGACTTTTGAAGAAAAATTACAAGCATATGCAGAACTTACGGTGAAAATCGGTGTCAATATTCAACCAGGGCAATACTTATTAGTCAATACATCAGTGGATGCATTGGATTTCGCCCGTATAGTTGTGAAAGAGGCTTATAAGGCTGGGGCAGGGCGTGTTCATGTTAATTTTTCGGATGAAGAAATGGAACGTGCTTACTTTGATTATGCCTCAGATGAAGAATTTAATCGCTTCCCAGAGTGGATAGTCAAAATGAATGATGAGCTGATCGAACGTAAAGGAGCACTATTAATGATAGATGCTACAGATCCTGATAAATTTACAGGTATTTCATCTGATCGTCTAGCTACCTATCAAAAGGTAGCAGGAGCTGCTCTGAGAAACAATCGCAACGCCGTAATGAAGGATTCAATAGCTTGGTCGATGGTAGCAGTTCCTTCACCAAAGTGGGCATCGAAGGTGTTCCCGGATTTAGCAGCAGAGGATCAAGTACCAGCATTATGGGAGGCTATTTTTAAAGCTGTTCGTATTGGTGAAGGCAGTACTATTGAAAAATGGCGTGAACATGTAACAAATTTAGAATCTCGTGCGGTCCTACTGAACGATAAAAAATATATGAAGCTTCACTATACAGCGCCAGGTACTGATTTAACAATTGCATTAGCACCACAGCATAAATGGGTTACTGGAGGTGGTAAAACTCCTGATGATACTATCTTTATGGCTAATATGCCGACAGAAGAGGTTTATACGTTACCGATGAAACAAGGTGTAAATGGCTATGTAAGCAATACAAAACCATTAGTTTATCAAGGGAATATTATCGATGGCTTTAAACTGACATTTGAAGAAGGAAAAATTGTTAAAGCTGAAGCACAGGTAGGACATGATTTATTACAAGAGCTTATTAATGTGGATGAAGGCTCTTGCTATTTAGGTGAAGTAGCACTTGTACCACATGAATCACCAATTTCAGCATCGGGAATTTTATATTTTAATACATTGTTTGATGAAAATGCATCGAACCATTTAGCGATTGGTAAAGCTTATCCAACTTGCTTAGAGGGTGGAAGAGATTTAGAAAACGATCAGCTTGAAACGTTAGGGGCAAATATTTCAGTAACACATGAGGACTTTATGATTGGCAGCAGTGAGATGGACATCGACGGTATTCTACCAGATGGAACTGTAGAACCAATTTTCTGTAAAGGTAGCTGGGCATTTTAAGTTTTTAATTTGAATAAAGGAGTAGAGTGGATGAAACGGTTACTAAGCATAATTAGTGCAACTATATAGGTGTTTCATCTGCTTTTGCTTAGGCTGAAAACTACCTCTTTAATTAGAAATAAAATGCATGCAAAGGAGATAGGCCAATGAATTTCTGGGAAGTTGTTTTGATAGTAGTGAATTTTAGTCTATTGAGTTGGATACTGTTAATAGGCAGAGAAACGAAAAAGTGGTCTAAATTAGCTACTTTGATTGCCGTTGTAATGGTTACAGTTCAGTTATTGGCAGAAGGTTTTAGGTGGCAGATGATTCCGGCATATGTATCCCCAGTTATCTTAATTTTATGCTATTTATTAGCTGGGCGGAAAAAGGGCTTTAGAAGTTCGGGTATATTCATAGTTAAGACTTCGTTACTATGTATCTATTTGTCTGTAGCAGTTGCGTTACCCTTACTTATGCCAGTATTTTCATTTGAAGAACCAACTG
This sequence comes from Bacillus cereus group sp. MYBK14-1, assembly GCF_051916885.1. Classification (NCBI taxonomy): domain Bacteria; kingdom Bacillati; phylum Bacillota; class Bacilli; order Caryophanales; family Bacillaceae; genus Bacillus; species Bacillus cereus group sp. MYBK14-1. The sequence goes on along the minus strand of NZ_JBQAHM010000002.1, from coordinate 297,469 downwards.
GTCCACATAGGGTCGGTACGAAGCTATATCATTGGGTTGATCATCAGAGAAATGAACCATATTCAAAAAATCCAAACGATCGGCGCGAACTGATGGTGCAAATTTGGTATCCTGCAGCTGAAAAAAGCAAGGGGGATCCAGAACCTTATATTCGTAACATAAATGAGCTCTCCAAGGGATTGGAAAAAACATTGTCTATTCCTGCATTTGCATTCAGCCACATGGAATTGGTAAAGTCTCATTCGTTTATGGATTTACAACTCTCAGACTCAGAGAATCACTATCCCATATTACTCTTCTCTCATGGTTTTAATGGTTTTCGTAATCAAAACACGTTTCAAGTTGAGGAGTTGGCTAGTCAAGGATATATTGTTCTAAGTATCGATCATACCTTTGATGCTGCAGCTACCGTCTTTCCAGGTGGTCGAACTGCTTACGTACAGCCCATCAATTTAACTGATGAAGGAGATAGTCACATAAAATTATGGGAGGAAGATGTCAGCTTTGTCCTTAATCAGATAGAGAAACTTAACGAAAACGATGAGACCGGTTTCTTTACAGGAAGACTGGATACCTCGCGAATTGGAATGTTTGGCCACTCTTACGGTGGAGCTACCGCAGCACAAATACTTGCAAAAGATTCTCGTGTCAAAGCAGCTATCAATATGGATGGTACATTGTATGGTGAAATCTTGCCTGAAAGTGGCATTGGAAAACCATTTCTGCTCATGAATGCAGAAGAGCCTGATGAAGCAGATCCCTTTGAAGTGAGGGAGCGATACGGACGCGGGTTAGCTGGCGGTGGTATGTCAATGGTCATTCCTCATACGGATCATACAAGCTTTACCGATTTACATTTGTTCTCACCTCTGTTGCAGAGCCCAGGTGAAAATCCAAAGGAAGTTCATCGTATTATTAACGAATTCAGCCTGGCATTTTTTGACCAGTATGTAAAACAGAAGGATGACGGCTCAACCCTTAAAAGGCTGATAACCCAATACCCGGAAGTGAATTTTAAAATAAACCGATAACTTTATGCAGAAAGTAACTCGTACCATTTCCTTTGGCTCTTGTATTTATTACATTAAAGAATTTAATTTCTTCATCGTTATCTAAATAATGAAATACTAAAAATGAAACATTCAAAGTACTATCAGTTTCAGGAATATAATTCTTTTTGAAAAGCTACATTCAGCAGCTGGACACTTTATTTGAGATTGTTTATTATAATATCAAATGATATATTTATCTATCAAAAATGACGACTTTATATAGAAAAAGGGAGAGATTGACGATGAAGAAAGACTTGTCAGCGTTGAAGGAAGCGAGATTTAATGCAATTCTTGATTCAGCTACTATATTGCTTGTTGAAAATCCTACTGCTTCGATGAATGAAATTGCGGAATATGCGGGAATTGGAATTGCTACACTCCATCGCTACGTCGAAAGCAGGGAGAAATTGATGCTGTTCTTGGGCCATCGGGCTATACAACTGGTAAGTGATACTGTAAACCAGATTCCACTGGATGAGGAAAGAAGCGAAAACTATATCCCGGAACTCATTGAAGCGTTAATCCCTTTAGGTGACAAAATCTATTTTCTAGGTCATGATGCATCTGTATTTAACAACAAAGAATTAGGTGAAGCAGAAGAGAAGCTGAGGGAACCCTTAAGACGCGTTATTGAATTGCTACAACAAAGAGGTTACTTTCAGCAAACAGTTAGCAGTGAATGGATTTTGAATACGCTTTATGCTCTGCTTTTCCATACCTGGGAACAGGTACATGAAGGAAATGTGGCTAAAAAATCTGCTGCAGAGCTTGTTTTAAATACATTTTATTATGGTTTCAAAGCTAAGGATGAATTGAGAGGGAAGTGAACTGATTCAAATTCAAATCCATGATAATTAATATTAATAATATAGAAAGTGAAAAGGAGCAATAGGATAATGAATAAAATCTCTATTGTAAAGGCTGTTCATCAATCCATGGTCGGCGCCCAGCTAAATGTAATGGCATTGGAATACATGGCGTTTCCACTTGCAGGATCTGAGGAGAAGAACACAGTCGATTGGACATTTTGTAAGCTATGGCGGCAGGAGAACAACCGTTTTAGTCATCAATACGCCTATGAAGCTCAAATGGACGGGAAAACTTTAGGGATGATTACTTGCTATCCCATACCCGTTTTAAATCGTCTTGCCTGGCCCACTTTTAAACAGCTGCTTTCGTTCCGAAAGCTGGGTTTTGTTGTTTATAACATTCTGAATATCAAAATGCTTTATTCCATGTTTACCTTGAGGGAGGGAGAAGATGACGAGTTTCACATCGGAACAATTGCCTTACTGCCCGAAAGTCGAGGACTAGGGATAGGTACCAGATTAATTGAGTTTGCTGAGGAACAAGCTTCGCTGCAAGGCTTTGCCAAATGCTCTCTAACGGTAAAGAAAGAGAACCAACTTGCCATTAAATTGTATCAGAGGATAGGCTACCAGATTACAGGTGAAATCAATAAACCAAAGTTATCGTTGTACAGAATGGTCAAAAACGTAGAACCTTACAACCATTTATAAAAAATTTGTACAGTATTAGAGGGTACCAGCACATGCCCATAAGCTTAAGGATTCAAAATTACCCCAAAGTAAAAAATGTACATTTTTTATAAGTTAACACAAAATTTTAGCTTGATAGTGATGGGATGAGGCTTCTATATAAAAAAACACAGTTTACACTCAAACTGTGTTTTTTCGACGTATAATGCTTTATCAACATCTCTTTTTATTCTTTAAAATCTGCAACAGAACCAGGCCCCTCCTCAAAGTATAAATTCCAAGGGAGGAACCGTTTTTTTATTTACTTATATACGTACAGCTGTACCACTGACAGCAACCATTAACATTCCATCACGTACAACTTCGTAATCTACGTCAATGCCGACGATAGCGTTCGCACCTTTTTGTTTTGCAAGTTCTTTCATTTCGTCCATTGCAATATCACGAGCGTCTTTTAGCTTACTTTCATAAGCACCAGCACGGCCACCGACAACATCACGAACTGAAGCGAATAAATCGCGGACAATGTTTGCACCCATAATAGCTTCACCATTTACAATATCAATATACTCAATAATTTCTTTACCTTGAATTCCAGAAGTTGTTGTTACAATCATGACTGACACTCTCCTAATAAGTTGTAGTTTTGATAAGATTTCTTATGCCTTAGAAAAAGTGGTTCTGGTGCCAAAAATACTCGATAGAAACATAGAGTATTTTTGCATCAAAACCTTCAATTACATATGTCTTGTTATGACATATGCAATTAAATAAAAGGAATAAAATTGTTTAACATATGTATCGCTATAACATATGCAAGGGATCTATTAGAAATAAGATAAGCCGCAGTAAGCATCACTGTGCCAGGTAAATATATAGCAAGATCCGAAAGTTGATTTGAATGAAGACCTGCAAAAATTATAATCGAAACGATGGATGCAATAGCAGTACCAACATATTCCGAAAAACGATTTACTAATATATGACGAAATATAATTTCTTCAATTATTGGTCCTATAATCCCAAATAGAAGTAATGTGAATATAATAGGCATCTCTGCGCCATTTGTAAGGATCTGTTCTTGGTTCTCTGGCTGACCTGTATTTAGAAAATGCATAATAGAATTTTCCACAATTATCATAAGTAAAACTACCATAGGAATGCTTACTATTTTCAAAATTGTTTTCTCTTTAAAATAAGTAAAACTTTCAATAATTTCTTTCCTAAAGAAAATGATTCCTACAATAGCAGGTACAGTCAAACCGATGGCACTAAGAGCAAATTCTGATTCAACTAAGTTGCTGTTAGTTAAAAGGGAGATGCCAAATAATATGAACAAGCCAATTTGAAGTAGTGCAAACAGTATATAAACTATTAGCATAACAAGTTCTTTTGTATTCATTTTTATAAAGCTCACTTTATTACCTCCATAATGAAATTACTTAGAATCTTTGATTTTTCTTGTTGCATTAGGTTCTCCTTCTAAAATATATTTATTTAATACCGAACCGGACCGTTCGGTTCGGAAACTAATGATACTATAAGTTTCTAGTTTTTTAAACCCCTTTTATAAATTATTAATAAAATAAAAATGGTAAATAACAAATATATTTATATCTCAGTTGCTTATTTACAAGCAAATTTCAGTACTCATTAATTTTTGACAATTAGCTTTTTATAGAATGAAGTGATAAGGCTTTTAACTGCAAGGACTGCGGGAGATATCCTAATATACGAAGTGAAAGTGGGAGTAGTTCAAACACTTTAGCTAAACATATTAATAAAAATTATATATAATAATCATAGTCTATACGTTAAAATTAACTATATATTTTTACACCTTCTACGATTGTAGGTGAAATTAGTTGTATAACAGGACTGAATTAAATAATTGGACATGTTAATTTTGACAGAAAATTCATTTTAATGATATAGGTAATACAATTTGATTACCTCTTTTCAAACTGTATGGTTTGAGGTTCACATAATATAGGGATGGATAATATATTTTTGTTCCAAACTTATTTATACTTACAAAAAAATTCAAGAAAATAGATGGTAAATATCACCTGGAATATTAAGCTCGTTTTTATTAGGAGGATTACAAAGTATGACTAAAGTTGATAAGATTAAAGAAAAAATTATTGAAACATCTTTATATTTATTTAATACTAATGGGATAACTCGCACATCCATACAGGATATAATGACAGCTACTGAACTACCTAAAGGATCTATTTATCGTAGATTCAAAAGTAAAGAAGAAATTGTCCTTGCTGCCTATGACAAAAGTGGTGAGATTATGTGGAGTCATTTTCATAAAGCAATGGAAAATAAAAAGACAGCAATCGATAAAATTCTTGCAATTTTCCTTGTATATCAAGATGCAGCTAATAATCCTCCTATTGCTGGAGGCTGTCCATTACTTAATAGCGCAATTGAAAGTACTGGAGTATTTCCAGAATTACAAAAAGCAGCAGCAAAAGGTTATGATGATACAGTAATGTTAATGGCTTCTCTCATAAAAGAAGGAATAGAGAAACAAGAACTTAAAGAAGATATAGATATTATATCGCTCGCTTCTTTTCTTGCATCTTCAATGGAGGGAGCTATTATGGCAAGTCGCGTATCTAACGATAATATACACCATCATTATTTTATTGAACAAATAAAACATCATCTTTTCTCTTATTCTAAATAAGTGAGAACTTGCAGTGTTTCCATCCGATTTTTATAAACTTAAATTGAATACATACCCCTTATGAACAGTATCTTTTGTTTATGAGGGGTATTTGAATAGCTTTTAGACGATGTTTCATGTTTCTTATTGAACGGCTTTGTTATCGTTACTACAGGAAAAGCAATAAAGAATGAATTACATATAAACTGATTTATATGTTGTAAGTGTTTCTATATTGGGTTTGTAAATCTACACAATAAGGTTTCATTGTATATAATAAGTGGAATAGAAGTTCAGTTAGATAAAATTCGGTAGTCGAATTTTTTTGCATAAAGCTGTATAATGCTTGTAACGAAAGGGAAATACAGGAAGGGATTTGTAATGAGTTACTATGGAAAAAGATAAACAACAATTAAGCGTTGAAGTTGCAAGATTATATTATCAATCAGATTATAGTCAGCAAGAAATTGCTAACAAATTAAATATTTCAAGACCGACGATTTCTAGATTGTTAAAGTACGCGAAAGAAAAAGGGTTTGTTCAAATTAGCATCGCCGATCCATTTGCGGATTTAGATAACGTTGGGAATTTACTGAAAGAAAAGTACAACTTGTTAGAGGCACATGTTGTGTTTTCTCCAGTACCGGAATATGCAACGATTACAGAGTATATAAGTAAATATGCTGCTGAGTATATGGAAAAGACGGTTAAAAACGGTGATATTGTTGGTGTAAGCTGGGGAATGACGATGTATGAAATCGCTAGAAAAATCGTACCGCAACATGTAAAAGGGGTAGAGGTTGTCCAGCTAAAAGGTGGTATTAGTCATTCAAGTGTAAATACATATGCGAATGAGACGATAGCTTTATTTGCAGATGCTTTTCAAACGACGCCAAGAAATCTACCTCTTCCAGTTATATTTGATAATGCAGTGACAAAAGAATTAGTGGAGCAGGATCGACATATTCATCACATTATCGAAATGGGAAAACAAGCGAATATTGCAATTTTTACTGTAGGAACAGTGCGAGACGAAGCGTTATTATTCCGATTAGGTTATTTCGATAAGGATGAAACAAATTTACTCAAAAAACAATCGGTCGGTGACATTTGTTCACGTTTCTTTGATGGAGACGGAAATATTAGTAGCGAAGAAATCAATAAGCGTACCATTGGAATTGAGTTAGAGGAACTGAAATTAAAGAAACGCTCTATTTTAGTTGCAGGTGGTAATAGAAAAATAAAAGCAATTGATGGTGCGTTACGTGGCGGGTATGCGAATGTATTAATTATCGATCAGCATACAGCAAAAGAACTGTTACATTATCAAAAAGGTTAGAAATAAAAGGAGTTCTCAAAATTAACATATTGAGAACTCCTTTTATTTTGTTATGTATGAATGATAGGAGTCTTTTTTGAACACAAATTGCTTTTTTAAAAATAATTATGGATATGGAGATACATACTACCATTGTTAACATAGAAAATTTGATTATATATGAAGTGTTCTTTGTTAGAATGCGCTTTATTTACTACAAGAAAATGCCTTTTAAAAAAGAATGAACAAAATTTCAAAAGTGTATTTACATTTGTTCAACTAAGAGTTAGAATGAAGTTGTTAAAAGATATGAGGAGTGAAGATAATGAACATTGCAAAGTTAATTGACCATACAATTTTAAAAGCTAATACTACTAAAGAAGATGTTATGAAAGTAATCGAAGAAGCAAAGGAATATAAATTCGCTTCTGTTTGTATTAACCCAACATGGGTAAAATTAGCGGCTGATGAACTAGCTGGACATGATGTAGACGTTTGTACTGTAATCGGTTTCCCATTAGGAGCAAGCACTACTGAAACAAAAGCATTTGAAACAAAAGATGCTATCGCAAAAGGTGCAACTGAAGTTGATATGGTAATCAACGTAGGCGCTTTAAAAGATGGCGATAACGAATTTGTTGAAAAAGACATTTATGAAGTAGTACAAGCAGCAAAAGGAAAAGCTCTTGTAAAAGTAATCATTGAAACTTGCCTATTAACAGATGAAGAGAAAGTACGTGCTTGTGAATTATCAGTAAAAGCTGGTGCTGATTTCGTAAAAACTTCAACTGGATTCTCAACTGGCGGAGCAACTGCTGAAGATATCGCATTAATGCGTAAAACAGTAGGACCAAACGTTGGTGTAAAAGCATCTGGCGGTGTTCGTACACGTGAAGATGCAGACAAAATGGTAGCTGCTGGAGCTTCTCGCGTTGGAGCAAGTGCTAGTGTTGCAATCGTATTAAATGATGCAAAAGGTGCTACAGATAACTACTAATCGATAAAAGCTTAAAGCAATAGATATACGTTTAAAGTATATCTATTGCTTTAATAATTGAAAAAAATGTAAGCGGATACGAATGGGAGGAAACGGCTTATGAAATACTTAATCGGTGTTTTTGGCCTCGTATTGATTTTAGGTATCGCTTGGCTTGCTAGTAATGATAGAAAGAAAGTCAAATATCGTCCAATCATAACGATGGTTATATTACAATTCATTTTGGGGTTTCTATTATTAAATACAAGTGTAGGGAATATATTAATTAGCGGAATAGCAGATGGTTTTGGAGAGCTATTAAAATATGCCGCTGACGGTGTGAATTTCGTATTTGGTGGATTAGTAAATCAAAAAGAGTTTTCGTTCTTTTTAAGTGTATTAATGCCAATCGTATTTATATCAGCCTTAATAGGTATTTTGCAACATATTAAAGTATTACCTATTATTGTGAAATCTATCGGTCTAGCATTAAGTAAAGTAAATGGAATGGGGAAACTAGAATCATATAACGCTGTTGCATCTGCGATTTTAGGACAATCTGAAGTATTTATTTCAGTTAAGAAACAACTAGGGTTATTGCCAGAGAAAAGAATGTATACATTATGTGCATCAGCAATGTCTACAGTTTCTATGTCTATCGTTGGATCATATATGGTGTTATTAAAACCACAATATGTTGTAACCGCTTTAGTGCTTAACTTATTCGGTGGTTTCATCATTGCTTCTATCATTAACCCATATGAAGTTACTGAGGAAGAAGATATGTTAGAAGTACAAGAAGAAGAGAAGAAGACCTTCTTTGAAGTATTAGGGGAATACATTATTGATGGATTTAAAGTTGCGATTACAGTAGCAGCTATGTTAGTCGGTTTCGTTGCTCTTATCGCATTCATTAATGCAGTATTTAAAGGTGTAATCGGTATTTCATTCCAAGAAATTCTTGGTTATGCATTTGCACCATTTGCATTTATTATGGGTGTACCTTGGCATGAAGCAGTTAATGCCGGAAATATTATGGCAACAAAATTAGTATCAAATGAATTTGTCGCTATGACAGATTTAGCACAAGGAAACTTTAATTTCTCAGATAGAACGACAGCGATTATCTCTGTATTCTTAGTTTCATTTGCAAACTTCTCTTCAATTGGGATTATTGCAGGGGCAGTTAAGAGCTTAAATGAAAAGCAAGGGAATGTAGTCGCAAGATTTGGTTTGAAATTACTATTCGGTGCAACATTAGTAAGTTTCTTATCAGCAACAATCGTTGGCTTATTATTTTAATAGATTTATATAATATAAAAAGGAATGGTGATTGTAATGAGAATGGTAGATATTATTGCAAAAAAACGTGACGGCAAAGAATTAACGACTGAAGAAATCAAATTCTTTATTAATGGATATACAGACGGAAGTATTCCTGATTATCAAGTGAGTGCGCTTGCAATGGCAATCTTCTTTAAAGATATGACAGATCGCGAACGTGCAGATTTAACGATGGCGATGGTTGAGTCTGGAGAAACGATCGACTTATCAGCAATTGAAGGAATTAAAGTAGACAAACATTCAACTGGCGGTGTTGGTGATACAACAACATTAGTATTAGGACCGTTAGTAGCTGCTTTAGATGTACCAGTAGCAAAAATGTCTGGTCGTGGTTTAGGACATACAGGCGGAACAATTGATAAATTAGAAGCGGTAGAAGGATTCCACGTTGAAATTACGAAAGAACAATTCATTGATATTGTAAACCGTGACAAAGTAGCTGTTATTGGACAAACAGGAAACTTAACACCTGCAGATAAAAAGATTTATGCATTACGCGACGTAACAGGAACTGTTAACTCAATTCCTTTAATCGCAAGTTCAATTATGAGTAAAAAAATTGCAGCTGGTGCTGACGCAATCGTACTTGATGTAAAAACAGGTGCTGGTGCATTTATGAAAACAGAAGAAGATGCAAAAGAATTAGCACATGCAATGGTACGTATCGGAAATAACGTAGGACGTCAAACAATGGCAGTTATTTCAGATATGTCACAACCTCTTGGATTTGCGATTGGTAATGCTCTAGAAGTGAAAGAAGCAATTGATACGTTAAAAGGTGAAGGTCCAGAAGATTTAACAGAATTAGTACTTGTATTAGGAAGTCAAATGGTCGTACTTGCGAAAAAAGCAAATACGTTAGAAGAAGCTCGTGAAATGCTAATTGAAGTGATGAAAAACGGAAAAGCAACTGCGAAATTTAAAGAGTTCTTAAGCAATCAAGGCGGAGATAGCTCAATTGTAGACAATCCAGAAAAAATGCCACAAGCGAAGTATGTAATTGATGTACCTGCAAAAACTTCAGGTGTTATTTCTAACATTGTTGCAGATGAGATTGGTATTGCAGCTATGTTACTTGGTGCAGGTCGTGCAACGAAGGAAGATGAAATCGATTTAGCAGTAGGATTAATGTTACGTAAAAAAGTTGGCGATGCAGTAAAAGAAGGCGAGCCGTTCGTAACAATCTACGCAAACCGTGAAAATGTAGAAGATGTAAAAGCAAAAATTTATGAGAACATCTCTATCGCTGAAACAGCAGTGGCTCCTAAATTAGTTCATACAGTTATTACTGACTAATGATCATTTCATTTACTTTGAGGGGGAAATAATATGGATAAGAAAAAATATATTGAAGAAGCAAACAAGATGTTATCGAAAGCGTATATTCCGTATTCTAAATTTCCTGTTGGCGCAGCGTTAGTTACGAAAGAAGGGAAAGTCTATACTGGTTGTAATATAGAAAATGCTTCTTACGGTTTATGTAACTGTGCAGAAAGAACAGCAATATTTAAAGCGGTATCAGAAGGGGAGCGCGATTTTAGTTACTTAGTTATTACAGGAGAAACTGATGGACCGATTTCACCATGTGGTGCGTGTAGACAAGTAATTGCTGAATTCTGTGATCCGAAAATGCCTGTATTACTAACGAATGTAAAAGGTGATGAAAAAGAAGTGACTGTTGAGCAATTACTTCCAGGTGCTTTCACAATTGACGATTTAAAATAAGTTAAAAAGCCATTTTGCAATTATTAATTGCAGAATGGCTTTTTTGTTCATATTCCGTTCATAAACTTTGCGTAAAATGATTGCAGCGAATATGGAAAGTTTACAGCAGGAGGAATATAATGAAGAAATTCTATAATGTGGCATGTAGTTACTTATTGGTTTATGATTTTGTTAAAAAAGTCATTTAAATAGATAGGAGTGGAAAGTATGATAGCACTTTTATCAAGTGTCGTAGCAGTTTGTATGGCTGTTGGGGTAATGTTTCTACGTTTTAAAGCAGCGAAAAAGCCGGTAACGAAAAAGAAAATTATATTGCCGCCAATTTTTATGAGTACAGGCGCAATGATGTACTTTTTACCAGAGTTTCGATTAACATCGTTAGAAATAGTCGAGGCAATTAGTATAGGGCTTATTTTCTCTATTTTTCTTATTAAAACAACTAAGTTCGAAATAAAAGGCGAACATATATTTATGAAACCGTCAAAAGCATTCATATTTATTTTAGTAGGCTTATTAGCTGTACGCGTGGCATTAAAGTCATATTTAAGCCAATCAATTGATTTGGCAGAGTTAAGCGGAATGTTTTTCTTACTTGCATTTGCGATGATTGTGTCGTGGAGAATTGCGATGTATCGCTCGTTTACTAAATTAAAAAAGACAATAAAAAGAGCTGGAATTTCTATATAGGAAATCCAGCTCTTTTTATGTTTTATTAGAATTCTTTAGCTCGGAACTCATTTGCTTAATTTTAAACGTATTTGAGCATCTTGTAATGCAGCAGGTGTAACGTTAAGACCATTTTGATCAACAATTTTTGTGTTTAATAAAATGGAATCTAGGCTTCCACGAAATGTTTCTGTATAGTTTTGACGTAACATTTGTTGTTCTTGTTTTTCATCAACTGTTAATCCAGTTGCTTTTTCTTTTTTTGACAATTCGTTAATACGGAATAAAATGTTTTTCATTTGATTCACCTCTAGTTAGATTTAATTATATTAGTTACTTACTAATATATAGTTATTTTAACGCTTAATTTTTATTATGTCAACACCATCTAAAAGGTTAAAAATTGACGAAAAATTATAACAATAATAAAATGAATAACAGAGGACAATTAGCTTTACAAGCATACATAGAACACTAGGGGGATTATTATGAAATCAACATTTTTTGCTCAAAATAGAGAAAGACTAACGAAAACATTACCTGATGAATCCGTTACGATTTTATTTGCGGGACAAGCACCGCATATGTCAGCTGATGCACATTATAAATTTGTACCGAATCGTAATTTTTACTACTTAACGGGAATCGATGAACCAAATGTTATTTTTATGCTGAAAAAGTTTGGGAATAGTGTAGAAGAAACACTTTTCATTGAAAAATCAGATCCAGTAATGGAAAAATGGGTTGGGAAGACAGTTTCTAGCGAAGAAGCAGAGGGAATTTCAGGTATAAAGAAAGTTGTATATTTAGATAGCTTTGAAAAGACAATGTCAAATATACTTTTTACAGAAAATGCGAAGCATCTATATTTAGATATAGAACGTCGTGATTGGAATGGTACGGAGACAAAAACATTAGCATTTGCTAAACATGTAAGAGAAAAATACCCACACGTAACAATTGGTAATGTATATCCGAACATTTGTGAATTACGAGTATTTAAAACAGAGGAAGAAATTGAAATTATTAAAGAAGCGATTGCTGTAACGAAAGATGGTATTTACAATGTGTTAAAAAATGCAAAAGCAGGCATGATGGAGTATGAATTAGAAGCTCAATTTGATTTTACACTGAAATCATCTGGCATTAAGCACCATGCGTTCAATACAATTTTGGCGAGTGGGAAAAATGCTACAGTTCTTCATTATGAAGATAATGATGCACAAATTCAAAATGGTGACTTAGTATTACTAGATTTAGGTGCTCAAAAAGACTACTATAACGCTGATATTAGTTATACATTCCCGGCAAATGGAACATTCTCTAGTCGTCAAAAACAAATTTATAATATTGTATTAAAAGCATTAAAAGAAACAACAGCGCTTATTAAGCCAGGATTAAAGTTCGCTGCATTAAATGAGCATACAAAAAAGGTACTGGCAGAAGAGTGTAAAGCAATTGGTTTAATTCAAGAAGATGAAGAGTTATCAAAATACTATTATCATGGTGTCAGCCATTTCCTTGGTTTAGATACACATGATGTAGGAACATATAAAGATAGAGTGTTAGAAGAAGGTATGGTTATAACAATTGAACCTGGTCTTTATATTGAAGGAGAATCAATTGGAATTCGTATTGAAGATGACATTCTTGTAACGAAAGACGGGTATGAAAACTTGTCAAAAGATATCATTAGGGAAGTTGAAGAAATTGAAGAATTTATGAGTGTAAATAATGAACATGTAAAAGGAAACCAAGCTGTAGTTAAATAATAAAAGAGTCATCACTAATTTATTTGAACTTTATCTCGAACCGTGGACAATTAAAAAATCCATGATTCGGGATAGGGTTCTTTTCTTCGAAATACTAATCTTTAATTATTAATCCTAATAAAGTAGCAAACTGAACAGCTTGATATGTTGATACTTTACATCCTCTTAAATCGTTCACTGAAACTGTAAGTGTATCAAAGGTAGAAGAACTAATATCTATCCCCTTCAGTGATGTCTGATCAAAATTAGCTTCATCAAGACTACATAATTGGAATTCAACTTTTTTAAGTTTACAGTCAAAAAAATCTGCATTATTTAATGAAGTTTCATTGAAGATGATTTTTTCTAGTTTGGAATTTCCAAATGCCGCTAAATTCAAAATTGAATTCTCAAATTTAACATTTCCTAAGCTAGATTCTGTGAAATTTACTCCGATTAATTTACTGTTTTTAAATTCGACTCTGTGAACAGAAGAATTGCTTAAATTAACATTTGATAAATCACAGTTTTCAAAACAAACATCTGTAATATCAATATTGCTAAAGTCTGTATTAGTAAACTTACAGTTTTTTATCACCGCATCATATAATCGCACTCTATCTACAGATTCATTTTCGAAAGTGGAGTCTATAATTTCACACACTTCCAATGTTGGATCTTCTTCATAAAAAATATCTTGAAAATTCTTTGAAGATAACTCTGGTGAAATTTTTGGTCTATCAATTTTCATCGTATATCAATCCTCTTCTATTTGATATATTTGTGTAATTTGAGTCTATTGTCTTCTTGTAAGGAACATTAGTTCTTATTATACAAAAATGTAAGTTCTTTTGTGAAGAGCATTTTAGCTACATTTTTCTTATTTAATAATAGCAGTGTTATTGTTTCTTAAGAAATAACGTCAAAACAAATACGAGAACGGCTAGTATAGTCGCTACAAGGAAAATATTTTGTATTACTAAAATATTCGCCTCTTGTAATGTCTCCGCTTTTAGTAATCTTCCAATTAGCTTACGTAAGATCTAATTACATCTCCTTATTTTCTTGAAAATCAACTTCTATAATGATTTTGAAAAAGAAAAAGGAGGGATTTTCCATGAAGCGATTTGTATTAACAGCCGTTACAGTCTCTGTAATATTTTTAATTGCTGCCTGTTCTGTGACGACAAATATAACAAATGATCATAAAAATATGAATGATAAAAAAACACTACAGACTGAAACAGCTACAACACCATTGAAAGTTGAAAAAGGACCAGAAGTTACTTTAATAGCGAAAGAAGAAAAGCAAAAATTAAGTAACGGTGTTATTGTTCCAGTCTGGACATTTAATGGCTCATCTCCTGGTTCAGAAATTCGGGTGAAAAAAGGTGAAAAGGTGAAAGTGACATTAAAAAATGAATTATCTGCACCAGTATCTATTCATTGGCATGGATATCCTATCCCAAATAACATGGATGGAATTCCAGGCGTGACACAAGATGCAGTTGAACCAGGAAAAAGTTTCACTTACGAATTTGAAGCGAACGTACCAGGAACGTACTGGTATCACTCGCATCAAGATTCTGTAAATCAATTAGATAGAGGTTTGTATGGAGCGCTCATTGTAGAAGATACAAAGGAAAAATATGATAAAGATTACACATTAATGTTGGATGAATGGGTTACAGATAAAGAAGAAATGAATAAGCAGTTAAAAGAAATGACAAAAGGACAAATAGGTAATAAATCTAAAGGTAATGAAAATGGGGAAAAGAATGATGATAAGAACGGCATGGCTCATTCTGATATGAACATGGGCAGTGATAAAAAAGACTCTAGTAATATGGAAGGAATGGACCATGGAAATATGAAGATGGAAGGTCATGATATGAGTATGTACGATTTATTCACAATCAATGGAAAAAGCGGTGATTTAGTAGCGCCATTAAAAGTGAATAAGGGAGATAACGTTCGTCTTAGACTCGTCAATGCTGGTTATCTATCACATGATATACATGTTCATGGCCATGATATAAAAGTAATTGCGACAGATGGTCAACCAATAAACGATCCAAAAGTTATAAAGGATAAAGTAATTTCAATCGCACCGGGTGAACGTTATGATATTGAATTTACTGCTAATAATCCTGGGAAATGGTATGTTGAAGACCATTCGAAAAATAAAGGTGCAAAAGGAATGAAAGCTGTTATTGAGTATGATGGCAGCAAAGAGATGAAAGATAAAACAGACGAAAAAGAAAAATTACCGAAAGTAGATATAATGAAATATGGTACTAAAAAATTAGGTAGTTTCACGTTAAATCAAGAGTATACTGCCACATATAATATGGACTTAAATACGCAAATGAATGGAAATGAAATGGTATATACAATTAACGGAAAGGTATTTCCAGATATTGACCCAATTCAAGTAAAAAAGGGTGATTTAGTAAAAGTAAAATTAGTAAATGGTTCTAAAATGGACGATCATCCAATGCATTTACATGGTCACTTCTTCCAGTTATTGAGTAAAGATGGAAAACCGATAGAAGGTTCTCCAATTGTGAAAGATACATTGAACTTAAAACCGGGAGAAGAATATGAAGTAGCCTTTGTAGCAGATAATCCGGGCGATTGGATGTTCCACTGTCATGATTTACACCATGCTTCAGCTGGGATGGTAACAGAAGTAAAATATACAGATTACAAATCGGATTATGTTCCAAACCGAAACATTCCTAATAAGCCAGAGTAATATTAAGCAGTTATCCTATGGATAACTGCTTATTCATTTTTGTTGCAAGTACTAATGTATGTGTTGATCATGCCCGGATGTAGGTGAGGGAGTATGATCTGGGAATGTCGCGAATACGGCAACGATAATTACTACACTAATTGAAAGTAATGACAAAAAACGCTGTTGGATAAAAGTAGAAAAGTTCTCCGATAATAATTGAATCACACAGGACATAGTAATCGTTATAGTAAGTAAAAGGCTAATGAACAATATACTATGAGCTTGTTGAGCGTTTAACATTTCTGTAATCATTGCTCCCATCATACTTGCCATTAATCCAGAGAACATTCCTTCTAAAGCGGTATATAGGTGAAAACGTAGACCGATTAAAAAGCCGATAAAACCACTAATTGAAATAGCAAGCAAAGTAGAATATAGTAATTCCTCCTTAAAGAGAATGCCTAAGTAAAAACCAATACTTAAACCGATACTCATACTAAAAGACATAATAAATACCATATACTCCATTAGGGTACCCTTACGTTTGGAAATATAGGATGTAATAAGAATCGAAGTACAGCAAAGTGTTAAGGTAGTTAACGTATAAGCAAACATTATGATACCTCCTTGTCCTATCGTTCATTTCATCATATGTTTATATGGAGGGTACTTATGCTTATTAATATCTGCATATTATCTGCACAATTTCATAGATGTAGGCAAAGAGACGTTTGATTTTTTAGGGCGTCTTTTTTAATTATAAGCATGTGAAAGAAATTGTTATATTATGAGTTTCTATTGTGAAGCCATAAAGAATAAGCGTATAATATTATAGGTCTCACATTTGCGAGACAAACCGCGAATGATAAATAAGATTGTTGTTTTATCATCGCTTCTAAACATATAGACAATGAAAGTAACACTGGAATACAGATAGGGAGTTATAAAATGAAATTAATTATTGCCGAGAAACCAGATCAAGGGTTGGCTCTTGTTTCACAGTTTAAATATCGCCGGAAAGATGGATATTTAGAGGTAGAAGCGAATGAGTTATTTCCAAATGGAGCGTACTGTACATGGGCAATTGGTCATTTGACGCAGTTATGTAATCCAGAGCATTATCACGCAGAGTGGAAAAAATGGTCACTTAATACGTTACCGATGATTCCAGAGCGTTTTCAATTTGAAGTAACAAAGTCGAAGTATAAACAGTTTAACGTTGTGAAACAGCTGTTACATAATCCACAGGTAACAGAAATTATTCACGCAGGCGATGCTGGGCGTGAAGGGGAACTGATCGTACGAAATATTATTAATCTTTGTAACGTGCAAAAGCCGATGAAGCGTCTATGGATTTCGTCTTTAACGAAGCAAGCTATTTACCAAGGGTTTAAAAATCTACTTGATGAATCAGATACAATTAATACGTATTACGAAGCATACACAAGATCTTGTGCTGACTGGGTTGTTGGTATGAATGCATCACGTGTCTTTAGTATTTTGCTAAAGAAAAAAGGAATGAATGATATATTTTCTGCTGGTCGTGTCCAGACACCAACGTTAGCATTGATTGTAAAGCGAGAGAAAGAAATTGAAAACTTTAAGTCAGAGCCTTTCTGGGAAGTGTTTGCAACCTTTAATATAGAAGGAAAGAAATATGACGGAAAATGGGAAAAGGATAATGAATCCCGCTTAAAAGACCCTGATATGGCGAATAAAATTGCGGCATTTTGCCAAGGGAAACCGGCTGTTGTGAAGGAAATGAAAACGGAGCGTAAAGAGTTTCAGCCGCCACTTTTATTTAACTTATCATCACTGCAAGCAACGGCAAATAAAGCCTTTAAGTTTTCACCGAAAAAGACGCTTGATATAACGCAAGCACTCTATCAAAAAGGGATTGTTTCTTATCCACGTTCAGATTCTAACTATGTTACACAAGGAGAAGCAGCGACGTTCCCTGATATTTTACAGAAGTTAAGTCAGTTTGATGAATATAAAGGCTTATTACCGGCTCCGGTTGAATCCATTATGAATAACAAGCGTTATGTAAATGAAAAGAAAGTAACAGATCACTACGCAATTATTCCGACAGAGCAAGTTACAAACCCAAGCAGACTATCAGGTGATGAAAAGAAAATATACGATATGATCGTAAGAAGGCTTATTGCAGCTCATTATGAAGTTGCAATCTTTGACTATACAACGATTGTAACGCTTGTAGATGAACGTGCTGAATTCATTTCAAAAGGAAAACAGCAAATTCAAGAAGGTTGGCGTAAAGTTATTTTCCAAGACGATAAAGATGACGAAACCATTCTTCCAATTGTAGCTGAAGGCGAAGAAGGAAAAGTTGTAAAGGTGAAAGTGAAAGAAGGAAAAACACAGCCACCGAAGCGCTATACAGAAGGACAACTTATTACGTTAATGAAAACAGCTGGTAAGTATTTAGAGAATGAAGAGCTGGAGAAAGTATTAAAGAAAACAGAAGGTTTAGGTACGGAAGCGACTCGCGCAGGTATTATTACGATGCTGAAAGACCGTAAGTATATAGATGTAAAGAAAAACCAAGTGTATGCGACTGATAAAGGAAAAGTATTAATTACCGCAATTGGTGATAAAATACTAGCTTCACCAGAAATGACTGCGAAATGGGAACAACGTCTTGCGGAAATTGGTGAAGGTACAGCTTCACCAGCTACATTTATGGAACAGACGAAAAAGCTATCAGCTAAAATTATTGAAGATGCAGTGGAAATGTCTGAGAAGTGGGATTTCACTGGACTACATGTTGAATCGATTGAACGAAAAGGATCGAAATTTACAACGGGTAAAAAGGTTGGTAGCTGTAAAAAATGTGATGGCGATGTAATTGATAAGTCAACGTTTTACGGTTGTTCTAACTATAATACAACGCAATGTGATTTCACCATTTCAAAGAAGATATTAAGTAAAACAATTTCGCAAAAGAATATGACAAAGCTCTTAAAAGGTGAAAAGACGGATTTAATTAAAGGCTTTAAAAAGGGCGAGAAAACGTTTGATGCGAAATTAGAGTGGAAAGATAATAAGATTAACTTTGTATTTGAGAATTAATTTGTTAAAAGAGCATGACATAAAATTGTCATGCTCTTTTGTTTTTCTTTAATATAAAATTTAACGATAAAAAAAAGTCTTTAAATGATATTTTTTTATTGTAAAACGATAAAACTTGTATTAAAATCAAAATCATAATAAATGAGTGAGGTGCTTTTGTTAAAAGGTAACAACCTTATTTTTAAAATTAGAGGAGGTATAACTATGAACATTAACAATTTGATTGTTAAAAATATGGATAACCCCCATGAGTTGGAGAAGATGTATAGAAAAGATCCGAAAGCTTTTAAAAAAGCATTCTCACAAGCATGGGACCAAAACCCTGATTCTCAAGTTCTAGGTGCTTGGTATGAAAGGTTGCATTTCAAGGAGAAAGTAAATAAAGAAAAAACATCTTTGTTTCAAAAAGGTTTCTTATTCATGGGCCTTTTAGCTATTCTGGCCGGCATAAGCACCAGGATCATTTTCCACTTTGTTGAGCAGGAAGCAATTGCTCCAATTAACTTGGCTTTTGGTGTAATTCCCTTTATTGCTGCTTATTTTGTTTACAATAATACTCCGAAAAAAAGTATTATTTATTCCCTTGCAGCGTTGTTCCTAATTTCCGGGTATTATCTTAATACGCTGCCAGTAAATTATAAAGACAGTACCATACTTGCGTATTTACATCTTCCTA
Source organism: Bacillus cereus group sp. MYBK14-1 (assembly GCF_051916885.1). Taxonomy (NCBI): domain Bacteria; kingdom Bacillati; phylum Bacillota; class Bacilli; order Caryophanales; family Bacillaceae; genus Bacillus; species Bacillus cereus group sp. MYBK14-1. The sequence goes on along the minus strand of NZ_JBQAHM010000002.1, from coordinate 277,949 downwards.
TATTTTTATGGGTCTTAGTAGGGCTTGCATTTACAGGAAATGAATATTCAAAAGGCAGTACAAGATTAGCCTATATTAAATTTAATTTAGAATATTGTCTTCTCTACGGGAGCATGGCAGTGAGCGGAATGATACTTGCGGTATTCACCATGCGTTTATTTAGCTTTGTTGACTTAGATATAGGAGAATTCTATTTTAGTAATGTTGTTTTATTTGGAGCAGCGGCTCTCGCTATTGTGACTGCATACTTAGTATCAATGAATCTTAAGCTTGCTAAAAATATTACACCATACATATCTAAAATTTTTAGTCCTCTCGTCCTGATTACCTTGCTTATCTATCTTATAACGGTAATTTGGGTCGGGAAAAATCCATTCTTGGATCGCAATTTCCTAATGGCCTTCAACGGAATACTGCTTGTCGTATTGGCTGTTACTATATTTTCTATCGTTGAGAGTGACTCGGACGAGAAAAAGAACATTTCAGATTATATAAATTTTTCCTTAATTGTTCTGGCGCTTATTATTGACACTGTCGCATTGTCAGCCATAGTATTCAGACTTTCTTCTTACGGGATTACACCTAATAGACTTGCTGTTTTAGGAGTAAACATACTGATTTGGGCAAATCTCATTTGGATTATGTTTGCCTATATGCGTTTCTTGCAAAATAAATCAGGACTAAAAGCTATCCAAGATGCCGTTACGAAGTATTTGCCAATATACGGACTTTGGGCAGCTTTCGTTATATTTACGTTTCCTATCATTTTTAATTAGAAAGGATCTGTTAATGCGGGAGTGGTGAGGGCTAATAATCATTGGGGGATGAACAAAACCCCCAATGATTAAAGTTTCACTTTATTACAATTGGTATTATTACGTTTGTAGTTTCGGTAATTTCATTTGTATTGATAAATAAGAAGCAAGTGTTGTATGTAATCTTTCCATAATAAAAACCGTCCCAAAATGGGACGGTTTTTATTATGCGTATTGCCGTTTTTTCTTAATAAGCAACAAAACTTGTGAAACAAAAGCTAGTACCGGTAACTCAATCAACGGTCCAATAACGAGTGCAAGTGCGATAAGAGGCTTGTCTGGAAAAGCTGTTACAGCGATAGCGAGTGCAACAGGTGAGTTTCTTGCTAACGTTGTTAAGCTTAGACTTACTGTATCTTTGTAAGATAAATGCATGATGCGCCCGATAAATTGTCCTAGTAAGAAATTAATGATGAAGAACAATAGAACAGGAACGAGTAATAATAAAACGACATTCATATTTTGCAGTAAATATTTACCTTGTGATGCAAACATCGCTACTATTGCTAAACTTAAAAATACAATTTGAGCAGAGCTGAAAAACGGAATGAGTTTATTCTCGAGAGTTTCAGCTTTTTTCATTTTATTCATAATGAACTTTGTAGCGTGTGCAAGTATAAATGGTAAGACGATTACGATAACAATACTTTCTACTAAAACAGAAATCGCTACAGTTTTCATGACACCAGCAAATAAAAATAAATAAATGGGAAGGAGCAGTACTTGCAAAATTAAATTTACAGGTAAAATTGCAGTAGAAAGTGCTACATTACCTTTCGCTATTTCAGTAAAGATTAAGTACCAATCTGTACATGGAGTAACCATTAACATTATAAATCCAACCCAAAGTGCTGGATGATCGGAAAGAAATAGTGCTCCTAACCCCCAAGCGAGTAAAGGTGTCCATAAGAAGTTAATAGTAAGACTTGTTCCAGCAAATTTTAAATTGCGAAATCCGTTTTTTATTTCTTTTAATGGAATGCTGAGGAATAATCCATATAGCATGAAAAATAAGAAGGGGACAATAAATTTGTCTGAATACGTATGTATCATATTAAATTGTCCGAGTACGATGCCGCATGTAACAGCAAAAAGAATAATAAAAGTTTGAATCTTTTCTATAGTGCTCATGAATAAATCCTTTCTATATATGAATTTTCCTCTCAAAGTTTATTATACAAGTAATAAAGATGTATTTGGTGTTCAATTGTATTTTAGTTAATATTTTTAATTTGAGATTTTATTTTTTATTAAAAGTTACTTGACTAAAGTAAGTGACTATATTACAATCACTTACATAAGGTAATTAAATAACAAAAAGTTGTGATAGCGTAACTTAAGGTATCTATTGGAACTTTTTCTTAGAATAAGAATTTTTATGATGATGAATAATGAATATGAAAAGAAAGATTAGGTGAAGAAAATGGGACTATTTAGCTCATTATTTGGTAAAAAAGAAGAAAATACGAATGTAGAGGGGAATAAAAAAATGTCAAAAGTATTATTTGTAAAAGCAAACGATCGTCCAGCGGAGCAAGCAGTTAGTTCAAAAATGTATGAAACATTTGTAAGTACTTATAAAGAAGCAAATCCAAATACAGAAATTACGGAATTAGATTTATTTGCATTAGATCTTCCTTATTACGGAAATATCGCGATTTCAGGTGGATATAAACGTAGCCAAGGCATGGAGTTAACTGCTGAAGAAGAGAAGGCAGTTGCTACAGTAGATCAATATTTAAATCAGTTTTTAGAAGCTGATAAGGTTGTATTTGCATTCCCATTATGGAACTTTACAGTACCAGCGCCATTAATCACATATATTTCATACTTATCTCAAGCTGGAAAAACGTTTAAATATACAGCAAATGGCCCAGAAGGTTTAGTTGGTGGTAAAAAAGTAGTTGTGTTAGGTGCTCGTGGTTCAGATTACTCTTCAGAGCAAATGGCTCCTATGGAAATGGCAGTTAATTACGTAACAACGGTACTTGGATTCTGGGGAATTACAAATCCAGAGACAGTTGTAATTGAAGGACACAATCAATATCCAGATCGTTCACAACAAATTGTTGAAGAAGGTCTAGAAAACGTTAAAAAAGTAGCAGCAAAATTTTAATTCATGATAGTAAATGGAAAAACCAACATGGATGACCATGTTGGTTTTTTAGTCTATTTTTCATGTTAAAAAATGTATATTTATAAAATAAAAGAAAAGTTCGAAAATAGTATTGCAAAATATTATATAGCAAACTATAATGAGTTCAAGAATAGTTGATACTTAAATTAAATATTCAGAAAATTCAATTAGTTAAAATTGGAAAATGAGATAAGGAAACTTGAATGGGGGTTATATTATGGCGAATAAAGTACCGTTTTCGTTCATAGTAGTTATTGGATTAATGTTATTTGCACTATTTTTTGGAGCGGGAAATTTAATTTTCCCAGCGATGCTTGGTCAATCAGCAGGAGAGAATGTATGGATTGCTAACGCTGGATTTTTAGTAACTGGTGTTGGATTACCATTACTAGGTGTGCTAGCATTTGGTTTTTCAGGTAAAGATGATTTGCAGTCGTTAGCTAGTCGTGCTCACCCAGTGTTTGGGATTGTGTTTACAACAGTTTTATACTTAGCGATTGGTCCGTTATTTGCAATACCGAGAACAGGAAATGTTTCTTATGAAATTGGTCTTAAACCGTTTATGCCAGAAGGAGTAGGTTCTACACCTTTAATTCTTTTCACAATTATATTCTTTAGTATCACTTGTTTTTTTTCGCTAAATCCCGCGAAAATTGTCGATATTGTTGGAAAAATCTTAACACCAATTAAGTTGACTTTCATCGGTATTTTAGTAATCGTTGCTTTTATACATCCGATTGGAGATATGCAAGCACCAGTGGAAGCTTATACATCACATGCATTCTTTAAAGGATTCCAAGAAGGATACTTAACGATGGATACGCTTGCATCATTCGTATTCGGGATTATCATTATCAATGCTATTAAAGAAAAAGGTGCGAAAACGAAAACACAAATTATGGTCGTTTGTGCAAAAGCGACAATTATTGCAGCATCTATTTTAGCAATTATCTATACAGCACTTTCTTATATGGGTGCTTCAAGTGTTGCAAAGCTTGGACATTTAGAGAACGGCGGAGAAGTATTAGCGAAAGTTTCTAACTACTATTTCGGATCATATGGCGGAGTATTATTAGGATTAATGATTACAGTAGCTTGTTTAACAACTAGTGTGGGACTTGTATCAGCATGTTCTTCATTCTTCCATAAGTTATTCCCAAATGTTCCTTACAAAGCAATTGCAATCACGCTATGTGTATTTAGTGCAATTGTTGCAAATGTAGGATTAACACAGTTAATCGCAGTTTCTGTTCCAGTATTAACAGCAATTTATCCACTAGCAATCGTATTGATTTTCTTAACATTCTTCCATTCATTATTCAAAGGAAGAGCTGAAGTTTATCAAGTGAGCTTAATCGTAACATTTATCATCAGCTTATTCGATGGATTAAGTGCAGCTGGAGTTAACATTGAAGTAGTAAGCCAAGTGTTCACTAAATTCCTTCCGATGCAGGAAGTAGGATTAGGCTGGATCTTCCCAGCGATTATCGGTGGATTTATCGGATATGGACTTAGCATTTTAAAAGTGAAAAACCAAGTTCAACCAGCAACTAGAGCGGATAAGAAAATAGGTTAAATAAAAAAAGTTATAGAACTTGTTTCTATAGCTTTTTTTGTTACTATTAATAATGAGAAAAAATAAAGTAGTAGGGGAAATAAAATGAAAAAAACAATTGATCATATCGGAATCGCAGTTCGTGATATAGATAGTACGATACGTTTTTATGAAAATGTGTTACTAGGAACTTTAATAGATCGTTACGTAAGTGAAGCTCCTGGTGTGGAAAGCGAAGTAGCCATTCTTGAAGTGGATGGAGATAGAATTGAATTACTTGCACCGACGAATAATACGACATCTCCAATTGCCCGTTTTATTAAACAAAAAGGTAAAGGTGTTCATCACGTTGCGTATCGTGTCGATGATTTAGATGTGGCTCTAGAAGAGTTAAAAGAACAAGGTATTCGGACATTAGAGCATACACTACGCATTAATAAGCACGGTAGAAGGTTAATTTATCTTAACCCAGCGGATACTGAAGGAACGATTATCGAGTATTGTGATTATCCGGAAGAGAAATAGAAGAGGGATATTTTTTTAAAGGTGTTACGTAATAACGTAATACCTTTTTATTTATGTATTTCACATTTTCTTCACAAATGATTCACGATAACTTTTCTTCTTTGATAACTTACATAAATATATTTTATGATATAATAACAATCGGCTTTAAAAATGTAAGTTGTATCTATCATAATAGTTACTATTATATTGGAAGTTTAGAGGTGGAAGAGAAATAAAGAGTTATACTTTCTAGAAGTTTATATTTAATCAGGTTAATATTTTGCCCAGAATCAAACTTTGGAAGTTAAAGTAATGAAAATAGAGCAATGAGGAAGAAAGAAGTGAAATGAGTGTGAAAGTAATGAAAAGGTTAGGGACATTGTTATTACTTGTGTGTGTGCTTATCATATTGATCCCGCAAAGTGCATCTGCTCATGCGTACGTTGTGAAATCAAACCCTACTGAAAATGAAACATTGAAGAAAGCACCATCTGTTGTAAAAATCGAATTCGATGAGGACATACAAGTTTCACGTTTTAATACATTGTACGTGAGAGATACATCAGGTAAAAGGGTCGATTTAAAAGATGCTCATATTGATAAAAAAAATAAAAAACTATTAGAAGCCGGATTAAAAGAAAACCTCAAAAATGGTCTCTACTCTATTCAGTGGAAAGCTATTTCAGCTGATGGACATCCAATTCAAGGGGTTATTCCATTCCGTATTGGATTAGCGGAAGCGGAAACAGACGATGTACAAGTGGAAGAGATGGGGTATGTTCCGCAAATTGATATGATCATGGAACGTGGAATTTTATATACAAGTTTCTCACTATTTATAGGAGTGCTATTCTTTAATCTTATTATGTATAAAGGGAATGCAACCTCGGTTCGATCAAGGAGTAAGAACATAATATGGATTTCCTTATTAGGGATATTTACTAGCTTGTTATTCAATCTACCACTGCAAGCGAAAATAAATGCTGATGTTTCATGGCTAGAAGCATTCAATCCTTTACTATTAAAAGAAACGTTACAGCTTTCTGTTTTTAGTTATGTTTGGATTACTCAAATGGTTCTCATTAGTTCGCTTATAATCGTTACGTATTTTGCGATGAGGCGTGAGAAGCTATCGTCTTTTAAAGTATGGAGTATTCCAATAGTGCTGTTTATTGGAATACTTGTTATGAAAGCATTTAATAGTCACGCATATGGTTTAAAGTTTAAAGATATTGCTGTTGTTATGGATTTTTTACATTTATTCGCAGCTTCATTATGGATTGGTGGTTTATCGTCTATTATTCTTCTGTTACGTAAAGAGGATAACAAATGGAAAATGTATTGGGATATGATTAAGCGTTTTTCACCGTGGGCAACATGCGCTGTCATTGTGATTTTAATAACAGGTCTTTTTAACAGTACATTTTTTATTCCAACAATCCACTCGTTATTTGATACGAAGTATGGATTAGCTTTACTAGCAAAGATACTTTTATTCGTTTTCATGGGGATATTGGGAATTATTCATTATGTGAAAGGGAAAATGAGAGCGGAGCAAGGATTAGGTGCTACGGTGAAAGTAGAGTTTATCATTGGAATTATCATTTTCGTCATCGTAGCTTTTATGACAAACGTACAAACACCACCGATGCCTCCTACTGGACCTTTTACAGAGAGTAAACAATTAGATAATGGATATGAAATGACGCTAAATGTAAGTCCTAATAGAGTAGGACAAAATATATTCCATATTACTTTAAAGGATGAGAACGGACAACCCGTTACTGATATGGAACAAATTATATTAACGACTCAATCGTTAGATATGAATATGGGAAAAGGATCATTTAAAGTTTCGGCAGTTTCACCGGGAGAATATGAAGCAGAAGGTATGTATATTAACATGACAGGAAACTGGAATATACAAGTACATGGATTAACGAAATCGCTTGATAGCTTCGATACGGATTATAAATTTATTGTAGGTGGCAGATAAAGTGAAACTTTAAGCAGCCCTCATCAATTGGGCTACCCGGCGAATAGCGGGATAAAGAGTAGGTATAGATAAAAAGGAGCTAATTGAAATTGGAACGTATAAAAAAATTAGGAACAACAATGATCGCAACAGCAATTACAATGGGAATGTTTTCGTTACCTGTTAGTGCGCACGTTACTGTGAAGCCAGCAACTTCTGACATCGGTTCTTGGGAGACTTACACGATAAAAGTACCAGTTGAAAAGAATATAGCAACAACAAAAGTTACACTGAAAATACCGTCTGGTGTGGAATTCCAACAGTATGAACCAGTGCCAGGGTGGAAAATGGAAGAGCAGAAAGATAATGCCGGAAAAGTGAAAACTGTAGTATGGGAAGCAATAGGAGAAGGGATTTTACCCGGTCAGTTCCAGCGATTTACTTTCGTCGCTAAAAATCCGGATAAAGAACAAAAAATAGCTTGGGATGCATATCAACAATATAAAGATGGAGAAATTGTTGAATGGACAGGCGATGAGAAAGCTGAAAAACCGCATTCACTTACTACAATTGCAAAAGGTACGTCATTAACAGGAGAACATGGTGAAGTATCTAATGTAGAAAAGAATGAAGGTACTAGTAATATGCAGTTGATAGCAATTGTTTTATCTATTTTGGCAATTGTATCTTCGGTAGGTGCGTGTGTTTTTGTAGTGCGTCGTAAAAAATAAGATATAAAAAAGAGCCTACAAATAGTAGGCTCTTTCTCATATTTATTTCACTTCAACCTGCTGCCTTACAGCAAGTGTTTTCGGCTTTATATTTACAAAACAAATGCTCACAACAATAAATAATAGGCCAATAAATAAGCTCATTGTAATGGCTTCATGTAAGAAGATTGAACTTACAATAATAGCGATAAGGGGAATAAGGAATGTATAAGCCCCTACTTTACTCGCTTCACCAGCTCCAACGAGTGTGAAGTATGCAAGCCACCCCATTGCAATAACAAAGAATGAAATAAAGAGTAGTACACTAACAAATGGCATACTCCAAGCAATACTAGACCAACTTTCAAATTCTGAGCCAAATCCGATTAAACAAAGACCACCGATAAGAAGCTGAATTGTTACCATCCAAATGGCATTCACACGGTGACCAGTCTTCTTAATGAATACTGTGCCAAGTGCCCAGCCAATAGCGCATCCTAACGCGAGAAGGATTCCAATAACAGAAATATGTCCTGTTAAACTGCTTGAGCTAATAACACCTACACCAATAAATCCGAGAACAAGCCCGAAAATTTTCAAGCCGTACATTGATTCTTCAAGCCATATCCACGAGAAAATACCGAGTAAAACTGGTTGTAGAAATACAATGGCGGAAAATAACCCAGCAGGCATATATTGAAGACCAACAGTTTGTAACCCGTAAAATATAATGATGTTAAGTAAAGAAGAAATAACGTATAAATGCCACGTTTCTTTTAAATGTAATTCTTTATATTTGGGTAGAGCGAAAAGGAGTAAAATGAATCCTCCAATTAAAGTTCGAACGCCTGCAAATAAAACGGGTGGTGTATAATGCAGGGCAAACTTAGATAAAGGCCAATTGATTCCCCACATGAAAACGAGAAAGGTAAGGATTATGGCCGTCTTAGTTCGAGAAAGCTGTGTCACGGTAAGACCTCCTTGTTATTATTCATTTCACTATGATATGATATCGAATGTAATAAATAAAATGAATCTTTTTTATAAGGAGTATAAGTGATTAGTTATGACTATTACACAACTGCAAGTATTAATAAAAACTATTGAGTTAGGTAGTTTTACGAAGGCTGCCAGGGTGTTAAATATGACGCAGCCAGCTGTAAGTCATGCCATTTCAAGTATTGAGTCAGAGTTAGGAGTTACGATTCTTATACGTGATAAACGACAAGGATTACTCGTTACGGATGTAGGAAACAGAATTCTTGTACATATTAGAGAGATTTTGAACGGTGTAGAGAAGATTGAACAAGAAGTTGCGATGGAGAAAGGACACGAAGTGGGGACGATTCGAATTGGGAGTTTTCCGAGTGCTTCTGCACATTTCTTACCGAAAATGATAAACCATTTTAAGGAGAAGTATCCGAGCTTAGAGGTCGTTCTTTGTGAAGGAACAATTAAAGAAGTTGAAGATTGGTTAATATCGAGGGTTGTTGATATAGGAATTGTTATTTTGCCTAATAAAGAGATGGAGATTGTCCCGTTAACGAAGGGAAAAATGGTTGCTATCTTAAGAGAGGATCATCCTCTTTGTAAGAAGGACTCTATTACAATTCGTGATTTGGAGAATGAACCGATCATATTATGTAAGGGCGGATACGAACCACCCATCATTGATATGTTTAAACAAGCCAACGTACCACTTCGGGCTGAGTATGTAATTTCTACCGTTACTACAGCTTTAAATATGATTCAAGAAGGATTAGGCATTGCAATATTAGCTGAATTATCTTTAACGAATTTACCACAGAATGTGCAAACGAGAGAATTGGAACCGCAAGTATGGAGAGAAATTGCTTTAGCTGTTCCTTCATTAAAGGATTCTTCAATCGCTGTACAGCTATTTATTGAAGAATTTCAAGCGCTATTTGCAGAATAAAAAGGGGTGTCTCATATATCATAATGGGGCACTTTTTAATTTACTTATAAAAAATCTATGAAAAGGATTGACTTATTTTTTAGTTGTAACTATAATGATTACATCGAGGTGGTGATTACGATGAAAATTAGTAGCCGCTTTTCCATAGCTGTTCATATTTTATCTATTTTGAAAAACAATCCATCTTCACTTTGTACTTCAGACTATATGGCTGAGAGTGTTAATACAAATCCAGTAGTCATTCGTAAAATCATGTCGTACTTGAAACAAGCTGGCTTTGTTTACGTAAATCGTGGACCGGGTGGCGCGGGATTACTAAAGGATTTACATGAAATCACATTGTTAGATGTGTATCATGCAGTGAACGTAGTCGAAGAAGACAAGCTATTTCATATTCACGAGCAACCGAATCCAGATTGTCCAATTGGGGCGAATATTCAAGCGGTGTTAGAAATTATTTTAATTCAAGCACAATCCGCGATGGAAGAAGTTTTGAGAAATATTACGATGGGGCAGTTGTTTGAAACTTTGCAAGAAAAAATGAATGCTTAAATAATATTTATATTTTTTTATCATTAATGTAACTGATTTGATTACAACGATAAGGTAAGGTGTAAAAGTTATGACTGTAAAAATGAAAGTATACTCAGATTTTATATGTCCGTTTTGTTTTTTAGCAAAAGGTCCATTAGATGAGGTAGCGAAAGAGAAAGATGTAGAGATTGAATGGATGCCATTTGAATTACGTCCAAGTCCATATTCAAAAATAGATCCATGGAATGAACCAGAAAAATTAGGTTCATGGGATGCTTTCATTCTTCCGACAGCGAAGAAGTTAGGAATTGATATGCGCTTGCCACGTGTTTCACCACATCCATATACACATTTAGCTTTCGAAGGATGTCAATTTGCGAAAGAACGTGGACTAGGTAATGAGTATCATCACCGCGTATTCACAGCATTTTTCCAAGAAGAGCAAAACATTGAAGATATTGATGTGTTAACAAAATTAGCGGTAGAAGTAGGACTTCCTGAGGCGGAATTTAAAGATGCTTTAGTAACTCGTAAATATAAAGAAAAGCATCAAGAAGCAATTCAACACGCATATGATGAAGCGAATATTATGGCTGTTCCAACTGTCATGATTGGAGATGAAGTCATTCAAGGGCTTGCTAGTAAAGAAACACTAGAAAGGGTCATTGATAAAGAAATTGAAAAGGATAAAACAAATTCATTTGAAGGTATGCAATGTAATACCGATGGATATTGCTAATTCGCTTGTTATGAAATAACAAAATAAATTATAAAACAAACATTTGGAGGAATTAAAATGTCAGCAACTACAACAAACTTAAAAGAAGCAATCGTGAACCGCCGTTCAATTCGTAAAGTAACAAAAAACGATGCAATTACGAAAGAAAGAATTGAAGAAGTGTTAAAAACAGCTTTACACGCACCAACATCTTTCAATATGCAAAGTGGTCGTATGGTTGTATTAATGGATGGAGAGCATGAAAAGTTTTGGGATATCGTTAAAGAAACACTAAGAGCACGCGTACCAGCAGAAAACTTTGAAGCGACTGTAGAAAGACTAAAAGGCTTCCATGCAGGTGTAGGAACAGTTCTATTCTTTGAAGATCAAGCAACTGTAGAAAAAATGCAAGAAAATGCCCCATTATACAAAGATCAGTTTCCATTCTGGTCTCATCAAGGAAATGCGATGTTACAACATACTGTGTGGATGCTATTATCTGCTGAAGGAATTGGGGCGTCATTACAACATTACAACCCAATCGTAGATGCTGAAGTGAAAGAAACTTGGAACATTCCGGCAGAGTGGAGCTTAGTAGGTCAAATGCCATTTGGTGAACCAAACGAACAACCAGCAGAAAGAACGTTCTTGCCTACTGAAGATGTAGTGAAATTTTATTAAGAAATACAATATGTAACGAGAAGGAAGCTGTGCTTAAAAACAGCTTCCTTTTTTGTAGTGGTGTTAATTTATGCGCATTTAGGGAAGAAATATAAGAAATAATACGGTGAGAAGGGAATTAGAAAAATGAATGATGAGAAAAAATATACAGTGGTAGGTACTGATGTTGAGGAAGTAAAGCGTTTAAATAAAAATTCAGGATTAACGTATAATCAAGTGAAAGAAATGTTAGCAAAGCAAATGCAAAAAAAGAAGTAATTAGATTGAAATCTTTCATTTTTTCATTTAGCATTTTGATTGGAGAGAGTTAAGTAAAAGGTAACTCTCTTTTTTGTATAGCTAAGCATCTTATAGAGTGGAGGAAGCAACATGAAGAAATGGGTAAAGGTAACGCTGTCTATCACTGGAGGCATTGTCTTATTAGCGTGTGCCGGCGGATATTACGTGTATAAAAATTATTTTCCAAAGGAACCTGAGCGTATTGTATATGATAAAGAAAGAGTGCTACAACCGATACATAATCAGCTTAAAGGAATCAATATAAAAAATGTAAAGATAAAAGAAAGAGAAGTCGTAAATGCGACTGTAGATGAGCTTCAAAAAATGATTGATGATGGAAAGTTGTCATATGAAGAATTAACGAGTATTTATCTCTTTAGAATACAAGAACATGATCAAAATGGAATAACATTAAATTCTGTTACAGAGATAAATCCTAATGCGATGGAAGAAGCAAGAGAGTTAGATCAAGAGCGGGGTAGAAACAAAAATTCGAATTTATATGGTATTCCTGTCGTTGTAAAAGATAATGTACAGACGGAAAAAGTGATGCCGACTAGTGCAGGAACTTATGTATTAAAAGATTGGATTGCAGATCAAGACGCAACAATTGTGAAGCAGTTGAAAGAAGAAGGAGCATTTGTTTTAGGAAAAGCGAATATGTCTGAGTGGGCGAACTATTTATCTTTTACAATGCCAAGCGGGTATAGCGGGAAGAAAGGACAAAATTTAAACCCGTACGGTCCGATTACATTCGATACTTCAGGATCAAGTTCAGGATCTGCTACAGTAGTTGCAGCAGATTTTGCGCCGCTTGCAATTGGAACAGAAACGACGGGATCGATTGTTGCACCAGCGGCGCAGCAATCAGTAGTTGGGTTACGTCCATCTTTAGGTATGGTAAGTAGAACAGGAATTATTCCATTAGCTGAAACTCTTGATACAGCAGGACCTATGGCAAGAACAGTAAAAGATGTAGCAACGTTATTTAATGCAATGATAGGTTATGACGAAAAAGATGTTATGACAGAAAAAATGAAAGATAAAGAAAGAATTGATTATACAAAGGATTTATCAATAGATGGATTAAAAGGGAAAAAGATAGGGCTTCTTTTTTCTGTAGACCAACAAGATGAAAATAGAAAAGTAGTAGTAGAAAAAATTAGAAAAGACCTTCAAGATGCAGGTGCGATATTAACTGATAATATCCAGTTAAGTGCTGAGGGTGTAGATAATTTGCAAACATTAGAATATGAGTTCAAGCATAATGTAAACGACTATCTTTCACAGCAAAAGAATGTACCGGTAAAATCGTTAGAAGAGATTATAGCGTTTAATAAAAAGGATAGTAAAAGACGAATAAAATACGGACAAACATTAATTGAAGGGTCTGAAAAATCTGCTATAACGAAAGAAGAGTTTGAAAACGTAGTGCAAACGAGTCAAGAAAATGCAAGAAAAGAGCTAGATAGGTATTTAGTAGAAAAAGGTTTGGATGCTCTAGTTATGATTAATAACGATGAAGTCCTTCTATCAGCTGTAGCTGGTTATCCGGAATTAGCGGTTCCTGCTGGATATGATAAAAATGGAGAACCAATCGGTGTAGTGTTTGTAGGGAAACAGTTTGGTGAAAAAGAGCTTTTCAATATTGGATATGCGTATGAACAGCAGTCTAAAAATAGAAAATCACCTAGTTTATAAAAGATTATATGAAAAATAACTGCCACCGAAATTATGTTGGTGGATTCCAGTTAAACGAATCTAACAATATGAAAAGAAAAAAAGGATTCTTCTCAATTAGTAAGAAAGATTGTCTATAGGAGTTCATAAAATGTAATATATTCAATTTCCATCCATTGAAGGGGGGGTTAATTCTTAATGAATGAAGTAAAGAGTTTTTTTCGAAGTAGAGGGTTTCAACGGTTTCTCGTTTTAATAATAGTAGCGCTTGTATTATACGCATTAAAAAGTATGATTAATTTAATATTAATTACGTTTATACTGACGTTTTTAATGGATCGATTTCAACGTTTTATTTCAAGAAAATTGAAAGTAAACCGGAAAATTGTTATTGCATGTTTATATATAATACTAGTTTCCTTTATAGGCACAACATTATATAAATATTTACCTGTGCTGACGATACAAATTTCACAATTAATTTATCAATTTAAACTGTTTTTTCAAAATCCACCTGATAATGAAATCGTTAAATATGCACTTTCGACAATTAATGGGATGGAAGTATCAAAATATATAGAACAAGGTGTAGACGTCATATATCAATCAATAGCAAATATAGGAAAGGTAAGTTTACAAATATTATTATCTCTAATTTTAAGCTTATTTTTCTTATTAGAAAAAGAGCGTATTATTACATTTACATCAAAGTTTAAAGATAGTAAGTTAAAAATCTTTTATGGAGAAATTGCATATTTTGGTGAAAGATTTGCAAGATCGTTCGGCAAAGTAATTGAGGCTCAGTTTTTAATTGCCGTTGTAAATTGTATTCTTACTGTCATTGCATTAATCGTTTTAGGATTTCCACAGCTACTTGTATTAGCTGTTATGATTTTCTTACTAGGGTTGATTCCTGTTGCAGGTGTGATTATTTCTTTGTTTCCACTTTGTATCATTGCTTACAACGTAGGCGGAGTTATGTACGTAGTATACATACTCGTATTCATAACAGTAATCCATGCTCTTGAAAGTTATTTTTTAAATCCGAAGTTTATGTCTGCAAAAACAAATTTACCAATATTCTACACATTTATGATTCTTATCTTCTCAGAGCATTTCCTTGGAATATGGGGGCTTATTATCGGGATACCAATCTTTATCTTTTTATTAGATGTACTTGATATAAATAATGAGGATGCGACTAAAAAATAAGAAATGATAGAAAATCACTAAAAAGTCATAGGAGATAATGAAAATAAAAAGCAATCCAAAATAAATTGGATTGCTTTTTATCTTAATTAAAGAACCGGAGCCATTGTTTCTTTCAATACTTGAACAGAGTGGTCGAATTTTAATTCTTCATCTTCACTTAATTCAACCTCTAAAATTTCACGAACACCGCCGCGATTTAAAACAGCAGGTACCCCGATATAAACATCTTTTTGACCGTATTGACCTTCTAAGTAAGCTGATACAGTTAATACACTATTTTCGTCGTTTAAAATTGCTTTTGTAACACGTAGAAGTGACATACCGATACCATAATAAGTTGCGCCTTTACGCTCAATAATATGGTAAGCTGCATCACGGACGTTTATGAAAATTTTGTCTAAATCTTCTTGATTATACGTGTTGTCTTTTTCAAGCAGTGTTTGTAGTTTTTGGATACCAACGGAAACATGGCTCCAAACTGGAAGTTCAGTATCGCCGTGTTCTCCGATAATATAAGCGTGAATGTTGTGTGGACCAATATCGAAGTACTCACCTAACATATAGCGGAAACGAGCAGAATCAAGCGTTGTACCAGAACCGATTACACGTTCTTTCGGTAAACCAGATTCTTTCCAAGTTACGTAAGTTAAAATATCTACAGGGTTTGTTGCGATTAAGAAGATGCCATCAAATCCGCTATCCATAATACTGCGAACGATTTGTTTGAAGATTTTAGCGTTTTTCTCAACTAAATCTAAACGTGTTTCGCCTGGTTTTTGTGGTAATCCAGCTGTAATAACTACAAGGTCAGCATCTTTACAATCTTCGTAGCTGCCTTTCCATACTCTAGTTGGAGCTGGTGCGAATGGAACAGCATGACTTAAGTCCATTGCTTCCCCTTCAGCTTTTGCCTCATTTACATCGACTAAAACAAATTCTTCAGCTACAGCCTGGTTAATCATGCAGTAAGCATAACTACATCCAACTGCTCCTGTTCCTACTAATACAACACGGTTAATACCTTTTTTCATTTCAAAATTCCTCGCAATTTCATTGATTTTATTATGTAAGATAATACGTCTTACTTCTATAGAGTCATATCTAGTTTATTACATTTTATAAAAGATATTCAAGTATTTGAAAATGTATCCGTGCAAATCCGCGAACAAAACATAGGAATTCAGTGAACCGAATATAATTCAGTAAAATCCTTTGTAAAAGGGGAAATGGCATGGGGAATCCATTAGCAATGGAAGAAATGCTTCATATTATTCATGCAGGGCTTGTTAAAAAGAATAACCCAAAACGGATTACGATTGCAGGTGCAGGGATTTCTGGATTAGTTGCAGGTTCTTTATTAAAAGAGGCTGGGCACGAAGTAACGATTATAGAAGCAAATAACAGAATAGGTGGCAGAGTGTATACGATTCGGGAACCATTTAGTGTGGGTTTATATTTTAATGCGGGACCGATGAGAATCCCTGACACCCATAAGTTAACCTTAGCGTATATTCATAAATTTAAACTACCTTTA
The DNA here is from genome assembly GCF_051916885.1 of Bacillus cereus group sp. MYBK14-1. Lineage (NCBI taxonomy): Bacteria > Bacillati > Bacillota > Bacilli > Caryophanales > Bacillaceae > Bacillus > Bacillus cereus group sp. MYBK14-1. The sequence continues at coordinate 261,676 of NZ_JBQAHM010000002.1, read as the reverse complement.
AACCTTTTTATAAATAAAACTTTTGCAGATATCATTTATACGAATAACATTCAAACGAGATTGAATGTGTTTGAAAATGATCCAAGTGTACTTGAATATCCAGTTTTGGATAAAGAAAGAGGAAAAACGGCAGAAGAGCTAATGATTGAAGTATTAGAACCAATACTAAATTACATTAAGAAGGATCCTGATAAAAACTGGCTTATCGTTGAAAAAAAGTATAAAACGTATTCGCTTGGTTCATTTTTAATGGAGTATTATTCAGATGGTGCGATAGATATGATTGGGGTACTTCTTGATATGGAAGCTTATATGGGAATGTCCTTAATTGAAGTATTACGTGAAATGATTTTCTTTACTTCAACAACGAAATATTATGAAATAACTGGTGGAATGGATAAGTTATCGAATGCATTCTTACCACAATTAAGGGGACATATTTTAATGCCGTATAAGGTTGATAAAATTATACAAGAAGATAATAAAGTAATGTTACAAGGAAATCATGAACAAACGTTAGAGCAATTTACAATAACAAGTGATTTTGCTATTATTACAATTCCATTTTCAGCGTTAAGATTTGTAGAAGTTCAGCCATACTATTTATTCTCTTATTTTAAAAAAAGAGCAATTCGTGAATTAAATTATATTGCTGCAACTAAAATTGCAATAGAGTTTAAAAGTAGATTTTGGGAGAAAGCGGGACAGTGTGGCGGTAAATCTATTACTGATTTACCGATACGGTTTACATACTATCCGAGTTATGGCATTCATACTCCAGGACCAGCTATCGTTATAGCAAGTTATACGTGGGCAGATGAGGCGTTAACATGGGATAGTCTCCCGCAAAGAGATCGTATTCGGTACGCATTAAAAAATTTAGCGGAAATATACGGTGACATCGTCTATAGTGAGTTTGTCACTGGAACATCTTTTAGCTGGAGTGAAAATCCGTATTCTTGCGGTGCATTTACAGCTTTCGAACCAGGCCAAGAGCTCGAGTTATTTCCGTATATTACACCACCATCTGGAAAAGTACATTTTGCAGGAGAGCATACGACATTAACACATGGATGGATGCAAGGGGCAATTGAGTCTGGAGTTAGAGTTGCATATGAAGTAAATGAACAGTGAATCTCTTATATTTACAAATGGTCATTCTTTTAATAAAATGATAAATATAAATCGTAATTATTACGCTTTGAATACATTTGAAGTAAAGAAATGGATGGTCGGTTGAATGAATAAAGTGGAGATTCATATATTAGGTGGTTTTTTAGGTAGTGGAAAATCAACATTATTACAAAATTTATTGTTAGCAGAGAAAAAGAAGAATAGAAAAGTTGCAGTATTAATGAATGAAATTGGTGAATACTCAGTAGATACAGATATTATTGGAAAAGAGAATGTTTTAAGAGAACTTCTTAAAGGATGTATTTGTTGTACGTTAAAAGAAGAGCTTGAAATACAATTACATTCGTTATACCAACAAGAAAGACCAGATGTAATTTATATAGAAACGACAGGTGTTGCGCATCCAATTGAAGTGTTAGACGCGTGTGTCTCGCCAATTTTAGCTCCTTTTCTGGAAGTGAAATCAATTGTAGTCGTTTTAGATGCAGTAAGGTGGTTAAATCGAAGTATATTAAGTGCAAATGTACAACAGCTATTGCATGAGCAACTGAAATTTGGTAGTCACATTCTTGTTAATAAAGCAGATTTACTAACAGATGAAGATAAGAATACAGTATTTGAAGAAGTAAAGGCAATAAATGATCATGCGAAAATGTATGAGACAAAGTATTGTAATATATCTTTAAAAGATATAGAAGAAGCAGAATTTCCAAATGATGAGGAACACGAGACACTACATGTCAAACAGCATTTACATATACAAACAATGACATATCAATTTACGAAACCGATTGATCAAGACAAATTATATGAATGGCTTTCGAATTTACCAGATAGTATTTATCGAGTGAAAGGTTTTGTGAAATTCCATGGAGATAAATACCCTCACCTATTCCAATATTCGTTCGGAGTACCAACTTTATTAGAACAAGACTTCGGTTTCCCGACAAACTTAGTAGTAATAGGAGAAGGACTAGATAAGAAACAATTGGCTGAAGGGTTAGAGAAAGTAGAACTTAACTCTAATTAAGGGGAAAAGACTAACTTAAAAATAAGTTAGTCTTTTTGTATGGTCATTACTGAAATGAAACAGTATTTTCAATTGGATTGCAGAATATATATTGATTGTATGTCCGTTTCCATTACATAGGAAGGTGATTATATATTTGTGCCGAATGTAGAGGGTACTACAAGAGTTTTCCATTATCTATCGAATTAGTTAGTCATGATTACGGACAGGGGATTTTGGCGTGTTTGATTCTATCAGAAAGTAAAGTATGGGGAGGATCACAATGTCGATGAAAAAACGTAAGTGGCTAAAAACAATGTTTACTGGTTGTGTTTTAGGTTCGTTATTAATAACGGCAGCTTGTTCAGGAAAGAAAACAAGTACAGAGGATGAAAAAACGATTAAGGTAGGAGTCCTTGCTTCTTTAACAGGACCGCTAGAATCGTATGGAAAACAAACAGTGAACGGATTTGAATTAGGGTTAGATTATGCAACTGGTGGAACTGGGAAAGTAGATGGGAAAAAGATTAAGTTTGTTGTAGAAGATACAGAAACGAAAGCGGATGTAGCAGTTAAAAAAGCTACGAAGTTATTAGAAGAAGAGAAAGTTGATTTTTTAGTTGGATCGTCTAGTTCAAGTGATACGTTAGCGGTTTTACCACTGGCTGAAGAATATGAAAAGATTATGGTTGTAGAACCGGCAGTTGCGGATAGTATTACCGGGAAGAACTGGAATAAATATATTTTTAGAACTGGAAGAAGTTCCTCACAAGATGCGATTGCAGGAGCAGCAGCAATTGCGAAAAAAGATGTAAAGATTGCAACATTTGCCCCAGATAACGCTTTTGGTCGTGAAGGGATTGCTGCATTTAAAGCGGGTGCGAAAAAATTAGGTGCGAACATTGTGAATGAGCAATACGCGGATACAAATTCAACAGATTTTACAGCGAATATTCAAAATATCATTAGTTCAAAACCAGATTATTTATTTATCGTTTGGGCAGGGGCAAATTCACCTTGGAAACAGTTGAAAGATATGAATGTGGAAGCGCAAGGTATTAAAATTTCTACAGGTGCGCCAGATATACCAGCATTAAAAACAATGGATGCATTAGTAGGTATGCAAGGTTTTTCTGTATATTATCACACACTTCCAAAAAATAAAGTGAATGATTGGCTAGTTGAAGAGCATAAAAAACGTTTTAATGGTGCAGTGCCAGATTTGTTTACAGCAGGAGGAATGTCAGCAGCAATTTCTATTGTAGAAGCCTTAAAGAAAACAAAAGGTGATACAGATGTAGATACCTTGATTAAGAAAATGGAAGGAATGGAATTTGATACACCGAAAGGAAAGATGAAGTTTAGAGAGAAGGACCACCAAGCGATGCAGACACTGTATTCTATCACATTGAAAAAGCAAGACGGTGTTGATTATCCGGTGCCAGTGTTAGAGCGAGAATTAACGATGAAAGAAACAGAACCACCAGTTCAAAATAAATAGACTGAATTTTCTGTTGTTTTTGTATAAAGAGGGGGGACCCTCTTTATACATATTTCTTTCATACTCACGGCTTTAAAGGGAGGGATTTCGTGACACATTTGCTAGAGACGAAAAATCTTAGTGTATCTTTTGGTGAACATCAAGTTATTAAAGATGTAAATTTAACTGTCCAAAAAGGAAAGCTCATTTCTATTATTGGGCCAAATGGTGCGGGGAAGACAACGTTATTTAATTTACTAAGTGGACAGATTTCACCCACAACAGGTGAAGTGTATTTTAAAGGGCAAGATATTACAAAACTATCGATTTCAGATCGAACACGCTTAGGAATCGGTCGCTCTTTTCAGCTTACAAACATATTCCCAGAATTAACGGTACTTGAAAATGTCCGTTTAAGTGTTCAATCATTCGTACAAGATTACTATAGTTTTTTCCCGAGTTCAGCAAAATTAAAGCAACAAGTTGGAGAGGCGAGACGTTTCTTAAAAACAGTATTACTTCATGAAAAAGAGAACGTATTAGCGAAAGATTTGGCACATGGAGAGAAAAGGAAGCTAGAACTTGCGATGTTATTAGCTTTAAAAACGGATGTGTTATTACTTGATGAGCCGACGGCAGGTATTTCGGTTGAGGAAGTCCCTGCTATATTACAAGTGATTGAAAATATTAAGAAACATCCAGAGAGCACAATTGTACTTATCGAACACAAAATGGATATGATACTAGGTTTGTCAGATCATCTTATCGTTTTATTTCATGGAGAGTTATTGGCTGAAGGATTGCCAGAAGAAATTATGAAAGATGAGCGTGTACAAAGTGCTTATTTAGGGGGATTATATAGTGGCACTATTACAAGTGAATAATATAGAAACGTATTTAGATCAGTTTCATATTTTGCAAGGAGTATCTCTTACTGTTGAGAAAGGGACGATTACTGTACTGTTTGGTAGAAACGGGGCAGGGAAAACAACGACATTACGTTCAGTGATGGGGTTTCACCGCATTGCAGATGGTGAAATTTATTATGATAGTGCAAAAGTAAGTGGATTACCTACACATTTAATTTCAAGGAAAGGAATAGGATATGTACCAGAAAATCAAGGTATTTTTCATGATTTGACAGTAGAAGAAACTTTCGCTCTTGCTAGGGGGAAAGGTGAAGAAGTAGAAGGGAAAATAGAGTGGATGCTAGAACTATTTCCGGATTTAAAGCAGTTTTGGAATAAGAAAAGTGGGCTCTTGAGCGGAGGGCAAAAGCAAATGTTGGCTATTTCAAGAGCGTTTATTAATAGTGATGGATTATTACTTATTGATGAACCGAGCAAAGGGCTATCCCCGATAATGGTGGAGAAATTAATGGTAGCTATTTTGAAGATGAAAGAGAAAACAACAGTTTTACTTGTTGAGCAAAATTTTATGATGGCTAGTCAAATTGGCGATTATTTTTACATTATGGATAACGGACGAATTGTTCATAACGGTTTTATGAATGAATTAAAAAAGGATAAGGAAATGTGTCATAAATATTTAGGAATCTCTTAACATGAATCCGAGGTGAAAAGGATGGATGTGTTAATCAATTTATTTGTAAATGGGATTTCAACAGGGATGCTCATTTTTTTGTTAGCATCAGGTCTTTCACTTATTTTCGGTTTAATGAGCGTTTTAAACTTTGCACACGGTGGTTTATTTGCATGGGGAGCATTTACAGGTGTTTGGTTATTTAATGTGACAGGAAGTTATATATTAGCTTTAGTTGGAGCAGTAGCCATGGGAATGTTCCTAGGATTTATTTTAGAAAGGTTTCTTATTAGGCCGGTATATGGAAATCATGTTCGACAGCTGCTCGTTACGCTTGGAGGAATGCTCGTTCTTAGTGAGTGTATTAAAATATTTTGGGGGCCAAACCCTATTAGTGCAAAATTACCGTTATGGTTACAAGGAAGTTTTACATTCGGAGGTATTATATTAATTAAATATCGTCTATTTGTTATTTTGATTGGGATAATTATTTACATTGCACTACTACTATTACTCAAAAAGACGAAGATAGGTCTTATGATCCGTGCAGGTGTAATGGATAAAGAAATGGTTCAAGCGCTTGGTATTAATGTAAAAGCGATATTTTCTTTCGTCTTTTTATTAGGGGCAGGGATGGCAGCTTTGGGAGGATTCTTATTAGCACCGTATTCGGGCGTTATTTTCGCCGAGATGGGCATGCAGTATGCAATTTTAGCTTTTATAGTAGTAATTATCGGTGGATTAGGAAGCGTTCAAGGTTCAGCTATTGCTTCTTTAATTGTCGGGTTAGCTGGTGCTTTTACAGCGTATTTTATACCAGATTTATCACTTGCAATTAATATGTTAATGTTACTATTTTTCTTAATAGTGAAGCCAACTGGACTTGTTGGTGAAAAGGGGTGAAATGGTGAACAACACATCGGACCGAATTAAAGTATACTTCGGAGTATGTATGCTCATTTGTTTAAGTGTATTTCCGTTCGTAAATGATTCACGGAGCCTGTTAATTTTGTTCACTCAAATCTTCATCTTTGCTATTTTTGCAATGAGTTTTGATGTATTACTTGGGTATACAGGAATTGTATCGTTCGGTCATTGTATGTTCTTTGGGATAGGAGCATATGGGGTAGCGCTTTTATTTGATCGACAAGGCGTATCAATAACGAACTTTTTAATTGGAATAGTAGCTGCAATTATCATTTCAGCAATCGTTAGTTATATAATTGGTTTACTTTCTTTACGATTGAAAAGTCATTTTTATGCAATGTTAACACTTGCTATTTCACAGTTGTTTTTAGTACTTGCTGAAAAATGGCGTGGGCTTACTCACGGAGGAGATGGTTTTACATTTGGGGTACCAGAAATATTCCGTGATCGTTTTACTTTTTATTATGTATCACTTGTATGTTTATGCTTCATTTTTATTCTATTACGTCTTTTTACAAAGTCTTCTATTGGGAAAGTATTAAAGGCAATTTCACAAAATGAACAACGTGTTGAAGCACTTGGATATAAAGTGCTTCATTATAAAATTATTGCTAGCATTGTTGCAGGAGTAGTAGCTGCGATTAGCGGTGGTTTATTTGTTATTACATTACGCTTTGTCAATACGACTGTATTTTCAATTGAAATGACACTAAATGCACTCTTAATGACAATGATTGGAGGAGTGGGAACATTAATTGGAGCTATTGCTGGGTCTGGGATTATTGAATCACTAAAATATTATTTATCAGAACTAGCGACGGAATATCCGATTTTTGAAAGATGGACGATTATTCTAGGTTTATTGTATATTATCGTGCTACTCGTTTTTCCGAAAGGATTGGTTGGGACGGTTAAGAAATTGAAGAGTTTTAAAAGGAATAAAAAGGAGAAAAGTACAGAAGTGGAGCAAAACGTGTGAAAAATCAATTGTATACAAAATAAAAATCCCTCTTTTATATTCGTTAAAGAGGGATTTTTATTTTGAAAAAAGTTTGTAATCAAAGTCATTTTATTAATCAAATAGTTCATCAGGGATATGCTTTATAAAGGTTTGATTCGTAAAAAAATGAACAGCTAAATTCTCAAGGGGAACATCTTCAATTATTACTAATGTATCATTTTTAATCGGTAAAAAAGCTATTCCTTTTCCATCAGCAATAAACTCTTCCATAAGCGAATAAGAATCCAACTGTTGAAGTTGTCGCTGAGATAGATTGTTTTCTTTTAGAAATTGTATTGTCTTATTCCTAAAAGGGCACTTTTTGTCATTGCTAACGAAGAAAATTTCTTTTGAATAATCAATGGTACATTTTTCTTTCGCTTTTAATAAGCCTACAGAAATTGAGGTTGTGAACACTTTTTTAAACGATGCGTCAGGATAATCCTCATAAGTTAAGACCATATCAACTTTTTGTTGCTGCAGTAATTTTTGCAAATGACTACTACTTTCTACATATATTTGATAATTTCTGAAATTTACTTTAATACGCTTACTTAAATAATTTGTCAAAATAGATTGTGACGTCGCTATTATATAAGAAGAACCACTCGTTTTAATTTCATCTTTTACTTCTTCTAATAGAGTTAATATTTTATTCGTGTAATCTAATAAAATGTCACCAGCAGGTAACAAGGAAACACCTTTGTTATCTCTATGTAGTAAAGGCGTTTCTAATTCTTGTTCTAATTTTTTGATTCGCTCAGTTACGTTCGGTTGAACATATCCTAACTCTTTAGCAGCTTTACTAATAGAACCCTCACTGGCCACAGTTTTGAATATAATAAGATCATTTATTTCCATGTATCTCAGCCCCTTATGCACTATCATTATAAATGATACCAAACATAATTTATACCTATTTTACGTTAGCCGCTTATCGATTTATCATAATGTATATAAGATTGAAAGCGAGTGATAAACATGATTGGAATGCAATATAAGGTCATTCTTCCAAAGGATTATGACATGGAAATTATTAAGAAAAGGGTAAAGGATAATGGCTATAAAACTGATGGTTTCCAAGAACTAAATTTTAAAGCTTATTTAATTACGGAAACGGAGAAAGACGGGAATTTTTATAACTGCTATGCACCTTTATATATTTGGAATGGTCATGAAGGGATGAATAAATTTATCTTTGAAGGGTATTACGATAACATTTTACAATCTTTTGGATGGCAACAAATACATATAGGTGTTCCATTAGTGGTTAATCTAAGTGATGGATTTAAGAAAAGTAGATATGTTGTTGAATACGTGGGGAGTATTTCTCAAAAGAATTCATTGATTGAAACTCAATTTAACTTTTTTAATAAGAATGTCCAGAATACAGAAAATTGTAAAGGGAATGTAATAGTGTATAACCCAGATAAGTGGGGATATAGTCAGTTTGAATTTTATGAAGTAAAGCCTGAAATTGAAGAGATAGAGGATATTACATTATATGAGGTTTTACACATTTCACAGTAGATGCGGAATTGAAATAGAAATAAATTATTTATAAAAAGTCCATTTTGATTCAAGTAATAATGTTCAAAATGGACTTTTCTTAATTATCTTATGTATATTCAAAACAAATTACTGCTTTTCTTAATTCTTTATTAAAGAATAAGTAAATACGATCGGCACCATAAGCTTGAAAATAATATCCTGTAACAAATCCAACATATGTAAAGGGATGTCCATATTCATCTTTTGGTACATATAGAAGATTCGTAAAGTCAAAAATTTCGTCTTCGTTATCGCAGTCTTCTAATAATTCTTCACCTTCTTCTGTCATAAAACGAACATCATCTAGGATACCATTTACCACAGGATAATTTAATCCCCAGCCATTTGTTTGTTTTTCAACAAACTCTTGTTCTAATACTTCTACAGATGTTATTTCTTTTCCTAAGCTAGAATAAGGATAAATTTTTTGATTACGTTGAAAATACTCTTTACGGATTTGATAATCTCTTTTATTACTCTCATAGGCTTGTTCTATTATGTCAGAATTATTTTGTTCGATTTCGAAATAATTCCAATCCGCTTCAAATTTATATTTTCCATTAATGACATCGAATCCTAATGTATCTGCTTTCGTAAAATTTGTGTGAAATGGTTTGGTGAAATCACCCACGCAACCATCATGGATTTCTTTTGCTGACACAATATGTACCCATTCGTCCAATTCCGGTTCAATACATTGTAAGTTTATAGAACAAATGGGTAAAAAGTGCTTTTTATGTTGTTCCAAATCATCATAAAATATGTCTTCATATTCAGGGAATGGTTTTATAAATTGTTTAGAAATATGCATGTTCTGCCCACCTTTATATTAGTGATTTGTTTAATTTTATCATTTTATTTTAAATTTTTCTTATTTAAAAATTTATGATACACATAGTTATGGGAATAAAGAGTTCGTAAGTAAGGTGGATGTCTTATTGTTAAAATTTTATCATATGTCGAACAGTTGAGAGATGAAGCAAAGTAAGACTTCATACTTATACATAGCCTTATTACATTCGACACATAACGACAATATGCTGTTCATTTATCTGTTAGTATAATATATAGTTTTTGGGGATTTTTATCATTTTTACATTGGGGGAAGGGAATTTATGTTTAAAAAAATCGCGACAGTCACTTTAGCAGGGACGTTAGCTTTCAGTTTATCGGCATGTGATGAGAAGAAAGAAGTAGCTAAAACTGTATCAAATAATAAGAAGGAAGAGCAAAGTAGTGCCAAAAAAGAAAATACGAAGAATGAAGATACAAGAGAATATAATGTTGAAAAAACTACTCAAATTAGAAATCAAAAATTAACAGTCCATAAAGTACAAATAGCACAAGTGGCAGAATATGATAAGCTGGAAAAAGGTAATGAGTTTGTTATTGTTCATGTTACAGTAGAGAATATTGGTAATCAAAAAGTTAGAATTAATCCATTAGATTTTTACCTTGAAAGAGGAGATGGAAGTATCGTGGACCATACATTTTCAACTAGTAATAAAAACGTTTTTAAAATTAAAGATGTAGATCCAAACGGTAAGATAACAGGAGCCATAACGTTTGAAGCGAAAAAAGGTGATTCTAATCTTGAATTAATTTATAGACCTGATGTTATGTCTAAAGAGGAAGTAAAGGTAGAACTTAAATGATATATCCTGTAAAAGCCCAATTGGTGTAAACAAGGGTTTTTTATGCAAACTTATACAGGTTTTACATGAAGACGGTATGCTCAAATGAATTTACGTTACGATAAAAGAAAATAATAGATTAGATGGTGTGAATTTCAAACATACTGTTTTGAAAACAAAAAATAAATGCATGATAAGGATTGGCGTTGGAGCTTAATCCTTTTTTTATGAAGATGTAGAGAATGGCAAGTAGACCTAATACTACACGAGTGATGCCTTTAGTTAAGTAAAAGTAAGTTGAGTTATATAAAAAATGTGATTTTCTCTTGCATTACTATCACTTGAGTGGTAAAGTGATAGTAAGATTCACGATAGGAAGTGATCAAACATGCGTGATAATACGATAGGATCATTAATATGGTTACGTTTAATACGATTTACGAACCAAAGTAATCAAATGTCAAATGAGTTTTTAAAACGTTTTGATTTAACGACAGCTCAATTTGATGTGCTTTTGCAAATACGTACGTATCAACCACTAACACAAATGGAGTTAGCTGAAAAGGTAACTGTTACACAAGGTGGCATTTCTCGAATGTTAACTCGTCTTGAAAAAGAAGGATATATTGTACGAAAACAAGATTGGAAAACGAAAACAATTAGTCTTACAGAGCAAGGAGAAGCAGCTTTAGAGAGAGCATTGCCAGAGCAACTTGCATTTCAATCTTCGTTTTTTGATGATGTATTAAATGAAGAAGAGCAGAAAATATTATATGAGCTGATGACGAAAGTTCATAAGCATAGTGAAAAAAAAGAATTACCGCAAGAGTAATTTTTTTTACACCATCAATTGACTAATCAAGTGATGGTGTAGGTAATACGGAGATAAACTTGACTTACCAACGTTTTTAGAAAAAAACTAATACTACTTTATTAAAGGGGAGAGTAACTATGGAAAAATACCGTATAGATACAAGAAAAGGAATTGAGTTTGGATTATATTCAATTGGTGATCATGTTTTAAATCCACATAATGGGGAGAAAATTAGTACGGAACAAAGAATTCATGAATTAATTGAAACAGCTAAGTTAGCAGATGAGGTAGGGCTTGATGTGTTTGCTGTAGGTGAAAGTCATCAAACGCATTTTACAACGCAAGCTCATACAGTTATTTTAGGAGCTATTGCACAAGCTACGAAAAATATAAAAATTGCAAGTTCAGCAACGATAATAAGTACATCTGATCCGGTACGAGTATATGAGGATTTTGCTACAATTGACTTGATTTCTAATGGACGTGCAGAAATTGTGGCTGGTCGTGGATCTCGTATTGGAGGATATAGTTTACTTGGTTATGACGTGAATGATTATGAAGAATTATTCGAAGAGAAGATGGATCTTTTATTAAAAATTAATAACGAGGAACATGTAACATGGAATGGACAGTTTAGAGCACCACTCGCACATGCATCGGTGATTCCAAGAGCGAAAAATAATAACTTACCAATTTGGCGTGCAGTTGGAGGTCCACCAGCTAGTGCAATTAAAGCAGGACGTGCAGGTGTGCCAATGATGATAACAACACTTGGTGGTCCAGCAATTAACTTTAAAGTGTCAGTAGATGCTTACCGCGAGGCTGCTCAGCAAAGCGGATTTGATCCAGCTAGTTTACCAGTTGCGACAACGAGTTTATTTTATACGGCAAAAAATTCACAAGATGCACTTAGTGAATATTACCCTCACATTAATGCTGGTATGCTTACACTGCGCGGTGATGGGTATCCGAAACAGCAATTTACAAATGCAATAGATTACCGTGATGCTTTAATGGTTGGTAGCCCACAACAAATCATTGAGAAAATGCTTTACCAATATGAATTGTTTGGCCAACAACGCTTTATGGCACAAATTGATTTTGGCGGTGTACCATTTGATAAAATTGAGAAAAATATTGAATTAATTGCTACTGAAATTTTACCAGCCGTTAGAAAACATACAGCAAAATAAATAAAAAAACTGAGAGTTTAATCGACTCTCAGTTTTTTTATTTGTTCTGGAAAAATGAACTTTTAGTCGAGGAAGAGGGAAGTTGTTTTCTATTTTTGAATAACATTATTTCGAGTTTGAATTTTGAAAATACATTTTTCTCTTGACAAAAAATAAGCATTTATCGTGGGTGCTTTCGAGGACATTTTTCCGAGTAAAAGTCAAGCGTATGAAGAAAAAACGATTGTTTTATAGATATAAAAGTAAGAAGTATATTGAAAAAACACATTTTGCTAATGAGAAAAATCTGATTCAAAAAAATGACAAAAGACATATTTCAGACAAAATGATGTCAATAATACGTCAAAAATAACCTGAATTTACTATGCAGGTATATTATACAATTCGATTAACAAATAAAACACTACAGAAATAGTGAAAAGGTAAAAAATAGCATTACAATAGTTTGAAAAACTGAAACTTCATATTTTTCGACAATACATACAAAATGTTTTTGTCTTTTCGTATTTCTTAATAATTGAGTTTGATAAGATTGCTCAATTAACTTTTATTATAAAAACTATGAAGGAAGTGATTTTAGTATGGAAACGCTCGAATTGGCACGAATACAGTTCGCATCAACAACGATTTTCCATTACTTTTTTGTTCCGCTGTCAATTGGTTTAGCTTTTATTATTGCGATCATGCAAACGTTGTATGTGGTAAAAGGGCAAGAGGTATATAAGAAGATGGCAAAGTTTTGGACGCAATTATTCCTTATTAACTTTGCAGTAGGTGTAGTAACAGGTATTTTACAAGAATTTCAGTTTGGTATGAACTGGTCAACGTATTCACGTTTTGTAGGTGATGTATTTGGTCCCTCGCTTGCAATTGAAGGATTACTGGCATTTTTCATTGAGTCTACATTCCTAGGTTTATGGGTATTCGGTGAGGACAAATTACCGAAGCGAATTCACTTAATGTGTATTTGGCTCCTTTCAATTGGAACGATGTTATCAGCATTCTGGATTTTAACTGCAAGTGCATTTATGCAGTCACCTGTCGGGTATGAAATGGCAGCTGATGGTCGTGCGCAAATGAATGATTTCTTAGCCATTATTCAAAACCCACAACTATGGGTACAATTCCCGCATACAATTACAGCGGCAATTGCAACAGGTGCATTCTTTATTGCTGGTGTAAGTGCATGGAAAATTACAAAAGGACAAGAAACTGTAGTATTTAAAAAATCTTTCCGAATTTCTATCATTGTTGGAACAATTACAACGGCGCTTGTATTGTTCTTTGGTCATGCACAAGCGCAACAATTAATTAAGACACATCCAATGAAGATGGCGGCAGCTGAAGCGCTATGGAATACAAGTGAGGATCCAGCACCATTTACAGTATTTTCGAAAATTGATACAGAGAAGAAAGAAAATTCGTTTGAAATTCAAATCCCTTATATGCTAAGTCTATTATCGTATGATAAGTTTAGCGGTCAAGTTGAAGGGATGAATCAAATTCAAAAACAATATGAGGAAAAATATGGACCTGGAGATTATATTCCTCCAGTGCATACAATGTTTTGGAGTTTTAGAGCGATGGTAATGAGTGGAACATTCATGCTTCTTCTAGGAGCTTACGGATGGTTCTTATCAAGAAAAGATCGTTTAGCTGAAAAAACGTGGTATTTAAAATTAATGGTGTATGCAATTTCTCTTCCATTCATCGGTAATACAGTAGGGTGGATTATGACTGAAATGGGTCGTCAACCTTGGGTAGTATTTGGTGTAATGAAAACAGAAGATGCTGTATCACCAAATGTAACATTCGGTGAAGTATTATTCTCACTTATTTCATTCACATCAATGTATTTAATTATGGGTGGAATTTGTGTGTACTTATTTGTTCGTACCATTAAGGGCCACACGAATAAGAAAACGAAAAAGGATTATCAAAGCCATGATCCATTTGATAAGGAGGAAGAGTATGTTATCTCTTAATGAGTTGTGGTTTTTAGTTATTGCAATCTTGTTTGTTGGATTCTTCGTACTGGAAGGTTTCGATTTTGGTGTAGGAATGGTTTCGAGGTTTTTAGGAAAGAATGATTTTGAAAAACGAGTTTACTTAAATACAATAGGACCGTTCTGGCACGCGAATGAAGTATGGCTTGTTTGTGCTGGTGGAGCCATGTTTGCGGCATTTCCGCACTGGTATGCAACTTTATTTAGTGGTTTTTATATTCCATTTGTATTTATGCTTCTTGCTTTAATTTTAAGAGGTGTTTCCTTTAAATTTCGTGCGAAAATAGATAATCATAAATGGAAGAGTGCATGGGATTGGGGGATGTTTATTGGAAGTATGTTACCTCCTATCCTTTGGGGAGTTGCGATTGCAAACTTTATGGTAGGTGTACCTATTGATGAGAGTAAAAATGTTGTAGGTGGATTCTTGCAATTACTTCATCCATTTGCGTTACTTGGAGGAGTAATGTTTCTCCTACTATGTATTGTTCACGGATTACAATTTCTTACGATACGTACAACTGGTAAATTGAGAGAACGTGCACGAATTGCTGCAATAAAAATTGCACCATTTTCATTACTTACACTTCTTGTTTTTGCTGGTGTGGGGTTATGGAAAACCGACATTTTCACTGCTCATGGAACAGAATGGATTATGGTACCAATCGGAGCTTTTGTAGCACTATTAGTGTCCACTTTATTAAATAAAAGAAGAAGAGATGGTTGGGCTTTCTTTATGACGAGTTTAACAATCATTTTACTAAGTGCGAGTGTATTTATCGGTATGTTCCCACGTGTTATGATTAGCTCTTTAGGAGCAATGAATGATTTGACAATTTACAACGCAGCATCAGGAGCTTATGCATTAAAACTTATGACTTACTTTGCGATTGCTATTTTGCCTTTCGTTATCGGAAGTCAAATATGGAGTTATTATGTATTTAGACAACCTGTTAAGTCAGACAACGATTTGGAGTACTAATGAAAAGAAAAAGAGGACTTCCGTCTTATCCCGGTAGCCGTATTTTATATGTAGCGTTAACGATTATTAGTATTTTAGAAGCTTTTAGTATTATTGCGCAAACAATCTTTTTAGCACGAGCTATTACGTTTTTATTTCATGGAGAGACAGTACAAACAATATTAAGTGAAGTTGTTTATTTTGGTATCGCGTTTGCAGCGCGTAACATAGTAGTTCGAACATCACAAATATTAGTGGAACGTTTTGCTGAAAAAACAGGGTCGTTACTAAGAAAACAATTGATAGAGGCATATTTCACATTAGGTCCAAGGTATGTTCAAACTGTTGGAACTGGTCATCTGGTTACCTTATCAATTGAGGGGATTGAGAAATTTAAAACATATATTGAATTAACGATTCCTAAAATGATTAGAAGTAGTATCGTTCCAGGTCTAATTGTACTATATGTTTTTACGCTAGATATTGAGTCTGGAATCATTTTAGTTGTAACGATTCCTATCGTGATCATATTTATGATTCTTCTCGGATTAGCAGCGCAAAAAATGGCAGATAGTCAGTATGAGATATATCGTGTACTTTCGAATCATTTTGTAGATACGTTAAAAGGTTTAGAAACATTAAAGTATTTAGGGAAAAGTGAACAGCACGAAGGAAAGATTGAAAAAGTAAGTAAAAGATATAGAAAAGCAACGATGCGTACTTTGCGAGTTGCTTTTCTTTCTTCTTTTGCATTAGATTTCTTTACGAGTTTATCAATTGCGTTTGTGGCAGTTGGATTAGGGATACGTTTAATAGATGGAACGATTATACTATTACCAGCCCTTACAATTTTGATTTTAGCTCCGGAATATTTTCTGCCGATTAAACAAGTGGGAGCAAATTATCATGCGACATTAGATGGACAAATTGCGATGGAGCAAATAGAAGAGATTTTGCAACAACAAAAAGGAATACAAAAGAAAGATTTAAAGGAAGATATAGTATGGAATGCCTCTAGTAGCTTGAAATTACAAGATATCAAAGTTAATAATACTGAATCTGAAAAGGCTATATTAGAAGGAATTAATTTTACTTGGGAAGGTAACGGTGCTATTGGTGTTATTGGTGAAAGTGGTGCAGGGAAATCGACGTTAATCGACGTATTAGCAGGTTTTTTATCTCCTTCGAGTGGGAAGATGTTAGTAAATGGTCTAGAAGTTGATGGATCTACTCGTGAAGATTGGCAAAAAAATATTGCTTATATTCCGCAGCAACCTTATATTTTTCCGCTTTCATTAAAGGATAACATTCGTTTTTATGAAACAAATGCAACAGATGAAGAAGTTGAAAGAGTTATTAATGAAGTCGGCCTTCGTTCACTCGTTACATCACTTCCAAATGGGATACACGAAAGAATTGGAGAAGGTGGACGTATGCTAAGTGGCGGACAAGAACAGCGTGTTGCTATGGCGCGTGCGCTTTTAAGTAAAAAACCAATCATTTTATTAGATGAGCCTACGGCACATCTTGATATTGAAACCGAATTTGAAATAAAGCAAGCGATGTTACGTTTATTTAATGGAAAGTTAGTATTTTTAGCAACTCACCGTCTACATTGGATGAAACAAATGGACCATATCCTTATTTTAAATAAAGGGGAAATGAAAGAAAGTGGGACGTATGAAGAACTTTTAGAGAATGAGACATTACATTTTCATAGGGAAGAGAGGGGAGAGAAATGAGTAACTGGGTTAAACCTTATATAAAACAAAATAAAGGTAGAATGACTTTAACTATTTTCCTTGGTCTTCTTGGAGTTAGTTCAGGAGCGATGTTACTTTTTATTTCAGGTTATTTGATCTCAAAATCTGCCCTTAGACCAGAAAATGTAATGGCTGTATATGTTCCTATTGTTGCAACAAGAGCGTTTAGTATAGGGCAAGCTGTATTTCATTATATAGAGCGCCTAGTCGGGCATGATGTCGTACTACGTATATTAGAAAAAATGAGAACGAGGCTATATAGAATAGTAGAACCACAGGCGTTATTTTTCCGTTCTCGATTTCAAACGGGTGATATGTTAGGAGTGTTATCCGAAGATATAGAGCATTTGCAAAACCTATATTTACGTACAATATTTCCTAGCATATTAGCGTTAGTTGTTTATAGTATCTTCGTACTTGTTATCGGTGCATTTGATTTTGTTTTTGCACTTATTGTAGGTTGTATGTTAGCTATTATCGTTTTTCTTCTTCCGTTTGTATCATTATTTTTGATGAAGAAACATCATGTTACTTTAAAGCAAGGAAGAAACCGTTTGTATCAACAACTGACAGATGCTGTTTTTGGATTATCTGATTGGCAAGCAAGTGGTCGTAAAGATGAATTTATTAATGAGTATGTAAAACAAAATGATCAGTTGTTAAAAATCGAAAAGAGAGTGAAACGCTGGTATCATATTCGGGACAGTATCATTCAATTAGTAGTAGGTATTGTAGTTATTTCGATGATCATATGGACTGGGAATGAAGCGGCAAGTGAACAAATTGCTCCTACAGTTATCGCAGCTTTCGTATTAATGACTTTATCTGTAACAAACGCGCTTATTCCTATTGCAGATGCCATCGATCGAATACCGTCGTATGTAGAATCTACCCATCGTCTTAATGGCGTAGAAAGTGATAGTGTTTTACATGATGAAACGGATTTGCATGGAGAGAAAGATTATATTGAACCAAAACATGTAGATATTGAACTGAATCACGTATCGTATAGTTATCCAGATAGTAATGAGATTGTATTAAAAGATGTATCATTACAAATAAAAGCAGGGAAGAAAATTGCTATTTTAGGGAGAAGTGGGACAGGGAAATCTACTTTACTAAAATTGTTAACAGGGGCGTTAAGCCCAGTAAATGGCCAAGTTGTATTGAATGGTGAACGAGCTCATACGAATCTTTTATCTAAATATATTTCTGTATTAAATCAAAAGCCGCATTTGTTTGATACGACAATTGGAAATAATGTACGAATTGGCAAACCGGAGGCGACGGATGAAGAGATATGGAAAGCTTTAGAGAAAGCACAATTAGCTTCACATGTTACTTCTCTTCCAGACGGATTACAAACAAAAATGCATGAAATGGGAAAGCGGTTTTCTGGTGGGGAAAGACAAAGGGTTGCTTTTGCTAGAACTCTTATGCAAGAAACACCAATTATTGTACTTGATGAACCGACTATCGGTTTAGATCCAAAAACAGAATTGTCTTTAATCGAAACAATGTTTTCTGCAACGGAAGAAAAGACGGTTATTTGGATTACGCACCATCTTGTAGGAATAGAACATGTAGACGAAGTTATATTCCTTGATCGTGGCCAAATTGTCATGCAAGGTAGTCATAAACAACTTCTGAAAGAAAATGAAAAGTATCGTAAACTTTATGAGTTAGATAAAGGAATATAATTTGAATAAGCAATAATTGTAAAAATAGCTACGCCTAATGGTGGAGCTATTTTTTTTGTTAGATTGCAGGTGTATATGATTGTTACGAATTAAAAATGAATTTCATATTATACATATAATGGAGGGGATGTACATGAAGGAGCAATATAAAATCATTGTTTTAAGTGATGAGTTATCAGGGGAGAGGATTCGAAATACGTTAGACAAAAATAAATGTAAAACAATAGTTCATGTTGTAGACGTTTCAGATGTTGTTCGTATAGAAAGTTCTTTTCAATATATAGTCATTTGGAGAGGGGACGCAGAAAAACTTACAAATGACTTGATAAATAGGGGCGTGCAAAGTTCAAAAATTATTAATTTAACAAAATACATGTATGAATGGAAGGATAAATTAATTTCTATCTATCAAATAAATCCGGATCTTATGTCTTTATACATTTCTATGAAAAAAGCAAAGAGTGATCCGACGTATGAATTGTTTGCTACCGGTTTGTCTTATCCACATTGTGGCATAAGTACGGAGCTTCTCTCAAAAAAGTCAATAAAATTAACACTTCCATCGCAAGATCTATACTATGATTATTTAATAGCGTCACAACTTTTATCAAACAATCATTCATTTCAATATTGTTTAATAGGAATAGCCTATTTCTCGTTTTACTTTGATATGTCGTTATCATCTGAATCATATAGAATTCACAAAGTATATTATCCATTGTTTCAAGATGGTCATCATACTGTAGTTCACTCTCTTCTACCCACTGATGGATTCTCACATCTAAATACTCCGAAACCACTTCTTTCTATTTTTAATTTGCATTTTGAATATATTTTATTAGACGAACTAAAAGATGAATCATTAACGCTGCCTTGGATAAATGCTGAATGGAATACTACTTCTCTTCATATTCCTTTTGAAGAACACGGGAAAATAAGAGCAGCTTCACATGCTAAATTGGCGTATCCTCATACTTTAGTTGAAAATAAAATGATTTTTAAGAAATATTTAGAATTACTGTTGAAAAATGATATAAAGCCATTAATTGTTGTGTTCCCTGTTACTTCACATTATTTCAATTGTAGTAGTAAGAAATTAAAAGAAGATTTTTATAAAGTTATAAATGATTTTCAAACTCAATATTCTTTTCAAATTATAGATCTATTTGATTCGCCATTATTTTGTGACGATGATTTTTATGATAGTGATCATATGAATAAAAAAGGTGCAAATAAAATGTCCGCATTATTAAATATGTTCATTCAGGAACGAAAAGTATGATATTTTGTTTCCTGTTTGCATAAAAGTATATAGGCTCCATACAGTTAAAGTAATGTGATTTTTGTGTCGCGTATATAAATAATATGCGAAGAGGTGAGAGAGTTAAAATGAGAACTCGTATTGAAAGAACTGAAGAAATGGTAGAGCAACTTCCGTTGGTAAGTGTATTAATTCCTACATATAATCGTCCTAGTTACTTTGAAAAGGCGTTATGTAGTGTGTTAGAACAAACGTACCCTAATATAGAAATTATAGTTGGAGATGACAGCACGAATGATGAAACAGAAAAATTGTTACAAAAATACTTATGTGATCATTCAAATATTATTTATATAAAAAATAGGTCAACTCTCGGACAATTTGAAAATGCGTTAATGTTATTTAATGAAGCGAACGGTGAGTATATAAATTTTTTAATGGATGATGATGTATTTCATGTGAATAAAATTGAAAAAATGATGAAGTATTTTTTCAATGATTTAGATAATGAAATTAAGCTTGTAACATCTCATCGTCAAGTAATTGATGATAAAGGGAAAGAACTGCGACATATTTATTCGACTGTCCGTTTATTTGAAGAGGATACCATTATAGAGGGAACTGAATTAGGAAATAAGGTAATTGTGGATCAAAAAAATTACATTGGAGAACCGACAACAGTTTTATTTCGTAAAAATGATTTACAAGAACCATATGGGATTTTTGATAAGAGGCGGTATTTATGTAACGTAGATATAGCTTCATGGTTATCTTTATTAAGTAAAGGAAAAGCAGTATATATAGCAGAGACACTTAGTTACTTTCGATTACATCCAGATCAACAGTTAAATGAATCTAATAAAATGATGGATGGGTTAGAAGATTTTTCACACAGTATTATAGCAGGAGAACAATATGGTTTCTTATCCACCGAAAAAGAGTTAGACAAAGCGATAACTAATTTTCTAGATTATGCAAGAAGGATAGTTCCATCATCAATATTATATACATTAGACTATTACCAAAAAATTAGAGCGAAGAAAATAAACATAGAAAAGAAAAAACAACATATAAATAATAATTCTTCATTACCGAAAGTAAGTATACTTATTCCTGCATACAATAGACCTTATTACTTGGAATTAGCACTCAACAGCGCTTTGAATCAAACATATGAAAATATTGAAATTATTATTTCTGACGATAGTACAAATAATGAAGTCAATGCTATGATTCAACCGTACTTACGTGAATATGAGTGTATTACATATGTTAAAAATGAAACGCCGTTAGTTGCCGAAAACTTTAATAAGTGTGTAGAACTTGCGAATGGGGACTATATAAACTTTTTATTAGATGATGATTTATTTCATCATGAAAAGATCGAGAGAATGATGAAATACTTTTTGACGTTAGAAAATATTTCATTTGTGACGTCATATCGTGAACTGATTGATGAGAATGGAGAGATATTACCACCTTCAACATTAAATATGAAAATCGCGAAAGAAACTACACTTTTTGAAGGAAAAGAATTAGGAAATTATATGTTAAAAAACTTAAAAAATGTAGTTGGTGAGCCGACAACTGTTTTGTTTAATCGGGATTTGTTTGACGGGAAGTTTGGATATTTTAAAGGAAAGGCTTATTCTGCTATTAATGACATTGCAACTTGGCTAGATATGATGAGGAAAGGAAAAGTAGTTTATATGCAAGAACCTCTTAGTTATTTTAGACAACATAGTGGACAAAATCAAAAACAAATGCATTTTATTTTAATGACAATTGAAGAGTGGATTGAATTAATTATAGATGCATATAATAGTGGATTTTTAAGCTCCGAAAGTGAGTATAAAGAGAGTTTATCTTATTGTTTAGAAAATGCGGGATTTATAGTTAAGGATGCAGTAAGAAATGGCGAACTAGATCAAATTTATAATGAAAAGATAAAAAAAGGGTTAAACAAGTTAGTTGCTCATATGTTTGAGAAAGAATCTTGTTATTGTCAATATTGCAATCAACAATTTGAAAAATTTTCACCTTGGCCAGCGCATTATGATTTTCCGAAATATAAATTTGAGATGTGGAATAAAGATACAGGGATATGTCCAGTTTGCAATTCGATGGATCGTGAAAGATTGTATCGTGCGTACATTGAAACGGAAACGGACTTGTTAAATAGAAACTATACAATGCTTCATATTGCACCTGAAGCGAAGTTAAGAGATTGGTTTAACGAGTATAAAAATATTACGTATGTATGTGGTGACTTAGAACCAAAGGATCCATTAATGAAGGAAATTGATGTTACAAGGATTACATATGATAGTAATACTTTTGATGTAATATTATGTAGCCATGTGTTAGAACACGTTCCTGATGATGACAAAGCAATGCGAGAGTTATATAGAGTGTTAAAGCCAAATGGATGGGGAATTATTCAAGTACCGATCGTAATGAATGTAGATTTTATTATAGAGAATGAATTAATTGTAACACCACAATTGAGGAAATTAGCTTTTGGTCAAGAAGATCATGTGAGAATTTACAATAAATCGGGATTTATTCAACGATTAATGAATGCAGGATTTAAGGTAGAATTATATAACATAGCGGAAAAACAAGGAATGAAAGGTGCTAGGAAATTTGGATTATCTGAAACAGATATGCTCTATATTGTCCGAAAATGATAGGAAGGAATAGATAGATATGGAGAATATTCCTTTTTTACGTGCTTCAACTGTACCTGTAAGTGAGTATTTGGACGAATTGAAGGAAATTGATACATCTCACATATATACGAATTATGGACCTATAAATCAACGTTTTGAGGAAACAATTATGTCGTCATTTTTTCAAAACAGGGGAGCTGTTACAACAGTAGCAAACGCAACGTTAGGGTTAATGGCGGCTATTCAACTAAAGAAAAGAAGAAAGGGAAAGTATGCTCTCATGCCTAGTTTTACATTCCCTGCGACTGCCTTAGCCGCTATTTGGTGTGGACTGGAACCTTACTTTATTGATATTTCAATAGATGATTGGTATATGGATAAAACCGTACTTTTGGATAAGATAGAAGAATTAAAAGAAGAGGTTGCGATTGTTGTCCCGTACGCCACTTTTGGATCATGGATGAACTTAGAAAAATATGAAGAATTAGAGAAGAAGGGGATTCCGGTTGTCGTAGATGCGGCGCCGGGATTTGGTTTAATGAATGGAGGGATGCATTACGGTCAAGATTTTAGTGGAATGATCGTATATAGCTTTCATGCAACAAAGCCTTTCGGAATTGGTGAAGGAGGGCTCATATATAGTAAAAACGAAGAAGATATACAACGTATTAAAAGAATGGGGAATTTCGGATTTGATAAAAATCGTGAATGTACGATGATGGGGTTTAATTGTAAAATGTCTGAATACGCAGCAGCTATTGGGATAGCGACTATAAAAAAGTGGGATCAAAAATTAAAAGAACGCAGCCGTATTTCTGAATGGTATAAACAGTTGTTACAAAATACTGGGTTAATGAAAAAAGGGTGGAAAGTCCAAAAGACAGAAGCGGTTATTCACCAATTTATGCCTATCATTTGTCCAGAAGAAGTTCGCAACATACAAGTAATAGAAGAACTGAAAAAACAGAAAATAGAAGCTAGATTATACTTTTCACCATCTTGCCACCAACAAGTTCTTTTTAAAAACTATAAGTCTACAGATTTAACAAAGACGAATAAAATAGCAAAACGAATCGTAAGTTTACCTTTATGGGAAGGAATGACGAAAGAACTAGTAGAGCAAATTGTAATCTGTTTAGAGCAGAAGGTGGTGTCGGTAGATGAATAGTTTTTATAGTCAAGAAGAACTAAAGAAAGTTGGATTTTTATCTGTTGGGAAAAATGTATTGGTTAGTAAAAAAGCAAGTATATATAATCCGAGTGCTATATCAGTTGGCAATCATGTAAGAATTGATGATTTTTGCATTTTAAGTGGTAAAATCACAATTGGAAGTTATTCGCACATATCAGCGTATACAGCGTTATATGGAGGAGAAGTTGGGATTGAAATGCATGATTTTGCAAACATCTCAGCTAAAACAATCGTATATGCAGTACTTGATGATTTCAGTGGAAATACATTAATGGGGCCAACCGTCCCGAATCAATATAGGAATGTGAAAGCAGAAAAAGTTATTTTAAAAAAACATGTGATTATTGGTGCTAATTCTATTATTTTTCCAAATGTAACGGTAGGAGAAGGTACGGCAGTCGGTGCGATGAGTATGGTAAAAGAGAGTTTAGATGATTGGTATATTTACGCTGGAGTTCCCGTAAGAAAAGTAAAACCTCGTCAAAAAAAGATGCTAGAGTTAGAAATTGATTTTTTAAAAAGCATTCATTCTTAACAAAAAAGAATGAATGTTTTTTATTTTTATCTCGCTATTTGCCGGGCAGTAAGACCCTACCTCAAAATTCAGCGGAAGTAAAGAAGTTAGGTGGGGATCGGGCTGATAGCCAGTGGGGGATGAACAAAATCCTCACTGATTAAACTTTCACTTTATGATAGAGCAGAGAGTATCTTAACTTATTGTGTTTTAAATTTTGCTGACCAAGGCAATACTGAGCCATAGTGAATGTAAAGTTGGAGGGCGAGCGTATATGTTTGATGAAGATGGGATTGTTTTAATTATGGAACCAGCTGATGAAAGAAACTTGAGGAGATTTATTTTTTCAGTGCCAAAGTCAGTGTATGAAAAGAAGGGGCTTACATTACACTATGGAACAGCTATAGGACAAGGCTATATGGATATAATTGAAGATATTATAAGCGTACATATAGAAATAGATGTTGTAACGATAATAGGGCATGTAAGAGGATAAATAGCTATTTGAAAAAGGTTATAAACAATTTAGCTAGAAGTTATGTATAGAGAAAATTACAGACAATGATAAAGACGAAGGGAGTCTAAAATGAAAATAAAATCAATTTTATTAGTATTTATAGTTTCAATTGGTTTAATGGGATGTTCAATAGTGGAAGAAGGAAAGAACTCCATAGATTATGCTCAAAAGGCGACAGACTATGTAAATGAAATAAGTGCATTTGCAAATGATGCACCAGCATTAGCAGAAAAGGCCGTTAATGATAGCGAGGCTCGAAAAGAATTAGAAACGAAGCTTAGTGAAATTAAACAAGATATACCCGCATTCAATGAATTAACGCCACCTGATGTAGCAAAGGATATTCATCAACAAATCGTCGGATATAACGAAAAGTTAAATACGTTAATTGATACGGCGATGACAAAGATAGAAGAAGGAAAAGTGGATGTAGAGCAATTTAAAAACTCTGAGCTTATGCAGACGGTAGATCAAGTTCGAGATTTGAAAGATAAAGTGCAAAATTTAGGTCAATAGTAAAAAGCTCCGTTTGTGATAAACGGAGCTTTTTACTATTGGATACAATAAACGATTACACCAACGATAATAATCATGTTGCCGATGAGTTTACGTTTCGTTATTTTTTCTCCTAGGAAATACCAACCAAAAATTAATATGATGATATAACTTAAGGATTCTAATGCTGATGCTTGTTTTAATGCCATGCCCTTCATGGCGATAACATTTAATCCGGCGTTAATTACAAATAAAGAGTAGCCGATAATAACATAAGGATTCACATATTCTTTTATTCTAGAATCGTATTGTTGCAAAGTAGCTTTTTTTAATAATATTTGTGAGTAATTAGCTAAAATTATCCCGAAAATAAATAATAACATATAACTATTCATCTTTTGTCACCACCACAATCCCGACGATAATAATAGCTGCACCAAGTAAATGATTCCACTGAATAGTATCTCCAAATAGAAATACTGACCAAAGCATTGACCACAGTATAATAATTCCGCGATGTGAATATGCTTTTGAAATTTCGAAATGTTTAATTACTTGTTGCCATAAAATTGCATATCCGAATAAAAGTATAACTAGTCCGAAATAAGCAACAAAAAATGAGATGGAAGCAATGGGGAATTTAGCTGCCCATTTCATGTAAACCATAATGATAGAATATATCAAAAAAGCTACATGTAAAAATACGTAATTTTTAATAGTTGGTTTCATTTATTCACTCTCTTTTGCATATAAATATATATTTATACCTAATTTTTCTAATGATATATATTGGAACGTATTTTGTTTAATCTTTCACATTCCAAATTATATAGTATCATGGCTTTTATTGTAAAACAATAGAAGCTATGCATTCATTTTTTCCAAGGTTCTACAATATGTATCGTTTTATTTGTTGCATCCAACTCTACTTGAACACCGATAGGCATGGTAATCATGGGATGTGTATGACAACAATCGAAGTCAGCTAGAAAAGGAATTCTTTGATTTTGAAGTACTTCTAATAGTATTTCAAAAGGTTTTCGATTTGTACCACAATCATCAAATTGCTCATGTTTTCCAAGAATGATACCTGAAATTTTATCGAATACACCGTTAATTTTAAGTAATGAAAAGCTTCTTTCAATAGTAGCTGCATCTTTTGAACTGTCCTCAATGAAGAGAATGTCGCCTTCTTGAATATGTGGCATATAGGGGCTACCCCAAATTCCTTGTATCGTGTTTAAATTCCCGCCAATAATACGCCCAGTAGCTTTTCCATCAATTACTGAAATCCAATCGTTTGGTCGAAGTTCTTTCTCCTTTGTCTTTTCTTCCCAATTAATAAATTCATCTGACCAAAATAATGGTTGTTTTATATGATAAGGAAGAGAATGATCATGTAGTAAAGTTTCAGCAAAATATTTGTATGTGCAATCAACAAAAGGTTCAAATTCGCCAAAGGAAGGGACGAGAGCTGGTCCATAAAATGTAGGGATTCCTGTTTTGGTGTAAATTGCTAGTAATAAAGCAGTTGCATCTGAATATCCAATCATTATTTTAGGGTTCTTTAGAAAAGCATCATAATCAATATAAGGTAATATTGAATTTGAATTCATCCCACCAATTGTTGACATAATACAAGAAATATTAGGATTTCTTATTAAGACATTTAGCTCCTCGGCCCGCTCTTGTATACTACCAGAACGATAAAAATCATATCGACCTGTTAATGAACCTTCTAATATATGAAACCCTTTCTGTTGTAAGTAAGATTTTGCTCGTTCAAATCTCTTTGGTGAAGTGTAGGTTACTGGTGAAGAAGGGGAGTAAATCCCAACTGTGTCTCCGTATTTTAATGATTTTGGAAGTAGCATTTGTATGAATCCCTTCTATTAAATAGTTTATCTCGCTATTTGACGGGTAGCCTGATTGGTGGGGCTGATTAAAGTTTCGCTTTATTTACGAGATTTTATTATTAAATTTTCTTACGTTTCAATATTGTAAGTTTAACATAAATAAATTAAAATAATCATTGCTGTACTATGAATAAATATACCTTTTACCTTGACTGTATAAAGGAATTGTTGATAAGGTTAAATGTGAGTGTATAAAAGGTTTGCTAAAGGAGTTTTGAAATGAATCGGTTAAAATGGGGAAGGATGACAGTCCTATTAGTCATTATTTTAGGGATATGTTGGTTCTTATTCCAAGGAAATCAAAAGAGCATAGCGAATGTAGAGGGACAACCTTTGCAAGTGGCAGAACTACCTAAAGCAGGATTTACTGAAAAAGTAGTCCCGCCAAAGTACATCCCACCAGAAATTAACGCAAAAGCAGCTATGATTATCGATGCGAGTGATGGAGATATTATTTATCAATATAATGAAAATGAAGCTTTTGCACCGGCTAGTATGTCTAAGATGATGACAGCGTATCTCTTACTAGAGAGTATACATAACGGGAAAGTTCGCTGGGAAGATCCAGTAAAAATGAGTGCGAAGGCGGCACAAACAGAGGGAGCGAGAATCCCAGTACAAGTTAATGATACATTAACTGTTAAAGATTTATATCATGCATTAATGATTGAGTCAGCTAATAATTCAGCTGTGGCTTTAGCAGAACATATGGCAAAATCGGAGAAAGATTTCGTTCAGCTTATGGATGCAAAAGCGAAACAGTTAAAAATGTCGGAACATGCTAAATTTGCAAATGCTTCTGGATTACAAGAGCCAGATGGAAGTGAAACAAAAATGACGGCTGCTGATGTAGCGCAATTGGCATATCATCTTATAAAAGATTATCCGGAAATATTAGAAGTGACTCACTTACGCCAAAGTCAGCTAGCATTTAATAATATTAATGTTATAAGCACAAACGACATGTTAAATAAAAATAATAAAAGTTTATATATAGAAGGAATGGACGGACTAAAGACTGGATTTACAGATAGTGCAGGATACTGTTTTACTGGGACTGCAAAGCAAGGTGATAATCGAATTATTACAGTGGTCATGGGGACATCAAGTAAAACAAAACGTTTTACAGAGACAAATAAGTTAATGTCGTATGCATTTGGATTAGTTAATTAAGTAAGTAAAATACGAATCTAGATCGCTACATAAGTAAGACTGTTTGTTGTTACTAATTTTAGATAACAACAAACAGTCTTTTTATTTTTATTTTAAAAAGGAAAAAGCTTCTAAATACAAGTGTTATCATTTGAGTTTATTTGTTGCTGTGATATTATAAAGTTATAAGCTTATTAATAATAAGTTTGAGGGGCGTAATATGATATATACATATGAAATAGCCTCAATTGAAAATTGGAGGGAATTATGATGGCAAAAGATTTTTACTCAGCAATTGAAGACAGAAGATCTATTTATGCAATTAGTAAAGAGCAAGTAGTTTCTGATGAGAAAATTCAAGAAGTGATTTATCATGCTGTAAAACATACACCTTCAGCTTTTAATTCTCAAAGTGCTCGCGTTGTTGTTTTATTAGGAGAACAACATGATAAATTATGGGATATTACGAAAGAAACGTTACGAAAAATTGTACCTGAAAATAACTTTGCACCTACTGAAGAAAAAATGAATGCATTTAAAAGTGGTTATGGAACGGTTTTATATTTTGAAGACAGTGAAGTAGTGGAAAGCCTTCAAGCAAACTTTGCATTATATAAAGATAATTTCCCAACTTGGTCTCAGCAATCATCAGGAATGTTACAATTTGCAATTTGGACAGCTTTAGAAATTGAAGGGTTTGGTGCTACGTTACAGCATTACAATCCGCTAATTGATGAAGAAGTGAGAAAAGAGTGGGATGTTCCAGAGAATTGGAAACTTATTGCGCAAATGCCATTTGGTAAACCGGTAGTACATGCTGGTGAAAAAGAATTCCAACCGCTAGAGGACCGTGTGAAAATTTATAAATAATTTAAAAAGGTGAACAGGAATATAACCTGTTCACCTTTTTTTATACGTAATAAGGGTTTTTTTGTCCGGCATTTTTCATCTGATTTTTTAATTCGTTTTTACGTGTTTCAATAGCTGATACTTTTTGTAATGTTATCATTGAAACGAATTGAATAAAAGCATAGTATAGCTCTATGTTTTTTTGTATTGGATCATCTATTATATTTCTCACAAATATGCCTCCTCTTTTTATTCCAATAAAACTCCGCATTAATGGGCAGCCCGAGTGGTGAGGGTTAATAATTAGCGGAGGATGTATAAAACCCTTCCTGATTAAAGTTTCATTTTATAAGGGAATGAAACTTTAATCAATTCGCTAAAATTCTTGTTTATTAAGATATGTATATAATACTATAAATATCCTATAAATTCCATTATAAGAAAAAAAGAACAGTTGATATAGTGTGTGTTTTCTTTAAAGGAGAAATGGCTTTTGTGAAATAAATCTTACAATTCGTCAAATTATTTCAAAATTGTAGATAGTATAGAAATTTAGTTTTCTAAAAATATTATACTATTGATAAATAGAGTGATTTTTGTCATGATGAAAGTATACTTCATGTAAGGAGCTTTATAAGGAAATACATACTTGAGTTTGTATTAGGTTAATAGAATTTTTTATAATAGATAGAAAAGGGATATTTTATATTAAAATATTAAATAGAATGTCGAATTTTCATGCGATATATAAGAAATTTGAAAAAACCATTGCAAAAACACTGTGTTTAATGATAAAGTTCACATGAAGTTCACACGGATTTCACTTTGTTCATTTAAAATGAACTCTGTGTGAAAAATAAAACTCTTGCTAAAAAATGGAACTGGATGAATATTTTACTTTGATAATATTGTAAAGTATTAAAGTTTTAGTTTTTTTTAAGAGGATAGTAGGGAAAGGAAGTAAAGACAACTTATGAAAAAAGTAATTGCAGGTTTAGCAGCAGCTTCTGTAGCTGGCGTTGCAGTTCCAGGAATGGATTCTGCTCATGCACAAGTTTCAAATGAAGCGCTAAAAGAAATTAATGGACAAACTCAAACTCAAACTCAAACGACTGTAACTGAAACAAAAACTGTAGAAACAACTTCTGAATTAAAATACACAGTAACTGCTGATGTATTAAATGTTCGTTCAGGTGCTGGTACAGGACATAACGTTATTTCTAAAGTAAAATCAGGCCAAGTGCTACAAGTAGTTGGACAAGAAAATGGTTGGTTCAAAGTAAACGTAAATGGTCAAACAGGTTATGTAAGTGGTGACTTCGTAACGACTGGTGGCAAAACAGGAACGACTGTTCAACAAGGAACAGGTACTTACACAGTAAACGTTTCTTCACTTAACGTACGTACAGGCCCAAGTACATCTCATACAGTATTAGGTTCTGTAAACAAAGGTAAAACAGTACAAGTTGTAGGTGAAGTACAAGATTGGTTTAAAATCAACTTCAATGGTGGAACTGGATACGTAAGCAAAGACTTCGTAACAAAAGGTGGTTCTGCTGTATCTAACGAAACACAACAACCAACTACAAACAACAATACTACAACAGTTCAAACTGGTGGTTCTTATGTTGTTAACACTGGTGCTTTAAAAGTACGTACAGGCCCAGCTACATACAACGCTGTAATCGGTGGAGTAACAAATGGTAAAGTATTAAACGTTACTGGTGCTGAAAATGGTTGGTACAAAATTAACCATAACGGCCGCACAGGTTACGTAAGTGCAGACTTCGTTAAGTTTGTAAAAGGCGGAGTAAACAACGTTACAAATAACAATAATGTTACAAATAACGTTCAACAACCAGGTAAAGACGTACAAAAACCAACAACAGGTGGAGATACATCTTCAATCGCTGGATTCGCTAGATCTTTAAATGGTTCACCATACAGAACTGCTGGTACAACACCTGCTGGTTTTGACTGCAGTGGATTCATTCACTACGTATTAAATCAAACTGGTCATAAAGGCGCTCGTCAAACAGTTGCTGGATACTGGAGCTCTAAAACAAAAACTAGCAATCCACAACCAGGTGATTTAGTATACTTCCAAAATACTTATAAATCAGGTCCTTCTCACATGGGTGTTTACTTAGGAAACGGTCAGTTCATTAGTGCAGAAACAGATGCAACTGGTGTACGTATTAGTTCTGTAAGTAACTCTTACTGGAGCAAGCACCTATTAGGTTACACAAAAGCATACTAAGAAAAAGTAGTTTTATATACTTTTCGTATAGAGAAAAGGCTTTCCAAGGAAACTTGGGAAGCCTTTTTATAGTTGAATAAATTGGAAGTTTAATAGTTTTTATTTTAACTTTCCATTTAAAAATCGATCATATAAGTCATGGAAATAGTTAGGACGAAATAAGTTCGCTGCATGTCCCGCTAACGGTATTTCCTTATATAGAACGTTAGGCAAAATAGATTTCAAATCAAATAGACAAGATTTATAGAGATGATCATGCTCTCCCATTACCCATAGTATAGGGTGAGGAAGTGATTTTAATTTAGATTTTAAATCGAATTCTAACCGATGTCGTAATGACTGGGCAATTATGGATGAATGTAATTGTAATCCGAAACGGTAGTAAATATTTCTTGAAATGACTGCGAACGGATTTGCTTTTAATATACCGCTTGGAAAAATAGTATTTGCGTATTGAGAGAGCCATTTAGAGTATTCATCTCCTCGCTTCTCCCAAAAATTTTGAAATACATTATATAAACGAGAAGGGTTATTGTAATGTCCTCCAATATGACAAATACTTAATACTTTTTCTGGATGCATTTGTGCAAAAATTGTAGAGATGTAACAGCCGTAACTTAGCGCACAAATATGTGCTTTTTTAATACCTTCTTGTTCATATAAGTTTAATAATTGATCTACGAGGCGCTGTAATGAAAAGTCGATTGCTTCTCCTTTATCATCACCGTGACCTAATAAGTCATAAGTTATAATGTTGTAGGAGGCAGAAAATCGTTTTTGCTCTTTTTTGAAGGCACGACGATTGCCAACTAATCCATGAATAAAAATAATTGTTTCCTTTTCAGAATGTATATTTGTTTGCAAAAAGGATACTCCTTTCACTAACTGGAGATTTATATCGTGTTTTAAATTATTTATCTATAATTTACATAGAATAATATTAAGTACCAGGTAATAATATCAGATGTTTATATCTGTTGTAAAGATGAGTTTTTATGTATATTTTGTAAAAATAGAAAAAGTGTGTTTACATTCAGTTTACATTTGTATCGTATTCTAATTTTAGAAAGAACAGTTTTGTTTAACATGAGGAGATGAACAGGAATGGAAGTTAGAAATGAAATAAAGAAAAAAGGGAGTTGGAGGCAGTTTTTACGCCTTATTCAAGATACAAATCCTCCGAAAGGAATTTTAGTTTTTGCGTTGTTAATGAGTTTGCTTTCTACGGGAGCGAGTTTATTTATTCCTATGCTGACAAAAGGATTAGTAGATAATTTTTCGCTTTCTTCAATTAGTGTAGGACAAATTGTTGGGTTAATTGCTTTCTTTGTAATGCAAACTATTGCGGCAGGGTTGTCTATATATTTACTAAATTATATTGGGCAGAAGATTGTAGCGGGACTAAGAGAACGTTTGTGGAAAAAGGTACTTATCTTGCCGGTATCTTATTACGATCAAAATAGAACAGGTGATACGATTAGCCGTATGACGAATGATACAGGTGTTGTGAAAACGTTAATTTCTGAGCATTTGTCAAACTTATTAACAGGTGGTATTTCAATTGTTGGATCGTTAATTGTATTATTTGTTTTAGATTGGAAAATGACTGCGTTACTTTTAACGGTTATTCCGTTGTCTGTGTTAATTTTAGTTCCACTTGGACGAAAAATGTATAAGATTTCAAAAGCGCTTCAAGATGAAACTGCATCTTTTACAAGTGTGTTAACGCAAGTGTTATCAGAAATTCGTTTAGTGAAATCTTCAAATACAGAAAAGAAAGAATATGAAACGGGTAATACAGGTATACAAAAGTTATTACAATTTGGTTTGAAAGAAGGAAAAGTGCAAGCATTAATTTCGCCAGTTATGTCGTTTGTTTTAATGGCACTACTTGTTATTATCGTAGGGTATGGCGGGATGCGAGTTTCTAGCGGTGCATTAACAACCGGTGAACTTGTAGCGTTTATTTTGTATTTAGTTCAAATTGTAATGCCAATGAGTCAATTATCTATGTTCTTTACACAATTCCAAAAGGCAATTGGTGCAACGGAAAGAATTAGTACGATTTTAGAATATGAAGTAGAAGATCATGAAACTGGTGTGAAAGTGACAAATGCTAAGCAACCGATCGTTCTTGAAAATGTACATTTTGAGTATAACGAAGAAGAGCAAGTTTTGAAAAATATTGATTTCACAATTGAATCTGGAAAAGTGACAGCAATTGTAGGACCAAGTGGTAGTGGGAAAACAACGTTATTCT
Organism: Bacillus cereus group sp. MYBK14-1; assembly: GCF_051916885.1. Classification (NCBI taxonomy): domain Bacteria; kingdom Bacillati; phylum Bacillota; class Bacilli; order Caryophanales; family Bacillaceae; genus Bacillus; species Bacillus cereus group sp. MYBK14-1. The sequence continues at coordinate 227,874 of NZ_JBQAHM010000002.1, read as the reverse complement.
CATTACTGGAACGTTTTTATGAGCCAACTAGTGGTGCCATTAAATTAGGAAAAGAATTAATTACGAGTTATTCATTAGAGTCATGGCGACGTCAAATCGGTTACGTATCACAAGATAGTCCGTTAATTGATGGAACGATTCGTGATAATATTTGTTACGGCGTTGAGGGCGAAGTAACAGATGAAGAAATTGAAAAAGTAGCAGCAATGGCATATGTTGATGCATTTATTCATGACTTACCAAACGGTTATGCAACAGAAGTTGGAGAACGCGGTGTGAAGCTTTCTGGGGGACAAAGACAGCGAATTGCCATTGCCCGAGCGTTGCTTCGAAATCCGCAAATTCTTATGCTAGATGAGGCGACTTCAAGCTTAGATAGTAAATCTGAGTCTGTCGTTCAAAAAGCGTTAAATAACTTAATGAAAGGCAGAACAACGTTAGTGATTGCGCATAGACTTTCTACTGTTGTAGATGCAGATAAAATTGTCTTTATTGAAAAAGGGAATCTTACAGGTAGTGGTACGCATGATGAATTATTACAGACGCATGATATGTATCGTGAGTTTGCAACGCAACAATTGAAAATTAAAGAGGGTGCATTATAAAATGAATCATCAGCGGGAAGTTTACTCCACTGATGATTCATTTTTAAAAAATATATTAGATGCTAAGTAGAAAGGAAATGGTTCCTTTGATACCTAAAATTTTAATAGTAGATGACGATCCACACATTAGAGAACTCGTTTCGGTATTTTTAGAACGAGAAGGTTTTCAAACATATGAGGCAATTGATGGAGTAGATGCACTTCAGAAAATGGATGACGTAAAAGTCGATATGGTTATTCTTGATATCATGATGCCAAATATGGATGGATTTGATGTATGTTTTGAATTAAGAAAATACTATGATATCCCGGTTCTGATGCTAACTGCCAAAGGGGAAACATCACAAAAAGTAAAAGGATTTCACCTTGGGACAGATGATTATCTTGTAAAACCATTTGACCCTATAGAATTAGTAGTGAGAGTAAAGGCATTATTGAAACGTTACCAAATTACAGTTTCCCAATCGATTCAAGTTGGAAATGTATTATTAAATCGTAAAACATTCGAAGTTATATCTGGAGAACAAACGGTTACATTACCGTTAAAAGAATTTGAGCTGCTCTTTACTTTAGGGTCTAAATCGGGAAGAACTTGTTCGAGAGAGCAATTAATTGAAGAAATATGGGGATATGATTTTGAAGGGAATGAACGTACACTAGACGTTCATATTAATCGGTTACGTGAGAAGTTTCAAGAAGAGCAGTCGAAATTTAGTATTAAAACAATAAGAGGATTAGGGTATCGCTTAGAGGTAAGTAAATGAGAAAAAGAAAACGAATGAGTAAGTTGAAGATGCTGAAAGTATTTGGAGCGGTATTAGCGCTCTTTTCTTTTCTTACTATCATTTGGTCTATCGCATTTTATGTAGCAACTAGTATATTGAATGCTTTTGACGTAAACGTATCGCCGTTTGTTGCTTTTCTAATTAGTGATATGGTCGGTTTTGTCTTTATTATTCTTATTTGGACATTGATTGGAATATTAATGAGACCAAAACGAGAGGCGATGATTTGGACTATTATTGAACCGATACAAAAAATTGCAAAAGGAGACTTCTCCGTAAAAATAAGAAATGAAGAAAAGTATGATGGTGAAATTGGCGTGCTCGTAAAAAGTATAAATGATATGACAGATGAACTGAATACGATGGAGAAAATGAGACAAGAGTTTGTATCGAATGTTTCTCATGAAATACAGTCACCGTTAACTTCTATAAAAGGATTTGCTAGAGCACTACAAGACGATAATCTTTCTGAGGAAAAAAGAAAGCATTATCTTACCATTATTGAAACTGAAACAACGAGATTATCTAAACTAAGTCAAAATTTACTAAAGCTAACTCTTTTAGAATCAGAAGAGTATACACCAGAAAGAGTGAGCTATCGATTAGATCAACAATTAAAGCAAATTGTGTTAAATAGTGAACCACTCTGGGCTGAAAAAGAAATTGAGTTAGAACTAGATTTAGAAAAAGTATATGTTATTGCTGACCAAGAAAGTATGAGTCAAGTGTGGATTAATTTAATTCATAATAGTATTAAATTTACTCCAAGCGGTGGTACGATTACTATTCAGTTAAAGGAACATGAGACAGTAGTGGAAGTGCGTATCCGTGATTCAGGAATTGGTATATCAGAAGAACAGAAACAACATATTTTTGAGCGTTTTTATAAAGCGGATTCTTCACGAAATCGTGCCTATGGAGGAAGTGGCTTAGGTTTAGCTATTGTAAAGAAAGTACTCGACCTTCATCAAGGAGAGATAAAAGTGGAGAGTGAGGAAGGAAAAGGTACTGAATTTATTGTGCGTATGCCGAATCATGAAGAGAAATAGTGTTAGAAGGAGAACCTTCTAACACTATTTCTCTTTAAAAATGCATTTACCGTTACTGCAATTATATTGATAAGCTTTTCCTTCGCTATTCATACGATATGAGTAATCGGATTCTTTATCTTTCTTAAAGTCAACGTATGCTTCCGCACCGTTTTTATCGTCATCTATATCAATGAATTGAACGTGTCGTATAGAATAATCTTTCTTTTCTCTTAAACCTCTTCCTTGCAAGTTTGTATGAATACCATCTACTAACTGGTCAAACAACGACCAGTTTAAATTAAGATGTTCAAATGACTCAGTGTGTCTTCCTAAAATACCGTTGTCTTGTATTATTTTTTTATTATCATCGTATGTATAAGAGTAGGTGAAATATGGTTTGTCTTTATATACTACTGTTGCATAATAGCCAATATTATAAAGGGGAGTATATTTTCCGGTTATGTTTTGTATTTCTTTTTGCTTATAACCTTTTTTAGTATGGAGATAATGGCTAGTATCTTTTTCTATTACTTTATAATTTAGTGGGTTACCAAATATAAAGTACAGTGCAAACAATATGATACATAGTCCGACTGCAGTTAGTAACAAGAACCATTTTTTTCTTTTCATACTCATACACTCTCCTATGCTGGATTTGTTTTTATTTTACATGAATAATGGTAAAAAAATGAAACTTATAAATAAAAACTTTCTATAGTTACCTACAAGTAACCTACGCACATGAAAGTGCATCATTGCCTTTTTACATAAACATAGATACAATTTTAATATAATACATAACTGAGATGATTAAGGAGTGTTATACTTGGCAGAATTATTACAAGGTAAAAATGCTTTAATTACAGGAGCAGGTAGAGGGATTGGTCGCGCTGTAGCAATCGCATTAGCGAAAGAAGGCGTAAATGTAGGCTTATTAGCTCGTTCAGAAGAAAACTTAAAAGCTGTAGCAAAAGAAGTAGAAGCAGAAGGTGTAAAAGCTGTTATTGCAACTGCTGATGTTTCTTCATATGAAGAAGTAACAACTGCGATTGAAACGTTAAAAAATGGTTTAGGATCTATCGATATTTTAATTAATAACGCTGGTATTTCTAAATTCGGTAAGTTTTTAGAACTAGACGTTGCTGATTGGGAAAAAATCATTCAAGTAAACTTAATGGGTGTATACTATGCAACTCGTGCAGCTTTACCGAGCATGATTGAACAACAATCTGGTGATATCATTAACATTTCATCTACAGCAGGACAAAAAGGTGCACCTGTAACAAGTGCATATAGTGCTTCTAAATTTGGTGTCCTTGGCTTAACAGAATCGTTAGCGATGGAAGTTCGCAAACATAACATTCGTGTAACAGCTTTAACTCCAAGTACAGTAGCAACTGATATGGCTGTAGATTTAGGATTAACTGATGGAAACCCTGATAAAGTAATGCAAGCAGAAGATATTGCAGAATTTATCGTAGCGCAGCTGAAATTAAATAAACGTACATTTATTAAATCTGCTGGGCTTTGGTCTACTAATCCATAGGAATTAAATTTAACTTTAAAAGAAGGGATATCTATTCTGTAAGGGGTAGATGTCCTTTCTTTATTTTTTGTATTCGAGACAGAATTTTCGGTATAATTAAAAGTGAATGGTAGAAAGCATTGGGAAATTGAAAGGGATGGCAGTTGTAAAAGAGTGATGTAAGGAGGAACAAGGGATGAAAAAGAAGTTTCAAAAATTATAACATGTATCGTGTATAACGAGATTAGCTCGTGGACCTCCAATATACATAACACTATATTATATATTAAAAAATTGGAGGATATAAATAGATGAGAACTGAAAAAGAAATGTTAGACGTAATTATAAATATAGCAAAAGAGGATGAAAGAATTCGAGCAGTTATCATGAATGGATCGCGTGTAAATCCAAATGTGAAAAGAGATTGTTTTCAAGACTATGATATTATGTATGTTGTAAATGATATACAATCTTTTACGTCTAATCATAATTGGGTTCATAGATTTGGAGAAATAATGATAGTACAAATGCCAGAAGAAATGTCGTTAGTTCAACCAGATGAAGATGGGAAGTTTCCATATTTAATGCAGTTCATGGATGGGAATCGGATTGATTTAACGATAGTTCCAGTTGAGTTAATAAAAAAGTTCGTTGGACAAGATAGTTTAAGTAAACTGCTTCTTGATAAAGATAATTGTATGGAAGGATTCCCGCCAGCAAGCGATAAGGATTACTTAATAAAAAAGCCTACAGAAAAAGAGTTTTTGGATTGCTGTAATGAATTTTGGTGGTGTAGTACAAATGTGGCAAAAGGGTTATGGAGAGAGGAACTTTCTTATGCAAAAGGAATGCTTGAAGGACCAGTGCGAGATATGTTCATCGTAATGCTAGAATGGCATATTGGTATGAAAACAGACTTTACAGTTAATACAGGGAAGTTTGGAAAGCATTTCGAGCAATATATTGAAGAAGATATGTGGGAGCAATTTAAAAGGACATTTTCTAATGCTGAATATGAAAACATATGGGAGTCATTCTTTGTCATGAGTGATTTATTTAGGGAAGTGGCGAACGAAATCGCTAACACGTATGAATATCAATATCCGCAAGAAGATGATGATAAAGTGACGAACTATTTAAAACATGTGAAAGCTTTGCCAAAAGATAGTACATCAATTTATTAATAATATAAAGTAGTAAGACTGTCCTAATTAAGGACAGTCTTATTTTTGTTTATGAATAACAATTTCTCTAACAAAGTGCAGATGAATCACATATGAAAATTTAGGGAGGTTTTTTATCATGTATTATTTTTATTCGCCAGAAATGTTTGCTCCATATCAATGGGGACTAGAACGAGATGTTTCGTATGCTTATATGCCATATAACTCATTTTATTATGGAGATTATATAAGCGCATTGCCATACGCATATATCCCTCAAAGCTATGAAGTACAAATGAAAGCAGATGATCGTGGATCGTGGACACCATTTACATGGGTTGAAAAATATGCGTACGCATTTTCAGGACCGTATAATAAAGCGGAAGTAGCTCTTACATTTGATGATGGACCAGATTCAGAATTCACGCCAAAAATATTAGATAAGTTAAAACAACATAATGTAAAAGCTACTTTTTTCTTACTTGGTGAAAACGCAGAAAAATTTCCGAATGTAGTAAAGCGTATTGCAAATGAAGGGCATGTAATTGGTAATCATACGTACAGTCATCCGAATTTAGCGAAAGTAAATGACGCTGAGTACCGTAATCAAATTATAAAAACGGAAGAAATATTAAAACGTTTAGCCGGCTATGCCCCTAAATTTATACGTCCACCGTATGGTGAAATACTTGAAAATCAATTGAATTGGGCAACTGAGCAAAATTTTATGATTGTACAGTGGAGTGTTGATACAGTTGATTGGAAAGGTGTAAGTGCCGATACGATTACAAATAATGTGTTAGGGAATTCATTTCCAGGTAGTGTCATACTGCAGCATTCTACTCCAGGTGGGCATTTACAAGGATCTGTTGATGCACTAGACAAAATCATTCCGCAGTTAAAAACGAAAGGGGCACGTTTTGTAACACTTCCAAGTATGTTCCAGACATCAAAAGAAAGAAAGTGAATGTGTTATAAATTGGAAAAATAAGGGTTGTGTCGTATAATGAAAGTGTAAGTTAGGGGGGGATATAATTGATTGATGCACTAGTAAACATAGGAATAAGCATATTGATTGGTATTATTTTTATACTTGCGGCAATTATTCTTCAAAAAAATCCACCGACCGATATTAATGCGGCATATGGTTATCGTACGAAACGATCTATGAAAAATAAGGAATTATGGGATGCGGGTAACAGGTATAGTGCAGAAGTGATGAAGCAAAACGGATTTATCATGATGTTAATTGGAAGTGTTATTAGTATACTGTTTAGATATCCACATACAATAATAGTGATTATAGTGGTTATGCTGTTATTAATGATTCGTTTATTTATACAAGTAGAGAGTAGATTAAAAATCCTTGAACAATAATAAAAAATAGGACTCTACGCAATATTATGCTAGGAGTCCTATTTTATTTATAAACTATTATTTTTTAATAATTCTTTTCCTTGCTCTATAACAAATTCATAGTATGCAAGATCATACGGATAAATATCTTCAAATGTTATCGTAATCGGTGTATTGTTTAAGACTGAAATAGTCGTTAAAGATGAAATCTCTCCTTTTAATAGTTGTAGAAAAGAAGTTGCATGTACTTTCATCACATCGTCTACTTCTTCACCTGGTGCGAATGGAAGTGGATTGATGACGTTGTGAAAATACATATGACAAAACTCGCGATCAGTAAGATTTGAAATTTCATAATCTATTTTAAAGATTCCCTTGTATGTTAAATCATTAGTTTGAAAGGAAAGCCCTAATTCTTCCTCAATTTCACGAAGACCACCAATTTGTACATCTTCATCATGCATAATATGTCCAGCTGAAGTAATATCCCATATACATGGAGCTTCTTTTTTATTTTTAGAGCGTAATTGGAAATATAAAAACATATCTTCATTATCTTTTTCTACAAACCAGCAATGAAATGTTTCGTGCCAATCGCCGTCACGATGCACTTCATCACGTAATTTCTTCCCAAGTGTATTTCTTTCAGGATCAAATATTGTTAACCACTCTGTCATTTTAATTCCCCTTTCCTCAAATTTTATTATACAATATTTGTATTGAATTTTGGGAAAATAAAGAAAAAGGAGTGGTTATAAGTGGGGATAGAGCGTACGGAAATAAAATCGATTATTTCAACAGAGGAAGAGTTACGGAAAATATTGGGGCAACCAAGTGAGCGAGCGTTGAAAAAAGTCATTTCATCATTAGACCACCATTGCGTAGATTTTCTTTCTAAATCTCCTTTTCTAGTATTATCCACTGGAAATAAGTTGGGGGAGTGTGACGCCTCGCCGCGAGGAGATGCACCTGGATTTGTATACGTACTCAATAATAATAAAATTATCATTCCAGAAAGACCAGGAAATCGTCGTATAGACTCCATTTTGAATATTATTTCAAATCCACGTGTAGGACTAATCTTTTTTATTCCAGGTCTTGGGGAGACACTCAGAATAAATGGCCGAGCGTATATTACAAACGACGAAGAAATTTTGAAAGAAATGCAGGCGAATGGACGCAATCCGTTGCTTGGAATTGTTGTTGAAATAGAAGAGTGTTATATTCATTGTGCAAAAGCGTTTATTCGTTCTAAGATGTGGGATCCAGAATCTTGGTTAAATAAAAAAGAGTTACCATCAGCAGCAAAAATGTTGCTGGAGCATGCGAAAGTGAATACTTCAGAAGAAGATGTTGCACGTTCTTTAGAAGAAAGTTATACAAAAAGATTGTATTAAAAATTTTATTAATATAGTTTTGTAGAGCGGATATGTACGGTTTTTAGAATGGGGAATTTATCCCGCATTAACGGGCAGTAAGACCCCTACCTCAAAATTCAGCGAAAACAAAGAAGTCAGGTGGGGATCAACTGCCCGTAAAAGCCCGATTGGTGAAGGCTAATAATCAGTGGGGATGAACAAAATCCCCACTGATTAAAGTTTCACTTTATATATGAACCGTTGATTTATAAACTGGAGAAATAACAAAATAGGTAAATTGAGTGGCGGTTGCATAATGATATTGTGAAATATAATAAAAAAAATTCTTGAAAATAGTTAGTAAAAATAGGCTTGCTTTTTAAAAAGTTGATAACTATAATGAATTAACAAATAGACATGAACGAAAAAGTAACGATAAGGACAAGAAATCATTTTTACGGTTTACAGAGAGGGAAGCCAAGGGTGTGAGCTTCCTAACACGAGAAATGATTTTACCACCTTTGAACTTCAATAGTGAACGAGTAATCTAGTAATTATTGACGGTATCAGCCGTTATCTGAACTTGAGCAATCTAGGGAGAAATACGTCTAGATTGGAACAAGGGTGGAACCACGAAAACACATTCGTCCCTTTCCTAGGGATGAGTGTGTTTTTTTACGGATTTAGAGATTGAAAATTTAAAATAATTTAAAAATAGTATTGATTTTGTTTTTTATGCGAGTATAATGAGTTAACAAATAAACATGAACGAAAAAGTAACGATAAGGACAAGAAATCATTTTTACGGTTTACAGAGAGGGAAGCCAAGGGTGTGAGCTTCCTAACACGAGAAATGATTTTACCACCTTTGAACTTCAATAGTGAACGAGTAATCTAGTAATTATTGACGGTATCAGCCGTTATCTGAACTTGAGCAATCTAGGGAGAAATACGTCTAGATTGGAACAAGGGTGGAACCACGAAAACACATTCGTCCCTTTCCTAGGGATGGGTGTGTTTTTTTTATTACTTTGAAGGGAGGTGCGGTAACATGAAACGATTTATAAGTACGGAAATAACCACCACCTGCATGACAAAAAAGCAGAATAAGGTGATTTATAGGTGTAACAATTAAACTTTTAGGAGGAGATTAGAAGATGAATAACGTTATAAATGTTGGAGTATTAGGTTTAGGTACGGTCGGAAGTGGTGTTGTTCATATTTTGAAAGAACATTATAAAAAAATCGCTCTTGATACAGGATACGAAGTGAAAGTGAAAACAGTCGTTGTACGTGATTTGGAAAAAGAACGCGATGTTTGTATTGACGGGATTGCAGTAACAAGTCATGCAGATGAAGTTCTAAATGATTCGAATATTGATATTGTAGTAGAGGTAATGGGCGGAATTGAAGAAGCGAAGCAGCATATTGTTAAGGCTTTACGAAATAAGAAACATGTCGTGACAGCAAATAAAGATTTAATGGCTGTATACGGTGCAGAGCTTCTTCAACTGGCGAACGATAATGATTGTGATTTATGTTATGAAGCGAGCGTAGCAGGCGGTATTCCAGTGTTAAGAGGACTAACTGACGGGCTAGCATCAGATCAAATTGAAAAAATAATGGGAATTGTAAATGGTACAACAAATTATATGTTAACAAAAATGAGTCAAAATGGGTGGTCTTATGAAGAGGCTTTACAGGAAGCGCAAAAATTAGGTTTTGCAGAATCGGATCCGACAGCAGATGTAGATGGACTAGATGCGGCGAGAAAGGTAGCAATTCTTGCAAACTTAGGTTTTTCGATGAATGTTTCATTAGATGATGTGCAAGTAAGAGGGATTCGAAAGGTCGAAAAAGAAGATTTACAAATGGCTGAAAAGTTAGGATTTACTATGAAGTTAATTGGTAAAGCTGAAAAACAAGGACCAGCCATTCATTTAAGTGTAGAACCGACGCTTTTACCGAGCCAGCATCCATTATCAAATGTGAATAATGAATTTAATGCGGTGTATGTCCATGGCCAAGCGGTAGGAGAAGTGATGTTTTATGGACCCGGAGCTGGGAAGTTACCGACTGGTTCTGCTGTAGTAAGTGATATTATTTCAATCGTTAAAAATATGAATCAAGTTCCGAAAAATAAAAGTGCGTTAAAAGAACCAGTTCCTTATGAATTACAAGGTGATGAAGAAGTAGTTTCGAAATATTTCTTACGCATTTCATTACAAGATGAGCCTGGGATGTTACAAAAAATAACAGAATGTTTCGTTAATTATTCTGTAAGTTTAAAAGAGGTTATTCAATTACCTTTAAACCGTGAACTGGCAGAAGTCGTTGTTGTGACACACCGAACTTCCAAGTATCAATTTGAACGAGTTTTAGAAGCGATAGAAGCTGTCGCAAGTGAAATAAACAGTTACTACATTATTGAGGAGGAAAAACAATATGTATAAAGGACTATTAAAACAATATGCGTCTTATTTACCGGTGAATGAAAATACACCTGATGTCAGCTTAATGGAAGGAAACACACCACTTATTCCATTATTAAATATATCAAAACAATTAGGGATTCAGCTATATGGTAAGTACGAAGGAGCGAATCCGACAGGTTCTTTTAAAGATCGTGGTATGGTCATGGCAGTTGCTAAGGCGAAAGAAGAAGGTTCAGAAGCAATCATTTGTGCATCAACAGGTAATACATCAGCGTCAGCTGCAGCATATGCGGCACGTCTTGGGATGAAATGCATTATCGTAATACCAGAAGGAAAGATTGCACATGGAAAATTAGCGCAAGCGGTCGCTTATGGAGCTGAAATTATTTCAATAGAAGGGAATTTCGATGATGCACTTAAGGCTGTAAGAAATATTGCTGCAGAAGAGCCGATTACGTTAGTAAACTCAGTAAATCCTTATCGAATTGAAGGGCAAAAAACAGCAGCGTTTGAAATTTGTGACCAATTGCAAAATGCACCAGATGTTCTAGCTATCCCTGTTGGGAATGCAGGGAATATTACAGCGTATTGGAAAGGCTTCTGTGAATATGAGAAAGAAAAAGGTTATAAAAAGCCAAGAATTCATGGCTTTGAAGCGGAAGGAGCAGCTGCAATTGTAAAAGGGCATGTAATTGAAGAGCCTGAAACAATTGCAACAGCGATTCGCATCGGTAACCCAGCAAGTTGGTCGTATGCAGTAGAGGCTGCCGAGCAGTCTCGTGGTGAAATAGATATGGTATCAGATGAAGAAATTTTACATGCGTATAGGTTATTAGCAAAAACTGAAGGAGTTTTCGCTGAACCAGGATCAAATGCTTCATTAGCCGGCGTAATTAAACATGTTCAATCTGGGAAAATCAAAAAGGGAGAAACAGTTGTTGCAGTATTAACTGGAAATGGTTTGAAGGATCCTGATACCGCTATTTCTTCAAATCAACTAGACATCGCAAGTGTGTCAAATGATATAGAACAAATTAAAGATCATATTAAAGGGGTGATTATGTCGTGATACCATTTAGCGTTCGTGTCCCTGCTAGTACGGCGAATGTTGGTCCTGGATTTGATTCAGTTGGAATAGCTTTGTCATTGTATTTAGGTGTGGTGGTTAAAGAAAAAGCTGATAAATGGCAAGTAATCCATTCCTTTGAAGAATCAATTCCGACAGACGATAAAAATTTAATCGTTAGCACGGCATGTAAAGTATGTCCTTCTATATCACCCCATATAATAGAAGTTACTAGTAATATCCCATTAACGAGAGGGCTAGGAAGTAGTGCATCAGCGATTGTAGCTGGGATAGAGCTTGCGAATCAACTAGGCAATTTGAACTTAACTGCTGATCAAAAAGTTCAAATTGCTACAAATTTTGAAGGACATCCTGATAATGTTGCTGCTTCTATATTAGGTGGAACTGTAATTGGAGCACTTGATGGAAAGGATGTTTCCGTCGTAAGAATTGAGAGCAAGGAATTGGGTGTAATTTCTCTCATTCCGAATGCAGAATTAAATACAGATGAAAGTCGATCTGTATTACCAAAGATGTTTCCGTTTCATGAGGCAGTTAAAGCTAGTGCGATAAGTAACGTATTAGTAGCTGCATTATGTCAAAAGCGGTGGGAAGTTGTAGGTGAAATGATGGAGAGAGACCATTTTCACGAACCATATCGTTTAGAACTCGTACCGTTATTACCATCTATTCGTAAATGCGCAAAAGAATTTGGTGCGTACGGTACAGCACTTAGCGGTGCGGGACCATCTATTTTTATATTAACGCCATATGAGAAACGTCAAGAAATCGCTGAGCAATTAGCGAGAGTATTTACAGATATGAAAGTATGTGAGCTTGAAATCGACCATAAAGGTATTATTGTAAATAAGGAAGAGCATATTGGATCGTAAAGAAAGCTGGCATGGCTAGCTTTCTTTACGTTGCAAACCTATTTTAAATTAGGTTTTTTTCGGAAAAAAATATAAAACAAATGTTGATTTTGAATAATGTAAGTAAAGAGTGCATTCATTTTGGAGGTGATTAAATGAATAAAGAGTCACCAGAAGAAAAAAGAGAGCGTATGAGACAAAGTGAATTAAAAAGTAATCCTACGGGTTCTTTACATGACGGACTCAATAGAGCGGAAACAGGTAGTCCAGTTGATATAGCAGGCGGTATGAATTGGAAAGGCACAGGAATAATCATTTTAGTACTATTTTTAGGATACATTGTATACACTTATTTTTTCAGTTGAAGAATGCTTGTTAAAATTTTGATTTGTTTAGTTTCATAATTATTGAGAAAAAAACGCAGTTACTGTATTACATATCTTCTAAGCAAGTTATAGTTGTTCATATCAACTTTTAATAATCCAAATAGAGCTAGCAAAATGCTAGCTCTATTATTTTTTGCCACATTCCTGTAACAAACCACCTGTATATTCATTGGTGGAGGTGCAGAGGATGAAAAAAATGATAGCGATATGTCTTCTAACAACTATGCCATTTTCGACTTTAGTCGGTTGTGACGTAAAAGGTAGTAATGCTGTACAAGAGTCTAAAATAAAGAAATCGACGTATAAAGATTTTACTTATGATGTAAATCCAGAAACATTCACATTAACTGTAGAACATGAGGGGGTAAAGGAACAGGCATCACGACCCCTACCGAAAATGAAGGTATCGAATGTAAAAAAAGAAAAGGATCGTACATCGTGGGAATATCCAGATCAAAAAGTAAAAATAAAATTAGAAAAGAAAAAAGACCACTTAAACATTGAAGTGGAATCGACTGGTGCAGAAAGCTTTACATGGCCGAAAGTAGAAGCTGAAAATTATATACTTCCGTTATGGGAGGGTAAGCAAATTCCGAGCAATGATGAGAATTGGAAGAAGTTTTTAAAGGATGATGCATATTCATTTGCTGAATCATTTTCTATGAAGTTTTTCGCATTAAATGGTTCGAAATATTCAATTGTATATATTGCAAACAATATGTTTAATAATGAATTGAAATTTCATTCGGATCCGAAAATAGGATTTGATTTTACACATGAATTTCCGAGCATAAATAAAAATAAAACATATGGATTTCAATTATATGTGACAAATAATGATGCGGTAAGCATTGCTAAACTGTATAAGGATGATATTGTTCGAAAAGGTGAATTTAAAACATTACAAGAAAAGGCTAGAAAAAATAAAGAAATCGAAAAGTTATATGGAGCGGCGCATTTTTATTTTTGGAATCAAAATGGTTTATCAGAAAATAATATAAATTGGCCAAAACTAAGGGAGCAAATAAATAGCCCGCTGTTTAGTCATATAAAAGAACTTATTCAAAAGAATAGTTCAGAGCCTGGGGAACTGAATGTATTAGATCAAGTAAGTAAACAAGATTTCATTGATAAGTATCAAAAAAATGTTATTTTACGTTATATAAACGAAGTATTATCCATGAAGGAATTTTATAAAGAGGATATTTTTCAAAACGTTGATCAGGAAGCTAGTGTGCTATTAAAGAAAGGTGTAGGTCACTTAACGAACACAGAATTGTATAGCTTAAATAAGCATTTATTAAAGTCGCTACTTGGTGATGCGGTTGAAGAGGTAAGTAAATGGGGTAATGCAGATGGAACGGACATACTAAAGGAAATGAAAGAGGTAGGAATAGAAAAAGCGTGGATTGGTCTGCCGAACTGGGAACAAGGATTTATGCAACCTAATTTCGTGACAAAAGCGAAGGAAATGGGGTATTTAGTTGGTCCGTATGATTCATATCATTCCATTCACGAAAAAAGTGATAAAAATTGGAACACAGCATCCTTTAATGACCCATCATTATATGAAGAGGCTACTGTAACGAAGAAAAACGGAGAAAAGGTGCAAGGCTTTTTAGGCAGAGGTCGCAAGTTAAACCCGACTTTATCGCTGCCTAGTGTAAAGGAACGCATGAATGATATATTACAAAATGGTCCTAAATATAATTCATGGTTTATTGATTGTGATGCGACAGGTGAAATTTACGATGACTATTCAGCGAAACATATAACGACACAAGAGCAAGATTTAAAAGCACGTTTAAAACGAATGGACTACATTGCGCAAGAAAAGGGTATGGTCGTTGGTTCTGAAGGTGGAAATGATTTTGCTAGTAGTACGATTGCATTTGCACACGGAATTGAAACACCTGTTATTAAATGGGACGATGAAGATATGCGGAAAAATAAAACAAGTCCGTATTATGTCGGTGGATATTGGTCACCAAATCAAAATGTTCCCGAAAAATATGCAAAACAAGTACCATTGAAAGAAGAATATAAACAAGTGTATTTAAACCCAGTATATTCGGTACCATTATATAAATTAGTATACAATGATTCCGTTATTACAACGCACCATTGGGAATGGGGAAGTTTAAAGGTAAAAGATGAAGTTGGAAATCGAATGCTGTCTGAATTATTGTATAATGTTCCTCCGTTGTACCATTTAGATGAAGTAGAGTGGAATAAACATAAAAAAGAAATTACAGAGCATCTAAAAGTTTGGAATGAAGTTCATGAAAAAGCAGTAAAAGAAGAGATGACGAATTTTGCGTATTTGTCAGAAGATAAGCTAGTACAATCTGTTTCTTATGGAAAAAATATTAAAATCATTGTGAACTTCTCGAATGAAGACATGGAAGTAGAAAAAACGAAAATAAAAGCAAAGTCGGCTTTTATTGATAATCAGGGGAAGAAAAGCATGTATACGCCGTTTGAGAAATAATAACGTGAAATATACTGTATTCATAGAGGTTTTATCATTAGCTGGACTCTTTATTCATATCGTTTATCTGGAAAAAGATATCCTAATTTAAAATGAAAGAGTTAATGAATTTATAAATTTGCATGTTGTGAAGTGCTAAATTTTTGAAATTGGTAAATAGTGACTTGCCAAAAATAAGTACGAGAGTATAATGTGAAATGGAATACATATTGGGTTTTAGTAGTAACCTTACAAAATTGTAAGGTTAATGAAAGGAAATTCAATATGAAGATAAATAGACTTACATTATACTTGGTAAAGAGAAAGAGAGGCGAATGGGTATGAGCTCTGAATTAGAACAAAATACGAGAAGTAATAAAAAGCGTTCTAAAAGAAAGTCAATAAAATGGTTCATATTAATTCCATTTTTCCTACTTATTTTTGGAGGAGTAGGATATGGTTCGTTTATATATAATAAAGCAAAAGCTGTTGTAAATGATGCGTATGCGAAAATTGAAAAGTCATCAAAGCGTGATAAAGAAGTTGAACCTTTAAAGGATAATATTTCAATATTAATCATGGGTGTAGATGGAAGTGAAATGAGAAAAAGCCAATATGGCGAAGCAGTTCGAACAGATGCACTTTTATTAGCAACAATTAATAAAGATGATAAGTCTGTTAAGCTAGTAAGTATTCCACGTGATTCACGTGTTTATATTCCAACTAGAAAAAAATTAGATAAAATTACTCATGCTCACGTATTTGGTGGCGTAGAAAGCACACGCGATACGGTGGAAAGATTCTTAAATGTCCCTGTTGATTATTATGTGAAGTTTAACTTTGAATCATTCGTACAAATTGTCGATTCAATTGGTGGTATTGATATTGATGTACCAGTTACTTTCACTGAGCAAGATAGTAAAGACCAAGCTGGTATGATCCATTTAGAAAAAGGTTACCAACATTTAAATGGAGAACAAGCACTTGCACTTGCAAGAACGCGTAAAATTGATAGTGACGCAATGCGTGGACAGAGACAGCAACTTGTAATAGAAGCAATTGCTAAAAAAGCGATGTCTGTTCAATCAATTAGCAAAATGGGCTCTTTACTAGATGCGGTTGATAAAAATATGAAAACGAACTTAACATTTGACGATATGATTGCCATTACAAAAAATATGGCAGGATCTAATTTGGAAATGGAAAAATTGCAAATAGAAGGCACAGATAAACGTATCGGTGGTATTTATTATTACATTCCAAATGAAAAAAATGTAAAAGATATTTCAAAAAAATTAAATGATCATTTAGGTGTAACGCCAAAATCAGTCCGAAATGAATAATAAAAAAAGATTGGCTTTTGCCAATCTTTTTTTTTGGAATGTATTTGTAACTTTTCTGTAACGATTTTTTAGTTTAGAAAAATTATACTCATATGTATGAGTATAATGGATAGGTAAAAAAGTAAAAGGACATATTCAAAATTTGTGGTAAGGAAAGATATCATATGCAGAAATGGTTAAGCATGATGGGAATTATCTTTATATTGACTGGATGTAAAATGTCTGAAGCTCCAACAAGTCTAATGGAAGCTCCTACAAATGAAAAATGGATTAATGAATTAAAGGAACAAATTGATAAAGATTTACCTGTTAATTATCGCTTACTTACTCCAATGTCTAACAAAGATAAACAGATGATTTGGTCAATGAATTTTAAACAAGATAATAAGAAAGAAGCCATCTTATTTTATAAATTGCCGAATGAAGATCATAGCGTATATTTAGCCGTATATGAAGAAATCGGAAATGGCTGGAGAATAAAGTCCACACATAAATTTGATGGTGGAGATGTAGATATCGTTGAAGTCGGTGATTTTACAGGGAACGGGAAGAGAGAGTTGTTAATCGGAATCTCTGTAAATCGTGAATCGTTAGAACATGTTATGTATGTTTTTTCGGAAGAAAATGAAGAGATGAAGGAAATATATAATCGAAGTTATACGAAGTTATTCATAGAGGATCTAAATGAAAATGGACTGAAAGATATAAGCCTTGTTACATTTGAAAAAGATGAGAAGCTGACAGTTGAGTTCATGGAACAATTTAAGACTTTATCTGAAGTGTCATACGATCCATTTATAAATAGTATTCAAAGAATACAAATGGGTCGTATATCTAAATCACTAAAGGCGGTAGTAATTGATGCAGGAGTTGGCGCTCATTCAGGTATAACTTATGTAGCAAAATTTGATCAGGATCATTATGAAGTATTACCTATAGGTGGGAAAGAAGATTTATTTAATGAATATGTTGTAGAAAGTAAAGATGTTAATGAAGACGGCATTATTGAATTTGTTCGTACTGTACGTCCAAAAGGTTGGGAGGATAAATCACATGGTGATAGTCCGCTTTTTGAACGTTACATACAGTGGAGTGAATCTGGAATTAAACCAATTGAAGAACGATATATAGATATAGAAAAAGGGTATTATGTGAAAATTCCTAAAGAGTTAATAGGGAAAATTACAATACCAGATCAGCAAAAAGAATCAAATTCTCAAAAGTTTTTGGATACAAGAACAAATAAAATATGGCTTGAAGTTCATATTTTTAAGCGGAAAGAATGGTTCAATATAAAAGGCTACAGCGCAGCAATTAAAACGGCTTCTCACGTATATGCAGTACCGAAGCAATCGGAATTTGAAAAAGTGAAAGCATATATAAAACCGCTAGCGGATTATCAACAAGAGTAGGAGGTGGGAATTATGTCAAAAATTTTAGTTTTAGAAGATGAATTAACGATCCGTAGCTTTATTGTTTTAAATTTAAAACGTGCTGGATTTTATGTAATAGAAGCTACTACTGGAGAAGAAGCGTTACAGATTTTGAGTGAACAAACTGTTGATATAGCACTGCTGGATGTAATGTTACCGGGGATTGATGGTTTAGAAGTTTGTAAGGCTATCAGGAAAGAAAATAAAAAAATGGGTATTATTATGTTAACCGCACGTGTACAAGATGAAGATAAGGTGCAAGGACTAGGAATAGGTGCAGATGATTATATTGCAAAACCGTTTAGTCCAGTAGTATTAACTGCACGTATACAGTCTTTATTAAGAAGAATAGAAGTACATGAAGAAAAAACGAATATTGTTACGTCAGGTCCATTTTCGTTAAATATTATAGAAGAAAGATTGTATAAAGATGGACAATTAGTCGATTTAACACCTACAGAGTATATGATATTACAGTATTTAATGAATCAGGCTTCAAAGCCAGTTTCGCGTGATGAAATTTTAAATATGATTTGGGGAACCAATTACGTAGGTGAGACGAAAGTAGTAGATGTAAATATGAGACGGTTACGTCAAAAGATAGAATGTAATCCATCAGAACCTCAATTTATTCTTACGGTGTGGGGAAAAGGATATGTGTGGAAGGAAAGTATGAGATGAAACGGAAAGTGACTTTATATTTTATGACGGTCATTACACTTATGCTTGTATTATTTGAAGTTGTATTTTCAGTCTCAATTTATCGATACTATTATAATGGTATTGTGCAATATATAGAGTCTCATGCGAAAACGAGTACACGTTTTTTTTCAGAATACAATTCACTATACTTTATTCGATTACAAGAATATAGTGGTGACATAATTAGTAGCTTTCAATTAGAAGGAACAGAATTACAGTTAATCGATCGTCACGGCTCGGTTATACAATCTTCAAGTGGTGAAAAGGTAGAAGGTAAAGTGAATATTCCACAATCATTATTAGAAGGTGAAATGTATAATCAAGTTACTACGAAAGGTAATAAAAAACAACTAGAGGTGCTAAGCCCACTTATACATCAAGGACAAACTATTGGTGTTTTAAAATATACGACTGTTTTAACAAATGTAAATAAAAAGATTATTGAAATTATTACGTTTACTATTTCTGTAGGTATTGTTATTTCGGGAGTCGTCTTCTTAATTAGTAGACGTTTGGCAAATTCATTTGTTGAGCCAATTGAATCCATTATTCAAGCCTCTTCACAAATTGCAGAAGGCACATTAAAGCAAAAAATTAAAGAAGATTATCCTGGAGAATTAGGTGACTTGGCACATAGTTTAAATTATATGGCCTATAAAATAGATAAGGCTGAGCAGATGAAAAATGAATTCATTGCTTCTATTTCGCACGAAATACGAACGCCTTTAACAGGAATTAAAGGTTGGAGTGAGACGTTAAAAACAGTAGATCATTTAACAGAAGAAGAAATAAAGCAAGGTATGGGCATTATTTCAGGTGAGACAGATAGATTGATTCATTTAGTAGAAGAATTGCTAGATTTTTCAAGATTACAATCAAATCATTTTAATTTATATAAACAAAAGGTTCAATTGTACGATATACTAGAGGAGACGATTTGGCAATTAACTCCTAAATCGGAAGAGAAGGAAATTCAATTTATTACTACTATAGACCGAATTGAATTGATGGGAGATCGAAATAGGCTAAAGCAAGTTTTCTTGAATATTGTTCAAAATGCAATTAAGTATTCACATAAAAAAAGTACAATACACATTGAAGCGACTAAAATAGAAGGACAAGCAGTGATTAAGGTAAGAGACGAAGGGATTGGAATTGCTAAAGAACATTTACCATATATTGAGCAATCATTTTACCAAATTAATAATCATGCTGCAGGTGCAGGTATTGGTTTAGCTATCGTTAAAAAAATGGTGGAGCTTCATGGCGGTGCGCTTAGTGTTACAAGTAAAGAAGGAATAGGAACAACAATTTTGATAAAACTCCCATTATAATACAAATAAAATCTATTTATATGGTGAAATAAAAATAAATAGATGTATAATTATATTGGGCGATTTATATATAAGATTAATAGGGAGAGGAATTCGATAGAATGGAAAAAGCTTTAAAAATTAAACAAATAGTAGTCGTTTTAATAGCGATTGCCGCAGTAGCTATTGGGTATTACATGTTTCAATCAATTACTTCACCAGCAAAAGCTGTTGCGAAACAAGAAAATGTAGTGCAACTTGCAAGTGAACAGCCGAAAGTTGAAATGAATAAAACGGCACCAAGTCGTTTTAATGGAAAAGAAAGAAAAGTTGCTTATCTTACATTTGACGATGGGCCAGGGAAATATACGGCTGAATTATTAAATACGCTAAAACAACATGATGCGAAGGCGACGTTCTTTTTAATTGGAGCGAATGTAAAAGAATTTCCTGATTTAGTGAAACGTGAAAATGCTGAGGGTCATTATGTAGGCATGCATAGTATGACACATAATTTCGCAAAGTTATATAAAAATGGCGAGTATGTAAATGAGATGAAAGAAGATCAAGGTTTAATCGCTAATATTATTGGGAAATCACCTAAATTAACACGTCCTCCATATGGTTCGATGCCTGGATTGAATGAAGGTCTTCGAAATAAAGTGGTAGAAGGCGGATTTAAAGTATGGGATTGGACAATTGATTCATTAGATTGGAGATACAATAAAATTCCAGTTGATGCAGCTGCAGCACAAATTGCTCAAAACGTATTAACAAACGCAACAAAACCACAAGAAGTAATTTTAATGCATGATATTCACCCGCAATCAGTTGCTGCTGTGCCAGCAATTTTAAAGGGACTAAAAGAAAAAGGTTATGAGTTTGAAGCTTATCATGAAGAGAGTCACTTCCCAGTGAACTTCTGGCATGATAACCGTATGTAATGGAGGAATGAACGTTGAAGTATGGAAAAGTAGCAGTAGTTGGAGCATTATCAGTAGGACTTTTAACAGGTTGTTTCGGTGAAAAGCCAGAAGAAAATCTATATACAGCTTTTGAAACAGCAGCAACACAAGAAAAATCTTTAGTGGATGAAGCAAAAAAATTAGAGCAATTAGAGAAACAAGGGCAAGAATTATATGCTCAAATTTTGCAAGAAGGTAAAGAACATAATGAAGCAGTTGTGAAGAAAATAGAGCAAGCTACTGCAAATGTAGACGATCGTGAAAAAGTATTGAAAAGTGAGAAAGAAATGCTAGAAAAAGCACAGAAGGAAACGAAGTCTGTTCAAAGTAATATAGAGAAGATTGAAGATAAGAAGTTACAAAAACAAGCAAAAGCAGTAGAAGAGTCGTATAAGAATCGTTATGATGCATTCCAAAAGATGAATGAAAATTACACGAAAGTGTTAGCGACTGAAAAAGAACTGTATGAAAAATTAAAAGTAAAAGAAACGAAATTAAAAGAAATCGGTGAAAAAGTTAAAACTGTTAATGAATTAAATGTGGAAGCACAAAAGTCGAAAGAGCAGTTTAACAAATTTACAAAAGAGTATAATGACAGTAAATTAGCATTCTACAAAGGTGCAGAAATTAAGATTAAAGATCAGAAATAAAGAAGAATCTAAAGTGTAATAAAAAGCCGGAGAAACATAGTTATAAATGTTTTTTCGGTTTTTTACGTTAAATGAATAGAAAAGACTGGAATTGATATCATAAAAGAGTTATAGTGAGTTATTCTAAGGGAAACATTGTAAAGTAAGGAGAATGGGAATATGTCATATGAATTTTTACTCAAATTAGGTTTAGCACTCTTTTTAGGATTATTCATCGGGATAGATAGGCAGCTAAAGAATAAACCACTTGGTGTGAAAACAAGTATGGTTATTTCTGTAGCAAGTTGTTTAATTACGATGGTTTCAATTGAATCTGTGCATGTATATTCTGTTCCAGGACATACAAATATGGATCCGATGCGACTGGCCGCTCAAATTGTTAGTGGAATTGGTTTTCTTGGCGCAGGTGTCATTTTACGAAGAAGTAATGACGTTATTTCTGGATTAACAACAGCTTCTATGGTGTGGGCTGCTTCAGCTTTAGGAATCGCAATTGGTGCGGGATTTTATTTACAAGCGACAGTTGCTATGGTTTTAATTATTTTAGCGATTAATGTACTTCCGCAACTTGTGAAAATTGCAGGACCGTATTCATTAAGACAAAAGGATTTATCTATAAAAATTACTGTTAAAGAGCATCATGAGTTAGATGGTATATTTAAGCAAATTAAAAATTTAGGCATGCATGTGAAACGCGTGAAAATTAAAGATATAGATAGTGGAGCATTTCAGCAACTAGAGATGGTTATTTTAGCTCCAGAAGATTTATATACAACAGAGTTATATAGTTCCCTGAAAGAGATAGATCGAGTAGTTTCAGTTGAAGTGGAAAGTAGATAATTGTGATAAAAAAGAGTGAAGTGAATTCACTCTTTTTTATTTGGATTCTTAAGGAATGAAATTGATATAATGATGAGTAACAAGGAGGGAGAAATGATGGGAATACATATTAGAAGAGCAATAAAGGATGATATACAAGGTATAGCAAAGGTGCATGTTGATAGTTGGAAAACAACGTATAAAGGGATATTTGCTGACGAAATTCTAGATAATGTAGCATATGAGAAACGAGAAAAACAATGGGAAGATATTTTTCAAAAAGAAGGTAATCATCAATTTAGATTTGTAGCAGAGAATTTAAATGGAGAAATAGTTGGATTCATCGATGGGGGAGTAGAAAGAACTGGTACATATAATTGTGATGGAGAATTATATGCAATCTACCTTTTACAAGAGTATCAAGGAATGAAAATAGGACAAAAGTTATTTCAAGCTTTATTATCGGATTGTATAAATAATGATATGCAATCACTTTTAGTTTGGGTCGTTACGAAAAATCCTTCTAAAAAGTTTTATGAAAAATTTAACCCTGAAAAAATTGATACGAAATTTTTAGAGAGAGTAAGGGTAGAAGAAACAGCGTATTGTTGGAGAGATTTGAATTTGTTATACAAACAGTTATATAGATTTGCTTAAATAATATTATTATGTAAACTTTATGTTTGAAAGAGGTATACCAATTAAGGTATACCTCTTTTGTTTAACCATTTTGGATAGATTACTAATGAAAAATAGTAAGTATGTAGTTTGAAACTGAGTATTTTTTTCGTGTACTTTTAACTAGATTAAAGAAAAGAAAGAAAAAAAGAAAAATTTAATTTGATAAAAAAATTCTGAAATATACCCTTGAATTGAATATCATTATCAATTAGAATCATAATTGATAACGACATTCAATTATCGTTTATTATATAAAATTTCGATAGCTTTAATATAAAGAGGAGGACCAACATGCAGCATGCGAAACAAATCGCAGAACATGCAACATTACAAAGCTTTTTAAACTGTTATTTAAGAGAAACAGGGAGTGGAGAATGGATTACAGAGGATGAAAGAATGAAGATTATCTTCAGTAATACGTTGAATAGAGATACAGTCCCCACATATTTATGTTGTCGGCTATCGGCACAAAACGTTACTTTGTATGGAGAAGTTATATATAAATCATCAACAGATCGTCATTTGTTTGGAGAACAATTTTATTATCAAATTGGAGATAGTAATTCTGTTATTAAAGCAGATTACATTACAGTTATTACATTTTTAATAAAAGAGATGTCTATCAACTACGGAGAAGGGACGAATCCTGCGGAACTTATGCTTCGAGTTATCCGTAGTTGTCAAAATATTGAGGAATTTACAAAAGAGAGAATAGAAGATACATCCGCATTATACGGTTTCCATACAACTTTTATAGAAGCGGAGCAGTCTTTATTATTTGGGCATTTAACTCATCCTACACCAAAGAGTAGACAGGGGATATTGGATTGGAAAAGTGCAATGTATTCTCCAGAATTAAAAGGAGAATGTCAGCTTCATTATTTTCGGGCACATAAAAGTATAGTAAATGAAAAATCATTATTATCAGATTCTACAACAATGATTATAAAAGAAGAATTAAGTAATGATGAGATGGTTAGTAAAGAATTTATAACGAAGTACTGTAAGGAAGATCAATATGCATTAATTCCAATTCATCCGCTTCAGGCAGAATGGCTCTTGCATCAAGCTTACGTACAAGATTGGATAGTTCAAGAATTGCTTGAGTATATTGGCCCTGTAGGTAAGTATTATATGGCAACCTCCTCACTAAGGACGCTATATCATCCCGATTCGAAGTATATGCTTAAGTTTTCATTTCCGGTGAAAGTAACGAATTCAATGCGTATTAATAAACTGAAAGAACTTGAGAGTGGTCTTGAAGGGAAGGAAATGTTAAATACGGCTATTGGTGAAGTACGAGAAAGATTTCCAGGATTTGATTTTATTTGTGATCCAGCCTTTATTACATTAAATTATGGAACACAAGAATCTGGATTTGAAGTGATTATTCGCGAGAACCCTTTTTATAGTGAACATGCAAACGACGCAACATTAATTGCTGGGCTAGTTCAAGACGCTATACCTGGAGAGCGTACGCGGTTATCGAATATTATTCATCGCCTAGCAGATTTAGAAAGTAAAAGCTGTGAAGAAGTAAGCTTAGAGTGGTTTAGACGATATATGAATATTTCTTTAAAGCCAATGGTATGGATGTATTTACAGTATGGTGTTGCGTTAGAAGCTCATCAGCAAAATAGTGTTGTTCAGCTAAAAGATGGTTATCCGGTCAAATATTATTTCCGTGATAATCAAGGATTTTATTTCTGTAATTCAATGAAAGAGATGCTTAATAATGAATTAGCTGGTATTGGAGAACGTACTGGAAATTTATATGACGACTATATTGTGGATGAGAGATTTCGTTACTACTTAATTTTCAATCATATGTTTGGCCTCATTAATGGTTTTGGCACAGCAGGATTAATTAAGGAGGAAATTCTTCTCTCGGAATTAAGGTCTGTACTTGAATCATTCCTTCCATATAACCGGGAACCTTCTACATTTTTAAGAGAATTATTGGACGAAGATAAGTTAGCGTGTAAAGCAAATTTACTAACGAGATTTTTCGATGTCGATGAGTTAAGTAATCCATTGGAGCAAGCAATTTATGTGCAAGTACATAATCCGCTCGTTAGAGAAGTGGCTGTTCGTTCATAAATAGCGTTAAAATTTCACGTAATACAAATAATGGTATTTTGTCATAAGGTGGAGGGTTTTATGAGAGTGGACATGTATCATACGAAAGTATTGAAGGCGCTCGAATCAGAAGATTACATTTCAGTACGAAGAAGAGTGCTACGTCAATTAGTAGAATCGTTAATTTATGAGGGGATTATTACGCCGGTTCGCATAGAAAAAGAAGAACAAATTCTTTTTCTAATACAAGGACTTGATGAAGAAGACAAAAGTGTCACGTACAAATGCTATGGCAGGGAACGGATGACATTTGGACGTATTTCTTTAGACTCATTAATAGTAAGAGTCCAAGATGAACAGCAAGAAATACAGTCTGTCTCGCAATTTCTAGAAGAAGTTTTTCGGGTTACTAGTGTAGAACAAGCTAAATTAGATTCTTTTATGCACGAATTAGAACAAACAATATTTAAAGACACGATTGCACAATATGAAAGAAATAATAAGAGAGAATATACTCAAAAATCTTACGATGAGTTTGAAAGCCAATTAATAGATGGCCATCCATATCATCCTAGTTATAAAGCACGTGTTGGATTTCAATATCGTGACAATTTTCAATATGGTTATGAATTTATGCAGCCAATAAAACTCATATGGATTGCAGCACATAAGAATTATGCGACTGTAGGTTATGAGAATGAAGTGATGTATAACAACATTTTAAAAGAGGAGATTGGCGATCGTAAATTAGAAGAGTTTATGGAACGAATTCGTAATAAGGGATGTAATCCAAAACAGTACGTGTTTATACCTGTTCACCCATGGCAGTGGGAGAATTTCATCATTTCAAATTATGCGGATCATATACAGGGTAAATTTATTATTTATTTAGGAACATCAGAGGACGATTATTGCGCGCAACAGTCAATGAGAACGTTAAGAAATATTACGAGTCCAAAGAAACCGTACGTTAAATTATCGATGAATTTACTCAACACTTCAACACTTCGTACGCTGAAACCATACTCTGTTGTAAGTGCACCAGTAATATCAAATTGGTTAAATGATGTTGTAAGTAATGACGCCTATTTAATGGATGAAGCACGTTTAATCTTGTTAAGTGAGTTTTCAAGTGTAACGTATGACACGAATAAGAAAGCTATATATGGTTCATTAGGATGCATTTGGCGCGAAAGCGTTCACAAGTATTTAGATGCACAAGAGGATGCAATTCCTTTTAATGGTTTATACGCTAAAGAGAAAGATGGTACACCAATTATTGATGCGTGGTTGAATAAATATGGAATGAAGGATTGGCTACAATTACTTATTCAAAAAGCGATAATACCAGTTATACATCTTGTTGTAGAGCATGGCATCGCACTGGAATCACATGGACAAAATATGATTCTAGTCCATAAAGAAGGGGTGCCTGTTCGTATTGCGTTAAAGGATTTTCATGAAGGGCTTGAGTTTTATCGTCCATATTTGAAAGAAGTTGACAAATGTCCCGACTTTACTAAAATGCATAAAACATATGCGAATGAAAAAATGAATGATTTCTTTGAAATGGATCGCATTGAATGTTTGCAAGAGATGGTGTTAGATGCACTATTTCTGTTTAATTTAGGAGAATTAGCATTCGTACTTGCGGATGAGTATGGATTGAAAGAAGAACATTTTTGGATGATGGTTGTTGAAGAAATTGAAAATCATTTAAGAATATATCCACATTTGAAAGATAGATTTGAAAATATTCAATTATATGCACCTACATTCTATGCTGAACAATTAACGAAACGTCGATTATATATGGATGTGGAATCGCTTGTTCATGAAGTTCCAAATCCATTGTATAGAGTAAGACAACTTATGAAACAAAAATCAGCTGTTACAGGGGGAAATTATGCTAATCGTTAATAAACAAGAGTATAGCAAAAGTGATTTTGAATTGAGATTACAAGTTTATGAGGAAATGGAACAATTTCAAAAAGCAGAAGGAAATAGATTTGCACTTTGTCTGAAAGATCCATTCGATATTATTACGCTTGTGTTTTTCTTAAAAGAAAAGAAATCATCAGTATTACTTATACATGAAGATACGCCAAAAGAAACGGCTATTGAAATGGCAAAGCGTGCGAATTGTGTAGGGATTTTATATGGAGAATATGGCGATTTTACAAAATTAGAAGTAGGGAACTTTTTACTAGAAGAGCCTTCTTTATTGCAATATAGTTCGGGAACTACGGGAGAACCGAAACTGATTCGTAGAGCATGGACGGAAGTTGATACAGAAATTACTGCCTATAATGAAGCTTTAAACTGTGAAGTAGATGAAGTGCCAATCGTTATGGCTCCTGTTTCACATTCATACGGACTAATATGTGGTACGTTATCAGCAATTACGAGGGGGAGCAAGCCTGTAATCATTACGAACAAAAATCCTAAATTCGCATTAAATATAGTTCGCAATACAGAAAAACATATTATATATGCAGTACCACTTATGTTACACATTATGGGGAGTTTTCCATTAGGAACGTTCCAGTTTCATAAAATTATGACATCAGGATCGCCTTTGCCAGAAGCACTATTTTATAAACTAAAAAAAATGACAACATATATGATGCAGCAATACGGTTGTTCTGAAGCAGGTTGTATTAGTATATGTCATGATATGAAAAGCCATTTAGATTTAGGAAACCCTCTACCTCATGCAAGTATAAGCATAGGTTCAGATGAAAATGCACCGGAAGAAATCGTCGTGAAAATGAATGATAAGGAAATTTTCACGAAGGATTTAGGGTATAAATCTGAGCGTGGCATTCATTTTATGGGGCGTATGGACGATGTAATTAATGTCTCAGGATTAAAAGTCTTTCCTATAGAGGTAGAAGAAACGATGCTTCGATTGGAAGGTGTGCAAGAGGCAATTGTATATCGGGGGAAACATCCTGTGATGGGCGAAATAGTTAAAGCGAAAGTGATCTCTCATGTTGATCCAGTGAAAATAAGAGAATGGTGTATTCAGCACTTACCTTCTTATAAAGTTCCGCATGAAATTGAAAGTGTAAATGAAATTCCTAAAAATAAAACTGGAAAAGTAAGTAGAAAGTTACTAGAGATGGGAGAGGTTACAACATGAGACGGGAAGCGTTAAAGAATGCCGTGTTAAAAATTATGATAGAAAAAATGGAACTGAAAAATGTAACGCATTTAGAAGAAACGATGCGCTTAAATCAAGATTTATATATAGATTCGGTAATGATGTTACAGCTTATTGTATACATAGAAATGGATGTAAAGCTATGCGTTCCAGAGGATGAGGTAGACCCAAAGGCATTTCTTACTGTAGGATCTTTGCTTGATTTTATGGAAGAGTTAGAGCCGTTACAGGAAGTAAATGTGAATAACTAACTTTTAGGAAAGTGGATGAGAGTATGACTTCAATTAAAGTGCACTGTTTAGTGAGTTGTTTTTGTGAAATTATAAAAAGGCGTAGCGACATTGATTTTCGTCCATTTTATTTTGGACTATGGGATGGAGATTTTGATATAACACAAGGCGGAATTATTTCATATCACTCTGAAAACATTAACCATGATCATTATTTACTTTGGTTTGAAAAATTGTACGGTATTAAAGTAAACGAATGGTATGATCATGCAAAAGATAAAGATAGCAATGTAGAAACGTTTTTAGAATTAGTAGAAAACAGGCCGGAAAATCGTTATGTCATTGTAATGGTTGATATGTCTCTATTACCAGAGAGGGAAAATAAATTTCATCAAAAACCGTTTCCACATTATTTAATGATATCAAAAACAGAGAAAGAAGAAGAGTGGTTCATGCTAGATCCTGATTTTCGTTGGGAAGGAAATATGGAAAGAGAAAAAGTACTTCACTCTATTCAAGATAACCCATTTGGTGGAGGTTATTTCATTGATATAGAAGGAATTGGGGAGCCAACGCAAGAAACAGTAGCTAGTTATTTCACAGAAACATTCAAAAAGAACGAAAATGAACTGACTATGGAACTGAAAAATTTAATTGTAAAAATGGCAAATGAGGAAGAAGGATATGCGCTTTCTGGACTTGTAGCAGCAGTAAAACAAATACCAGTACTTGCAATTCGTAAATATAGTTATGAGCATGCCTTTGCATACTTCCGTGAAACGTTGCAATATTCGGAGCAAGAATTTGATTATTGGTGTGATCGGGTAGAGGATATTGTACAAGGATTTACAAATGTACAGTATCGTGCAATTAAAATGGCAATGACGAATAATAAAGGTATGCTAGTATCGATTATTGAAAAACTGGATGAAATGAATGCAATTGAACTGCAAATTAA
Organism: Bacillus cereus group sp. MYBK14-1; assembly: GCF_051916885.1. Taxonomy (NCBI): domain Bacteria; kingdom Bacillati; phylum Bacillota; class Bacilli; order Caryophanales; family Bacillaceae; genus Bacillus; species Bacillus cereus group sp. MYBK14-1. Next base: position 198,483 of record NZ_JBQAHM010000002.1, on the reverse strand, counting down.
GAAGGAATTAGAGAGACAGTTTCTATCATGGAAAGGTATGAAAACAAATCAATCTGTCGCAACTCTTTAATAAGCTAACTGAATTTAAGATAGGGGAGTTTAATACTATGAAATATTCGCTATGTACCATTTCATTTCGTCATCAATTAATTTCATTTACTGATATTGTTCAATTTGCATATGAAAACGGTTTTGAAGGAATTGAATTATGGGGGACGCATGCACAAAATTTGTACATGCAAGAACGTGAAACGACAGAACGAGAATTGAATTTTCTAAAGGATAAAAACTTAGAAATTACGATGATAAGTGATTACTTAGATATATCATTATCAGCAGATTTTGAAAAAACGATAGAGAAAAGTGAACAACTTGTAGTACTAGCTAATTGGTTTAATACGAATAAAATTCGCACGTTTGCTGGGCAAAAAGGGAGCAAGGACTTCTCGGAACAAGAGAGAAAAGAGTATGTGAAGCGAATACGTAAGATTTGTGATGTGTTTGCTCAGAACAATATGTATGTGCTGTTAGAAACACATCCCAATACACTAACGGACACATTGCCTTCTACTATAGAGTTATTAGAAGAAGTAAACCATCCGAATTTAAAAATAAATCTTGATTTTCTTCATATATGGGAGTCTGGCGCAGATCCAATAGACAGTTTCCATCGATTAAAGCCGTGGACACTACATTACCATTTTAAGAATATATCTTCAGCGGATTATTTGCATGTGTTTGAACCTAATAATGTATATGCTGCAGCAGGAAGTCGTATTGGTATGGTTCCGTTATTTGAAGGTATTGTAAATTATGATGAGATTATTCAGGAAGTGAGAGGTACGGATCTTTTTGCTTCCTTAGAATGGTTTGGACATAATTCAAAAGAGATATTAAAAGAAGAAATGAAAGTATTAATAAATAGAAAATTAGAAGTAGTAAGTTCGTAATGTGAAATGATGTGAGAGTCTCGTTTTAGAGGCTCTTTTTTTATGGTAAAAAATAACCGAAAATTTCCATGTATTTTAATTTGAATTTAACACAATTTATATATAAATAAGGAGGTGATTGGTAATGGCTAGAAATCGTAATTCTAATCAATTAGCATCACATGGAGCACAAGCAGCTTTAGATCAAATGAAGTATGAAATTGCACAAGAGTTCGGTGTACAACTTGGAGCTGATACTTCTTCACGTGCAAACGGTTCTGTAGGCGGTGAAATCACAAAACGCCTAGTAGCGATGGCAGAACAACAGCTTGGTGGCGGATATACTCGCTAAATGTATAAGGTTATAGGAGAAAGGAAGGATTCTTCCTTTCTTTTTTTTCAATTAATTGGTATGGATATATAGTGAACAGAATTCAAAGAATAGAAGTAATACTATATTTTACCCAATTTCTTTTGTTGTGAATGGGAAGTATTAAAGATGTAATAGCCCTGGTGGAATGAAAATTATGTTCCAGCAGGGCTATTATATGGTAAGAAATATATGATGAAAGGTTCTGAAATCAACATGTTAAAAAAAGAAAACTGTTGTTTAATTGCGCTTGCATCAGTTCCACTTGTCATGACATTAGGGAATTCAATGCTCATTCCAATCTTGCCGACAATTGAAAAGAAATTACATATTTCATCGTTTCAAGTATCCATGATTATTACAATTTACTCTATTGTAGCCATTTTACTTATACCGATTGCTGGTTATTTATCAGATAGATGGGGACGAAAGATGGTAATGGTTCCGAGTTTGCTGATTGCGGCTATAGGAGGAGCGATAACTGGTTGGGTATCTTGGAAAGTTGATAATCCCTACACTTGGATATTAATCGGTAGAGCGATTCAAGGTATTGGTGCTGCTGGGGCAATGCCGGTTGTTATACCGTGTGTTGGTGATTTATACAAAGACGAAAAACAAGTTAGTACAGGCCTGGGAATTATTGAGACATCCAATACATTTGGAAAAGTGCTGAGCCCTATTTTAGGATCTGCTCTTGCTGCCATTGTATGGTTCTTACCATTTTGGGCGATTCCAGTTTTATGTATCATATCAATTGTTTTGTTACTTGTTCTAGTAAAGGCAAAGAAACAAGAAGGAGAAGTACCACCACTTAAAGAGTTTATAAAATCTATTCTGTCTACGTTTCGAGAAAAAGGAAGATGGTTAATTGCCATTTTTGCATTAGGTGCAATTATTATGCTTATTTTATTCGGAATTCTCTTTTATTTGTCGACTATACTGGAATCAAAGTATGACATTCATGGTATATGGAAAGGGTGTGTGCTTGCTATTCCGTTACTTGTACTGTCACTTAGTTCATATATGGCCGGTAAAAAAATTGGAGATAATCAAAATGTTATGAAGAAGTGTATTTATATTGGTTTTTTAATGGCAGCTGCATCAGTCATCATTCCTTTATTTATAAAAGGGATTTATTTACTACTTCTTTGTCTCGTTATTATGGGGATAGGGATTGGTATGGCACTCCCATGTTTAGATGCCCTCATTACACAAGGAATTGAAAAGGAGCAAAGGGGAACGGTTACGTCATTTTATAGTTCAATGCGATTTATCGGTGTAGCAGCTGGACCACCTTTATATTCTTTTTTCATGAAAGGGGCGGACCATGAAGTGTTTTATTTGACAAGTATTTTCGCTGCCATTGGTGCTGTCATAGCAATCATTTGGATTAAACCAGCAAAGGATGCAAAGACGGTAAAACAGAAACCAGAGCCTACTTCATAATTTGTAAGAGAATTGCATGATGTTTTGAGTAACATGCAATTCTCTTTCGTTCATTAAGAATAAATAACTTGTTTTAACATATAAAGGGCGACACCCCATATGATGAGACCAGAAAATTTATTTAATAATAAAATTGTCTTTCCGGTTGAGTCTAGTCTTTTTAGAAATTTCCCCGCTAACGCTAAGCTTATAAACCAAATCCAAGAAACGATAATAGTTGCAAGTGTAAAAGCCCATTTTTCACTTCCTATGTATTGAATAGAATTTGTTCCAATTACACCGATTGTGTCTAAAATTGCATGTGGATTTAATAACGAAACGGATGCTGCGAAAAGGATTTGCTTTTTTAAGGGCATACTTTTTTCTTGTTTTACATCGTTGGAAGGGTTACTTCTCCAAATAACAAAGCCCATGTATAGGAGAAAGAAAAATCCAACTATATATAACGAGTTAGTTAGCCAAGAAAAAGTAAGGAGTACAAGGGAGACACCTTGCACTGCAATCAATATGAGTAACGTATCACATATAGAGGCAGTTAATATTACGGGGGCTGCCCTCCAAATGTTTGGTTGGCTCGCACCTTGGTTAAAGACAAAAACATTTTGTACACCTAATGGAATGATAAGTCCAAATGCAAGAATGATACCATGAATAATTGCTTCACTCATCATATTACCTCCTATTTTAATTCATTATGATAGTGTATATTGTATAGAAGAAATGAAAATTTGTATCCATCCATATGGTTGGGGAGGTTACCAACCAAAAAGAATATAAGGTGATATAATGGAAAGATTCGTTTGGAAACCGAATATGTCTCTAGCGACTCCTCTGTATAAACAAATAGAAACGTATATAAAAGAAAGGATCGTTAATGGAGAATGGACCGTTGGAACGAAATTACCTTCACAAAGAGATTTGGCACATACATTTGGTGTGAATCGAAGCACAATTGTAATGGCTTTCGATGAACTAGTTGCAAAGGGATACATTGAAGGGAATGGCAGGAAAGGAACAATTGTTGTAAATAATAATGAGAATGCTTCAACTTACGCACCCCCGCCTAATTGGCAGTCTTATGTAGAAACAGGACTTCATTATCCGAATCTCCCAGCTATTCAGGAGATTAATCAAGCTGAATTTTATCCACATGTAATTCGATTAGGAACAGGTGAGCTCGCGCCAAGTCTCTTACCTGAGAAAAAGATGAAAGAAATTATGAATAAGCTTTTAAAGTCAAATGTGAAGCTTGGGTATGAAGAGCCGAAAGGAAATTTTTATTTAAGGGAAAAGATTTCCGAATACTTAAAGGGGCATGGTATATGTGTATCTCCTGACTCTATATTAATTGTTTCAGGAGCAATTCAAGCGCTGCAACTTATCTCTATGGGGCTTCTTCCAAAAGGGGCATCCATCTTATTAGAGAAACCATCCTATTTATACTCGCTTAATGTTTTTCAATCCGCAGGAATGCGTTTCATTGGAATACCAATGGATGAGAACGGTTTAAATACATCATATATTACAAAATATAAGAAGCAATTTAATGCATCTATTTTATATACAATCCCGTCTTTTCATAATCCAACGAACTTTAGTATGAATGCGAAGAAACGAATAGAAGTGATGGAAATATGTAATGAAATTGGATTACCTATTATAGAGGACGCAGTGTATCAAGACTTATGGTTTGATGCACCTTGTTCGAAACCTTTAAAAGCCTATGATAAAAATGGAATCGTACTACATATTGGAAGCATGTCCAAAGTAATTAGTCCAGGGTTAAGAATTGGATGGATTGTTGGACCTGAGCCAGTAATTCAAAGATTGTCAGACATAAAAATGCAAACAGATTATGGTTCAAGCACTATATCCCAGCAAATTGCAGCAGAGTGGTTTACAAATGGTCTATATGATGAGTATTTGCGCTTTGTAAGAAGTGAATTGAAAAAACGAAGAGATTTTATGTTACTAATGTTAGATAAATATCTTCGTGAAATAGCAACTTGGCATGAACCAACAGGGGGATTTTATATATGGGTACATATAAAAGTACCCATTTCATATCGCAGTTTATTTGATAAAACTCTGCAAGAAAAGGTTTTATTAAACCCAGGTACTTTATATGATAGAAGTGCAAATCAATTTTTGCGCCTATCGTATTCATACGCAACGTTAGAAGAAATTGAAATAGGTATAAAAAAACTTGCACAACTAATGAAAAAGTAAGAGGAGAAAGTAATGAAACAATATGTAATTTGCCAAATGATCAATGGAGAAAAATATTTAGCTGCTTATGCAGAGACGAAGCAAGAAGCGATTGAAAAAGCAGAACTGTTAGGATTAAGAACGGGAAATCGTTACATAGTTATTACTGCAGAGGAAGCCGAAGGGTTAACGTATCCTTAAACAATGTACGAGATTATATAATAATAAATAAGTCTAGTAATATAAGAAATTACTAGGCTTATTTATTATTAAGTTGTTAAACGTTCTCGTATTTATAAGCAAAGTAATAATATTATGAGTCAAGTTGACGAAAAAATCGATTTGTCTTTCGGTCTTGATTTCCTTTTCTATATTCATCGATATATTGCCTAAAGTTCCAAGCTTGTAAAAATTTATTAGCAGAGTTATAACCAGAATTGTAAAGCCATTCTTTTTCTTCCTTTGTCAGTTCAAAATTAGTACTTGTAATCGTTCCTGTTGGAATTGTAATCGTTCTTGCTTTTGATTCCTTATCTAAATGACGTAAATCATGAGCTTGCATCATTGTTTTAAATAGTCCTTTTAACATGGAAATAGGCTCGTTATAGTGAGCAGGATCAGCTTGAATCTCATCTTTTACAAAATGAAATCCGAAAGTCGGCCAGCGAGGAGCGGTAGGTGAATCGAAGATCCAAATTGGATAATTACTTAGAATTCCTCCATCAACCATATAACAAGGCTGTTTCCATTTTGGAGTTCTCCATTTTACCGGTTCAAAGAAGAAGGGGATTGTACTACTCATTCTTACCGCTTTAGCGATAGAGAAGCGATAATTTAAAAATCCGTAGTTTGGTAAGTCGTCAGGAAAGACAACCATTTTACCATTACTAATATCAGAGGCGATGATTTTGAGTTTGTTTAGATCCGGTAAATCAGTAAATAAATGAACACCTTTTTTTCGAAGTAATTCTTCAATCCATTCTTCTATAAATACATTAGAATATATACCTAGAGTAGTCCATGCACTGAGTCCCTTGCCGATAAAAGGAATTCTATCAATAAAAGTTCTTTTCGTAAATTTATTATAATCAATATCAGTTATAATCGTTTTTAACTCTGAACAAGAATATCCTGCCGCTAGGAGCGCTGCAATAATCGAACCAGCCGATGTACCAGCTACACGTTCCCATTCATAACCTTTTTCGGCTAACGCGCAAATTGCCCCGACATGCGCAATACCGCGCACACCGCCTCCTTCAAAAACACCATCAATCTTCATTAAACATACTTCCTTTCGAATGAAAGATTTAGAAATGGCAAAAAAGCACGTATTGTACGTGCTTTTTTACAATAGTTTTTTAGTTTACTAGCAGCCTACAAAGCCGCCCCAACAGCTAGCTCCGATGATGATTAGAAGGATAAATAAAACGATTAATAAAGCGAAACCTCCGTAACCACAACCGCCGCCACCGTATCCGTAACCACAGCAACTATATCCGTAACCCATGTGGAATTCCTCCTTATATTTAAAAATGAACGAGGGGAAAATGTACTGGAAGAACTAAAGAATTATCATGTTTGTAGGAACAATGTATAGTATGCTTTTTTAAACTTGTTCGCGTACGAAGGATAAGCCCGTTTTTGGGAGGCTTGTTGATTTTGTAAAGAATGAAGTATAATCTTTGTACTATGATATAAATAAGTATGTAAATGTAAGGAGAATTTATGAATAAAAAAATTGAAGTATTAATTGATAAATATGAACTAACACACTTGAAAGAAGAACTTATTAATACTGTATTTCCTTGTATAAAAGTTGTGCCAAAGCAGCAGGGAACTGTTGCGATAGGTAGTTCGAAAATGGGAGGAGTTCCTGATCTACCAGCTTTATTTGAATATCCAAAGCATAAAGGAAATCCACTACAATTTATCGCGCAATTTAACTTAAGTGATTTACAAAACGTTGGTATGGATCACAATCTTCCTAAGACGGGGATGCTGTATTTCTTTTGCATTGAAAATTATTTTGAAGAAAATGTGAATCTAACAGAAGCTGGGCGTGTACTTTATTATGATGTTCCTGTAGAGCAATTACGAAGAGAAAATGAAATACAAGCGAAATATAACCAGTGTGCAATTACTTTTGAACTGACATACAAATTACCAGAACTTTTTATTGAAGATGAGGCTGATTCAGATCGTTTCTTGCAATTACTTGAAGAGCTAATTCCAGATAACTACGATAACCATCAAATGTTTGGTGAGCCATTCTCTGTACAAGAAGAAGTGTTATATGAGACAGGAGAATATATGGGAGTAGACCCGCAGCAAATGACTCTTTTATTCCAAATTGATTCAGATCATAAAAATTGTAATATGGTTTGGGGAGAACTAGGGATGCTATATTTCTGTATTAGTAATGAAGATTTGAAAAATCAACGTTTTGAAAATACATGCTGTGTATTACAAACATGCTAATGAAAAAAGGTTGTTCTTTTAAAAAGAACAACCTTTTTATGTGAATTAGTTAATATGCATAATCTCATATGACCTATACGAAAAAGTATTGTATACTCTGAAACTATACGATACTTTTTCGTATAGTTATAGAATATAAGGAGTGACAAGATGGGAAAGACAAGTAAGTATGTGACAGCTGCCGCACTTTGTTCAACTATAGTAATGGGAGGCTTACAAGCGTCATCTGTATCTTATGCAGCTACAAATCCGACTACAGTGACAGCACAATCAGATGTAAAGTTATTAGATGATTTCAGAAAAGAATTAAAAAAACAGATTGATAATCGAGAAGAAAATATTACAATCACATATAAAACAAAAGATAGAAATGCTAGAAATATTATGGATCAATTGTATGGTGAGTTTAATAAAATTGTAGATGCTGATGAGTATGTAAAATATAATGTAGCGTCTACTAGATATTCTATTAAAGGAATGCCAGGGGACTATACGTTTACACTGCAAGTAAAATACCGTGAATCAAAAGAACAAACTCAATATGTAAAAGCTCAGGTGAAATCAATTGTTGGATCAATTGTAAAACCAGGGATGGATGAGCATGAGAAAGTAAAAGCTATTCACGATTACGTTGTTAAGCATGTGTCTTATGATACGTCTTATCAAGCGTATACAGCATATGAAGCATTAGCGAATCGTTCTGCCGTTTGCCAAGGATATACATTATTAACGTATGAGTTGTTAAAAGAGGCAGGTATTCAAAACCATATTGTAACAGGCACAGGAAACGGACAAGCTCACGCGTGGAATTTAGTGAACATTGAAAACAAATGGTATCACCTAGATACTACATTTGATGATCCAGTACCAGATAAAGCAGGGCGTGTAACTTACTCATATTTTAACATGTCTGACGAACAGTTAAGTAAAGATCACGACTGGGATCGTAGTAAATATCCAGCAGCAACTACAAGTTATTTTGGTGAATTAACAAACAAAATAAAAGCTGGTAGCTCAAAAACTGTCGTATATGAGCAGATGTTAAAAGAAACAAATTTACAATACTTATCTGCAGAATACGGAGCAGAAAATTATAATGAATTTAAGCAAAAGTTGCAGCAACAGTTTGCAGCCAAACCAGAAAAAGTAGAAGTGCGATATAAGCAGTCCATGGATGGGACGATGCAAGATATAAAGAAAGTATTAAATGAAATAAATTGGCCAAAAGGTGCAAAGCGTGTGTCTTATCAAGTAGCGCCTTATAGTGCATTGGCTGGTTATTCATTGGCGACAATTACATTTACGTATTAAGCAATGAGAAAGAGCATCTGTAAAAGATGCTCTTTTTATATTTGTTGATCACTTTAAAATATTGGGAATTATGTGATAAAATAAAAAGGAGAGGATATGAATGCTGAATGAACTTGTTCGAAAGTAATATTTTCACATTGATATATACTTGTTTAGTAATCGGACTTATCGTTTTGTTTTTCATATCATTTACTTTGTTTATTAGAAGAGTATTACAAAGCAGCGTTGCAAAGAAACACCACGTGATTAATATGAACCAGAAGCTAGATCGAATCATTGAATTGCTTGAAAAAGATAAAAAATAGCGATAGAAGAAGTATGAAAAGGGGAAAGAGAATGGCGAATTATATAAAAGAATTACGTGAAAAAGTAGGACATGATTATGTTTTCTTAAACTTTGCCGGTGGTTGTGTATTTAATAAAGATGGAGAAGTATTACTGCAAAAAAGAGGAGACTTTAACGCTTGGGGATTTCCAGGTGGTGCAATGGAGATAGGAGAATCAGCTGCGGAAACTGCAATCCGGGAAATAAAAGAAGAAACCGGGTATGATGTAGAAATAAATGAGCTTATTGGAGTGTATACAAAATATTTTCAATCATATCCAAATGGAGACAAGGCCCAGTCAATTGTGATGTTCTTTTCATTCTCAATAGTTGGAGGTGACAAAAAAGTAGATGGTGATGAAACGTTGGATTTGAAGTTTTTCCCGTTAGACGACATGCCACCGTTATTTTGTAAACAACATGAAGATTGCTTGCAAGATTTATTGGAGAAAAGAGTAGGGGTATATCGTTAACATATAAAAAAGAAGCTAAATGAAGATTAGCTTCTTTTTTATGTTTTATTTATTTCCACCAATCATCAAACATTGACGCTGGTACTTGTCTTTTATGCTCACTCACTGTGTAACGTTTTTCAATTTTCTCTGCAACGTCAGCTGGAACTGCTTTACCTTCTAAATAATCATCTAATTGATCATAAGTAATACCTAACTCTGTTTCGTCAGCTTGACCTGGTTTTTCATCTAATAAATCAGCTGTTGGCATTTTTAAGTAAAGTCGCTCGTCTGCACCTAACTCTTGTAATAATGCACGTCCTTGGCGCTTCGTTAATCCTGTTAATGGTAATAAATCTGCACCACCATCTCCGAATTTTGTAAAGAACCCTGTTACAGCTTCTGCAGCGTGATCTGTTCCGATAACAAGTAACCCTTTTTGTCCACCAATTGCATATTGAGTAACCATACGGATACGTGCTTTCACGTTACCTTTATTGAAATCTGTTAATGATTCACCCAATAAGTTTTCATATTGATTTGAAAAAGCATCAACAGTTGAAGCAATATCAAATGCAACAGATTGATCTGCTTGAATGAATTGTAATGCTAATTGTGCATCATCTTCATCTTTTTGTACTTTATAAGGAAGACGCACGGCGATAAACGTTACATTACCACCTTCGTTACGAATTTCTTCAACTGCAAGTTGTGCTAAGCGTCCTGCTAATGTAGAGTCTTGGCCGCCGCTAATACCAAGTACAAATCCTTTTGCGCCTGTTTTTTTTACATAATCCTTTAAGAAATCAACTCGTTTACGAATTTCAACTTTTGGATCAATTACAGGCTGAACATGTAATGCTTTCATAATCTGTTCTTGTAATGTCATTATGTTTTCCTCCTATTCATATTAAAGCGGTAAATAAGTTTATATGTATAATGGTACATACTTCTATCCTTTATTATTTCGCAAACCTAACGAATATACAATAGGATGTGTGTATGAATATGAATGTAGTCATTATAAATAAAGTACTACGTATAAGCAATTTTTTAAACCTTTCAAAAATGTAAGGTTTTTGTCATTTGAATCGATGGAAGGTATTTCCGCACTTTACTAATATAAAAACATAGATAGTAGAAGGGCGGAGAAGTAATATGAACATTAGAGAACTAGCATATCGGAATGTAACCCGAAATAGACGGACATACTCAGCCTATTTTTTGAGTAGTGCATTTGCAATTATGGCCTTTTTTGTGTATTCATTTTTTGCGTTTCATCCGGCATTAAGTGCAGGAGAATTAGGTCAGTACGTATTCGTAAGTATGTCTTTTGCACAGTCTATTATTTACTTATTTACATTCTTCTTTATTTTATATTCGATGGGAATGTTTTTAAAAACGAGAAAGCGTGAACTAGGAATTTTAATGATGCTAGGTATGACGAAATATCAATTAAAGCGTCTGATCTTTTTTGAAAATATTATGATTGGAATAGGGGCAATTATTTTTGGTATTCTTTCAGGTATGTTATTTTCAGGGGTATTACTATTTGTCGCTCCGATGATATTGAAACTAGATATCTCCTTATCCTATTACATACCGATGAAAGCAATTGTTGTAACGGGTATTATGTTTTTTATTTTATTTATGATCATATCATTGTTTAGTGCAGGAATGATTCGTAAAAATAAGATTATGAAGTTGTTTAGAGGATCAGCAGAGGCGAAACCGGAACCGAAAGCATCAATCATTTCTTCAATATTAGCAGTAGTATTGCTTAGTGCTGGCTATGTAGGAGCTCTTCTATCACATGGAGCAATGGTATTTATTATGATGATTCCTGTTACAACGGTAGTTATTATTGGGACGTATTTGTTGTACAAGCAGCTGAGTGTCTTTATTATTCGATTATGTAAAAAAAGTAAACGTTTCTATTGGACACAGACTAATATTATTACGTTATCAGATTTAGCGTATCGTATGAGAGATAACGCAAGAATGTTCTTTATTGTAACCATTATTTCTACTGTAGCATTTTCCGCAATAGGGACATTAGTCGGCTTCGCATCCATGACGAAAGGGATAATGGAGAGACCAATTGCGTTTCATTACCATTCTAAGCAAGGGAATAGTAACGAATCACAACATATACAAATGATTGACAAAGGATTAAAGAAACATAATATAGCAGCTTCAAAAACTAATATTTCGACAAAGAAAACGGAGGAACAGTCGTTAAGAAGCGCCACTTTTATAAAAGAATCAGACTATAAGGAATATGCAAAGTTAACGGGAGAACCATTTAATACTGTAGCAAATAAAGAGGTTGTATTTTTGTCAGCTGATATACCAGGGCCAGCGATGAAAGAAAGAAAAGAAATTACTTTACCTAATATGAATGAAAGTTTAAAGGTGAAAAAAGTTACTTCATCTTCATTGGGGAAAATATTAAGAGGAAATGTTTATGTAATCTCTAATGATCAATATGATTCATTACAAGATGGATTTATAGAGACAAAAGATTATATGTATAAAACTGAAAGAACGAAAGATGAGATTGAAATTGGTAAAGAGCTTACTCATCAAATTAAACCGTATCAAGAATATTCAACGTTTAGTGCGGAAGAGTACGAGCAGAACCAAAGTTTACAAATTGCAGGACCGATTTTATTTGTAGGTTTCTTTATTGGTATAGTATTTTTCGTTTGCGCAGGAAGTTTCCTTTACTTCCGTTTATTCTCCGATTTGGAGGATGATGTTCGCTTGTTCGAAATGATTCGAAAAGTTGGATTGACAAGTAGGGAATTATCGAAGGTAGTTACAATTCGATTGGCGCTTTTATTCTTCGTTCCAATTGGTGTTGCAACATTACATGGGGCAGTAGCCTTAACGGCGTTAGGGCAAATGTTTGAGTACTCATTGTTTAAAGAAAATACAGTTGTATTAAGTATTTTCATAGGTATTCAAGTTGTATACTTCTTACTTATAAGATCCCGTTATGTAAAACAATTGAAAGAGAGATTACGTATGCATTAAATGTGTTTTTTTAACTCGAGTACAAAATTTTCTAAAAAGAGGCAAGTATTGTCAAAAAGTGATAAAATGGAAAAAGCGAGGTGAAAAAAATTAATAGAGAGAAAGGGGGGGAGAAATATGAAAGCAACAGGAGTTATTCGAAAAGTAGACGAATTAGGACGAATTGTTATCCCTAAAGAATTACGCGATGTATTGGGAATACAAATCAAATCACCGCTTGAAATTTTTGTAGAAGCAGATAAAATCATTTTACAAAAATATCAACCTTACAATGCTTGCCAAATCACAGGTGATGTTTCAGAGCAGAACATATCATTAGCAAATGGAAATATTACTGTTGGGATAGAGGGAGCGGAATATTTAGTAAAAGAAATAGAAAAGTTTTTAAACAAGAGTGAGGTTTAGTCTTAATTTATATTATTTTTCAAATTACATATCATTCTTTTAAAAGACTGTAAGAGGACCATTAATTGGTCCTTTTATTTTGGTTATTAGTTGAATGACCCAGGCTGTTATTTCCTATAAATCATAGGGGAAATACAAAAGTAGTATAGAGTTAGTAAATGATGTTGAGAAATATTTGAAAAGAAGGAAAACAAAAAGAATAAAACGAATGTTACATTTACACGTATTCAAAAGTGGTCTGAAATGAAAATAATACATTTTCAGGAGGGATTACGATGAGTAGTACAGTGAATAAACAAAAAGGTATACAATTGATTCCATTTATCGTAAATAAAGTTGTAGAACAAGTAAATGAAATTCCACCAGGTGTACAACTGATTCACGCTCCGCAAGTATGGGAAAAGAGTGTGAAGGGGCAAGATGTAGTCGTTGCCGTATTAGATACAGGGTGTGATACTAATCATATAGATTTAAAAGATCGTATTATCGGCGGAAGAAATTTCACAAAAGATTATGAAGCTGATCCAAATGTGTATCTTGATAATAACGGACATGGTACTCATGTCGCGGGGACGATTGCAGCAACTGAAAATGGTGTCGGTGTATTAGGAGTTGCACCACTTGCTAAAATGTTAGTATTAAAAGTTTTAGCGGGAGATGGTTCTGGAAGTTACGAGCAAATTATTGAGGCAATTCATTATGCTGTAAATTGGAGAGGGCCGAATCAAGAGAAAGTGAGAATTATTTCAATGTCACTTGGTGGTCCGCAAGATGTTCCAGAATTACATGAAGCAATTCAAAATGCGGTAAAGCAGGATGTTCTCGTCGTATGTGCTGCTGGGAATAATGGAGATTGTAATGATAATACAGAGGAACTAGATTACCCAGGTGCTTACTCGGAAGTAATTGAAGTCGGCGCTGTCAATTTAGAACGGAAAATCACATGTTTTAGTAATTCAAATCAAGAAATTGATCTAGTAGCGCCAGGTGATGAAATATTATCTACGTATCCAGATGGGAAATATGCAGTGTTAAGTGGAACTTCCATGGCGACGCCGCATGTTGCTGGAGCGCTTGCCTTGCTCATTAAACAGTGTGAGAAAGAATACGGTCGAAAGTTATCAGAGCCGGAAATATATGCACAACTTATTAAAAGAACTGTACCTTTAGGGTATGAACGTACATCCGAAGGTAATGGATTATTAGATTTATTAAAAGAATAGCCATATTAAAAAAACATCTCATATGAATATGAGATGTTTTTTTAATATGGCTCTGTCGCATGTAATACAACTTGTAATAAACCTGGGAATCTAGCATTTAAATCTTCTTCACGAATTGAAATGAAACGTTGTGTTCCTTCAAGGCGCGTGTACATAACACCTGACTCACGTAAAACTTTGAAATGGTGAGATAAAGTTGATTTTGCAACAGGGATGTTTAAAGCACCACAAGATTGTTCATTTTTCTCTAGTAACATATTTACAATTTGTAAACGAATTTGATCGCTAAGTGCATATAAGACAGAAGAAAATTGAATTTCTTCTCGATTTGGATGATAGAGTGTACGCATATTTCACCTACTTGTATAAGTTAAGATATTTGCACTATAACATATAAAGTGGTATATTTCTATTGTTCGAATATATTCGAACAATAGAAATATAGGGGGAGAAAAAATGAAGTATACAAAATTGCAAAAGGCAGGATTAAATATTTCAAAGTTGGGTTTAGGTACAAATGCAGTAGGGGGACATAATTTATATGCTGATGTGAATGAAGAAGAAGGAAAGCGATTAGTAGAAGAAGCTATTCAGCAAGGGATTACATTTTTTGATACAGCAGATTCATATGGTTTCGGTAGATCAGAGGAATTAGTAGGAGAAGTATTAAAGGGAAAACGTCATGAGTTTATACTTGCTACAAAAGGTGGAATTCAACCGTTGTTAAATGGAGAAACTTATATTAACAATGAACCAAGTTACTTAAGGAATGCTGTGGAAAATAGCTTAAGAAGATTACAGACTGAATATATTGATTTATATTATTTACACTTTACAAATCCTGAAACAAGTTATATAGATTCAATCGGAGAGCTTACTCATTTAAAAGAAGAAGGGAAAATTCGTTCAATTGGAATATCGAATGTAAACATAGAACAATTAAAAGAGGCGAATCAACATGGTCATATAGATGTTGTACAATCGCCATACAATATGTTAGAACGTACAGCTGAGGAAGAACTGTTGCCGTATTGTATAGAAGCGGGTATTTCATTTATTCCATATGGGCCTCTTGCTTTTGGAATATTAGGTGGAAAATATACAGAAGATTTTAAATTAAATGAAGTCGATTGGCGTCAAAATGTAAATCTATTTGAAGAAAATACATATAAGAGTAATTTTAAGAAAGTGAATAAGTTAAAAGGGCTAGCTAAAGAAAATGATATTGAAGTGTCTCATTTAGCGTTAGCATGGTTATTAAATAAAGAAGGAATTGATACTGTTATACCTGGTGGAAAGCGGGCAGAGCAGGTAAGAGAAAGTGTGAAAGCGGTAGACGTTGCATTGAATGAAAGAGTCATGAAAGAAATCCAATCTATTTTAGAAGATTAGTTAAACAAAGGGAGAGTACCCTCTGTTTATATAAGGAGAAGGTCTAAATGAACAGAGTACTAGCTGTATTTTTTATGATAATGTTTATGATCGGTACAGATACTTTCTTAATTTCACCACTGTTGCCGACATTGCAACAGGTGTATCATGTTTCAACTGAGTTGTCAGGATGGATGGTGAGTTCGTATGCTTTAGGGTATGCTGGATTTGCGCTTATTGCTGGTCCTATATCAGATAGATTAAACAGAAAAAAAGTGATGGTACTAGGTATGAGTTTTTTTGCAATAAGTACGTTTTTGTGTGGAATTGCACCGAGTTTTTTATGGATGCTAACATTTAGATTTTTAGCAGGTGTAAGTGCAGCTTTTGTATCTCCACAAGTGTGGGCATCTATTCCGCTCCTTATAGAGAAGAAGCAAAGTGTGAAAGCAATTGGGGTTGCAACAGCAGGGTTATCAATCTCTCAAATTTTAGGGCTGCCACTGGGAGCTTATTTAGCAACGATACATTATACAATCCCATTCTATTTCATTGGTATATTATCAGCACTACTTGTCATTCTTATTTATGTTGTATTACCAGAAATACAGTCGGTTCATATAGGTGGAAATAAAAAAGCGATTTTACAGCGTTATAAACAATTACTTACAGATTCAAAGGTTTCACTTTCTTATTTTGCATACTTTGTTTTTCAAACCGGAAATTTTGCTGCATTTTCATTTTTGGGTGTATGGCTTTCCATTCAATTTGGCTTACAAGTTCATGAAGTAGGTACAGCTATGCTCGTATTAGGGTTAGGAAATTTAACTGGTAATATTTTTGGTCCTAGAATCGTAAATAAAATTGGTTATAACCTTTCTTTCTATGGTGGAATTATATTTACAGCAGTGCTATATGTATTACTTCCACATGTAAAGAACATTGTATTGGTGGAGTTATCGTTCTTTGCTTTGTTTTTTTGGACAGGAATTTTGTTTGTATTAATGATGAGGCACTTACAAAACATATCTAGTGTAGCAAGAGGAACAGGAGCCGCGCTTGCAAATGCTTCTATGTACATTGGTCAAATGATTGGTGCGGCAATAGCTGGAATGTTATTTGCAATATCTCACAATTTTATCCTTATAGGTAGTTTTACAGCGTTACTATATATAGGAGCTTTATTTTTGTTTAGAAAAAGTGAAAAACTTACTGAAAATAGTGAAACAGGAATCGCATCATAAAGCTTGTATAAATATTTCGCAAATCAGAATTAATAAGAGTGTGAATACATGAATGTGCTTTTAATTAAAGTGGTTACTAAAAGTATAGAAATAGTAGAAGAAATGTATTGTAACAAAGTTATGAGGAATCAAAAAATAAAAATCCCTATAAAGATAGGGATTTATATATCGGCATATAGTTCCTTGGAAAAGGATATACTTAGTTTAGCATATCGGACTACTTATATTTGTGAAATAGATGTGAAAGTAATGTGAAAAATGCCGAAGGAAAAAACTATTTAAATAGAGGGCAATTTAGATGGGAATATGGATTTTACATAAATATTGTGTTATATTTCTACTTATCTGTTAATAATTACATATTTTAATTTTATTGGGATAAAAGGGAGAGGTTTAAATGCAATGGTATTTGAAAGCTCTAAAGAATTATGGGAATTTTAGTGGTAGAGCTACGCGAAAAGAGTACTGGATTTTTAGTTTATCCAATATCGTAATTTTTTGGCTACTGTTATTTTTATCATCATTTTCAGAGGTGTTAGTTGCTATTATTGCGTTGCTATTTATGTTAGTAATGATTATACCAAGTTTTTCGGTTGGTGCACGACGATTACATGATATTGGGAAAATGGGATGGTGGCAACTATTAAATTTTGTACCGTTTGGTAGCGTTGTTTTACTTGTATTTTTTATCATTGAAAGTGAAGAAAATGACAATCAATACGGACCAAATCCGCATTCAGATTTAAAAGAAGCGATTTAATAAACTTATTTAGTTTGTAGCATTACTAGTTCAATTATTTTATCTATTATTAAAATGGTTTGCGTGGGCTAATATTATTAGTTTGATCTTTAGGTCTAGATGACTTTTGAAACTGTAAAAATGGGAAGTATAAAGGCGGAGAGAATATAGCATGGAAAGAAAAAAATTCTAAATAAAAAGCACTGTTTTAGCTAATGTAGCTAAAACAGTGCTTTTCTCTTTGATTGAACAGTTGCAGCATTTTCATCATGTATACCTGCATCTTTAATAATTCGTTGTTTTGCTTTATTTAATAGATGGTTTACTGCTTCGCCAAAATAGTTAGCTTCGCTTTTTGTGCGGGCTTCTCGTAAACATTTATAGTTTTCTAGCAGTTCCTCTTTTTCGGAGTTTGTTAAGAAATCTTCTATTTTCTTTTTTGTCATACGAAACACCCTTTCTCCTGACAAACGACGCAATAGAAAATATTTATTTCTCATTATAACAATAATTTTAAAAGAAAGTATACACTAACGTCGCAATAATTTGTCAATTTCTTGAATCTTCTCATCAGCTTTCCCAATTTGCGTATTTTTAGCCTGTTCGCCACCAAGAGCTTGATGTAGTAAGAAAGTTTGGCCAGAAATAGCAGTTACAATGGATACTTTTATAATTTCTTTTATCGCGGTGACATCGAATAAAACGAGCCCAAGAAGTGCGGCTAGGCTACCAGTAAAAATATCAGTTAAAAATCCAAAATGAAAAAATGTTTTCAAACGGCGTGGAAGCAATAACTTACCTTGGTTATTGATTAGATGGGAAACGAAGCCGGTAATGCCACCAACGAGAACAGCGGTTAGCCATTGATACATTTCCATCGAATCCACTCCTTTTAGTGAATAAGATTCGATTATTTTATATTGATTCCTTTTAATATTTCATATAAGCATATTGAGAAAGTTTGTTTGGATATATTTTGTATTCAATTTAATTATAACAGAAAATTTAGATATATTTCAGTCTATTATATGAATCATTTTTACAATAATATGAATGCAGAAAGGGGTGCGTGATATGAATATAGATTATCGAATAAGAAGTGTAGTTGGTTATACAAAAAAATAGGGGAATTAGTAAGCCTGCTTGAGCATACGAGAGCTGTAACATTAGGCGAAGTAAAAAATTTATTAGTTGAGCAATTAGATTTAATTATGCAGAGCAGCGGAAATTCAATTGGCGCCTTATTAAAGCATATAGCAGCTATTGAAAAAGTTCATCAGCTTATTTCATTTCAAAATCGTGACTTTACAAAAGAAGAATTAGAAATATGGGAAGATGCACTGTATTTAGGGGAAGCAGGTAGAGCGATCCGTGGTCATGAAATACAGTATTATGTACAACTTCTACAAAGTGTTCGAGAAGAATCTCTGAAGTATTTAAGTGAACAAAGTGATGAGTGGCTCATGTCAGAAAGAAAGTGGCCTAACGGTGTAATATATAACCAGCACTATCTTTGGTATCATGTGCTAGAAGATGAAATTAGTCACCGAGGACAAATTAGAATGCTCAAAAGAAAGTTGTTTGAAAATTACGTTAAATAATGTAGCTTTTTATAGGAGAATTCCATATAATGAGAGTAATTAAAAGAAGAACGGGGTGATGTATTATGGCGAAAATAACTTATATGAATAATAAACCAAATACAAAGGTGGATGGAAAGGGCGAGACTATATAAGTGAGCGCACGATCCTTCCGCTTAGCTTACACTAGGGAGGATATCAATTTGAATCAAAATATTTTAGAATCGTTCGGCTGGGATTCTTTTTTTGAGGAACAAGCTGTTGAGAACTTTGAAGTAGGACGAATTTTACTCGAGCATAAGCATATATATCGAATTATTTGTAATGATGGTGAGTATATGGCAGAACTGTCTGGGAAGTTTCGGCATGAAGCAGTTACGAAAGGCGATTATCCAGCAGTTGGTGATTGGGTGTATATAAAGAAAATAGAAGATGAAAAGAAAGCGATTATTCATCGTATTTTCCAGCGAAGAAGCTCTTTCTCAAGACAAGAGGCTGGAACAAGAACAGAAGAACAGATTATAGCAGCAAATGTAGATTATTTATTTTTAGTGAATGCACTTAATCATGATTTTAATGTTAGAAGGATGGAACGTTATTTATTATTAGCGTATGAAAGTGGCGCTAT
Organism: Bacillus cereus group sp. MYBK14-1; assembly: GCF_051916885.1. Classification (NCBI taxonomy): domain Bacteria; kingdom Bacillati; phylum Bacillota; class Bacilli; order Caryophanales; family Bacillaceae; genus Bacillus; species Bacillus cereus group sp. MYBK14-1. Next base: position 178,735 of record NZ_JBQAHM010000002.1, on the reverse strand, counting down.
GCCAGTTATTGTTTTAACAAAGAGTAGTATATGTAATGATATAGAACAAAAAATTGTAGAAACGGAAGCTATAGCAATTGGTGTTCCTATTTTTGTTGTTGATAGTTTAGAGCATACAGGTATTGATTCGTTGAAACAATTCGTTTCTTCAGGGAAAACAATTGCTTTAGTTGGGTCATCAGGGGTAGGAAAGTCAACTTTGTTAAATGCGCTAATAGGAATTGAGGTAGCAAAAACGGGAGATATACGTGAGGAGGATAGTAGGGGAAGGCATACGACAACGCATCGAGAGTTATTCCAATTGCCAAGTGGCGCTCTCGTAATTGATACTCCCGGTATGAGGGAATTGCAACTTTGGGAAGGAAGCGAAGCGATTCAAACAACATTCTCTGATATTGAAGAACTTGCGACAACATGCCGTTTCCGTGATTGTAAGCATGAGAATGAACCAGGGTGCGCGGTGTATAGTGCAATTGAAAACGGACTTATTACGATAAATCGTTTGAAAAGCTATAAAAAATTACAAAGAGAACTGGCGTATTTTATAAGAAAACAAGATGCAATCCTTGCCAGAGCAGAGCGTGATAAGTGGAAAAAGCTTTCTAAACAACATAAAAAAATGTAAAAACCAAAGGGGCACCCTTTGGTTTTTTCTATTTGTAAATTTTATAATAATATTATTTATATATATAGACAAAGGGAAGTTAATTGTTTAAACTTTACAAAGTATTCATCATAATAGGTTATGAAAATAATAATTAGGGATTGGGAAATATTCATAATTAACTCAATTTAACTTTTAAATTTGAAAATTAGGAGGTTCATAATGGGTAAACTATTAAATTTGTTTCGTGATATGAAAGTAGCAAAAAAGCTATTAATTTCATTCTTTGTAATTTTAATTGCGGCTGTGTCTATTATCGGAGGCATGTCTTATCAAACAGCCAAAAAGAATTTTGAATCGCAAATTAAGAGTAGTGCCAACGACAATATAAAAATACTGGATAATTTAATCAATCAAATGATTGATGCAAAATTTAATGATGTGAATAATTTTGCACGGGTGATTCAAGGGAATATGTATCAAGGAGATAATCAGGATGAATTAAGAAAAATGTTATCTCAATATATAAATTTAAATAAAGATATTGAACAAGTGTATGTTGCCGGAAATGATAAAAAATTTGTACAAGAACCAAATATACAAATGGCAGCAGACTATGATCCAACAGAGCGTTCTTGGTATAAAGATGCGGTTGCAAAACAAGGTGGTATTGTTGTTACTGAGCCATATAAGGCAAAAGGAACTGGACATATTGTCGTAACAATCGCAAAACAAACAGAAGATAAAAATGGGGTTGTTGCGCTAGATTTAAGTTTAGATAATTTATTAAAAACATCAAAGTTAATTAATATTGGTAAAAAAGGATATGCCTTCATTTTAGATGGAAAGCAAAAAATAATTGCTCATCCACAAGAAAAATCAGGGGAAAAAGCGGCTGATTCTTGGGCAAAGAAAATTTATGAAGATAATCACGGTGCTTTTTCATATTCTTATGGCGGTAGTGAAAAGAATATGGTATTTGCTACAAATGTAAAAACAGGTTGGAAAATTGGTGGGACGATGTACTCAAGTGAAGTAATTGAAGCTGCTCAACCTGTATTTTATAATATGTTAATTGTTATGCTTATCTCATTAGTAGTAGGCGGGGCACTTATTTATTTTGTAACACTTTCAATTACGAAGCCTTTAAAGAGATTAGTTGTTACCTCTAAAGAAATAAGCGAAGGGGATTTAACGCAAACAATTGAAATTCATTCTAATGATGAAATCGGCCAACTTGCTAAAGGTTTTAATGAGATGACGAATTCGTTACGGACGTTAATTGGAAGAATTAACGATTCAGCTGGGCATGTTGCAGCGGCATCAGAAGAGTTAACTGCAAGTGTAAGGCAAGCAAGTGAAGCGACTGAGCAAATCACAATCGCAATGGATGAAATATCAAGTGGGGCAACGACGCAAACAACAAGCGTAGAAAATGGCGCTATGTTACTGTTTGATGTAACGGAAGGAATTCAACATGTAGCAAATAGTTCATCATCTATTAATACGGCTTCTGCACATACTCGTGAAAAAGCAGAAGATGGTGGGAAACTAGTAGGAAGAACAGTAAACCAGATGCAGTCTATTGCAGAATCGGTTTCACAATCAGATGCAGTTATACAATTACTAAATAATAAATCAAAACAAATTGGTGATATTTTAGAAGTAATTCAAAATATTGCAGATCAAACAAACCTTCTAGCTCTAAATGCGGCGATTGAAGCCGCAAGAGCCGGTGAGCATGGAAGAGGTTTCGCAATTGTTGCAGATGAAGTGCGTAAATTGGCAGAGCAGTCTAGCGTATCTTCTAGTGAAATTAGTAAATTAATATGTGAAATACAAGATGATATGGGTAAGACAGTCAAATCTATGAATCATGTAAATGAGGAAGTTCAATCTGGACTTGTTATCGCAAATGAAACGAAGCAAAACTTTGCTGAAATCTTACAATCTACAAATGAAATAGCTAATCAAATTAAGACGATGGTTGAAACGGCTAATGGAATGTCAAAAGGGGCAAATGAAGTATCTATTTCGGTAGGACAAATTGCAATGACAGCACAAAATAATGCGACAAGCACACAAAATGTTGCGGCTTCAGCTGAAGAACAGCTAGCTTCGATGGAGGAAATTGGATCTGCAGCAGGCACGTTATCTCAAATGGCTGAAGAGTTGCAAGGACTAATTGACAGATTTAAAGTCTAATAGAGAACAGACTATCCCCTAGTAGCATTATGCCAATAGAGGGTAGTCTGTTTTATTGTGTAAAATCAAATGGAGATGTAAACTTCCTTTATGACGTTTAAAATGGTATTTTGCATAATGTTTGTCGAAAAATAGAGGTATTTGTTAGCTTTGTGTATAATTATTAACGTATAGAATACAAATAAAAGGAGAGTATTATGGGAGTGTATTGGGGGACAAAAAGACATTCTTGGCTTAGTTACGTCTCATTTTGGCTAAGTATTTCATTTTTTATTGTTTTTCTAATTGAAGTGTTTATATTAAAAACACTTTCGAATAGCTCGGTGCAAATTGTTAAATATTTTTATTTTATATTTGTACCAGTAAATATTTTTCTTAGTTTAAAGTTACTATTTAAGAAGAATGAAAAGAAAGCGTTACCTATTTTTAGTTTCATTGTCTCATTATTATTTGCAATTTTAATAATCGTATTAGTTTTAGCAGCTATAGGGAAGGTCTTTTGAGGGGAGTGGTATAAGTCACTCTCCTTTTTTATTTGTGGTAGTCTTACTATATATAAAAGTGTGAATGCTGTGAGCTAATAAAAGCAGAGAGTAGACAATATTTGCATGGATTAAAGTCTGTCGTTATTTGAACTTGTAAGAGTGTATGGAGTAATGAGGTAATATACATAATAATGGAGATAGAATTAGTTATTTTATAAGTATGTATGAAGCAAATGAATACGGTAAGAACGTTGATATATGGTACAATAGCTATGGATAGTGATAGAGATAAAGGGTATATAAAATACTCATCGTTTTTTAGTAAGAGAGGGGTTATCTTATGCTATACGAGGATTTGGAGACATTATTTCAAACAGCTCCGAAAGAAGATAGAGGCGGATGGAAATATATAATCCAAGAACAAAATAATACATTTAAAATTGTTGATGAAATACTGAAAAATCAAATGAGTGTCGAATTATATTTTAATGAATACGATGAGGTGAAAATCACTTTATATAAAGATGGAATTCCCATTACGACTATGCAAAGAATTGCGATTTCAAAAGTTGAATTAGACGAAGATGAAGAAGGTATTCAATTTGTTTTAGAGCGCATGCCTAGTCGAATGATTCGGTTGCAGTTAAAGCCATATTTGGCATTAGAAATGGGACCGTACTGGGAAGTATGTGATGATTGTGAATGAGCATAAAAAAGCATCCAATAACATGGATGCTTTTTTATGTTTTTTGAAGTTGTTTAAACGCAATGATTGGCAGTATAACAATACTTACCCATCCGATGATAGGATATAGAATGTGAAGTAAGTCACTGTAACCGATGTAGCTAAAGCAATAACTAATTAGTAAAATGAAGAAAATAATATTGTTATTTTTCCACCCAGTAATAGATTGCATCTGTTTTGTCATTCCGAACACATTACCAACTAAAGTTGTGAAAACTTCACCGAAAATAATGAGAACGAAAAAGAAGTGAAAAGTTGCATTAAATCTTCTTATGACTTCAGCCATTGGGATGTTATATTGGTAAAATTGATCGACTGATAAGATTGCTAAATGGCTGCATAATAAAATTAAAGAAAGTCCAGCACCACCTAAAATCCCACCCCAAAAAATAGCTTTTCGGTCCTTTACTTCACTGGCTAATGGGACGAGAACACTTTGGGCGAGAGAAAGATTTAAGGCGACATATGTAATAGGGCTAGTAATCCATTTCATATTCCAGTTCTCTGCAGGAATAGTGTTATTAATGGAAGGTGTACCGTGAAAAAAGGTTGTAATAGCAAGTCCGATAATAAAAATCATCATAATAGGTACGACAAGTGTATTTACTTCAAAAACACCTTGTAATCCGCGGCTACTTATAATAAGACAAGCGATAACTGTAATAAGAATACCGAGTTGTCTTGGTAAGCGAAGTTGCTCTTCAAATACTGCACCAGCCCCTGATAACATAACGCTCGTTACGCCGAATAAAACGAGTAATAATAATGTGTTTACAACATTCCCAAATACATCCCCAAATAAATATTTGTTAAATTCTTGCGCTGAAAATGCCCCGATTTGTGATGAAAGTAACATCATCTTTGTGCCAAGCCAAATAAAAAAAAATCCACTTACACATATGCCAATTGTCCCGTATAATCCATTCACTGTGAAAAATTCAACAATTTCTCGTCCAGTAGCAAATCCAGCTCCAACGACAGTTCCGATATAAGTAGCGGCTACTTTCTTTGCTACTTGCCATTGTTGATTGTCCATGTTATCCCTCTTTCTACTATGATGAGCTTGATGTACTATTATGCATATGTATGAGCTTGGACAATTAGACGTATGAAGTGTTTGAAAAAATACATGAATTTAATGATATTAGGGAAGCATTAAAGGTGTTAAAACTTTGTTACATATAAGCCAATTGTTCGAAAGGAAAGGGAATGTATGGTAAAATGTAATTGGGTTATTAAAAGATAAACATTACAAAATGATAAGAGGAGTGATTGTATGAGTACGAAAACAAATGTTGTTGAAGTATTAAACAAGCAGGTAGCAAACTGGAATGTGTTATATGTTAAACTACATAATTATCACTGGTATGTGACAGGGCCACACTTCTTTACATTACATGAGAAATTTGAAGAGTTTTATAATGAGGCTGGAACGTATATTGATGAGTTAGCAGAACGTATTTTAGCTTTAGAAGGTAAACCATTAGCGACAATGAAAGAATATCTCGCAACATCTAGTGTCAGCGAAGGGACAAGCAAAGAATCTGCAGAAGAAATGGTGCAAACATTAGTGAATGATTATTCTGCACTTATTCAAGAATTAAAAGAAGGTATGGAAGTTGCAGGTGAAGCTGGTGATGAAACATCAGCTGACATGCTGTTAGCAATTCATACAACATTAGAACAGCATGTATGGATGCTAAGTGCATTCTTAAAATAACGATAAATATAATAGAAACCCATTGAAAAATTATTTCAATGGGTTTTTTTATGATTTTTCAGTTTTCTTTTATGCTATAATATAGTAAAAAGGAGGCGATGCGATGTTTCGCTTTTTCAGAACTGGAAAAGAAGAGCGGGAAATTACGAAAGATGAATTAGAACAAGCGATGGCTCAGTTTTTAGAAACGAATGCTAATATCGTTTATACAGTATTAGTAAATGAAGATTATACAGTAAATTATGATTTGTTAAAACCGTATTTACCTGCATTTCCAACAAATGATTTTCTCATAACGAAGGAAACGCTTGAGGTATTTGAACATACAGCAGAAAATTTAAGCCTAGTGAAAGAAATTGATGTCGTACAAAAAGCAGTAGACCAATACGTAACAGAAAAAGAAATGTTCCCAATTGTTGAAGGTAGCGAAGATCGCCTCATATGCGGAATGAAGCTAGGACCTTACTTAAATCGTAGCTTAAAAAGAGACTTATATATTTCAGAAAAACATTATTTAGTTTCAAGTAAACCAGATAGAAAAAAACAAAAGAGCGGGTAGATGTAATGAAAACAACAATACATATATTGTTGTCTTTTTTTGTTTTTTAAAATATTGATTTTTCAGTCTATTATTATTTATACTAAATGTATTGGACAGGGAAGAGTAACTATTAAGCATCATTTTGAGAATAAGGTATTGTTAGCGTGGGTTATACAAAGTGGTATAAAGATTCGCAAAAAATATTATAAAAGGTTTCGGGGGAATTGGTACATGAAAAATAGCATGACTTACATTCAATTATTAAATGAAACGTTACGTTGTTATGCAAATAAAGGAAGTTTTGAAGCGTACAATTATATAATGGAAAACGCTACAGGTGTAATAGGGAATGAGGCGCAAATATATAATTTCAAGTATGCACTCGCAAGTGCATCGGGACTTGAAAAAGAAGCATTACATTTAATGAGAGAGGCCATTATAGAAAAGGGATTCTGGTATGGAAATGAGTATTTAATTTCCGACGAAGATTTAAAATCACTACATAAATTTGAAGAATTTCATACAATGGTGCAATTATGTAATGAAAGAGAAGAATTAGCACATAAAAAGGAAAGACCAGATGTGAAATATATATACAGCAAGAAAGAAGGAAATCTACTACTTACATTGCACGGTGACCAAGAAAATATTCAAATAGTAGAGCCATATTGGAAATCAGTTTTGACACAAGATTACACGTTAGCTTTACCACAGTCTTCACAAATTCAGTTTTCAGATGGATTTGTTTGGGATGATATAGAGAGAGGGAAAGAAGAATTAAAAGGGCATTACAATAAGTTTATAGAAAACCATACAGTAGAAAATGTAATCATTGGTGGTTTTTCTGCAGGGGCAAGAGTAGCTTTATATACGATTTTGCAAAAAGATATAGAGGTTGATGGTTTTGTTTTTATGGCACCATGGCTTCCCGAGATTGAAGAATGGGATGAGTTGCTAAGAGTGCTGCAGGATAAACATATAAAAGGATATATAGTATGCGGGGATCAAGATGAAGATTGTTTCGAATCCACGCAGCAATTTGTACAACTATTAAGAGAGAAGAATATAGAACATAAGTATAAAGTTGTCCCTGACTTAGATCATGATTATCCTATTAACTTTGAAGAGCTATTAAAAGAAGCTATTGAATATATAGGAAATGAAAACAATAAGTAGTAAGAAAAAGAGATGCATCATATGTGATGCATCTCTTTTTAGAATTATAAATTAAAAGCATTTGCTAATAAGCGATAAGACTTTAATTTATGTTCAAATTGATGAGTAATCGTGACAATCATAAATTCGTCAGTATTGTATGCTTTGCTTAAGTTTATTATTTTTTCTTTTACAGAAGACGGATCACCAACAATCATACGTTGACGATTTTCTTTTATACGGAATAAATCATAAGCGCTGTATGAATAATTTTGAGCAGTTTCAATAGAAGGTGTACCAGTAGTTCGTTTTCCTTGCTCTAATAATAAGATTGATAAATCTAAACTAGAAGCAATTTTTTCCGCTTCTTCATTTGTTTCTCCGCATATAACAAAAATGGCAACGATTGAATTAGGCTTATCTCCTAAAAATGAAGGCTGATATTGTTCTTGGTAAGCCCTCATAACTTCAGGGCCTCCAAAGCCATTAATAAATTGCGCAAATGCGAAAGAAGCTCCGTTGTTTGCAGCAATTTTAGCGCTCTCTCCGCTAGAACCGAGCATCCACATTTCAGGAGATGTTGGGATAACTGGAGTGGCTTTTAAGTTTGCATAGTGATGGTTTTCTGGTACTTGATCATGTAAGTACATTGCAACGTCTGCAATTTGTTCTGGATATTGATCAAGTGAGACCATTTTCCCTTCTTGAAGTGCGCGAGTTGCTATTGGCATACCACCAGGAGCTCTACCAACACCGAGATCGATGCGGTTCGGATACAGTGCTTCTAGAACACGGAAATTCTCAGCAACTTTATATGGGCTATAATGCGGTAACATAACACCACCTGAACCGACTCTAATACGGTCTGTTTTTGCGGCAATATGAGAAATAAGTATTTCTGGACTTGAACCAGCTAAGCTTACGGAATTATGATGTTCGGATACCCAAAAACGTGTAAAGCCGAGTTTTTCAATTTCTTGTGCAAGCGTAACTGTATGTGAAAAAGCTTGGGCTGCTGTGCTACCATCTGAAATAGGTGATTGGTCTAATACACTTAACTTGATCATAGAATATACCTCTCAATCTTAATGTACATCCTATTATATATTTACTTATGAAAAATGCGTAGTGAAATGCTCAAAATGAAAAGCGGATAATCCTATTTCCGCTTTTAATGAGAAAATCCGCGTTCATAATGATTCATTTCAACCAGATTTAAAATATATTCATAGTTGTCAATTTCACATTTTAGCTGTTCACGTTCTTTTTCAGATAGTGTCATATTGCTAAGTTTTTTACATAAGTTTTGTTTCTTTAATTCTAAATGCTTTTTTGTAGCATGGTAGTCATAAGTATGTTTCATTTTTAACCACTCCTTCTTTGCAGTTGCTATATTATACGAAGTATAAAGAAATGTGAGATCTGTCTCTTATGTACTTTTAGTGAATATTCAAATTGCAATGGTGTTATGTTTATGGGGATGTATGAATAAAATGCACTAAACCACTAACGTCCATTTGATGAAGTAAGGGGTGGAATTGTGCAGAAAGATATAATGTATAACACTGAAATGGATGAAGCGTTAAAAGTTATAGATAAAGGATTGAAGAAGACGACAAATCCAAAACAAATTATTGTAGTGGGAGCTGGTATGGCTGGATTAGTTTCAGCATCTTTATTAAAGGCTGCAGGACATGATGTGAAAATTTTTGAAGCAAATAACCGGGTAGGTGGCCGTATAGAAACGGTTAGAATGGAAGATACCGGATTATATTTAGATGTTGGAGCAATGAGGATTCCATATTCGCATACATTAACGATGACATATATAAGAAAATTTGGGCTACAGGTGAGACCTTTTATTAATAGAAATGAGACGGATATTATATACGTAAATGGACGGAAAACGACGTTAAAACAATATGAAAAAGATCCAAGTATTCTAAGATATCCTGTGGAAATGAATGAAGTTGGAAAAACGTCAGAGGAATTATTATTGTTAGCGGTACAGCCCATTATAAATTTTATAAAAAAGAACCCAGAAAAAAATTGGGACGTTGTAGTAAAGGATTTTGGAAGATACTCTACTGGGCAATTTTTAAAGTATCATCCTTATCAGTATAATACTTACTTTTCGCCAGTAACAATTGAGATGATCGGTGTTCTATTAGATTTAGAAGGTTTTTTGGAACGATCGTTTGTAGAGACTTTACGCTTTCTATACATTATGCAAGAGGAGAGCGGATTTTGTGAAATTGTGGGCGGGAACGATAGATTGCCAAAGTCATTTTTACCGCAATTAGAAGAGAATATTATATATAATCAAAAATTAATGAAGCTACATCAACACGATAATGGTGTGACAGCTTTCTATCGGAACGAGGAAACTTTTGAATATAGTAGTATTACAGGAGATTTAGTTATTGTTACCATTCCGTTTTCGACAATGCGTTTTGTAGAAGTAGATCCGTTTGATTCTATATCTCATGAAAAATGGAAAGCAATTCGTGAATTACATTATATGCCTGCGACGAAAATAGGAATTCAATTTAAAAGCCGATTTTGGGAAGAACAAGGACAATTAGGCGGCAGAATTATAACAGATTTGCCAATTCGTTATGCCTATTATCCAAGCTATGGAATTGGGGAGAAAGGACCGGCTATGATGTTAGGTAGCTATACATGGTCTTATGACGCGTTGTTATGGGATGGTTTATCAAAAGGTGATCGTATTTATTACGCATTACACAACTTAGCAACAATATTAGGTGGTCAAGTGTATGATGAGTTTATATCTGGAATATCAAAAAGCTGGACATTGGATCCGTATGCGCTTGGAGGATTTGCACTTTTTCAAGCAGGTCAAGAATCTGAGCTGCAACCAGCGATTGTCAAACCAGAGGGGAGAATATTCTTCGCTGGAGATCATACAACGCTATATCACGGATGGATTCAAGGTGCGATTGAATCTGGAATTCGTGTAGCGGCGGAAGTGAATGAGTAAAAGGTTTTTAATTCAGAAAATTCTTTACTATATAACTTGAGATGGATATTATTATATATAAAAGAATTATGGGGAGTGTTTACAGTGAATCCGTTATTATTCGATTTTCCTTCTGAATTTTATACTGACAGGCTTTTTATTCGAATGCCGAAACCAGGAGATGGTAAAGTTGTATATGATGCAATTCAGGCTTCAATACAAGAACTGAAACCTTGGATGGTGTTTGCACAAAAAGAGCAAACAGAGCAAGAAATAGAAGAAAGTATTAGAAAATCACATATTCAATTTTTGCAACGTGAGGATTTAAGATTACTAGTATTTTCGAAAGAAACAGGTGAATTTATTGCTTCAGCCGGATTACATCGTATTAATTGGGATATACCTCAATTTGAAATCGGATATTGGATTGATACAAGGTTTAGCGGAAAAGGCTATATGGTAGAGGCTGCGAAAGGTATAACGGATTACGCTTTTTCTGAATTGAAAGCAAACCGTGTAGAAATTCGTTGTGATTCTTTAAATAAGAAGAGTAGAGCGATACCTGAGAAATTAGGTTTTAAGTTAGAAGGTACGTTAGAAAGTGCGAGTGTTGCGGTAGATGGAAATGGATTAAGGGATATGTGTGTATTTGCAATGACGAGAAATACATATAAAAAAGAAGAGCTGTAAAGAAACAGCTCTTCTTTTTGTGTATTATGGTACAGGATGTCCATTAGAGCTTTCGAAAATTGTAAACCATTGTTGACGATCTAAGTTAACGTTTGTAGCAAGAGCGGCCGTTTTTACGCGATCTAATTTACCAGAGCCAACGATTGGCATCATATTAGCTGGATGAGCAAGTAACCAAGCATACATAACCGTATCGATACTAGAAACACCTAGCTCAGTAGCAACTTTTTGCATAGTTTCGCGTACACGTACGGCACGTTCGGATTGACCAGTAAAAATTTCCCCACCAGCAAGAGGTGACCAAATCATTGGATTGATTCGTTTTTCTTGGCATAAATCAATTGTCCCTTTTTCAAAATGCTCAAGCTGCAATGCAGAAACTTCAATTTGGTTCGTAATAAGTGGAAAATCTAAGTACGAACTTAACATATTAAATTGTGAAGGTAAGAAGTTAGATACACCGAAGTGACGAACTTTTCCTTCTTGTTTTAATTGTGAAAAGGCTTTTGCCACTTCATTTGGATCCATAAAAGGATCGGGACGATGAATAAGTAATACGTCAATATAATCTGTATGTAAATTGTTAAGTGATGCTTCTACACTTTGCATAATATGCTCTGCACTAGTATTGTAGTGAGCAACATATCGCTCTGGAAATTTCGGTGATGGGGGAGCGATTCCACACTTTGTAATAATTTGCATGTTTTCTCGTAAGGAAGGCTTTAATTGTAAAGCTTCTCCAAACAATCCTTCACACGTATATCCGCCGTAAATGTCAGCGTGATCAAAAGTAGTAATTCCCATATCCATACAATCTTCAATGAAAGAAAGTAATTCTTGTTTCGTCATATTCCATTCTGCTAAACGCCAAAATCCTTGAATAATACGAGAGAATTCTAGCGTTTCATTCATTTGAACTCGTTCCATTATAAGTACCCCCTTGATGAATAATTATTATTTTGAAAAGGCTTTCTTACTACGTATTATTATATAGTTTGGGGGGTGTACATACAATAAATATGTTTTGCTAAAAAAATGATTTTCTCTATATGCTATAATGTAGAAACATATAGCTAGAAGGAGATGTACGAAATGATTCCAGTAACAATATTAACTGGTTTTCTTGGATCGGGGAAAACGACATTATTAAATCGTATTTTATCAGAAAATCACGGTAAGAAATTAGCGGTGATTGTAAATGAAATAGGGCAAATTGGCATTGATAATCAGTTGATTATGAATGTGGAAGAAGAAATTATGGAAATGACAAATGGCTGTTTATGCTGTACTGTACGTGAAGATTTACTCGTTGCTTTAAAACAGTTATTGGACGTAAAAGCAGAAGGGAAAATGGATTTTGATGGTTTAGTAATTGAAACGACTGGCCTTGCAAATCCAGGCCCGATTATTCAAACATTCTTTTTAGATCCAGTCATCCAATCTGCTTACCAAATTAACGGTGTTGTAACGGTGGTAGATAGTTATCATATACATAAACATTTTGAAAAAGGATTAGAAGCAAAAGAGCAAATTGCGTTTGCTGATGTTGTTTTAGTAAATAAATTAGATTTAATTGAAGAGAATGAGAAAGAAAATCTCTTGCATGAAATTCAAGGAATTAACCCGACTGCAAAGTTAATTGAGGCGACTAACTGTGAGGTAGATATACCATCTTTATTACAAATCCAAACGTTTAAAACGAAAGATACGTTGCAAATTTACCCTCATAAAGAACATAACCACTTAGAAGGTGTGAAATCATTTGTATTACGTGAAGAACGTCCGCTGGATTTACAAAAGCTTAATGAGTGGATGTCAGCTGTCGTGCAAGAGCTAGGGGAATATTTATATCGTTACAAAGGAATTTTATCGATAGATGGAGTAGATAAACGTATCGTTTTCCAAGGTGTACATACGTTATTTGCTGCTTCGTACGATAGAGAGTGGCAAGAGGGAGAAGAGCGAGTAAGTGAAGTAGTTTTTATCGGAAGAGATATTAATAAAGAGTGGTTCCAAGAACATTTCGAGGAGTGTGTGAAATAAGTCTGCGTAAATTGTAGGCTTATTTTTTATGAGCACTCTATTAGATTGTAAAACAGAATTAAATAAGGGAAAGAAACTAAAAATTGATAACTGTATAATAAAAAGCCTGTTTTCACAGGCTTGTATTTTCGTCTATTAGTAACTCCATTACAACACCTACAACTGGACCTTCATCATCAATATCCCCATTTAAGCGGAAACCAAATGATTCATACAGTCCCATTGCAAGTTTGTTGTCTGGATGTAAACTTAAGTAAATTATTTTACATTCAAATTTTTCTTGTAAGAATTGAATGAGTAAGCGAAGGAAACGTTTTGCGTATCCTTTTCCTTGATATTGTTGGTCAATCATAAAGCGATCGAGCCATACACTTTTATGTTTTACTGAATACCATCCATACATTGCGTATCCTACAAGTGTTTCGCCATCATATAAACCTACTGACGTTCCGTTTCCTTCATATAATGATTCTGCTAAAGAAAACGCGTTACTTTCAATAAATTGTTGCTGGTCTTTTGCGACGTCTAAAGCAACTACTGAACGCCAATTTTTTGCTGTTACTTCACAAATGTGAAGATTCATAATTCCAACTCACCTTCTAAATTAATATAGCTTTCAAGCTAATATGGATAATTTTACTTGTTATTTTGGTCAAGTCAAGGATAAATACATAAAAAGGCAGCTGAATAACAGATTCAGCTGCCTAGAAAATATAATGGATTAGTTTGTTGCTTCTTTCAATGTATTTACGTTTTCTTCCATTAAAGTGAAGTAATCTTTATTATTTTTTGCATCATCTTCAGAAATAGTAGCTAAGTGATTTAAGCGTAAAACTTTTGTACCAGTTTCTTTTTGAATTACGGATGCTACTTTTGGAGTAGAGAACGTTTCGAATAAAATATATTTTAGATTATGTTCTTTTACTGTTTTTGTAATGTCAGCAAGCTGCTTTTGAGATGGTTCATCAGAAGCTGAAATTCCAGCGATAGGAATTTGTTTTAGGCCGTATCGTTGTTCCCAGTAACCATAGGCAGCATGAGAAACTAAAATTTCTTTCGTTTTTGCGTTCGCTACAGCTGCCTTAAATCCATCGTCTAAATCAGTAAATTTAGTTTGAAGTGCTGCAAAGTTTTTTTCGAATTCTTTTTTATGTTCAGGTTGTAATTCTACAAGTGCATTTTTAATTTTTTCTGCTTGTTTCATTGCTAGAGTAGGATCTAACCAAACATGTGGGTCTTTATCGTGATGATGTTCATCTTCTTTATGGCCATCTCCATGATCATGATGCTCTTCTTCAGTAGAAGCACGAAGCTCAATACCTTTAGATGCATTTACAATTTTAACATTTTCTTTTTGTAATGTTTTTTCCATTTTTTCAGCAAATGGTTCTAATTCAGCGCCGTTATAAACAAATAAATCGGCTTTTGCAACTTGTACTGTTTGTTTTTGACTTGGTTCAAATGTATGTGAATCTGCACCAGGTGGGTAAATTGCTTCAACATTTACATAGTCGCCACCAATTTTCTTTGCGAAATCAGCAAGTGGGAAAATCGTTGTATAAACTGTTAGCTTTCCATCTTTCTTGGCATTACTTTCTTTTTTATTTGAGCAGCCAGCGAAAATTAAGGTAAAAATAAGTAAGAATGAAAATATAGTCAATCTTTTAGGCATGAAGTTCTCCTCTTTTCTTTTTTACGGATATATTTTCCCCAATTATAGAAGAAAAATATCATTTTAATACAAAACGGAATAATTACGTTTTAGTTTGCGAACTTAGTATAATACATCTTTAATAAAGTTGCAATAAATAATAATCATTCCGATTTGTTTTTGTTATAAAGTTGTCAAATATAGGTGTATTATTTTTGCAAATGCATGCATATGTGACAACGCTGTTTTCATATATTGAAAAGGAGGTAAAGAGGGGGATGAGCGCTTGGGTTACTTAATGGAAGCTATTTTATTAATATTAGCGGTAGTATTGCCATTATCTTTCGTATTAATTTTTTTAAGAAGATTAATAAGTAATTTAGGGGACGCTACAACAATAACGAAATTACAAGAGAGAGATGAGAAAAAAGAGTGAGTAAAGCACTATGCGTACGCATAGTGTTTTACTTGTGGTAAAATAAGAGCAGGAAACTCCTAAAGGTTGTATTTTACTGAAGGAGAGAAAAGTAAAATAAGAGGTATATGCATATATGAATAAGCGAACAGCGTTAATACTTGGTGCAAGTGGTTTAGTTGGACAAGAGATAACGCGTCTATTACTTGAATCAGATTACTACGATTCGGTTACTATTTTTGTAAGAGAGCCAATGCAATTGCAACATGAGAAGTTACAGCAGAAACAAGTTGATTTTTCGGTATTAGAGGAATATAAAGAGTTCTTTGCTGTGGATGATGTTTTTAGTTGCTTAGGAACAACAATAAAAAAAGCAAAAACAAAAGCAAATTTTAAAAAAGTAGATTATGAATATACGTTACGAGCTGCTTGTTTAGCTGAAAAACAAGGGGTACAAAATTTCCTTGTCGTGTCTTCTATGGGAGCGAATCCTAAATCATTTTTCTTTTATTCACAAGTAAAAGGGAAAATGGAAGAAGAATTGCAAAAGTTAGTGATCGGTGGTATTCACATTTTTAGACCATCATTATTAGTAGGAAATCGACAAGAATTTCGTTTCGGCGAACAAATGGCTGAAAAGTTATCTCGTATTATTCCTTTTATTTTTAAAGGGGCTTTCAAAAAGTATAAACCAATTTCAGCTAAAGATGTGGCGAAAGGTATGTATATAACCGCGCTGCGAGAAGAATCGGGTATCCATACTTATAATTCAAATGAAATTACAACGATAGAATAAATAAAACCGAGAAGAATGACTTCTCGGTTTTATTTATTCGTATGAATTTTTCCTGGTGCTCGCTTATATTGGTGAGGTTCTTGCAATTCAAAGCCAAGTTCATTGGCCGCTATTCTTGGGAAGTACGGATTGCGAAGTAACTCACGTCCGATAAAAATTAAATCTGCTTCGTTATTATTTAAAATTTGCTCTGCTTGTGACCCAGTCGTAATCAATCCCACTGCACCAGTTGCAATGTTAGTATGCTCTTTAATATGTTTGGCGTATTGTACTTGGTAACCAGGATACACATCAATATGTGCTGGTACAACTGCACCAGAACTACAATCGATTAAATCTATTCCCTGTTCTTTCATCCACTTTGTATACTGAACGTAATCTTGAACCGTTAGCCCGTCAGGGTGATAATCATTTGCTGAAATACGAACGAATATTGGTCCGTCCCAAACTTCATTTACAGAGTCGATAATTTCGCGTAAGAAACGATAGCGGTTTTCAGGTGAGCCGCCGTATTTATCCGTTCGTTTATTAGTAAGTGGTGATAGGAATTCATTGATAAGGTAACCGTGAGCGCCATGTAATTCGATAACATCAAATCCGGCTTGTTTTGAACGTAACGCGGCCCTCTGAAAAGCTAATATAGTCTCTTTGATTTGCTGTATATTCATTTCTACTGGTATCTTCATCTTATCATTAAAAGGAATTGCAGAAGGAGCGAAAGCATTCGTATCTAATTCAGCTTTTCTTCCGGCGTGAGCGAGTTGAATGGCAGCTTTTGCGCCGTTATCATGTATAAAAGTAGTCGTTTTATGTAAGCCTTCAATTAGGTTGTCATCCCAAATACCTAAGTCTTTGTTAGAAATTCGTCCTTCAGCTAACACCGCAGTTGCTTCAACCATAACTAAACCTACTTGGCCAGCAGCGCGAGTTCCATAATGAATGAGATGAAAATTCGTAACGCGGCCATCCTCATTCCCCGATGAATACATACACATAGGCGACATAACGATACGATTTTTTAGTGTAACGTTCTTAATTGTATAAGGTGAAAAAAGCTTGGAATTCATCAAATAGCCTCCTTGATTGAATTTTCTTATATTTTACCATTCTCTTTTTTGTTTCTCTAATAAAACGCTTATACGAAAAATTTTGTATATTCGTGTTACAATGACTAATATGAACTGAATTGGAGGATGGCATATGTACCAGGCTTATTATGAAAGCGAAGTAGGTTTGCTTGAAATTACAGCGAATCAAGAAGGAATTACGTCTGTTATATTTGTTGATGAACGACAAGAAGAAAATAAAAATGAAATGATAGAACAATGTATAAATGAGTTAGATGAATATTTTAAAGGGAAAAGAAAAGAGTTTACGGTCCCGCTGTCTGCGGAGGGAACAGCATTTCAAAAAAATGTATGGGATGCACTTTATACTATTCCATACGGCGTAAGTGCTTCATATTTAGATATTGCAGAGAAAGTTGGAAATATAAAAGCTGTACGGGCAATAGGAGGGGCAAATAGTCGGAATCCAATTTCAATAATTGTTCCATGTCACCGTGTAATAGGAAAGAGTGGAAAGCTTGTTGGATATGCTGGTGGTTTATGGAGGAAAGAGTGGTTATTAAAACACGAAGGTATTTTGAAATGACGTATGGATGGGAAGAGGGATTGTTTTGAAATGTATAAATTGTGGGCAACCTTGCGAGGAGGAACAGTTAAATTGTGCAAGTTGTCAGCGAAACTTGGATAATGAACAAGAGGAAGGTAGCTCGTTAATAGATAAAGAACTGGAAGTATATGTAGGGAGACAATATCCGTATTACAAAAGGAAATGGGATCTTGAGAATAAGCGGATTGCTAGGTGGAGCTGGAATGGTTGGGCTGCTATTTTCAATATAGGCTGGCTAGGATATCGTAAGTATTATGTACCAGCTGCTTTATTTATGTTGTTATTAGTAGCGTGTGATGCATTTTCGTATTATATGGGATTTAATGTAGCGTTGCCAATCATTAATATGGTGCCTCTTACGTTTTTATTACTCATTTTTATTCTGTTTGGAATGGGGATTTTTGCAAATGGATTATACTATCAATTTGTGGAAAGACGTATATACCGAATAAAAGCAAGAGAAATAAAAGATAAATCAGTTGAAAACTATCTAATCAATGATAGCGGCGGAACGAGCAAAATGGGAGCGACAATTGTTACTATTTTAGCAGTTGCTAGCATATTTTTTAGCCATTTCTTTTTTCCGACTGATCGAGACGTTATTCAAAAGGTTCGTACAAGCTCGCTTTATGAATATCCTTTCTTTTCAATAGGTGAATCTTTTGAAAATTATTTTCAAAATTCAGGTTGGATATATTATCGTGGAACGGAAGGGTTAGAATTAGTAGAATTCCAAGGGTATAACACCGGAACGCCAAGACAAAAGGTGAAGATTCAATTTGTTGTCGATTATAAATTAGGTGAAGTGGAACCATACTCACTTATGGTTAATGGTGAATCTAAAACTGAAGAAGAGTTTTTGAAGCTGATGGAAGAAATATTTAAAGTTCAAAATCCATTTGATATAGAGGATGGATTACAAGTAAATGCTATTCAAGAAAGCGGCTGGAAAGAAATTTCCGATCGCTTTTTTCTATGTTTGTTAAAATAAATATTTAAAATAATCAGAATCTTTTGTATAATGAAATATATTATATAGGATTTAACTTATACATATAGATTGGGGGAAGGAAGAATGAAGAGAAAGACAACAACAATTGCTGCACTTGCGTTAACGACGAGTGTATTGGTTGCAGGATGTGGGAATGGTGAGAAGGCTTCGACAACGAAGAAAGAATCGAATAAGGGAATGGCCGATAAACAAGTTTTAAATTTGCTAGAAACAGCTGAAATTCCTTCAATGGATACATCTAAATCAACAGATTCTGTATCTTTCCGTGTATTTGTAAATGCAATGGAAGGTTTATATCGTCTAGATAAAGATAATAAACCAACACCAGGTATGGCAAAAGATGTGAAGATTAGTGAAGATAAAAAGACATATACATTTGAATTACGTGATGCGAAATGGTCAAATGGTGATCCAGTTCGAGCACAAGATTTTGTATATGCATGGCAACGTACATTAGATAAAGCATTAGCGGCAGAATATGCATTCATTTTATTTGATGTGAAAAATGCACAGAAAGTAAATAAAGGTGAATTACCAGCAGATCAATTGGGTGTTAAAGCGAAGGATGATAAAACGTTGGTAGTAGAATTAGAGCAACCAGCACCTTATTTTCTTGAGCTTACGTCGTTCCCTACATTTTTCCCATTAAATGAAAAATATGTGAAAGAGCAAGGAGATAAATACGGATTAGAAGCAGATAAATTAGTATATAATGGACCATTTACAATGAGTCAATGGAAACATGAACAAAATTATCAGTTGAAGAAAAATCCTAATTATTGGGATAAAGATACTGTAAAATTAGACGAAATTAATGTAAGTATTGTGAAGGAAACAAGCACGGGAGTAAATTTATATGATAGTGATCAAGCAGATCGAGTTATTTTAACTTCTGAATTTGTTGATAAATATAAAAAGAATAAGCCAGATGAATTTAAAACGAAGTTAGATCCACGCATATATTTCTTGCGTTTTAACCAAAAAAATGCAACATTTAAAAACCAAAAAGTACGTGAAGCGATTGATTTAGCATACGATAAAAAAGGAATTGCTGATGTCATTTTAAATGACGGTTCATTGCCAGCATATTTCTTAGTACCTGAAAAATTCACGACAGGTCCGGATGGAAAAGATTTCCGCTCTGTAAATAAAAACTTCCGTGATAGTAAAGATAATGCAGAGAAAGCAAAAAAATTATGGGAAGAAGCGAAGAAAGAGCTTGGTCAAGATACAATTACGGTTGAATTACTAAACGATGATAACGGTAGCCGTAAAAAAGTAGGCGACTTTATTAAGGAAGAACTAGAGAAAAACTTGCCTGGTATTAAAGTAAATTTGAAACAGCAACCATACAAGCAAAAGCTAGATTTAGAAAAGAAATTCCAATACGAATTCTCATTATCTGCATGGAGCCCTGATTATCCGGATCCAATGACTTATATTGATATGTTTGTTACTGGAAGCTCATTTAATGAAATGGATTATTCTAATCCGAAGTATGATGATTTAGTAGCGAAATCAAAAGGAGAGCTATTAAAAGATGATAAAGCACGCTGGAATGCACTTGCGGAAGCTGAAAAAATCTTAATTGGTCAAGACGCAGCAATTTCTCCTACGTACCAACAAAGTACAGCTTATTTAGAGAAGCCGTTTGTAAAAGGCATTGCTAACCATACGTTTGGCGGGGACTTCAGTTATAAATGGGCATATATTACAAAAAAATAGTATAATGAAAGGTGAGTGAATTTTCGCTCATCTTTTATTTGTATAAGGAGGAATTATAGTTGTTAAGGGGAATCAATCATATTTGTTTTTCGGTATCTAATTTAGAAAACTCTATTATGTTTTATGAAAAAGTATTAGAAGGAGAATTATTAGTTAAAGGAAGAAAATTGGCTTATTTTAACATATGTGGAGTATGGATAGCGCTTAATGAAGAGACGCATATTCCGAGAAATGAGATTCATCAATCTTATACGCACATTGCATTTTCTGTTGAACAAGAAGACTTTAAATGTCTAATACAGCGATTAGAAGAAAATGATGTTCATATTTTACAAGGAAGAGAACGTGATGTAAGAGATTGCGAATCTATATACTTTGTTGATCCTGACGGTCATAAATTTGAGTTTCACTCAGGGACACTGCAAGACCGTTTAAATTATTATAGAGATGAGAAACCTCATATGACATTTTATTAGGGAGGGATAGCATTTGCATGCACTTGTAATTGGTGGAACAGGAATGCTAAAGAAAGTTTCTATGTGGCTTTGTGAGAAAGGATTTTATGTTTCTATTATCGGGCGAGATGAAGTGAAATTAGAAAATGTTAAGCGAATGAGTTCTGCACCAGAAAATATTACATGCCTTTCGTTAGATTATCATAATGATGAAGATGTAAAGCTAGCTATTAAAAGTACAATTAAGAAAAATGGCCCAATCACATTAGTTGTTGCATGGGTACACACAAGTGCAAAGCATGCACTATCAAATATTTGTAAAGAACTAGATTTGTCGTCTAAAACATATAGTTTATTTCATATTTTAGGTAGTAAAGCATCACGTATGCCTGCACAAAAAATAGGGAGTACGCGATGTATTTATCATAGAATTATTTTAGGTTTTATTTTAGAAGATACATATGGAAGATGGCTTACTCATGAAGAGATAGCTGATGGAGTTATAAAAGGGATTGAAAGTAAACGAGCGGAGTGGATTGTAGGGAGAGTTGAACCGTGGGAATTACGACCAACATGGTGAGGGGGAGTAAGAAATGAAAACAACTATATATGTAACAAGGCATGGTGAAACAGAGTGGAATGTAGCGAAGCGAATGCAGGGACGGAAAAATTCTGCTTTAACTGAAAATGGTATAGTTCAGGCGAAACAATTAGGGAATCGAATGAAAGATTTACCAATCCATGCGATCTATAGTAGTCCGAGCGAAAGAACACTTCATACGGCAGAGTTAATAAAGGGGGAACGTGATATACCCATTATAGCGGATGAGCATTTCTATGAAATCAACATGGGTATATGGGAAGGACAAACAATCGCGGATATAGAAAAGCAATTTCCAGAAGAAGTACATCTGTTTTGGAATGAGCCACATCTTTTTCAGTCAACATCAGGCGAAAATTTTGAGGCCGTTTATGAAAGAGTAATTGAAGGGATGCAGCTTCTTTTAGAGAAGCATAAAGGACAAAACATATTGATTGTTTCTCATGCGGCAGCAGCAAAATTACTTGTAGGGCATTTCGCGGGAATTGAAATAGAAAATGTGTGGGATGATCCATTTATGCATAGTGCCAGTTTGAGCATAATAGAATTTGAAGAGGGTATTGGTAAAGTGAAACAATTTGCAGATATAAGTCACTTTCAATAAATGTAAAAAAGGCCGCAAAACGGCCTTTTTTGGGTGGTATAAAAACTAGCAGTTACGTTTTTTATACCAGAAGTGATCGAATTTCTTATTTTTGCAAGATGGGAATTTATGTCCGCCTTTGCAATCATTCCATTTGTGTCCGCTATCGTGACAGTCTTTACCATGATCACATGAATCATCGCAAGAGTGACCGTGTCTGTTAGGGAAGAATTCGCATTTTTTACAGAAACTTCGTTTTGTCCAGAAAAATTTCTTTTCAAAGCGTATGCATTTTGTAATGAATGTACAATGTTTTCTGCGAGTACGTTTTGTAACTAATACGCATTCTTTTCTACGCGTTACTTTCGTAACGAACGTCCATTTTTGAACACGTACACGTGTACATTTCGTAACAAATGTCCATTTTTTTACGTGCGTACATTTTGTAACGAACGTACAATGTTTCACGCGAGTACATCTTGTTCTTGGACATTTACCCCCAGTTGTACATTTACATCCAGTTGTACAATGATGATGAGTGAATTTATCATCATCGCATTCAAAAGTACTTGGATCTTGGTGTAAGAAATCCTCCATCCCAGCACTTTTGATTTCTTCGACAGCTTTTCTAATATCACGTTTCATAGAAATCCTCCTTATCATGTATTAAAGTGAAAAGGTATTCTTTTTCCTTAACATGATATGTATGTAGGCATCTTTCTGAACAGGACAAGAGTGTAATTTTATATAAATAGATGATTGCGGATGTATGGACAAGAAAAGGCGCATACATTGAAGGAAGAGAACTGAGAAGGGATGAGAAAACATGCTGCCTTCATATGATTTTTTTGTTCATCCAATGTACTTAGTGGAATTGAAAAAGGACATTTGGTCAGATAGTCCAGTGCCAGCAAAATTAACTTATGGAAAAAAGAAGTATGATATTGATATCGTATACCGAGGAGCTCATATTCGCGAATTTGAGAAAAAGTCTTATCATGTTATGTTTTATAAGCCTAAAAAATTTCAAGGTGCGAAAGAGTTTCATTTGAATTCGGAGTTTATGGATCCGTCTCTCATACGAAATAAATTATCTTTAGATTTTTTTCATGATATTGGTGTACTTTCGCCAAAATCACAACATGTATTTATAAAAATTAATGGTCAAATTCAAGGTGTGTATTTACAGTTAGAATCGGTTGATGAAAATTTTTTGAAAAATAGAGGATTACCGAGTGGTTCTATTTATTATGCGATAGATGATGATGCGAATTTTTCATTAATGAGTGAACGAGATAAAGATGTTAAGAAAGAGCTCTTTGCGGGTTATGAATTTAAATATTCGAATAAAAATAGTGAAGAACAACTGAGTGAATTTGTATTTCAAGCGAATACTTTGACGAGGGAAGCCTATGAAAAAGAAATTGGGAAGTTTCTACATGTAGATAAATATTTACGATGGTTAGCAGGAGTTATTTTTACGCAAAACTTTGATGGTTTCGTTCATAACTATGCACTATATCATAACGATGAAACAAATTTATTTGAAGTTATACCGTGGGATTATGATGCGACTTGGGGGCGAGATGTACAAGGGAGACCACTTAATCATGAATATATTCGCATTCAAGGGTATAATACGTTAAGTGCAAGATTGCTAGACATACCTGTATTTAGAAAGCAGTATCGAAGTATTTTGGAAGAAATATTAGAAAATCAATTCACAGTTTCGTTTATGAGGCCGAAAGTAGAAGGGTTGTGTGAATTGATTCGCCCATATTTACTACAAGATCCATACATGAAAGAAAAATTAGAAACATTTGATCAAGAGGCTGATATGATTTATGAATATATAAATAAAAGAAGAAAGTATATACAAGACCACTTACATGAATTGGATTAATTTTGAAAGAGATTGAAACGTTATCAATCTCTTTTTTTTGTATAATAAAGATGTATCAATAAAAATGAAGTAATATATTTGATAGAGAATGGGGATGCGGATATATGACGATTAAATGGATTGATTGGGTAAAACAAATACAATCTATAGCTCAAGCGGGTTTAACGTATTCTAAGGATGTGTATGATATTGAGCGTTTCCAGCAATTACGAGATATTTCTATTTCAATGATGTCACATTACACGAAAACAGATTGGGAAGTCGTAGAGAAATTATTTGCAAGTGAGACAGGCTATCAAACACCTAAAGTTGATATAAGAGCGGTTGTTTTTCAAAATGAAAAGTTATTATTTGTGAAAGAAAAAAGCGATGGGAAATGGGCATTGCCAGGTGGATGGGCTGATGTCGGTTATACGCCAACCGAAGTTGCAGCAAAAGAAGTTTTCGAAGAGACTGGTTATGAGGTAGATCATTTTAAGTTACTAGCTATATTTGATAAAGAAAAACATCAACCATCTCCATCGGCGACGCATGTATATAAGATTTTCATTGGATGCGAGATTATTGGTGGAGAAAAGAAAACTAGTATTGAAACAGAAGAGGTGGAGTTTTTTGGTGAAAATGAATTGCCTAATTTATCAATTGCTAGAAATACAGAAGACCAAATTAAAGAGATGTTTGCCTACATGAAAGACCCGCAGAAAGAGAAATTAATAGATTAATCCTGCTTGAATTGTACATATTGTTAAAATGAAGATATTGGCAGATTGCAGCCTTTATGTAATAATGGGATGGTATGTGAAGAAAAAAGGAGATAAAAAAGAACATGTTAGCAAACATAATAGATCAGTTATTGCAATTTTTTGCAAGCTTAGGTTACTTTGGAGTAGCTCTTGCTTTAATGATTGAAGTAATCCCGAGTGAAATTGTACTTTCGTATGCTGGCTTTTTAGTAGCGAATGGTAAAATTAGTTTTGTGGGTGCAGTTATCGCCGGAACGATTGGTGGTACTTTAGCGCAAATCTTTTTATACTGGCTTGGATACTACGGAGGGCGTCCGGTTGTAGAGAAATATGGGAAATATCTACTTATTAATAAACATCATTTAGACATAGCGGAAGGTTGGTTTAAGCGTTATGGAGCAGGCGTAATATTTTCTGCGCGCTTTATCCCAGTAGTACGTCATGCGATCTCTATTCCAGCAGGACTAGCTAAGATGCCATTAAAACTATTTACACTTTATACGGTTGTAGCGATCATTCCATGGTCAATTCTATTTATATACTTAGGTGAAAAACTTGGTGGGAATTGGCGACAAATTAAAGAGTATGCATCTGATTACACACATTACATAATTATAGGAGCTGTTCTTTTTATTGCTCTATACCTTGGTTTAAAGTATTTCAAAAAGAAAAAAGCAGCGCGTTAAAGTCAATGATTTTTCATTGGCTTTTTTTGTTTGTTTCGGTTCTAAAGAAAAGGAGTTGTCCATAATGTGTAATAATAAAGCGTAGCGGAGGAATGTGATGAAAGGGTCACCGTTTATACGTGGAACGATATTTTTAACGATGGCAACGATGATATCAAAAATGTTAGGGTTTATATATGTTATACCATTTACAGCGATGGTCGGTACGAGTGGTTACGTTCTATACACATATGCATATCGTCCTTATACCATCATGCTCAGTATAGCAACAATGGGATTACCACTTGCAGTTTCAAAGATGGTATCAAAATATGATCAACTGAATGATTATCATACGGTTAAGAGAGTGTTGAAAAGTGGAATCGTGTTTATGTTTATAATGGGAGTCATTTCGTGTTTTACGTTATATATGCTAGCTCCGCATTTAGCTAAGCTTGTCATCGATGGGAATGATCAAACGGGGAATAGTGTAGGAGCGGTTACTACTAATATTCGAATTGTAAGTTTTGCGTTAATACTTGTGCCAGTAATGAGTTTATTAAGGGGCTTCTTTCAAGGATTCCAATCGATGGGGCCTTCTGCATTAAGTGTAGTTGTAGAGCAATTTTTTCGGGTTTTAACCATTTTAATAGGAAGCTTTGTCGTTTTATATGTTTTAAAAGCTTCTGTTTCGCTAGCGGTTGGTATTTCAACGTTCGGTGCATTTATGGGAGCTGTAGGTGGATTAACTGTTTTAAGTGCGTATTATATAAGAAGGAGAAGGCACTTAAAGAAAAAAGAGATGGAAAGTATACCACAAACAACGAAATCTTTTTTCTCATTGTATAAGGAGCTCTTTACATATTCTATTCCTTTTGTTGTGGTGGGCTTAGCAATTCCGTTGTATCAGACGATTGATACATTTACAATTAATAAACTACTTATACAAATAGGGTATATGCAAGGAGAAGCGGAAAAAATTAATGCGATAATTGGTCTTGTTCAAATGGTTGTGCTTATCCCGGTATCCGTTGCGACAGCTTTTAGTATGTCTCTCGTACCAGAGATGACGAAAGCTTACACAGCAGGAAATACGAAGCTATTGTACAAACATTTTACGAGAACAAATGTATTAGTAGTAGCAATTACGGTACCGGCGGCAATTGGAATGATGGTGTTAGCCAAACCTGTATATACTCTTTTATTCGGTGCTGGAAATGATCCAGAGATGGGGAGAATCATTTTACAGTATTATGCTCCTGCTTGCATACTATTTTCTCTTTTTACAGTAACGGCTGCTATGCTACAAGGAATCAATCAACAGCAGAAGACGGTGCTAGGACTAGTGATTGGAATTATTGTGAAGATAGTTTTAAATATTGTATTGCTTCCGTATTTCGATTATGTAAGTTTTATCATTTCAACATACGCGGGCTATACGATTTCAGTCGGGTTTAACTTGTGGATGCTTTCTAAATATGTTATAAAGGCAACATAAGCTTTTAAGGCAGAGAGCACTCTGTCTTTTTCTATGTTTATCCCGCTTTAACGGGCAGTGAGACCCTCACCGCACAATTCAGCGAAAGAAAAGAAGTTTGGTTGGGGGCGGATAACCCGTAAAAGCCCGATTTGTAAGGGCTAATAATTAGTGAGGATGAAGCCCCCCACTGATTAAAGTTTCACTTTATAATATTTTTCTTATAAAAACGTTTTCAAAATAATTTTTCTATTGAAATTTAAACGTATGTTTCATATGCTGAGAATGGCGGTTTAAAAACTGTGATTTAAGAGAGGTAGATTCCTACATGTAAAAAGAATCGGGGTGATAGTATGTTAAATATATATTTAACAGACCGAAACGGAAAACTACAAGAGATTGAGGAAATGCAAAAGGGGTGCTGGATTAATGTACTTCATCCAACAGAAGAAGAAATTCAATATCTAGTACAAACTTTAAATGTAGACTTAGATTTCATTAAAGACCCTTTGGATGATGAAGAACGCTCTCGTATTGAAAAGGAAGACAATAATACTTTAATTATCGTGGATATTCCGACAGTTAGACATGATGAAGAAGGAAATTCGATTTATGACACGATTCCAATAGGTATGATTGTGATGCCGGATTGTTTTGTTACAATCTGCTTAGAAGAGAATCCAATTTTTGAACGTTTTATTAATCAACGTATTAAAGAATTTTATACGTTTAAGAAGACGCGCTTTGCACTTCAGCTCTTATATACGATTTCTACTTATTATTTAAGATACTTAAAGCAAATAAATCGAAAAACAATTGATTTAGAGCATCAATTAAATCAGTCAATGAAAAATAAAGAGATTTTCACATTGTTAGGCCTTGAGAAAAGTTTAGTATACTTTACAACGTCATTAAAGGCTAATAAAATTGTAATTCAAAAGTTAATGCGTAATAGTACATTTTTAAAAATGTATGAAGACGATCAAGATTTATTAGAAGATGTATTAATTGAAAATAAACAGGCTATTGAAATGGCGGAAATATATAGTCACATTTTAAGTGGAATGATGAATACTTTTAGCTCCGTTATATCAAATAATTTAAATAGTGTTATGAAACTGTTAACGTCAATTACGATCATTTTATCTTTACCGACGATGGTTTCTAGTTTCTTTGGAATGAACGTAAAGGTTCCGTTTGAAGGGGAAGCCCACGGTTTTGTAATTGTACTCATCATATGTGTAACACTATCTTTCACGTTAGCTTTTGTTTTTTGGAAGAAACGTTACTTTTAACGATAAGAAAGCTGCTCTAGCATAGTTATATAACTACGCTAGAGCAGCTTTTTTGCTATGAAATCTCAAATTTTGAATAGAATATAACTTGTACAATGTAATGTATATAAAGGGTATGTATGCCATATAAACCTTGTTCAATTAATGAAATGGGGTTAAAATTACATATTGTTAATGAAAAGTTGGAGGAAATACATCATGGAATTGTTTCAATTACCGAAAGCATTCCTGCAAATGAATACAATTTTTATCTCCATATTGATCGAAGCACTTCCTTTCGTGCTCATTGGTGTATTTATTTCAGGATTCATTCAAATGTTCGTGACAGAAGATATGGTGGCAAAATGGATGCCGAAGAACCGATTTCTGTCTGTTTTATTAGCTACTTTTTTAGGTATGTTGTTTCCAGGTTGTGAATGTGGAATTGTTCCGATTGTAAGACGATTAATTGGAAAAGGCGTTCCACCATACGCAGGGATTGCATTTATGTTAACTGGACCTATTATTAATCCAGTTGTATTATTTGCTACTTATGTTGCCTTTGGGAGTAGTATGCACATGGTATGGTATCGTTCTATTGTAGCGATTATCGTAGCCATTATCGTTGGAATTATATTATCCTTTATGTTTAAAGAACATCAATTAAGAGATGATCACTTCCCAGAAGTGAATAATAAGCGTCCACTGCGTAAAAAAATGTGGGATGTATGTACACACGCTGTTGAGGAATTCTTCTCAATGGGAAAATATTTAGTACTAGGTGCGTTAATTGCAGCAGCGGTACAAACGTTTGTACAAACTTCAACACTTCTTGCTATTGGACAAGGTCCGTTTTCTTCATCAGCTGTTATGATGGGACTTGCTTATATATTATCACTTTGTTCAGAGGCAGATGCATTTATCGCTTCTTCGTTCCAAAGTACGTTTTCAACAGCTTCACTTGTCGCGTTCCTCGTTTACGGACCGATGGTGGATATTAAAAATATGTTTATGATGCTTGCGACATTTAAAACTAAATTTGTAATTGTTGTTATAGTTACAGTTACTCTTGTTGTTTATGCAAGCTCACTACTCATTTATGCGATGGGGTGGTAGGTTATGTTTCGAGCATATATATTATTAGGTTTTACAATATTAATTGCGCAGCTTCATATTTCCGGTAACATTACGAAGTATATCAATATGAAGTATGCCTATTTATCAACAACAGCAGCAATTATTTTAGGTTTCTTAACGATTATACAAATTATCGTCGTTTTCCAAAAAGAGCACCAAAAGGAAAAAGAGAAAAATGATTGCAGTTGTGACCATAGCCATTGCGGGCATGATCATTCAAAAGATGAGAATACATGGTGGAAAAAAGCATTTTCGTACTCCTTGTTTTGTTTTCCAATTATCTCAGGGTTATTTTTCCCAATTGCGACGTTAGATTCGGATATTGTTAAAGCGAAAGGATTTCACTTTCCTGTTGCACAAGCAGAAAGTAAGGATCCATTTATGACAAGACAATTTCTAAGACCTGATACGAGCATTTATTACGGGAAAGAAGGATACCGTGGTGTAATGGAAAAAGGGAAGAAAGAGTTTGTTACGAAAGACAATATTAATTTGAAAGATGAAGACTTCCTAAAGGGTATGGAAACAATTTATAATTATCCTGGCGAGTTTACTGGGAAAAAATTATCTTTTAAAGGGTTTGTTTTTAGGGATGATTCTTCTAAAAAAGAACAATACTTCTTATTCCGTTTCGGTATTATACATTGCGTAGCAGATTCTGGTGTGTATGGTATGTTAGTGAAAAAGCCAGAAGGCGTAGAGTGGAATAATGATGACTGGATTCAAGTAGAAGGAGAGATAACTACTGAGTTTTATCAGCCGTTTCATGCGAATATTCCTGTATTAGAAGTAACAAAATGGAATAAAGTTGAACAGCCGAAAGAACAATATGTATTTAGAGGAGCCGATTGATAAAATCGGTTCTTTTTTGTGGACTAAAAGTTCTGAATGTTGTTAATATTAAACGTGTAGTTCATTTAGTATAGTGATTATTGAAATATTAGGGATAAATCATTAAAGGGGTGATAACAATGACAGAAGTAAAGGGGAAAACAGCCAATGAGTCAAGGGTGTTCAAAACGAGCCGAGTATTCCCAACAGATTTAAATGATCATAACACGCTATTTGGTGGGAAGATATTAGCGGAGATGGATATGGTTGCTTCTATTTCAGCATCCAGACATTCGAGAAAGGAATGTGTCACAGCATCTATGGACTGGGTCGATTTCTTACATCCTGTTCGTTCTTCAGATTGTGTTAGTTATGAATCTTTCGTAATTTGGACGGGAAGAACTTCGATGGAAGTGTTTGTGAAGGTAGTAGCTGAAGATTTAATTTCAGGTGAGAAGCGTATAGCGGCAACGTCATTCGTTACTTTTGTGGCACTTAGTAAGGAAAATAATCCAGTTCCAGTACCGCGTGTTATCCCTGAAACAGAAGAAGAGAAAGAATTACATCGTATTGCTGTGTTACGTGCAGAACAGCGTCATATACGTAAGGCAGAGAGTAAGAAAGTAGCCACATTGTTAACCTTTTGAGATGAATATTTAGCCATTTAAGTTACTATAGCAGTCGGAAATGGTTTTAAAATGAAAAGCGGACACCTAAAAATAGGTGTCCGCTTTTATAGTTTTTTCATCCACATATCATATGACAGTAGCTACTTAGCAGAAGCAAGCAGCACCGACGATGATTAAGAGGATAAATAATACGACTAATAGCGCAAATCCATTACCATGTGCGAAGCCCATTGTTATTTCCTCCTTTTATTTTAAGATACAACATACAATATGCAAATGAGCTATTGTTTGATATGGACATATATCATGCAATGACATATTTTCTTGAATGATAATGTAATAAAAAAGGGAAGATATAGAAATAACAGTAAGTGGAGAAAGGAATTTATCCATGAAGCACTTTTTCGCTATAATCCTTTGTTTAATAGGTGTATTCATTTGGATGAACATCGATGTGGAAATGGGGAAGGAAATGGCTAGTGAATATGAATTAGGACAAGTTCGATTAGGTGAATTTCAATTATATACGAACGGTGAAGAGTTATATAGAAAATTATTTGAGGATATAAACGATGCAGAAAAGTATATATATATCCATTTTTATATTGTAGGAAAAGATGAAATAAGCCAAGAGTTTTTACAGTTATTAGAGAAAAAAGCATCTAGCGGAGTAGAAGTAAAATTGTCAGTCGATCGGATAGGTGGATATAAGCTGAAGAAAAAGGTAATTAGCCGATTAAAGGAAAACGGTGTGAAGTTTACATTTAGTAAAAAACCGAAACTGAAAAATGTGTTCTATTCTTTGCATCAACGGAATCATAGACGTATTGTTACGATAGATGGAAAGGTATCATACGTCGGTGGTTTTAATATCGGAAAGGAGTACCTTGGACAAAATCCAAAGTTTGGGCCATGGCGTGATTATCACGTGCGCATCAATGGTGAGGGTGCAGCGGATATGGAAAGAAAGTTCGCCGAAGATTGGAAAGAAGATACAGGAGAAAAAATGCCTATACATGAAAGTATACCTACATTAGGGAATGTGAAATATCAATATTTATTTTCAAATGGAAAAGGCTTATGGGAAAAGTATGGGGCACTTTTAAAAAAGGCTAAAAAATCTTTAATTATCGCTACACCATATTTTGTACCAAGTAAAGAAATGGTGAAAGAGTTAAAAGCTGCATTAAATCGTGGTGTTAATGTGAAAATTCTCGTGCCATTTAAAAGTGATGCCATATTGTTAAAACAAGCTGCCTATCCATATTTGAAAGATATGTTACATGCTGGAGCGGAGATTTATCAATATCGAAATGGATTTTTTCATGGGAAAGTAACAATTATTGATGGAGAAATTGTTGATATTGGGACAGCGAATTTTGATAATAGAAGTTTTTATTTAAATTGTGAGTCTAACTGTATCATATATGATAAAACAGTTGTTGATGAAGTATGGAGTCGATTACAGGTAGACTTTCATAAATCAAAACGATTTTCTGAAGAAGATTTTGAGAAAATTAGTAGATGGGATTGGTTTTTAGCGAGAATAGCGAATGTTTTAGCATCATATTTATAGTATATGGACAAAAGAGAAGGGAGGCGCTTTAATGGACTGTATGAAAGAATTAATGAAATATAGTTATATGCTAATATACAAGGTTGGAGAGTATGCTGGAAAGGTCAGAGACGAAGAATTAAAAAATCTATTACAGCACCATTTACCATATATGTTACAAGCATATAATGAACAAGTAAATTTTCAAGAAGGAGAGAATGTGCAGCATATAACCTGTGAAACAATGGAGTTTGATTTGCATGAAATGGGAAAGGAAACAGTTAGTAAATATACAGGGGATATTCATATTGCAACCAGTTATATTGCGCATTTGAAACGATTAGCTTTAAAGTTTGCTCAAGTTGCAGTGGAAGTTGCTAACCCAGAGTTTCGCTCATTTTTGGAAAATTGTTTCCTGAAAATGAACCGTTACGCTTATAGTGTGTGGCAATATGTTATGAAGAAGGAATATAAGATTACACATCTATATGAAAATGAAAAATTTGCATGAGAAACTAAGGCGAAATGGTATGCGCCTTAGTTTTTTTACGTCCATTGAGAGAAAAAACTAGTTTTATTGTGTATCGATTGGAAATGAAATATATAAATTAAAATTAGGTTTTGTTATCGGAAAATTTACAAAAATTTACCGTATATTTACTGTTTTTCAATCTCTCCTTTAAAAATAGAGAGTAATATGAGGTTGTACATATTCTATCACAAGGAGGAAACGCAAATGAACAAATGGGTTAAATCATTAACTGCTATGGCACTTGCAAGTTCTTTATTAATGGTAGGTTGTAGTAAAGGTGAGGACAAGAAGAAAGAAGACGACACAACAACACAACAAGAGGACAAAAAGGATAAAGAAACAAGCGGAACCGAGAAGTCTACTGATTCTAAAGAAAAGAAATAAAGTAATAATAAAGCTTCCTCTTATATATGAGGAAGTTTTTTTGTTGTAAATTGACTGAGATTATTGAAAAATAGAAAGAGAATGAAAGAGGGGGGAAAACAAATGAAAGTATGTATATTGGGAGCAACAGGACGAGTAGGTTCAAACATAATTAATTTAGCATTAAAGGATTCAGCTGAAGTGACTGCATTAGCGCGTGATTTAAATAGAATAGAAATACAACATGAAAGGTTAAGAGTGATAGAAGGGAATGTATTGAACGAAAATGATATAAAGAAAGCGATAAAAGGAAGTGATATAGTAATTAGTGCACTTGGAACGGATCAAAATGGAACATTAGCGAAGAGTATGCCACAAATTATAAAGAAAATGGAAGAAGATGGGGTTCGTAGGATCATAACAATAGGAACAGCTGGTATTTTACAAGCAAGAACAGATCTAAATTTATATCGTTTTCAATCAACGGAATCAAAAAGGAAAACGACAACGGCAGCGGAAGATCATTTGGCTGCATATAAGGTACTAAGTAATAGTAATAATTTATGTTGGACAGTTGTTTGTCCGACACATTTAATAGATGGTGAGGCGACAGAGGTATATCGAACTGAAAAAGATATATTGCCAGAGGGTGGATCAAAAATTACAGTGGGTGATACAGCACACTTTGCATGGGATCTATGTAAGAAAAATATATATGAAAATAGTCGAGTAGGTATTGCATATTAAAAAACCATCCCGAAGTCGGGATGGTTAAAAGATGATATAACACAAGAAGATGATAATCATAATGATTTGGAGAATTGCTTTCGCTACTGTACTGCTTAAAAAACCAACTACAGTAGCGACTCCAACTAGAAAAGCATCTTTTGGCGATTTTTTATGTACTAGTTCTGTTATAAATACTGATAAGAACGGTATGATAATAAGTCCGAATGGTGGAAAGAAGAACGAGCCGACAATGATAGAAATCATTCCGACACGTTCGCCCCATTTAGAACTACCGTATTTTTTTAAGAAATATCCATTTGCAATAAAATCAGCAACGAAAATGAAAAGAGTGAAAATGACTTGAATAATCCAAAAAGAAGTTGTTAATTCGCCTCCATTTATACCGAAATGGTAAATCAAATATCCAGCCCAGACAGCTAGTATGCCAGGGATAATTGGATAAATAAAGGCGAGAAATGAAACAACGAAACAGGCAATGATACAAATTGTTAATAAAACAGTCACTTTATAGCTCCTTTTTAATATCTAGTTTATGTACAGCAACTTTTTTGACTTGATGTCCATCAAGTTCTAATACTTTAAATTGAAAACCAGCATATTCAATGGAATAGCCAGCTTCAATATTTAAGTCAACTGCTTGAGAGAGAAGCCATCCTCCGATTGTATCTAAATCACTATCATCAATATGTAGGCCAAACATATCATTTACTTCAGAAATAAGCACCTTTCCATCTAAAACAGTAAGCTTAGGTGTACGCTTTTCAATCATAGGTGATTCATCAGCATCGAATTCATCTTGAATTTCTCCAATGATTTCTTCAAGAATATCTTCCATCGTTAAAAGTCCGGCAGTACCACCATATTCATCCATAACGATTGCCATCTGAACGCGATTTTTTTGAAGGTGGACTAACGTTTTACGAATTGGAACTGTTTCAAATACAGTTAGAACAGGATGTATATAAGATTCAAGTGGTTTATAAATACCTTTCGTTTGATCATGGAATACTTCTTTCGTATTGATCATCCCGATGATATCATCTTTATCTTTTTCAATGATTGGATAGCGTGTATATTTTTCAGTAGCGACGATATCCATATTTTCTTCTAACGTATTTTCAGTAGACAAGCAAATCATTTCGGTACGAGGAACCATAATTTCTTTCGCAACTCGATCATCAAATTCAAAAATGTTATTTACATATTTATATTCGGTTTGGTTTATTTCACCGCTTTTAAAACTTTCACCTAAAATGAGTCGCAATTCCTCTTCAGAATGAGCAAGTTCACTTTCCTTCGCAGGTTCTAATCCGAGTAGTTTTGTGAAAAATATAGCTGTACTATTGAGTAGCCAAATGAATGGATACATAATTTTATCAAATAAAATAAGCGGTCTTGCAAATTTGAGTGTGATTGCTTCTGCTTTTTGAATTGCGAAAGACTTTGGAACTAATTCACCTAATACAACGTGGAAAAATGTAATAACACTAAAAGCAATAACAAAAGATAAAGTGTTAGCCATTGTTCCAGTAATATTAATTTTTTCAAAGAGCGGTCGTAGTATATGTTCCACAGTCGGTTCACCAAGCCAACCAAGCCCTAAAGAAGTGATTGTAATTCCGAGCTGACAAGCTGATAAATAAACATCTAAATTAGATAGGACGCTTCTTGCAGCTAAAGCTTGTTTATTACCTTCATTTGCAAGTTGGTCAATTCGACTTTTTCGTACTTTTACAACAGCGAATTCTGATGCAACGAAAAAGCCAGAAATAAGAATAAGTACAAAGATGAGAAAAATATTTAATATGTCCAAGCGTGTTCTCCATTCCAAGGTCTGGAATAAAGATGTCACCTCCTGCAATTATGTTATACTTTTATAATAAATCCAAATGAAAAGAATAGTCAAAGGAAAAGGGTAAATATTGGTATGTTTCTGTAATAGTTTTTGAATTTGCTGTTATTTTGTCCGCTATACAAAAGGAATAACCCCCTACTTTTAGATTATAGAGGGTTATTTTAAATTAAGGTTTTGGAACACTTCTCGTTAAAGTGTATGACTGTTGCTTGGAGTAGTTTGTGGTCCATAGTGTTTGAAGGAAAGAAAGTATGCTATATGGGATATAGAGTAGTAATAAGCCGATTGTAACAATTATAGGTGAATTTCCGCCAAATTGAACGATGAATTGTAACAGTCCATTTGCATGAAAAACGCATTCCATAAAAACGAATGAAAGAATAATGGAACCTAAAATTGATTTATGATTCGAAGTAAGCGCCAAAAACAATGTATCCACAAGAAAAGAATCATATTTTATTTCATATTCATTTGTGTTTTTTAAGAAAGGAATCCATTTTTTTACTGCTTGCATAACGATAATCATGGCAGTACTACATACGATGATAAATGATGAGTAGTAAGGAAGGTTTATAAATTGTGCGATGTATAGAAGTAGTAATAAGACTGAACATTGTAATACTACAGTGCAAAAAGAGTAAGGTATCCATTTCAATACAGTAGTAAACTTTTTAAACGAGTTAGGTGCTTTGAAAAATAAATGGCCGATACCCAAACTTATGAAAAATCCGATCGCAAGGGTAAAAGTAAAACGAACAATCGATATAAAATATATTTCCCATATGTAAGGGAATAATGGTGTTGAATGATTAGAAGTATGTATCATTTGGTTTGCTGAGAAAAAAATAGATTCATGCATCCAATCAACCTTTGGAATTGATATAGAAGAAAGCTGTGCGAAGTTTTGAAAAATGCTAATAAATCCATTTTGATAAGAGTAATTGTGTGTAATAAAAAGAGCTGGAATAGGACTTATGGCAAAAATAACAATAACACCAATTATAAATTTACATATATGTGAGCGTAATAAGGACATATAACCACCTACTCTTAGAATATTCAGAAAATTCTTATTCTTATTTTAGCTTTTTTTGAAAGAAGTTACAATATATTTTTCATTTAGTAATTCAGAGAGAAGATTTGATAGCAAAAATATACAAGTGAAGGATTCATGAATAAATTATGACAAGAAAATGAATAATTTTCAGAAAAATAAAATAAATCGTTTATTTTTTTCAGAAAATATAATATAGTTATGGCACAGAAAGTATTTTAACATAAGGAGGCTTTTTATGAGGATTAAAGGGAATTACGTGCCGAAAAGGGAAGTTTTACTGTGCTCAAGTTCGATTACGATTGGGGAAGCGTTAGAGCATTTAAATAAAACGGGGTATCGTTGTGTACCAGTTTTAGATGAAAAAAAAGAGAAATTTTTAGGGAATATATATAAAGTAGATATTTTAGAATATAAAGGATCACTTGATGAGAGTGTAATACAATTATTAAACGATAAAGAAGGATTTGTGAGAGAAGATTCATCTTTCTTTAAAGTATTTTTTACAATAAAAAAATTGCCTTATTTATCAGTAGTTGATGAAAAAGGGGTTTTCCTTGGAATTTTAACGCATAAAAAAGTTTTTGAGTTATTAGAGGATGCATGGGGCGTTCACTCTAGTAAATACTCTGTCATGATTGGAACGCAAGACTATAATGGAGCAATCCAAAAATTATCGACAGTTTTAAAGAAATACACTGGTATTCAAAGTTTGATGACTTTTGATAATGATGCCTTATTAGTTCGTAGAATTATGTTTACATTAGGAGAAGAGTTTAACGACGGTGAATTAGAGACATTATTGAAAGATTTAGAAGATCACGGATTTAGAGTTGTGTATGTGGAAGAGATGAAAAATCCACGTGAAGTTGAAACGATAGAGTAACATACAAAAGCCATCTAATTATATATTAGATGGCTTTTGTATGTTACGTGTATAAAGTTATTTGAAAATAACAATCGAATAATAGGTGAGATTGTAACAATATTTGTGTAAGAGAATAAAAAATGTAGATAATTTCGATTTTCAAAAAAATCAATTTGAAAATATGTTTTTATTTTGCAACTAAATATGTTACTATATGTGTGATAAAAACAAAGAGGTCTGACATCTACACTCCACGTAATAACACTCTAATGATTTAAAAATTCAAAAAAATCAAAATTCAAAATAATAATTGTATTAATGATTAGAGTAAAAATAAGGGGAATGGAGAAATTATGGAGAAAGACACTGCTTTGTAAGGGGCATATTTTATCATCTTGAGCAGAGAGGAGGATGCATAGCATATTGTAAAATATAGAGATAAACAATGAAAAAGTGCTATGCAAATGAAGAGCATGAAAGGACGTTTAAGGCCAGGTGATACGGTAGCAATTGGTTTAATGCTATTTGCATTATTTTTAGGAGCAGGAAATTTAATTTTTCCGCCAGTTTTAGGTCAACAAGCAGGAGAGAATGTTTGGATTGCTACAATAGGATTCCTTGTAACGGGAGTCGGATTACCCCTACTAGCTGTAACAGCTGTCGCGTTTGTAGAGGGGGACTTGAAAGCGCTATCTTCTAGAGTCCACCCTATATTTGCGTTTATTTTCCCATTGATTAGTTATTTAGCAATTGGACCATTTTTCGCGATTCCTCGTACTGGAGCTGTTTCGTTTGAAATGGGTATGAAGCCGTTTTTATCAGAGGCAATGGTTTCAGAGTGGTACATGCTATTTCTTTTCACGATAGTTTTCTTCGGAATAACGTGGTATTTATCATTAAATCCATCTAAATTAGTGGATTGGTTCGGAAAGTTTCTTACACCATTATTAGTATTAATTGTCGCTGTTATTGTCGGAAAGGCAATTATTGATCCAATTGGAGAGCCAGCTGCGCCGTTAGCTGCTTACAAAGAAAATGCTTTCTTTGGTGGATTTATTCAAGGATATTTAACGATGGATGCAATTAGCGCGCTCGTATTCGGAATTGTCGTTGTACAAGTTATCCGCTCTAAAGGGATAAAAGAGAGTAGTCAAATTGCAAAAATAACAGTAGTATCAGGTATTATTGCTGTACTTGGTTTAACGTTAATTTATTTATCACTTGCTTATCTTGGTTCAACAAGTACATCACTTGGTATCTCAGAAAACGGTGGCCTTATTTTAACGAATGTTGTAAATGAGCTATATGGGACGAGTGGTAAAATTTTATTAGGGCTTGTTATTATACTCGCTTGTTTAACAACTTCTGTTGGGTTAACATCTGCGTGTGCAGGTTTCTTTACAAACTTATTCCCAAAACTTTCGCATAAAACGATTGTAACAATGGTATGTGTATTTAGTTTAATTGTATCTAACCTAGGTTTAACACAATTAATCGCAGTAACATTACCTGTGTTAATGATCATTTATCCAGTTGCAATTGTATTAATCGTACTTTCGTATTTCCATAAGTGGATTGGGAAGCGTAATACAATTTATATTGGAGCTATTTTAGGTGCATTGTTAATTAGTTTCTTTAACGGTTTAGAAAGTGCGAAAATTAAAATTGACGCGATTTCTAATGTACTACAAATGTTACCGTTATATAACGAAGGAATCGGATGGTTAATTCCATCATGTATTGGCGGGATTCTTGGTTTCTTCTTCTATAAATCAAATGAATCAAGTGAATTACAAAAGAAAGGTGCTTAGGCACCTTTCTTTTTTTGAAGGGGATTTTTGTATTTTGTCTAAGTAATAATTGGGGGGAATGATAAATGGCTAATTTTGAAGATTTTTTAAATTTGGATTTGAGAATTGGAACTGTAATACATGCAGAGGAATTTAAAGAAGCGAGAGTACCAGCGATTAAACTAGCAATAGATTTTGGAGAAATCGGGATAAAGCAGTCAAGTGCTCAAATTACGAAAAGGTATATTCCAGAAGATTTAATCGGTCAACAAATCGTTGCTGTTGTAAACTTTCCACCAAAGCGTGTAGCTGGATTCAAATCAGAAGTGCTTGTGCTTGGTGGTGTTCCTGAAGCTGATGATGTTGTGTTACTTCAGCCTAATATGGAATTGCCAAATGGAACAAAAATTAGCTAGGGTGAAGGTAGGGACTAATATGGATATCGGACGAGAATATTTGCAATGTGCGATTTCGAACTTTAAAGCAACAAAGAAACAAGGGGAACGGGCACTTTCTCAATTATCATATGAACAAATACAATGGTCCTCTCATGAAGAAACAAATAGTATAGCGATTATTATTAAGCATCTGCACGGTAATATGCGTTCTAGATGGACGGATTTTTTAACGTCTGATGGTGAAAAAACAGATCGTAATCGAGATGGTGAATTTGAAGGATGCTATCATTCAAAAGAAGAAACCCTTATAGCTTGGCAAGAAGGATGGAAATATGTTTTTAATACGATGAATACTTTAACGCCGGAACACTTATTGAAGACGGTATACATTCGCGGTGAAGCACATACTGTCATGCAAGCAATTGAAAGGCAAATTTCTCATTATGCATTGCATATTGGTCAGATTATTTACATTGGGAAGATGTTAAAAGAAAATGAGTGGGAATGTTTAAGTATTCCGAGAGGTCAGTCTGCGCGTTATGCAGAGAAAAAACGTTCAACATAATAATAAGAAAGCAACCGATAAAAAATAGGAAAAAAGAAAGTCAGCCAAATAATAGATGGTTCTGTAATCATAAGAATACTGCCAAAAATAAGTCCATATATAATAAGAAAGAAATTGAAAAGTGTATTCACAGGGAGAAATCGTGAGATAAACACTTGCTGTCGTTTAAAACAATCACTGTGAAATAAATAAAAGCGGAAGTACCATGTGGCTGTAATAAGGTCTTTCTTTCTCACAATTCTTTTTTTGCATGTATGACAGATAAATGGTGGTTGCATTTCATTACGCTCCATTTTTTATTTTCATAATAATGTGAGACAAAAGTAGGTACAAAGTGTATGTTCCTATATACGCTCCTGCAATAAGGAAAAATGGATTCAGTAAAATTCCATGAATGCTCGTCATGAAAACTAAATCTTGTATTAAAACATCGTATATATTAATGGAAATAATTGTACCAAGTACATATAGTGCCAAGTACGCAGAAATATGTAGCACAATAGAGATTTTTGGTTGCTTAGCGGACAAATAAAAAATGAATGATAGAGCGATTGGTAATATTCCTATTAATAGCTTCAATTCATTTCACCTCATTAACAATATAGCCGAAATTTTAACGGTCTATTCTCTAGGGCTTGTACATAACTTGAAATAGAGAGGTGATAGTATGAATCGGGGCTTTTTTTTTATGAAGTTTACAAATATGCGTAAGTTAGTTTTATTTGTTATTACTACAGTGCTAGCGACTTTTTTTCTTATTAGTCTGATGGTAACCTCTATGAAAGAGACAAAGTCAACGTATTTATATAATTGGTTAAATGAGTTATCGATGAATGGTTACATGTATGTACTTGGAAAAGAGAATCATTATTTTACACAGGAGTATCGAAATTTGAATCAAGATTTTTCAATTTCTTCTTTTCTCTTTTCTATGGCTACAAATATTCGCTTTAATGATGTACGCAGTTTTGTCGGGAAAGAGCTCCCGGGATTTGGTAAGTACGATACAGAAATTGTTATTGCGGGTGAGGGTACAAATTATTCTAACTTACCGATAGAGTCGAGTGTTCCTCTTGAAGAAGTAGTGAAGGAACGGACTAGTGGAACTGGACAAGCACCTAAACAAGATACGAATAAAGAGAAAAAACAGCCGTCCCAAACGACTGGGAAGAGACAAGTTGCGTTTATTTATCATACACATAGCTGGGAATCTTATTTACCTTTACTTAACTTAACGAATGACCCGAATCCGAATAAAGCAACGAGTTCTGTGTCGAATATTTCTATATTAGGAGATCGTTTCCGTGAACAACTAGAAGGTGAAGGGATTGGAGCTACTAACGATAAGAGTGATGTTGGTCAAAAGTTAATAAGTAAAGGTTTAAACAGTAATAGTTCGTATAAAATGTCACGAGAAATTGTGCAGCAAGCTATGGCTGGAAATAAAGATCTTCAATACTTTTTTGATTTGCATCGTGATAGTGCCCGAAAGAATGTAACGACAAAAACAATTGGAGATAAATCATATGCAAAGCTTGCATTTGTAGTAGGGAAAGGAAATAAAAACTATGAAAAAAACTTACAATTAGCGACAGCTTTACATGAGGCGATTAATAAGAAATATCCAGGAGTGAGCCGTGGGGTCATTCAAAAAGGGTTTCAGACAGGAAATGGAATCTATAATCAAGACCTATCAGGACAAGCGATATTAATAGAAGTTGGCGGTGTAGATAATACAGAGGAAGAATTGAATCGATCAATTGATGCACTTGCTAAAGCATTTGGTGAATATTTTTGGCAGGCAGAAAAAGTGAATGGATAAAGTGAAATTTAAATTGGTGAGAGACCTCACCTGATGAGGAGGAATTCACAGTATTTTTGAAAAAACGTAAGTGTAATGCTTGCGTTTTTTCTTTGTAATGATGAGACGTCACAGAATAGACATAATTTGTCGTTGTTATAGTAATATCGAAATTTGTCAATTTATAGTAGGAGATTTACAAAGGGATTTTCAGGAAAGTAGAGAAAATCTTTTTATAAGGAAAACTTTTTATTATGAAACTGGTAGGGTGATTGAAGTGATTAGGGAGATCGAAATAGAAGATGCATCATCATTTTTGCAATTAAGTAAGCAATTAGATGAAGAAACGAAGTTTATGTTATATGAACCAGGAGAAAGAAAAACTACAGCTGAGCAACAAGAAAAAATGATCCATCGCTTTATAGAAAATGAATATGCAACAATATTTGTAGCAGTTGAAGATGAGAGGATAGTAGGTTTTATATTAGTGAATGGAAATAACATTCAAAGAAAGAGGCATGTGGCAACCATTGTAATTGGTATTTTGCAAGAGTATAACGGGCGAGGTATTGGGACGAGATTGTTTAAAGAGGTTGAGAAGTGGGCAAAATTACATGATGTATGGCGTTTAGAATTAACAGTAATGGCCCACAATACAAGAGCTCAAGCACTATATAAAAAAGTTGGATTTGAGAAAGAAGGTGTCAAAAAAGCTGCTCTTATTATCGATGGAAAGGGCATCGATGAGTATGAAATGGCCAAATTATTAAAATAAGAGGTCGTTATATGAAAAAAAGATGGGCACTACTTGGTATTGTAGCTGCAATAATTATTATTGGAGTAGCAGGAATCAATTATAAAATGTATAAGGATAAGCAGGCGCGGGAAGTAAGTGTAAATAGCATATTTCCGAAAGCGAAAGAAACGATTGCTAATATGGATGGGGATATTGCGGTAATTAATAATCCGAATTCAATGCTTGTACTTGTAAATAAAAGTAGGCGTTTACCAGATGGGTATAGACCGCCAGATTTAGTTATTCCGAAAGTGCGCTACTCTAGTGAAGGTGATCAAGAAAAGAAAAAGATGAGAAAAGAGGCAGCGAGGGCGCTTGAGGATATGTTTCAGCAGGCTGACAACGAGCGTATTTTTCTTTTTGCAGTTTCTGGATTTAGATCTTTTGATCGACAAAAAGCATTAAATACGATGTATAAAAAACAAGACGGGGAAGCAAAAACAGCAATGTCTAGCGCGGTTCCTGGCACAAGTGAGCATCAAACTGGACTAGCTATGGATATTACGTCTCAATCTGCTAAATTTCAGTTAGAGACAGTTTTTGGGGAAACGAAAGAAGGTCAGTGGCTTTCTGAAAATGCCCATAAATTTGGTTTTGTGGTTCGATACACAAAAGCGAAAGAAACGATTACGGGCTATCGGTATGAACCATGGCACGTAAGGTATGTGGGAAATCCACAAGCTACATATTTGTATGATAATCAACTGACACTTGAAGAAGTAACAGAGTGAACAATTGAGGGGAGAGACGTACAATGACGAGGTTATATAAGAAAAAAGTACATGCATATATTACAAGAGAACAAGAGGGGGTTATGCAATTACTTGTTTTTAAACATCGTGATATACATGAAGCTGGTATTCAAGTGCCAGGGGGAACGGTTGATGAAGGTGAAACGTTAGAAGCTGCTATATTGCGTGAAGTACAGGAAGAATCCGGATTGCGTCATTTATGCATAGAGCGTTTTTTAGCAGATTACATTATACATATGAAAGAAAAACAGGAGTATGAAAAACGCCACTTTTTCCATGTAACTTTACTAACAGATGTAAAGGATACTTGGGAACATATTGTAAGTGCTGGTGAGGAAGATAAAGGATTAGTATTTTGCTACGAATGGGTTGATATTGTAAAATGCCCTGAATTAGCTGGAAAACAAGGTGAGTTTTTACATTTATTAGATGAAGTATACGCACAGTAATGTAAGAGTCTGAAGCGAAGATTAATCTGTTTCAGACTTTTTTTATTTTTCGGGAAATTAAAGGTGTTTAAATAAGAGTATTGAATTTCTTTAAAGGGATATTAATTAAATTAGCTTATGCTTTTGAACAAGCGACAAAGCATAGAAAAATCCCCAACTTATCATGAATAGAATAAACAAAGAGGACAGGAATCCCTGTCCTCTTTGTTTTAGTGATTAAATTGAAATATCGTTCTGCTCTGTCT
The DNA here is from genome assembly GCF_051916885.1 of Bacillus cereus group sp. MYBK14-1. Classification (NCBI taxonomy): domain Bacteria; kingdom Bacillati; phylum Bacillota; class Bacilli; order Caryophanales; family Bacillaceae; genus Bacillus; species Bacillus cereus group sp. MYBK14-1. The sequence continues at coordinate 134,220 of NZ_JBQAHM010000002.1, read as the reverse complement.
TATGATATTTTAATAAACTAAAAGATAAACAAGCGGAACATAAAATAAGAATAGAAGCGATGATATAAATTGTACGAACACCGAACATATCAGTAATAATGCCAATGCTAAGCATAGATAGTCCAGAGGCTGTTGAAAGAAGTGCGCCATGTGCTGTATACATTTTTGATAATAAAGAAGGGGCGACACTTGATTGTAAAACAGTCGTTTGGGAAATATCTCTAATTTGATAACAGGGTCCCATTAGAACACATAGAAAAAGCGCAATAAATCCGCTGCTTGTCATACCATATAAAAATGTAAGAATGCTAAATATAAGAGAGCCAATCGACATAGATCGTATTAAATTGTTTTGAATATAGGAACTCATTTTCCAGGCTAATAGACCACCGATTAACGTGCCAACATAATAACTTGTATTAATATATCCCCACCATTCTTCGCCCTTATGAAGGATAGTCGTAACGTATGCCATCGTAATAGCACCAATCCATATTGTCCCTGCGAAAGTTTCGATTAAGTCCATATATGTAACGGTACGGAGAGAAGGATTTTGAAATAGGAGTTTCCAACCTTCCAATAAAACAGTACTTTTGGAAGAGGGAGAATCTGCTATTCTTTCAGTATGTATGGAACGTAATGAAAAATGTAATGCAATGCATCCGAAAATCATTAAAATGTTATTAATCATGAGTGTAGAAGTAGCGCCAATGAGAAGAACGACAATACTCGTAAATGAATAAGCAACGGCTTGCACAATTTGTGTTGAAAAGGAAAAGATACTATTTACTTTTACTAATTTTTCTTTCGGTGTAAGGCGCGGAAGAATACCGTATAATAATGGAGCACTCCACCCGCTACATAATGAAATGACAAAAATAAAAGTTAATAGAGCTATAATGTTTGTGGATAAGACCGGGAACAAAATCATTAATAATAGTAAAAAGACTGTTTTCAACCATTGGAGCGTATATAACAGCGTATAAGATGGAAAACGATTTATCATAAGTGGTGCAGAGATGTTAGCAATTAGATTTGTGATAACTTGTAATAATGGAAAAAGAGCAGTAATAGTAGCTGATTTAGTTGCTATATAAATATGAGTTGTAATAATCATTACATATACGATGTCAGCGAGAGTAATGCATATTTTGGAACCTAAATAGTAGATTAGTGACAGGTTTCTCAATAAGAATATCACCTCTATAAAAAATAGTATTTAGTAATTGTAATAATTGTAATTTAAAAATTAAAATTTTTAAAGAATTTAATTTTTTGTCACTTTTTGAAAGGGATTTTCATGTATAATGAAGAATATATTGATATAGTATTATATTAATGATCATTGTAACAGTGAATATGTACAATAGCTTGTAGCAAACGCCCAAGTGTAAGAAAGGGCGGATAAACCATTCTTTTCTTCATATACATATAGAAAATGAGAAAGAAAGTGAGGGTTGCATATGGCTGCTTGGGTAATTTGGTTTATAATAGCTGGTATTTTATTTATCGCGGAAATGTTGGCGATTACATTTTACATGCTTTGGCTTGGAATTGGAGCTGTTGTCGGAGGTCTTATTGCTTTGTTTGCTCCTGATGCACTACTGTTACAAGTTACTGTTGGTGCAATTGTAAGTTTAACTTTGACATTCTTTACGAAAAGAATTTCAAAAAACTTTCGAGAAGCAAAAGGTTTTACTGATACAGTAGATATGCTTGTTGGTAAAAGAGGGATTGTTATGCAAGCGATTACAAATGAAGCGAATGGTATTGTGAAGGTGGATGGAGATACTTGGACAGCTATTGCAGATTCTTCAATTGATGCTGGAGAAAAAGTCGTTGTTATAAAGAGGCATAGTACTATATTACAAGTGAAAAAGGAGAGTGAATAAATATGGTAGCATTAACGTTAACGATTATATTGGCACTAATTGTAGTTACATTTATCGCATTAACAATTAAAATTATTCCTCAGCAAAAAGTTGGGGTTGTTGAAAGATTTGGTAAGTTTCAACGTATAATGCACCCAGGGTTAAATATTTTAATACCAATTGTAGATCGTGTTCGTGTATATCATGACTTACGCATTCAACAAACGAATGTACCACCGCAAAAGGTAATTACGAAAGATAATGTTCAAGTAGAAATTGATACAATTATTTTCTATCAAATTGTTGAACCAGAACTTGCGACATATGGTATTTCAAACTATGAATATGGTGTTCGTAATATTACGTCAGCAACGATGCGTCAAATCATCGGTAAAATGGAACTGGATGAAACGTTATCTGGTCGTGAAAAAATTTCAACAGAAATCCGCTTAGCGCTTGATGAAGCAACAGAAAAATGGGGCGTACGTATTGAACGTGTCGAAGTTGTTGATATTAACCCGCCAAAAGATGTGCAAGCATCAATGGAAAAACAAATGAAGGCTGAGCGTAATAAACGTGCGATTATTTTAGAAGCTGAAGCAGCAAAACAAGATAAAGTCCTTCGCGCTGAAGGGGAAAAGCAAAGTAAAATCTTGATGGCTGAAGGGGATAAAGAAGCGCGTATTCGCGAAGCTGAAGGTATAAAAGAAGCAAAAGAATTAGAAGCACAAGGGGAAGCACGAGCAATTGAAGAAATTGCAAAAGCAGAACAAAATCGTATTGAATTGCTTCGTGAAGCGAATTTGGATGAGCGTATACTTGCTTACAAATCATTTGAATCATTAGCTGAAGTTGCAAAAGGACCAGCAAATAAAGTCTTTATTCCGTCTAATGCAATTGAAACACTTGGTACTCTTGGGGCAATTGGAGAAATATTTAAAGAAAAACAAGCGAAGAAACTACCTTCAAATGATACAGGAAAAGAACAATAAAAGTGAGGAAGAGAAATGGTATACCATTTCTCTTTTTTGTGCGTATATTCTGAAAAGTTTGTACATATCCATGTATAAAGAAGGTGATGCAGTGAAAAAGTATGCAACTCGAATACATGGGAAGAAGCTGATTTCGTTACTCCTTTTATATGCGCTAATAGTAATTATGATAGCGTCGATTTTGACGTCATTTTTACATACAATGAAATCGAATTATGCAAATCAATGGTTTGGAAAAGTATCGATGCAAGGTTTTGTTCAAATGATAGAAAGTGAGAATCGCTATTACGGATTTGATTATTTTAAGAAGAATAAAAGAGAGTCAGTTGGGAATTTAATGTTCTCTATCGCGACAGATTTGAAAATTAAAGATTTAAGAACATTCGTCGGTAAAGAAGTACCTGGTATGTCAAAGTATTATTCTAATATTATCGTAGCTGGGGAAGGGACAAACTTGACAAATATCCCAAATGAATCTAGTGTACCGATTGAAGAAGTAACGAAAGAACGGGAAATAGCAAAAGATAAAGTTACAGAAGCGGAAAAGAATAATCCGGTTCAGAAAAAGAACGGAGCGAAAAAAGGTGAAAGTGCAGTATATATTTATCATACACATAGCTGGGAATCCTTCTTTCCATTATTACCAGGGGCAACTGATCCATCTAGCCCAGATGTAAATGTGTCTTTACTAGGGAAACGTATGAAAGAGCAACTTGAAGGACAAGGAATTCCGGTAGTTCATGATAAAACGAATATGGGTGATTTATTAGCGAGTAAAAAGTGGGTATGGTATCAGTCATATAAAGCGTCTCATGAATATGTAAAAGAAGCATTAGCACAAAATAATAAAATTGCGTTTCCGATTGATATACACCGTGACGATCAGCGTAAGAAAGTAACAACAAAAGTAATTAACGGAAAATCGTATGCAAGATTATATTTTATAATTGGGATGGAAAATGAAGGCCGTGCTGAAAATGAAAAAATTGCAAGAGCAATCAATAGTTATTTAGATGAAAACTATTACGGATTAAGTAGAGGGATTTTTCCAAAGTATAAAAAAGATGGAAATGGCGTTTATAACCAAGATTTATCGAAAAATGCGATGTTAATTGAAGTTGGTGGTGTTGATAATACGTTAGATGAATTATATAACACAATTGATGTGTTAACAGAAGCGTTTAGTAAATATTATTGGAATGATGCGGAAAAAGTGAATGGATGAGGGACGGGAGACCGTTCCTTTTTTATTTTGGAATCTTAAAATGTGATATAATTGAATTTTATGAATATTAAATGAAGGGAGAGAGAAACATGCAAATACTACTAATACGCCACGGAGAATCAGAAGCTGATATTTTACATGTGCATGAAGGTCGAGCTGATTTTGAGTTAACTGACAAAGGGAGACAACAAGTACAAAGACTTGTACAGAAAGTGAAAAAAGATTTTGCACCAGATTTCATTTGGGCAAGCACATTAAAACGCGCTCGTGAAACGGGTGAAACATTAGCAGAAGCAATTGGTTGTCCAATTCAATTAGAAGAGGAATTAATGGAGTTTAATAATGGAGTGCAAGCAGGCTTATCATTTGAAGAAGCAAAGAAATATCCAGAGCCAAAGTTTCTTCATGATCGTTTTGAAAACGGGGAATCGTTTATTGAGTTTCGAATGAGAATAGAAGGAATCTTTTCTAAAATCTTGACAGAGAATACATATGACCGAATTGCAATTGTTGCCCATGGGGGCGTAATTAATAGTCTATTACGTGCATTTTTCAAAATGCCAATTTCAATGGACTACTATTTCAAAATGGGAGATAGGGAATAAGTTTAATTGAAATTGAGGGTGAACAAAAAACGGTGCATTTCATTAATGATACGAATCATTTGGACGGGATGTAAAGACTTATGTACAAAGTTGTATTTTTCGATGTTGACGGTACGTTATTAAGTGAGATTGATAGAAGCATGCACGAAAGTACAAAAGAAGCGGTACAAAGATTAATAGATAAAGGAATTCACGTAGTTGTTACAACTGGAAGACCATATAGTTTATGCTCACAATTTAAGGAACTAGGTATAAATACGTTTATTTCAGCAAATGGTGCACATATAAAATGTGGGAAAGAAGTTATACATAAATCAGTACTTTCAAGCGAAATCGTTCATGATATTTCAAATTTTGCTGAATTACATGGTCACAGTGTTTCTTACTTTACAGAAGAATTTGCAATGAATAATATTGCTTCCAAAGATGAACGTGTCATGCGAGCGTTAAATGAAACCTTAAATTTAGAGCAGTATCCTGACAAAGTTAGAAACTTATCAGATGAGATGTATTGCATATGTCTGTATGCTGATGATACAGAAGCTCAAAAATTCATTGAAAGATATCCAGCACTTACATTTGAGCGTTTTCATGGTTACGTTATAAATGTATTGGAAGATAGTAAAGTATCGAAGCTAACTGCAATTCAAAAAGTATTGGAACATTTAAACATTAGTAAATTAGAAGCCATTGCTTTTGGCGATGGTGGAAATGATATTGAGATGTTGCAGTATGTAGGATTAGGAGTTGCGATGGGAAATGGTGGAGAGGAGTTGAAGAGAAGGGCTGATTTCGTTACAACGAAGGCGAGTGAAGGCGGAATTTCTTATGCCTTAAAGAAGTTGCGCATTATTTAAAACTAATAGTTAGTCAGTGTGAAAAATCCTGTTTTATTAATGGCTTTTGTTAATATGTATACTGTTTTAGGGAATTATTTGAGCTCTCCTACTTACAATTTAACTGCAGAACAAATCCTTTATTTTCGCTTAGCAGGGCTGTTTGGTATGTTGCTCTCACCACTTGCAGGTCGTTTAACAAAGAGGTTTGAAGTAAGGAAAGTTCTTTAAGGAGGATTGTTGATTGCTATTTTTAGTCTAAGTTCAATAGGCCTTGTTTCGTATCTATCTCTACTTGTAATGATGAGTGTCTGTTTTGTAATAGGTATTGTTATATCCGTTCCGTCTTTAGTTTCTCTTGTAGGTCAATTAGGAGGGAAAGCAAGGGGAATAGCAGTATCTATTTATACTTTTATTTTATTTTATTTTTAGGTACTAGTATAGGACCTATCATTTCTATTTATCTTATGAAAATAGGAGGTTATGCTCAAACATTTATTTTATTAGGAATGATACTTTTTATTGGTTTTGTAGCTTCTCTATTTATAATTAATGAATGAATGGAAAATCACTCAAATAAAGGAATGCGAGGATCGTTCATATGCTCGCATAATAAAATATGAATTTGTCCACGATGATGATAAAAGTGTGCAACGATTTCAAGTAACCATTCAAAGCGCGAATAAGAAATACCCCAATAGGCAGTCATAACTTCTGCTAATTCTATTTGGGAGTAGGAAAGAAATGTTTTAGAGAGAAGGTTGTAACCTTCAATCATCGTTTGTTGCATGTGAGCAACTGTTACGGGGGTACGTTCTATATAAAAGGTATGTAATTCTTTTTCTGGAATACCATTTAAAATGAGTAAATCAGCATGACAAATAAGAGAAAGATGTGCACACATTTCAAATAATGATCGTTTTGAGTGAATCGGTTGTATTTTTAAATCGTTTTCACTATATTGGTTAAGCATATCAATAGAAGTATCAATAGCAACTTTTAGTTGATGCAATGCAGATTGAACAAACATTGTAATTCTCCTCGTCTCCGTATATAATAGTTTCTTGAGGATATTATATCATACTCAAAATTCCGAAAATTCTAGTAGTTTGACTAGCATAATGAAAAGTATTATATTGTAAAAGGTCATATGAAACGTGAAATAGAATGGAATGCAATTATTGAGTTAGGAGTTAGACCAATGAGTTTGAAATATGGAAGAGATACAATTGTAGAAATTGACTTAAATGCTGTAAAACATAATGTAAAAGAATTTAAAAAACATGTAAATGATGAAGAAATTAAGATGATGGCTGCTGTAAAAGCGAATGGGTATGGCCATGGGGCAGTTGAAGTTGCCAAAGCTGCAATTGAAGCAGGAATACATCAACTTGCAGTTGCATTTGTAGATGAAGCAATAGAATTAAGAGAAGCAGGAATTACTGTGCCGATTTTAATTTTAGGATACACACCAGTAGCGGCTGTAGAAGATGTAATTCAATATGACGTTATGATGACTGTTTATAGAGTAGAAGATTTACATGGTATAAATGAAATTGCAAACCGTCTTCAAAAGAAAGTACAAATTCAAGTGAAAATTGATACAGGAATGAGTCGTATCGGTTTACAAGAAGAAGAAGTTAAACCATTTTTAGAAGAATTAAACCGTATGGAGTATGTAGAGGTAGTAGGGATATTTACGCATTACTCTACGGCAGATGAAATCGATAAATCATATACGAATATGCAAACAAGTTTATTTGAAAAAGCTGTTAATACAGCGAAAGAATTAGGAATTCAAATACCATATATTCATAGTTCAAATAGTGCGGGATCAATGGAATTAAGTAACACATTTCAAAATATGGTACGCGTTGGAATAGGAGTGTACGGTATGTATCCGTCAAAAGAAGTGGATCATTCAGTCGTTTCTTTACAGCCTGCGTTGTCGTTAAAATCAAAAGTAGCTCATATTAAACATGCGAAGAAGAATCGTGGTGTAAGTTATGGGAATACGTATGTAACAACTGGTGAAGAATGGATTGCGACTGTACCAATTGGTTATGCTGATGGTTATAATCGTCAATTATCTAATAAAGGCTATGCGTTAATTAACGGGGTTCGAGTACCTGTTATTGGCCGTGTTTGTATGGACCAGTTAATGTTGGATGTTTCAAAAGCGATGCCAGTACAAGTAGGAGACGAAGTAGTATTCTACGGTAAACAAGGTGAAGAAAATATCGCAGTAGAAGAAATAGCGGATATGTTAGGTACAATAAACTATGAAGTTACATGTATGCTAGATAGAAGAATTCCGCGTGTCTATAAAGAAAATGACGAAACAACTGCAGTTGTAAATATATTAAGAAAAAACTGAATCATTTCGATTCAGTTTTTTTATTCATATCAAATGCGAATATACCCTCGTTATGTAATACGGAGTAAACTTTGTGAAACACACTTTTTAGTTCATCTAAATTAAACTATCACCGGCAGAGATGACCAGTCCCGCAACAAAGATCTAATATACGAGAGTAGGGAAGAGCATCTTGTAAAACGAGGCTGGGTAGGAGTATTAAACAAAATGTCTCCAATGTTTATTATAGATGTTTGCTAAAATATCATAACTAGAATAAATTGTTTTTTTAACATATGTATTCACCTAAAAATTCATTAAATTATAATAGTCATGCCTCGTTTTAATTTCAAAACCACATTGTGTATATAGTTTTAAAGCGTGGATATTTTTTGTTTCGACGTCTAATTCAATTGTTGAAACTCCTTCTGTAATAAGGGTATGTACTATATTACAAAGAATATCTTTTCCGTATCCTTTACCTTGATAAGAAGGATGAACGGCGAATCCTGATAGTGTAGTAGATTGCTCTTGTTTAGAAACTGTAATTGTTCCTATCACTTTTTCAGCAATAAGGGCACTGTAAACTTGATGGGAAGATGAATTCATCATTTTTTGTAACCATGTAGTCGTATTTTCTACTGAATCACCAAAAGCTTTACTAGAAATTTTAATAAGATCAAGAAGTGATTCTGAAGTTGCAAGAGTAAGCTGTATATTATTATCTGTTGTTTTTTGAATTTCGTTTGTTTTGCACTCCATACTATATTCACTATATAAATATGGTAACTTCATATGTTTTACAAATTCATTCCCAGAAATAGAATCCCCATTAATAATAAGAAGAGCTTCATCTGTTTCTCTATTTTGTATTTCTTTCATTGCAGTTTGTAAAAGGATAGTTCCGAAACGTTGTTTTCTAAAATGAGGATGTACAAAGCCTATTAGTTCAAGCTTTGTTGGTCTTTCGAAATCATACATATTTAAAGCGCCAATTAATTGAGTACCGTTATAAAGAAGAAAATCGTTTATATAATCTTCATTTCGATTTTTTAAAAAGTTGATATGTAAATCTGAAGAGTAATTAAGATTGTCTTGTTGCCCACAAATATAAGCCAAATCCTTCATTTGCTGTATTTCACTTTCTGTTACAGAACGCTTTTTCTGAATATCCATTGTATACTCCCTCTCATTCGTATTTAAAAATAGGATGGGTGACTTAACCATTTTTTAAATTCCACATTACCTTGCACAGATAACAGTCGGTATAAATAACGATAAGGCTGTCTATATTCTTCTAAGTGAGGAATAGACATAATTGTTTCGTAACCACTTTTAAAGGCATGTACTTCTTTTTCGGTAAGTACATATTCTAGTCCGATAAAATCAAGCTCTCGCGGAGCAACAGCGTAAGCTTCAGTATCTACTAAACCCGTAATAGTTGTACCGTCAGATAAAAATTGAGTAGGATCCATATCAATTAAGACGAGTGTAGATTCCTTTGGTACGGACAGGGAAGAAAGTTGTGATTCAAAAGTAGGGAATGCATTTTGTATGCTTTCATCATCGGAATAAAACATATTCACAAGCTCTTTACTCACGTTTAAAATATGTGATTGGAATTCATCTAGTGGAATTTGGAACGTGCCTGACGGATTTCCTATGAAATCGGCTTTAAACTTATGTATTTCTGCAAGTCCTTTTCCTAGGCTGAATAAAATAGAATCTGGTTGCTCGATAAAAGATTGAACTGTGTTACCTACTAACTTTTCGACCACCACAAATTCACGGCTATTTAAAACATGTTTTTCTAATATTGTTGGGATAGGAAGATTCGTATGTTCTTGCAGCAATGTATGTACCGTTTCTAAATGATGGACGTTCCTTGGATCAATTCCAAATAGATTTTTACATCCCCACCAAAAATCATTATTTGGTTCTTCATTCATTTTAGAAGCACGAACGATAACTTCTGTATCTTCTGTTTGAACGAGAAAAACATCACTTGCATGATCTTCATAACCCGGGTGCAAGGCTTGAACGGATAGAATAGGTGAATTGAATAGTTGTTGTAACATGAAAAGACTCCTTTTTCTGTAAATTCCATAAATTCATTATATAACAGATGATGTGTTATGAGGATAAAGATAAAAAGATAGACAGCATACTTACATTTATAGTGAAAACTCATTAAAAATATTATATTTCTCTATTTTTGTATGAATTGTCTAAAAATAATATTGGTAATACTTGAATGTAAGACTCGTATCTTTAAATCTATGAAGAGTAAAAGTAAAATTAAGCATTCATTTATAAGATTGTGAATCACAATAATGTAGACTATAGAAAATATTTCTCAATAATAAAATGAAGAGAAAAGCATGAAGAAGTAGAATGCATTCATTTATAATAGACTTAAATTAATTAATATAATTAATTGTTAATTTTATTATATTAATTGGATAGGAGAGAATGTTATGGCAAATGTACTCGTAATAAATTTTCCTGGGGAAGGTCATATTAATCCGACTTTAGCTGTTGTAAGTGAGTTAATTCAGCGAGGGGAAACAGTTGTTTCTTATTGTATTGAAGATTATAGAAAGAAGGTTGAAGCAACAGGTGCGGAATTCCGAGTGTTTGAGAATTTTCTCTCTCAAATTAATATTATGGAACGAGTAAATGAAGGTGGGAGCCCTTTGACGATGCTATCTCATATGATTGAAGCATCAGAGCGTATTGTTACTCAAATTGTAGAAGAAACAAAAGAGGAAAAATATGATTATTTAATATATGATAATCATTTTCCAGTAGGACGTATTATAGCGAATATTTTACAATTACCAAGCGTTTCATCCTGTACAACGTTTGCTGTTAATCAGTACATTAATTTTCATGATGGGCAAGAATCGAGACAAGTAGACGAAATGAATCCATTATATCAATCTTGTTTAGCGGGAATGGAAAGATGGAATAAGCAGTATGGAATGAAATGTAATAGTATGTATGATATTATGAACCATCCTGGTGATATTACGATTGTATATACTTCAAAAGAATATCAGCCGCGTTCAGATGTATTTGATGAATCGTATAAATTTGTAGGTCCATCAATTGCTACTCGAAAAGAAGTGGGGAGTTTTCCTACCGAAGATTTAAAAAATGAAAAAGTGATTTTCATTTCTATGGGAACAGTTTTTAATGAACAACCTGCTTTGTATGAAAAATGTTTTGAAGCGTTTAAAGATGTAGATGCGACAGTCGTATTAGTCGTTGGCAAGAAGATAAATATAAGTCAATTTGAAAATATCCCGAAAAACTTTAAATTGTATAATTATGTCCCGCAATTAGAAGTTTTACAGCATGCTGATGTATTCGTGACACATGGTGGTATGAATAGTTCGAGTGAAGCGTTATATTACGGTGTTCCATTAGTTGTAATTCCGGTAACAGGAGATCAGCCATTCGTTGCAAAACGATTGACTGAAGTAGGGGCAGGCATAACACTTAATCGTAACGAGTTAACTTCTGAATTGTTACGTGAGACTGTAAAGAAAGTAATGGATGATGTGACGTTTAAGGAGAATAGTCGTAAAGTGGGAGAATCGCTTAGAAATGCTGGTGGATATCAAAGGGCAGTTGAGGAAATATTTAAATTAAAAATGAAGCCGTACGTAAAGATTAAATAGATGTTAAAAACACACTTACTTTTAATTTGTAAGTGTGTTTTTAGTATTACGCGTTACATGTGTTACATAAAAATAGCGATAAAGGAGAAACTTTTCTGTATATAAATCGATACCTTTGAATTAGTAGTAAAATTACGTTAAAATAATACTAAGAAAATATATAAGTTTTGGGGGTAATGAATGAAGAAAGTATTTGAATACGTATTATTAACAATTGGCTCAATTATAGTAGCAGGTTCATTAGAGCTTATTTTAGCACCTAATGGATTAGTAGATGGCGGGGTAACGGCTATTGCAATTATGGCAAATAAAGTCGCAGGATTGCCGCTTTATGGTGTGTTCTTAGGAATTAATATCCCAATTTTATTATTTACTGCAAAAGTAATGGGAAAGAAATTTTTTATCCGTACATCTTATGCGAATGTAGTTACAACACTCGGATTAATTTATTTAAAACCATTTCCAGCAATTACGACTTCTGAGTTATTAATTGTACTTTATGGTGGAGTACTGTTCGGAATTGGTGTTGGGATTGTTGTTAAAATGGGTGGAGCAATTGACGGTTCGGAAATGTTAGCAGTTTGGATGAATAAACACTTTAATGTACCGATTAGTACATTTTTACTTGCAGTAAATGCAGTTATTTTCATTTTTGTTGCCATTTTATTTTCAATCGAACAAGCGATGTTCTCGTTAGCAATTTTCTATATTGTTACGAAGATGATTGATTTTATACTAGATGGTATTAATCAAGGTAAGAGCGTTATGATTATTTCTGGTAAGAATAAAGAAATAGGCGATTTACTTATGAAAGAATTGCAACTATCTGTTACGTATCTACATGGAGAAGGTGGTTTTTTAGGGGAGCATAAGAGAATCATTTATTGCATTACAAACCGATTCATTTATCCGAAAATGAAAGATCTCGTTCTCTCTGTAGATCCAACCGCTATAATCGAAGCTTCCTATTCAACAGAAACGACTGGTGTGAAACGTCCGGGAAGGAAAGCTAGGTCAGGTGAATAACTAGAAGAAGGCTGTCCAAAAAGTTATTTTGGACAGCCTTCTTTTTTATTTTGTTGAATTGTTAACATGTTACAAGTTAAACCCACTGTTAACAAGTTTCCTTGCAACTAGGAAACCAAGCGTCTTTTAATAATGTAGCCAACGTTTCAATTTTATTTTCTGGAATACTACCAAAGCCGAGTAATACGTATGATTCCTTACGTAAATCATTCACGAAATCATATGGAGAAAGTGGGTATAATTTAACGCTTTGTTTTTTAGCGGATTCAATCAGTTCATTTTCATTCATACTGTTATGGACACATAAAACAATATGAAGTCCGGACTGTTCGCCAAGAATTTGAACATTAGCCCCCATTTCTTTCATAATGGATTTTACTAACGCATGATGTTTTCTTTTATATAGTGTACGACTCCGATTAAGGTGACGTTCCCAATTCCCGCTTTGTATAAAGTTAGCAAAAGCAAGTTGTTGTATTGTAGCGACTGTTTGTTTGAAAATTCCATGCAGTTCTTGATATGTTTTTAAAAGGTGTGGTGGTAAAACAACATATCCCATTCGTAAAGAAGGTAAAAAAGATTTTGAGAAAGTTCCCATATAAATAACGCGTTCATTTGAATCAAGACTTTGTAAAGAAGGAATCGGCTTACCAGCGTAGCGAAACTCTCCGTCATAGTCATCTTCAATAATGTATCCGCTGCAATCATTAGCCCACTTTAACAATTCTAATCTTCTAGATAAAGGCATAATAATCCCGAGCGGAAATTGGTGTGATGGTGTAACGTATGCGACATTGGAATTTGTATTGTATAAACTAGAAATATCAATCCCTTTTTCATCCAATGGTATGGGATGAATTTGTCTATCACAGCTTTTAATGATTGCGTGTATACGGTGAAATCCAGGGTTTTCAATGCCGTATTCTTTTGTAGGGCCAAGCAGTTGAAGTAGTAGCCAGAGAAGTGGCTGCGTTCCGGCGCCAATCACAATTTGATCAGGTGAAGAATGGACACCGCGAGAATGATATAAATATGTTGATATATGCTCTCGAAGAGCGAATTCACCTTGAGGGTCTTCTTTGGCAAATAGTGCATTTTCGTATGTAAGTATGGATTCTTGTAATGCTCGTTTCCAATTTGTAATCGGAAATGTATTTTGATCAATAAGTCCTTGGCTACAATCATATTCAAATTTTTCGTCTATCAAATTGCTCGTCTTCTTTGCTGCATTTCGCTTTTTATTTGGGATAACGTCAATATCGAAATTTGCTACAAAAATACCACGTTTCGGTTTACTTTCTACATAACCTTCAGCTAATAATTGTTGATAAGCTGATTCAATAGTAATGCGGCTAATATTAAGTTGTGATGCTAAATTTCTGTGTGAGGGTAGACGTGTGCCAACAGAAATAGTCCCTTGTATAATTTCAGCTTTTATATATTCGTAAATTTGCAAGTAAATAGGTGTGTTACTTTGTAATTGCAATGGGATAGTAAAATCCATATAAAACTCTCCTTTAAAACTGGCCGTATAAAAAACACTTAAACTGCCACTTAAGTAAAGGGCAGTTGCTTTCTATAATAATGATATAACATTTAGAAAATTATTTAAATAGTTAAGGGAGAGTTAAAAATGAATGTTAAAGAAGTAGTAACAGAAGAGCAATTACATGAAGTATTACCTGTTTTACAGCAATTAAGAACGAAACTTTCAAAAGAGGAAACAAGCTCTTTATTTCGAAATATGAAAGAAGAAAATTATAAACTATTTTCGTTGCGTAATGAGGATGATGAAGTTGTTAGCCTTGCAGGTGTAGCAATTTGTACGAACTTTTATAATAAGAAACACGTTTTCGTATATGACCTTGTAACAGCAGAAGCACATCGTTCAAAAAGACATGGGAAAGTATTACTTTCGTATATAGAGAACTGGGGAAAGGAAAACGAATGTGAGTCTATCGTCCTCACGTCAGCATTTTCAAGAATTGATGCTCATCGTTTTTATGAAAGAGAAGGGTATGATAAGGTGAGTTATTCTTTTCATAAAGAATTATAAAAAATAAGAAGAAGTTGTCCCGCAAAAATTGGGAACAGCTTCTTCTTATTTTTTAAGTTATTATTAAACCGTAAATAGGTTGTAAGTTATGGTATATGTATTTGAAAAGGTTATATAGTGTATTTTGTCGAATTGTTTTAATTTAATAAAGAGAATGATTGGAGCGCTTATACTTGAAAAAAATAAAGAAACTATCAATCCCTAATGATGCTAGAGTTATCGTCATATCTGATATTCATGGAGAATTAAATCTTTTAAAAGAAGCACTACATAAAGTTAACTTTAAAGATGAAGATTATTTAATTATTAATGGAGATCTTTGCGAGAAAGGACGAGATAGCGTAGGCGTAGTAAACTACGTTATGAATCTTGTAAAGAACAATTCAAAGGTTCACGTTGTTGAAGGGAATTGTGAAGTTTTAGTTGATGCTCTTCTAAATGAAAATCCTGATCTTATTAATTATTTATGTATGAGAAAGCACTCGATTTTTAATGAATGGCTAGAGCAATTAGGTTTTTCAGTTCATGAGGGCACTTCAATTCGTGAAGTGAAAGAAGCATTGTTAAGTGAATTTTCACAAGAACTATATTGGCTAACAGAGTTGCCAACAGCGATTGAAACAGAAGATTATATTTTTGTGCATGCCGGTCTAGAAGATAGAGTAGATTGGAAAGAAACAGAGCGCAAAAATGCGATAGCAATGCCACAGTTTTTTAATAAATCACATAAAGCAAATAAGTATGTAATAGTTGGTCATTGGCCTGTCGTGAACTATTCTGAAGAAGCACCGTCTAACAATCCAGTTATTGATAAGGAGAAAAAAATTATTGCAATTGATGGAGGAAATGCAATTAAAGAAGCAGGGCAATTAAACGTATTTATTATTCAGAGGAAACAAACCGGCGATACGTTTTCTTATACATATGTAGACTATTTTCCAGAGTACGAAGTAATAGCGGATTTTAATGCGAATTCAGAAATGCAGGGCGGAGTGACATATCCGTATTATTACATAGAGCCTATCGAGAAGATGCAAGATTACACCGTATGTAAACAAAAGGAAACGAATAATTTACTCACTGTAAAAAATGAATATATGAAACAACTTGAGTCAGGTGAATATACAGTGAAAACCGATATTTCTTGTGCGCAAATAAGCGTTAGGAAGGGAGATATCGTTTCTCTCATTGATGATAGCTGTTCAGGATATGATTTAATTAAAAAAGATGGCGTAGAGGGTTGGATAGGGAAAGGGATTTTAGTTGAGATAGAAAAAGTGAAAAATAAAACATTAAGCTGAAATAGGAGGGGTATAACCTCCTATTTTTTTAAAGGAGTAGATTGCTTGCTGTCTTTAATAAGTAAATAAATCGTACTCGGCAGAATGATAAGCGTCATTCCTAAAAGAATTGCTAGTATAGCATAACCTCTATAGGGAGCAGAAATGATAAAAGGAAGTATCGCTAAAAAAATACCTGCTATCATCATTGAAATACTACTAATATTTGAAGCTCTTTTTTCAAGGTGCTTATCATTCCATTCTAATGAAACGGTTGATTTAGTCGTATCAATTTTGGAACTGAAATAACCTATTAATATAAATAAAAGCCCTAATGCTAAAAATATGAAATGATCAAGAGGAAGTGAAAAGCCAAGAGCGATGAGGGCGATGACAATATCGACAAAAAATAAGAATAGTAACATTGTGTTACCGATCCAATGGAGAAATTTCTGGTTACTCGCTGCTTTAGATAAAGCTAAAAATACAAAGAATAAGAAGGAACATATAATTATATTTACGATTACAAAAGTGCTTTTATCCATTGTTGATGTAGGCGTTCCATTAAAGTCCCATTTCGTAACAATACTTAATGGTAAAAAGAAATAGAGAATAATATTTGTCATAATAATAGTAAGAAATAAAGCAATACTAAATCGATTATTCACTGAATCACCAGCTTTCTAAATCAATAATTGGTATCTAATAACAAAATTATACAATATAATATATGATATTAGTTTTGATTTTTCTGAAAAAATATTATAATTATATATGAAATAAAGAGGAATGCAGGAGGGAATTATGCAAAACGTTGTATTAAAGGGGAAGAAAGTTACAATTCGTACAATAGAAGAATCAGATATAAAAACATTATGGAATATCATATTTAAAGAAGAAAGTCCAGAATGGAAGAAATGGGATGCGCCATATTTCCCGTTCTCAATGCAAGAATACTCTTCCTATAAAGAGAAGATGCAAACTCGTTTGCAAGAAGAACCACTGTCAAATTTAATTATAGAAAATAACGGTCAAATCATTGGGACAGTCGGGTTTTATTGGGAATATAAACCGACGCGTTGGTTAGAGATGGGGCTTGTGATTTATGACTCAACATACTGGAATGGTGGATACGGTACAGAAGCATTGACATTATATAGAGATTTGCTATTTGAAAAAATGGAGATTGGTAGAGTAGGAATCACGACTTGGTCTGGCAATGAACGAATGATGAAAGTAGCGGAGAAAATAGGAATGAGCTTAGAAGGTAGAATGCGAAAGTGTCGTTATTATAACGGAACATACTATGATTCTATTCGAATGGGCATGATTCGTGAAGAATGGGAAGCGCTATGTGTAACGAAGGGGTGAGAAAGATTGTACGCTATTATTGCTACATTTGATCGTGTGTTTACTCATAAAATTACAGAACTGCAAAATGAATTAACAAATGTAATTGGAACAAATCAACTAGCTGGAGTAGAACCTCATATTACGTTAGCTGATTATAATGAGTTAGATGTCCATTTGTATACGGAGAAACTAGGGGAGTTTGTAGCTATTCAAGAAAATATGGATGCAGTAACTTTTCCTTCTATTGGAATTTTTCCTACTAATGGAACGGTCTTTCTAGCACCGACTGTTACCGATGAATTGTTAAAACTTCATCATTCTTATCATGATTATTTTAAAACTTTTCATGACAACCCAAATTCATATTACGTACCGGGAAAATGGGTACCGCATTGTACAATTGCAAATAGATTACAGACAAAGCAGTTTTTAAGTGTAATGGAATATATTTATGAGAAATTTGATTTTGTAACAGCTTCAATTGAGAAATTAAAATTAATTAAGGTGAATTATGAAAATGGTTCTGCCATTTCTTCTAGTATATTAGCAGAATATAATTTAAAGAGAATGGAGACATCGAGATGACATATATAATTAGAGAAATGAAGCAAGAAGATATTCATGCTGTACAATCAGTAGCAAAAATAGCTTGGCATGATACATATGAAGGTATTATTCCAAGAGAAATTCAAGACAGTTTTTTAGACGAGGCATATTCTGATGAAAAAATGAAATATCGTCTTAAAAATACGCATTTATTCGTTGCGGAAGAAGAGGGTGAAGTAATAGGGTTTGCAAACTTTTCACCTGTTAGACTACAAAACGAAGCAGAATTAGGTGCGATTTATTTGTTACCAGATCAGCAAGGAAAAGGGATCGGAAGTGCTTTATTACAAAGAGGGATTAAAGCATTAAACGGGATACGGAAATTGTACATACATGTAGAAGCAGCAAATGAAAAAGGAAAACGCTTTTATGAAGCGAAAGGTTTTGCTGAATTAGAGCAATTTGAAGAAGACTTTGAAGGACATATGATGCAGACAGTAAGGATGGTTTTATACGTATAAGGAGGACTAGTAATGAAAATTTTTGATTTTAGTGAAAAAGTAGGAAAACACCTATCAGTATTTCAATCTAATTTCATCATGTCAAAAATATTAAACCATCAAGGAAATATACATATCGGTGCTATGCATTTACACGAGAATGGAATCATCGGTAATCATGAAGCAGTTGTATCTCAACTGCTTCTTATTGTGGACGGGACAGGATATGTATGTGGAGTAAATAAAGAAAAGATAAAGATAGAGGCGGGACAAGCTGTGTTTTGGGAAAAGGGAGAGCTCCATGAAACAAGTACAGAACACGGATTAACGGCAATTGTTATGGAAGCGGAGAATCTTGAACAAGCGATAGTAATGCCTATTATTCAAGGGGAGTTGTGAAAAATGATAATTAAGGCGAATCAAGAAGATACCAATGAAATATTAAAATATGCGGCTCAATCGCTTTTTGAAGGGACGAGAGGGAATTGTCAATTAAGTACCGAGAAAGCAATTGAGATTACAAAGCCGATTGTAGAAAAAGGAGCATACTATTTAATTGTTAAAGAAGAAAATAAAGTAATGGGATGGATATTAATAGGGGGAAATACAGACTATTTTTCTCGTGAAAAACTTGGATTTATATATGAATTGTACGTTTTCCCAGAATATCGCGGGAGAGGATTATCGCGAGAACTGATGGAAGCTAGTATTAAGGAATTAAAGGAGAAGTATTCAGAAATTCGGTTGAATGTATTTGCTGGGAATTTTGCAAAAGAGATGTACGAAGAGTTTGGGTTTGTTGAAAGGCAGGTCATTATGACTTTGAAGTGAGTATTATAGTCTGAATGGGAGAAAATAATGATTTAGTCGCTACTTTCTCGCTGGGATTTAAAGTGAATAAGTCCTTATAAATATATAAAATAGATGGTTTGCCTTTATTTTATAGTAGATTTATAGAGTGTGCTTAAAAAACAAATAAATTAGTATTATACAATATATCGTTATTATAGTAAAAGAGAAATTTTGGAAAAATATCATTTTTTTGTTTAGAAATTTTTAAATTATTGATATAATCAATTTGTAGAATTGATTATTGGTTAATTTTACTATTTTTTAATTTTAAGGGGGATTTAATAATGGCAGGACAAATTCGTATGTCACCAGAGGAGCTTAAATCGAAAGCGACTCGATATGGACAAGGTGCAAATCAAATTGAGGACATTTTACGTCAACTACAAAACTTACAAAATGAATTAAGAGGAGAATGGGAAGGTCGTGCTTTCGAAGGTTTTGACCAACAGTTCAATCAATTAAAGCCAAAAGTACAAAACTTCGCACAGCTATTACAAGAAATCAATATGCAGCTTAATAAAACTGCAGAAGCTGTTGCTAGACATGACGAAGATCTTTCTCGTAATTTCGGTCTACAATAAGACAGATAAAAAGAAATATATAATTTAGCCATGCAACCATACGTTGTATGGCTAAATTACTTTAAAACTAGAGTAAGATACGAAGTCTTTCATTAGATAGACTCGCAGTCGCAGGAGTGATAAGTAGTGAAAAAGTTCAAATGGAGCATCTTGTTGTTTATTATTTTAGCTCTTGTACTATCAACAGGGGTCTCCTATTTAGCATTAAATCAAAATGTTAAGAAAGCTAATGAGAATACTACACCAAAAATGACAGTTGCGTTGGTAAATGAAGATCAGGGCACTGTATTTGAGGGCAATAAAATAGCGTTTGGAGATCAATTTGTTAAAAATGTAAATAAAAATACGAAACAAGAATGGTACGTAGTTAGCCGCGGGGTAGCGGAAAATGGATTGAAAAATAATAATTACAATATGATGATTGTTATTCCAAATGATTTTTCTAGGAAGGCAGTTGCGATTGATTCAGAGATTCCAGAGAAATTAACGTTAAACTACAAAGTAAATGCAACTGGGAATAAGGATTTGAAAGCTGAGGCAGAAAATACAGCTTCTGTTATTTTAGAAGATTTCAATAAGCAAATAATCGACGTTTATTTTGCGAGTATTATCGGTAAGCTACAAGGTGCACAAGATAATATAGGTAAAATAATTGAAAAAGGAAACGTTCAAACAACTATGTATAAAAAAGATATACATAGTCCGTTAGCAAATTACACAAATCAATTTAAAACAGTACAAGATTATACAGGTGTTTCTGTTAATAGTTTCAAAGGATTTCAGGATGTTTTAAAAGGTTTCGGTCAAGCGTTAGATGAAGGGAATAAATCTAACAGTACGTACTTAGATGGTTTTAATAACTTTCAAAAAATGCAAACTGATAACAATTTGTTAGCGAATAATTTCACAAATCAATTCAATCAATATATGAATGATATGAATACAGGCGATGCTTTAAAGCAATTAAGTGCATTGGAATCCGCTAATAAAATTATTTCAAATCAATTTACATTTTCAGAGAAAGAACCGAATATTTTAACTGATGCTGCAGCGATTCAAAAATATTTAGCAGATGTAAAAAAACAAGTGTCTGAATATGATACAGAACTTGCAGGGAAGTTAGAAAGTGATATTCAAGAGACGGTAATTAAGAAGTTAAAGCAATCTATGTCGAATGATGGAAAGCAAGAGATCTTCATAAATACATTAATGAAACAACCAGATGCTCGAATAAAGAACCAAATCGAGAATTTAATTGCGAAATTACCTAGTTTAAACATGGAAGAAATCGGTCAAAGTGATTTGCCAGATACAACGAAATTACAACTGCAAAATGTAATTCAATTTACAAAAAAATATAATAAAGAAAATAATTTTTATTATGATCCTGTAAATAAAATATCTTTAGGAAACGCAATTAAAGAAGTAAAGGATAGACTTTATACAGAGGGAATTACATTTAGTGATACTGCGAAAGTAATTAAAATGGAATCTCCGCAAATTTTGAAGATAAAGATTCCAGAAGAATTTAAACTAGATGGAAGTACAGGATTCTTACATATTGATGGTGAGGATCGTACAAGTGATTTTCTTCAAAGCGAAGCAGGAGAAATTACAATAGCTCCTCGTAATGAAGGGGATATAAAGATTGATCTGCATGTGAAGTTAAAAGATCCAAACATCAATATAGATGTTTTCTCTCCTGTAATGTGGCAGTGGGAATTGAGTGGGACTCATAAAAAAGAAACTAGTCCTGAAAAAGAAAAACCTAACAAAGAAGATAAAGGAACACAAACGGAAAATAGCAAGGTGGAAAATGTGGTTCATAAATCACAGTATGGCATAATGCCGTTAGTACACAATGCTAAAACGCCTATTATCAAAAAAATGGAAAACACAACAGGCAATAATGAAGGAAGCCAAGGAGGCGGAACAGGGAAAGATAACGGAACTGGAGGAAACCCAGGAGGCGGAACGGGAACAGATAACGGAACTGGAGGAAACCCAGGAGGCGGAACGGGAACAGACAACGGAACCGGAGGAAACCCAGGAGGCGGAACGGGAACAGACAACGGAACCGGAGGAAACCCAGGAGGCGGAACGGGAACAGATAACGGAACTGGAGGAAACCCAGGAGGCGGAACGGGAACAGACAACGGAACTGGAGGAAACCCAGGAGGCGGAACGGGAACAGACAACGGAACTGGAGGAAACCCAGGAGGCGGAACGGGGACAGATAACGGAACCGGAGGAAATCCAGGAGGCGAAACGGGAACAGATAACGGTAAAGTTATTGAAAGTACAACGAATCAAGTAATACATCAAAAAACAGAAAAAATAACAGATATTACTTCTAGTGTATTAATAAAAGAAGCAGTAGATACAGTCGAAAGTTATCAAGGTTTAATGAGCCTTTACGAAATGTATTATGGGATTGATTTAAGAACGAAAGATGTAGGTCCTAAGTTAGAAGAGGGAAGTTTAGATGCAATTGCGACGGACCAAT
Organism: Bacillus cereus group sp. MYBK14-1; assembly: GCF_051916885.1. Taxonomy (NCBI): domain Bacteria; kingdom Bacillati; phylum Bacillota; class Bacilli; order Caryophanales; family Bacillaceae; genus Bacillus; species Bacillus cereus group sp. MYBK14-1. The sequence continues at coordinate 111,949 of NZ_JBQAHM010000002.1, read as the reverse complement.
CTTTGTACTACGTATTAAATAAACAAAGCTTAATTGATTTAATTTCAAATCTTGTTTCATCAAGTATTACTACAGAAATAAAGCAAGATATGTCAGGTTTAAAACAAAAAATAAACTCTTATCAACAATCTATTACTAGTGCGGATCAAAATTCTATGCTACTAGCGGAGAAATTAAATGGAACGACGCAACAAGCAACTAGTATGAATGAAAATTTAGGAGAGTATTTAAAAGGTTTAGCGAAATGGCGTGAGAATAGCTTAAAACTAGTTGAAGAGCAGCAAGTATTAACAACAAATCATGCTGGTGAGCAAACAGCTGTTTTATCGTTAGATTCTGGTATTAAATCATTAATGATGCAAAGTCAGTCATTGGTCGAAAGTTCGAAACATAGTTTAGCAACTTCAGACGATGTATATAAAACATTTGATCAAATCAATGGACAAGCAAAAGAAATTCAAGACAGCGGAACGACAATTGTTTCAAAAGCTGATTTATTATTAAACGACTTTACGAAGAAAATGGAAGATGATAAATCATTCTCCAAAAACTTTACGAAAATTTTAGCGAATAGTCGTATTGGAGATCGTCAAAATGAAATGCTATATGACTTTTTAGCTAGTCCAGTTCAAAAGCAAAATGATGGAGTAATTGTAGCAGGTAATGCTTTTACACCTTACTTAATTGTATTAACTTGTTTCATTGTTGCATTATTTACAGCATACGCAATTGCGAATCAAGAAAAGAAACGAATGCAATCAGATCATTTTGAAGAGAAATTCTCATTAATTGATATGAATGTACCAACTACAGTAGTAGCTTTCGGTATATCAATTGTGGAAGGGATTAGTATAGGTATCATTTCTGGGCGTCTTTTAAAGTTCGGTCAGGATCAAAGTTTACTATGGATTGCGTTCATCACATTTATTATGATGGCGTTTGTATTGGTCTCAACCTACTTATTACGACAAATAAAAATGGTAGGTATGTTTATACTATTAGTATTTTTAAGCATGTACCTATTTTTAACTGAGGCAGTTGGAAGTAAAGTAGATCAAATGTCCTCTGTCGGAAAGATACGTCAATTCTCACCGCTTCAGTATATAGAAAGTTTTCTAAATGATTTTATTAGTGGTAAAGATACTGGGAAAGTTATTTTTGTCGTATTGTTTGTAATTGCCATTATTGGATTGGTTAGTAATCTATTTGTATGGCATAAGAAATGGGAGGAAAAAGAAGTAAATGATCAAACAATGGAGCATAGTGGCTAAGTTATCATTTCTCTCTATCCTTTTACTGTTTGTCGCGCTACCGATAAGGAGCGCGGCTGACAGTTATCTTGGTGATGATGGGAAGATTAAGTTTAAAGTGGATCGACTTGAAGAAAGCGACCAAGAAAAAAATAAAAAGGAACATAAGGAAACAGAATTAGATAAAGCATCGATTGAGTTATTTAACAAAGATATAGAAGAAGAAATTGAGAAAAAGAAAAAGAAAGAACAAAAAGATATGGAAGCTTTGCGAGATTCTCTTTTTACAAAACCAAAAGAGAATAATAGTGTTAAAGATACGAAAAATAGTTTGTTTAACAGTGAATACATTGTCCGAAAAAGTGCAGATGAAGTAGCAAGTAATGAAACAATGAATGAAGAGCCAATTAGTATAACAATAATATTATTATTTGGCGGCGGCATTCTACTTATTTGCATCGGTATTTATACGGTTCTTCGTAAAAGTTGGAGGTAAAGCGATGGCAATACAAACACATATCAATGTGACAGTAGATTTTAGTAAATGGAATGGAAATACATATGATTTGCGTATTCCGAATCATCAATCTATTAAATATTTATTGAAAAACTTATTAGATACGCTAAAGATTGATAATCATGAAGGTTCACATTTTGTGATTAAAGTGAAAAATAAGTCAATTGTTTTAACAGATAATGATCGTTTAATTGATCACCAAATAACAGATGGAGATATTTTGCAAGTTTTATAAAGAATATTTTTTACTTTTAGTTATTTGAAAATAAGTTATTACGGGTTATAAAGAAAAGGAGAAGAGGATAAACATGACGGGAAAAATAATTCAAATTGATGCAATGAACTATCAATTTCAAATAGAAAAAGAAAATTGGAAATTGGAGATGACCAAATCTCAAACACGTATAAAAGACTTCCGTCAATTCGATATAATTACGGGCGTATCATCTGAATTTGTACCATTAACAATAGAAGAAACGGATGATATGTTTACGTTTCTATATCAAGTAGATAAAAAATTATATAAGTGGGACGATCTTAGCCGTTTTAGAAGAAATGAGAAATTAAGACTACTTCGGAATGTTGCGCAGTTTCGTAAATATTTAAATAAACGAATCACGTTCTTTTTACATCCAGACAATATAGTTTTTAATGCTAATTTAATACCAAGTATTATACATAGAGGAATTCGAGATATTGTTCCGCCAACCCCGTTATTAGAAGAGCAGTTTTTAACACAATATAAGTGTCTAATTATTGCTTTATTCTCCCAAAAACATAACTTTGATGATTTGTATGCTGGGTTACTAAAAGATGCAAAAGAAACAACATTTGAACAGACCGTTGCTCAAATGGAAAGCTTAGATGCATTACTGCAGTTTCTTGATGACAGCTTTGAGAAGGAACAAACAAAAACAGAAAAAAATATGCAGTTAGTACCTAAAAAAAGCTATAAATCATTTAAATACTTAGCTTTTTCCTTCATAGCGGCGACAGTTATTTTAGCTGCTCCTTTAATATATTTCACTTTTATAAAATTTCCTTATCAAAATAAATTGTTAGAAGCAAATGCAAGTTTCATAGCAACTGATTATGACAAAGTCATTACGCAATTGAATGAGGAGGAGTTTGAATCATTACCGATTGCATCTAAATATGAGTTAGCATTTGCATACATTACAGCTGAAAAACTAGGTGAAGCTCAAAAGAAATCGATTATGAAAAACATTAGTTTGAAAAGTGATGAAAAGTATTTGCTGTATTGGATGTATAACGGAAAAGGTAATTTTGATAAATCATTAGATTTAGCTAAGACACTTGACGATCCTCAGCTTATTATGTACGGCCTTGTTAAACAAATTGAATCACTGAAAAATAATCCAGATTTATCAGGGGAAGAACGTGATCAAAAGTTAAAAACATATGAGCAACAATTAGATGAATATAAAAAGAAATATGGCAATTCATCAAGCGATAAAAATTTGTCGGACACAGAGAAAAAAGAGTAAGCACTTGATGAGACAGTTGAAAAGGAGCAGTGAACACGGATGGAGCAACTATTAGTATTGACTTATGGAGACAAAATATATAAGTGCACATTACATCCAAATGAGCAATCAATAGTGTCGATTGGAAAAGAGTGGACAAATGATATTACGAATCCAAGTTTAGAACAAGAAGTAGAGTTAAAGTGGAATAATGAAGTAAATGCTTGGATGGTACAGGATCAATTAATAGAATTCAATAAGGAAATTGAGATTGGGAAAACAAGAGATGTGAGCTTAAAAATCTTTATATCTATTGTTGGCACAACTAAAGTGTTTGATATCGGAACGAAACATTCTCTTACAGTGAGTCAAAACGATTACGATGATATTTCTATTACCGAGACTAGTGTAGATTTAATGCTATCTCGCGAAACGTTGTACGATTCTTTTAAAGTGAACGTGTATGGCGGGGATGTATTTCATAATTATACGAAGTTAAAAGATAGCGTTATGTTGGAATCAGGAGACGTATTATATTTTGATGGTATTTTATTGGAGATTGGTAGTGAAGACATTCAAGTACTTTCTTCAGAAGATAAAGTGAAATCTGCGTTACCTATTTTAGTAGAATCAGAAACGAATTATCAAAGTGGTTATCCAGACTATCATCGTTCACCACGTATTATTTACCGTGAACCAGAAGAGAAAATGACAATTGCAAAGCCTTCAAGTATGCCATCAAAACCAACGGAGCATTTAGCAAGAATCATTGCACCTTCACTTGTCATGATTGTCGTAACAGTATTACTTGCAATTTTCATGAAATATGGAATGTTTATTATCGCATCGATTGCGATGACATTAGTAACAATCATTGTTTCTGTCACATCGTATATAAAAAATTTAAAGCAATATAAAGTCGACATTGTTGAACGTGACAAAAGCTACAGAGAGTATATAAAACAAAAAACGAAAGATTTACATGCAGAAAGTGAAAAACAGCGTCACGCATTACATTATCACAATCCAAATGTAGAAGTAATACGTAATATGGCAGTTCAAGTAAATCCTCGAATTTATGAAAAAACAATGTTACATCATGATTTCTTAACATTTAGCGTTGGAACAGGACAAGCTAATACGAGTTTTGAAATTCAATTTAATGAAGAAGAATTTAGTCAAACGAAAGATGAATTAATTGATATAGCGCGTGAACTAAGACAGCGTTATCTATCATTAGAAGATGTACCAGTTGTAACAGATTTAATGAATGGACCAGTTGGTTATATTGGCCAACGCTCTTTAGTGTTAGAGCAATTACAATTATTAGTTGCACAAACAGCTTTATTCCATAGTTATTATGACTTGCAGTTTATTACTATTTTTCCGGAAGAAGAAAAAGAAAAATGGGATTGGATGCGCTGGTTACCTCATGGAAGTGTTCGTGATATAAATGTACGTGGATTTGTATACCATGATCGTAGCCGTGATCAAGTGTTAAATAGTTTGTATCAAATATTGAAAGAACGAAAATTAAAACTAGATGAAAAAAGTTCTACTAATGAAAAAATGTACTTTGCACCGCACTATGTCGTTCTCATTACAGATGAAAAACTAATATTAGACCATGTTGTTATGGAATTCTTTAATGATGATCCGAGTCAATTAGGTGTATCACTTGTATTTGTACAAGATGTTATGCAAAGTTTACCGGAGCATGTGAAAACGGTAATAGATATAAGAGATGCAAAACAAGGGAACATCATCTTAGAGCAAGGAGAACTTGTTAACCGTCAATTTAAGCTAAATCACGTGCCAAAAGGATTCAATTTAGAAGATATTTCACGGGCATTAGCACCATTAAATCATTTGCAAAACTTAAAAAATAGTATTCCAGAAAGCGTAACATTTTTAGAAATGTACGGCGTTGAAAAAGTAAAAGAACTGAATATCACAAGTCGTTGGGAGAAAAATGCAGCGCATAAATCTTTAGCTGTACCACTTGGATTACGTGGGAAAGAAGATATCGTAAACTTAAACTTACACGAAAAAGCACACGGACCACACGGATTAATAGCAGGTACAACAGGTTCAGGTAAATCGGAAATTATACAATCGTATATATTATCTCTAGCAGTCAATTTCCACCCGTACGAAGTAGCCTTTTTACTAATTGACTATAAAGGCGGCGGAATGGCGAATTTATTCAAAAACTTACCGCATTTATTAGGAACAATTACGAACTTAGATGGAGCGCAAAGTATGAGAGCGCTCGCATCAATTAAAGCTGAATTACAGAAAAGACAACGATTATTTGGTGAAAATGATGTAAACCATATTAATCAGTATCAAAAACTGTATAAAGAAGGCTTAGTAAGTGAGCCGATGCCGCATCTATTTTTAATTAGTGATGAATTCGCGGAATTGAAGTCAGAACAACCAGAGTTTATGAAAGAGTTAGTTTCAACAGCACGTATCGGTCGTTCGCTCGGAATCCATTTAATATTAGCTACGCAAAAACCGAGTGGTGTTGTAGATGATCAAATTTGGAGTAACTCGAAATTCAAACTAGCATTAAAAGTTCAAAATACGTCAGATAGTAATGAAATTTTAAAAACGCCAGATGCTGCTGAAATTACATTACCAGGACGTGCTTACTTACAAGTTGGGAATAATGAAATTTATGAACTATTCCAATCAGCCTGGAGCGGAGCAGACTATGTAGAAAACAAAGAGGATAAAGAACATTTAGACGCAACAATCTATGCAATAAATGATCTAGGACAATATGAAATATTAAGTGAAGATTTAAGTGGCCTTGGTAGCAGTAAAGAAGTAATAAGCGTACCATCTGAACTGGATGCTGTTATTGACTACATTCACGATTACGCAGAAATAAATGAAATTGAAGCGTTAGCTAGACCGTGGTTACCACCACTTCCAGAAAGCGTATATTTACAAGACTTACATGCAATTCAGTTCAAAGAAGCATGGACGAAAGAAAAGAAACCATTACAAGCAACAGTTGGTCTACTAGATCAGCCTGAATTACAATCACAAACACCATTAACATTAGATATTAGTAAAGACGGACACGTAGCGGTCTTCTCAAGCCCAGGCTACGGAAAATCAACATTCTTACAATCAGTCATTATGGATGTAGCTCGTCAGCATAGTCCGGAGCATTTGCATGTTTATTTAGTGGACCTTGGAACAAATGGTCTTCTACCTTTGAAAGGATTACCTCATGTAGCGGATACGATTACGATTGATGAATCTGAAAAATGTTTAAAGTTTGTTGAAAGATTAACTCAAGAAATGAAAAATCGTAAACGATTATTAAGTGAATATGACGTTGCAAATATTGAAATGTATGAAAAGGCAAGCGGGAAAGAAATACCACATATTATTATTGCAATCGACAATTATGATGCAGTAAAAGAAGCGAAGTTCTATGAAAGCTTTGAAATGCTAATTATGCAAATTGTCCGAGATGGTGCAAGTTTAGGAATTCATACCTTAATTAGTGCAGGGCGACAAAATGCACTTAGAATTCAATTGTACAATAATATTAAAATCCAAACTTGCCTATATATGATTGATCAAAGTGAAGTAGCTAGTATTGTAGGGAGATCTGATATAAAAGTGGAAGAAACAGCAGGAAGAGCGTTAATAAAACTAGAATCTCCTACATTATTCCAGGTTGCACTACCTACGAAAGCAGAAGATGAATTACAGCAAATTCAATTATTACAACAAGAAGCAAATGATATGGATCGAGAATGGGATGGAGAACGTCCGAAGGCAATTCCAATGATGCCAGAAGTGATTGATATTGCTACTTATCGTAAAAATAAAGACGTTACAAAAGCTCTACAAGCAGCAAGAATTCCAATGGGGCTTGATTTTGCAAACGTAGAAGTTGTAGCTCATGATATTGCAGTGAATGATCATTTAATGATTTATAGTGTAGATGATAGTATGAGAAAACAAATTGTATCTAGCATCCTATCTCAATTGAATAAAGATTATTTTGAAAGTGTGACGTTGGTGGATACAGCAGAGTATAGTTTCGTTCAATATAAAGACGATGTGACGCACTACATTGTAGACGAAAATGAAATCAATATGCATGCGAAGTATTGGATGGAAGTAATTCGTGAACGAGCTCTTGAATTAGCACAAGCAAGACAAGAAGGTAGAGAAATTCCTGCATTCACAAAACAACTCATTATCATGACAAATGTTGAAGAGTTTAGTAAATTTGTTTATTTAGAAATGGAGGATGCAGCGAATTTAATTGATTTATCTCGTACAGTAGGTATTTACTTTGTATTAGCAGGTCACCACGACTACATGGACCGAAATCGTGAAGCTCTACCTATGAAAATGAGAAGTAAACTAACAGCAGCAATTATCGCAATGCCATTAAATGATCAAAGTATCTTCAACATAAAATATATAAGCAACGAAGCACCATTAGGTAAAGATGAAGTGTATTACTATCAAAAAGGGAACATAATGAAACTAAAAATGCCTAGAGTAACTAACGAGGTGACAGTATGAAATTAAAGAAGAAAGCTAAGGTGATGATAGTCGTGTCAATAGTGGCAAGTTTATTAAGTGGATGTGGTTTTGGGGAAAAGCAAATAGATTATAAGCCATTTGTCAAAGCTTTGGATGAAGGTGACATGAGAAAGGTTATGTCTGCGAGTGATGATGGGTATGCGTATGTGAAACAAAGAGGTATATATAGTACATATGAACAAAAGGAAGATGGAGAGCATAGAAAAACAATCTATCAAACTTCGGAAGGGATATATAATACGAAAGATAAAAGTTTATATGGAAGTACAACACAAGCGGTTACTTCAGCAGTAGACAGCAAAGATAATAAAAAAGAAGGTGTTTATCGTACCAATATTATGTATAAAAATGGACAGGTGAAAAGTCCGGATTCAAATCTGGATGTTTCATACGTAAACTTAATTGTTGATCGTTTAAAAGGAATAGGGAAACTAAAGATGAAGCCCGGAGATGATATAAAAAAGTTTGATCAACCTAGTACAGTTGGATATAAACTAAATGAATCAGAGTTTCAGAGTATTGTTAATGATAAGTTGAAAATACAATATGATGAATATGATGGTGGATCGATTGTACTGCATATAGATTCTAAAGATGGTTCAGAGCAGATATTGGAGGTAAGTATTGTAATAAATTATAAGAAGCGAAATGATGAAGGTAAGTTAGTAGAATATATATCACAAATACACACATATTTTGATAGTCAAAAAGGCAATAATCAAGATGCAAAAAAAAAATATATAGATTACAGAGCACAGGATAAAAATAATAAGTAATTAGGAGTGAGTAATATGAGTAAGGATGTGGAGCAAGATAAAGAAATAATAGAGGATATAGAGGTAAGAGAGATAAATTCTGATTGGGGGAAATTGGAGCTAGCTGGAAAGGATATTTATGACTTTAAAGCTGGTAAAGAACCGTATAACCAACTAAGTCAAAAAAATAAAAAGACATTACAGGATAAATTTAACGCAGATTTTATAGATGATAAAGTTGATGAAAATACAGGATTTGCTGCATACGCTTTTAAAGATAGGTCTACAGGAGAAATTGTAATAACATATGTAGGAACGGAAGATGCAACGGATGCAATAACAGATGGTGAAATTGGGGGACATAATATAACAGGTGCAAATAAAATAATGTTAGGTAATTTGGAACACGATTTTACAGTTAGACAGTATGATCAAGGAGAAGAATTTTATTTGAAGGTTAAACATGATAACCCTTCTGCCAAAATTAGTGTAACAGGGCATTCATTAGGTGGTGGTATAGCTAATACTGTATCGTTAAGACACCAAGAAGATAATATTGAAACATTAACATTAAATCCAGCGCCTGTATTAAAGCGAGATGTTGATAAATTTGGTAATGGGTTTGATATGAAAAATGTTCGGAATATCATTAATCAGAATGATCCACTACATATTGGGATAAAGGCAGCAGACTTCACACTTCCGGGAAGAATGTATAAAATTCCGAATCAAGCTGGTCACTCATATGCTTTTACATTGAAGGATTATGATGAGAATGGACATCTAATATGGATTGATAAACTAGCAAGTGATAACGATACGGGGTGGGATATTATCCCAGGATTTATGGAGTTTTCTCAATCTGCTGGGGCTATATACACAGGAACTATACATGATGTATTTCATAGAAAAGTTTCTATAGAAGAAGAAAAGGTAGCTGGAACTGCAATTAATTTGATACTAAATGCAACGCCAATTTCTAGTATTATAGGTGGAATATTAGGTTACTCGGACATTGTACAAGGCAGCAAGGAGCTTGAAAAGCTAAGAGAAAAAGTTCAAGAAGGTTTTTCAAGATTAAATACAAAGTATGAAGGACTAAAGTCTCAAATTACAGCAGAAGCAATCCAATTTAGTATAATGGCTACAGTTGAAATAAAAGGAGCGGTAGATATCGCTGTAGAATGGATTGAAACAACTTTAGCGAAATGTAAGGAAAAAGTTTTAGAAGTATTAGAGTCTGTATTTAATACTGCTATAAATTTTTTAGCTGGAAGTGTTGTAGTATATTTAGCTACAAGTGAAATTTTAGATATTGCAAAAGAAGTTGCAGCTTCTTACGTGCAAGATTTACTAGATTTGTTTAAAGGAGATTTTGTAGTTGATACAAATGTAGCTGCAATTGTATCTGAACATATATTAAGTCATCGTCACTCATTGTTAAATCTCTTTATGAATGATAACAGTAGGGGGATAAACCGTTCTTTATTAGGTGAAATTGCTAAAGATGTGAAGGAGTTATCGAAAGATTTAAAACAATTAAACGACGATGTTTCAGAAGCGGTATTTTCTATGTTTGCAAAAGACGAAGAATTAGGAGCAGTTTCATATTATTAAAACTCCAAGTTTATAAATTTAAAAGAGAGGGGTATGAAGGTGGATTTACATACGATAATGTCAAGAGTTCATAGTACATTTCCAGCTAGTGGTGGACGAGAACAAATTATAAACGTTGTAGTGCAATTGGAAAAAGCAGCTACATCTTTAACGGGAGATATTAGAAGGTTAGAGAGTAGTATTGATAGTACATTACAAGGAAAAACACGTGAGGCATTTATTGATCGTATCCGTCAATTAGAGAAAAAAAGACAAAAAATAGAAGAGAAAATTAGCGTACTAAAAGGGACAGTGAATTAATATGAAAGACTATATGGATAAAGTATTACCTTTAGGCAGTGTTGTAAGATTGGGTCTTAAAGAAGAGGAAGATGTGGAGTATGTAATCACTACGAGAGGTTTATTACTTGATGAAAACACATTCTATGATTATGGTGGAGTGTTGCATCCAGTGGGTTTAACCGAAGAGACGTATAAATTATTTAACCACACGGATATTGCAGAGGTTAAATTTGAAGGGTATCGAAATAAAATTGAAGGTCAATTCGCAGCTAAGTTTAAAATGTGGCGGAATGAGTTTGTTGAAAAAGTAATTGAAAAAAATAAAAAGCAACAACAAGCACAAGAGTTAGAAATAAAGGGAAAAAAAGAAATTTAAAAGGAAATAAGCTTTCCTCTTCCAAAATGGAAAGAGGAAAGCTTATTTTGATTGAATAAGGGTGTCAGTATGAAGTTAAAGAAGAAAGCTAAGATGATGATAGTACTGTCAATAGTAGCAAATTTATTAAGTGGATGTGGTTTTGGGGAGACGAAGATAGAGTATGAGAGATTAGTAAAGGCATTGGATGAAGGTGATATGAAGACGGTTATGTCTGCGAATGATGATGGATATGCATATGTGAAAGAAGAGACTAGCGAAAGTACTTATGAAGAAAAAGAAGATGGTGAACATAGCAGGATAATATATCAAACAACCCATGGAGTATATAATGTGAAAGAAGACGACTTATATGGGAAAACAACTCAAAAGGTTGTTACTGATATAAAAAATGATAAAAACGTTGGTAGTAATCAAAATTACAAAAAAGAAACGGTCTATAGTACAAATTTAAAAAATGAAAAATCCCGTTCAGTAGCCCAGGATCAAGCTATGAATGTTTCATATGTAAAATTAATGTTTAGAGGATTAAATGAACTTAGTAAATTGAAACCGAGTGAAGATACAAAAAGATCTAGTGAACCGAGCATAATAAGCTATGATTTAACTGAGTTACAGTTTAAAAGCATCATAAATGACAAGTTAAATTTAAAATATGATAAATTTAATTCTGCAATATTGATGATCGAATTTAATACGCCTAATGATACAAAAGAAAATCAAATGAGAATAATACAAATAACAATAGCGGTAAATTATGAAGAAAAAAAAGAAGATAAGCTTATAAAACACAATCAAGAAATTTCAACATATTATCATACCAGAGAAGATAATAATCAAAGTGCCAAAAAAGAATATGTAAATTATGAAAAAGAGTATATAAATTAAAAATAAGATATTTTAATTGAATTTTGAGAATGATAAATGTTGTGAGGATATGAGTAAAGGGGTAGTGAAAAATAGTTACTGTGATAACAGTTATGTTTTGCTGAGCGCGTGTAGTTTTAGGAAATCAAAATAAAGTATGAGAGCCTAATAAAGGCAATGGATGAAGGTGACAAGAAGACGGTTATACTTAAGTGAAAGAGAGAAGAATATTTGGAACTTTTGAGGAGAAAGGATACTATTTGAACTATCAAAAAGCATTCTGAGTATATGATTATGGTAATTAATGTGGTAATGGTATATCTAAAAGATTATCTGAATTTAATTGTACAAAGATCTATGTACTTAAAAATATTAAGAATGTAATAGAATTTTAGTGCACGAAAATTATTTAAACTGTATAGAAGGGGAAATGTCAGGGTGTGGAATATAAAAGAAGAAGATTTAGATAAATTTCGAATAACATGTCAAGGACGTTTAAGTCCTGAAGGTGCTACGGGTTTTATGCTTGGAACAATATTTTATATTTCAATATTTATGTTTATTATTTTTGTAGGTGATTTGAATTACTACAACAATTTTTTTGATAGAACAATTGTTAAAACTGAAATTGTGTTATTTAGTATTCAAATTATATTTTTAATTATATATCTATTTCCGAAAGCATGTTTTACATTTCAAAAGTTACAAACGCTAATCGTATTACTATATGCGTTTCAACTTGGAACGATATTATTTGTAGTTTCGATTGTTTCTGAAATGGCTGATAATTCAATTGGTAGGATGTATACCGGGTTACTAGTTGTAGGAGCAGTTATTATCCATATTGTAGCAACGCTAGATACATTTAAACAAGCAAGTGAAGGTGCATTTAGTAGTGATGAAAGATCCACCTCGTTTTTTAGTAAGACAAAAGGAGCTATGATAAAGGGGGCTATAATATATATATTCATACTACTTATTTTAATGTATTTTCAAAATGATTATTCAATTGATTTTTTTGTTATGTATGGAGTAGGAACTGTATTAATGTATGCGGTTGCAATCGGAGCGGCAGAATTCCAATTATTGGCGTACTGTAGATTTAAATTCAAGTCATTTAATATGTCATGGGAAGAGAATGAGAGAATGCGTGGGAGAATTCGAAAGCGAAATACAAAATCCAAATCGAAAAGTAAATAAGAGTGAAATAGAATTGAAGTGAATGGAAATTATTTAAACTGTATAGAAGGTGAAATGTCAAGGTGTGGAATATAAAAGAAGAAGATTTAGATAAGTTTCGAATGACATGTCAAGGGCGTTTAAGTCCTGAAGGTGCGACGGGATTTATGCTCGGAACGATATTTTATACTTCATTATTTATGGTTATTATTTTTATAGGAGGAATAGATTATTATACTACCTTGTTTGATAAGGTAATTGTTAGGATTGAATTAGTGTTATATGGTTTGCAAGTAATGTTTTTAATACTATATTTATTCCCTAAAGCTCGTTATAAATTTCAAAAATTACAAACGCTCGTGATATTATTATATGCATTTCAACTTGGAACTATCGGATGCATGTTATTTGTTCTTTCTGGGATGATAGAGCATTCAATTGATCTCAATATACGTGTTTATGTAGGGCTATTAGTATTAGGTGGAATTATTGTTCATATTGTGACAACAGTTGATACATTTAAACAAGCAAGCGAGGGTGCATTTAGTAGTGAGGACAAATCCGCTTCGTTTTTTAGTAAAACAAAGGGACATGTTATACAGGGTGCTGTAATTTATGTGTTAATTCTTCTTTTTTTGATTTATATAAATAATAATTATTCATTAAACACTATGTTTGGTTATGTTATATGTAATGTTGTTATGTATGCAGTAGCAATAGGAGCAGCTGAATTCCAGCTCTTAGTGTACTGTAGATTTAAATTTAAATCATTTAATATGACGTGGGAAGAGAATGAGAGAATGCGTGGGAGATTTCGAAAACAAAATAAGAAATCCAAAACGAAAAATAAATAATATATTAATAGAATTTTAGTGCTCGAAAAATAATTGAAACATATAGAAGGTGAAGAGCCAGGATGTGGAATATAAAAGAGGAAGATTTAGATAAGTTTAGGATGACATGTAATGATCGTTTAAGTCCTGAGGGTGCTACAGGATTTATGTTTGGAGGAATACTTTATAGTTCAATAGCCGTTTTTTCTATTATTGTATCAGGTGATTGGGATTACTGTATGGTTCTCCTTAATATAGGAATTGTTAAGCTGGAAGTGTTGTTATATGCTCTGCAAGTAATTTTTTTCATTTTATATTTATTTCCAAAAGCTCAATTTAAATTTCAAAAGCTACAAACAATTGTTGTATTATTAAATGCATTTCAAATGGCAATAATATTACTCGTAGTTTTGATTGGTACTAAAATGGCTAATAATTCAATTGATCAGATTACATTACTGTATGCAGGATTATTATTTTTAGGAGCAGTAATTTTTCATATTTTGACAACAATTGATACGTTTAAACAGGCAAGTGAAGGTGCATTTAGTATGGATGAAAGATCCGCTTCCTTTTTTAGTAAAGCAAAAGGAAAGATGATGAAGTGGGCTACATTATACGCAGTAACTATTCTCATTTTGCTATATTTTCATAACGATTATGGATTTGATACTTTAGGTATGTATGTAGTAGGGACCTTTTTAATGTATACGATAGCCATAGGTGCAGCTGAATTTCAGCTATTAGCGTATTGCAGGTTTAAATGTCCGTCATTTAATAAAACGTGGGAGTAACATAAAAGAGAAACTCCAAGATATCAAAAGAAAAATAAAAAAAGTAAATCAAAACGTAAGGCATAAAGGGAAATGGCAGAATAAATTTAAATGCCCACCATTTAATATAACGTGGGAAGAGAATGAGAGAATGCGTGGGAGATTTTGAAGGCGAAATACAAAATCCCCATCGAAAAGTAAATAAGAGTGAAATAGAATTGAAGTGAATGAAAATTATTTAAACTGTATAGAGGGTGAAGAGTCAGGATGTGGGATATAAAAGAAGAAGATTTAGATAAGTTTAGGATGACATGTAAAGGGCGTTTAAGCCCTGAAGATGCTACAGGATTTATGTTTGGAGGAATACTATTTAGTTCAATAACAATTTTTTCTATTGTTTTATCAGCTGGTTGGGATTACTGCATGCTTCTCTTTAATATAGGAATTGTTAAGTTAGAAGTGTTCTTATATATCCTACAAATAATTTTTTTCGTTATTTATTCATTTCCGATAGCTCAATTTAAATTTCAAACCCTACAAACCCTACAAACCCTACAAACCCTACAAACTCTTGTCGTATTATTATATGCATTCCAAATGGCAACAATAGCTCCTACTGCTTTGACTGTTACTAAAATGGCTAATAATTCAATTGACTGGATTACAATAATGTATGTGGGTTTATTGCTTTTAGGAGCAGTGATTTTTCATATTTTGACAACAATTGATACGTTTAAACAAGCGAGTGAAGGTGCGTTTAGTATGGATGAAAGGTCTACTTCTTTCTTTAGTAAAACAAAAGGAAAGATGATGAAGTGGGCTACACTATACGCAGTAACTATTCTTATTTTGATATATTTTCATAATGATTATGGGTTTGATGATTTATTTATGTATGTAGTAGGGACCTTTTTAATGTATACGATAGCCATCGGTGCAGCTGAATTTCAGCTATTAGCATATTGCAGGTTTAAATTTCCGTCATTTAACATTTCATGGGAGCAACATAAAAGAGAGACTCCAAGATATCGAAAGAAAAATAAAAAAGGTAAATCGAAACGTAAGGCATAAAGAAAGTGCGTATTGTATGTTTTGATGATAGAAAAGTAATTATTTACAGGAGAGTATTTTAACTTCTAAAAGAAAATTTAATTATATAAGGTGATTAAAGTGATTAGAAGGTTATCTGATCGAAAATGTAGAGTGGGTAGTGTGATGATGAAATGAACACAAAAAAGGTTTCTAAAATGATTACTATCATAATAACAATCAGCCTACTACAAGCATGTAGTTTTTTTGAAAAAAAGATAGAATATGAGCCATTTGTCAAAGCTTTGGATGAAGGTGACATGAAAAAGGTTATGTCTGCGAGTGATGATGGGTATGCTTTTGTGGAACAAAGAGGCATATATAGTACATATGAACAAAAAGAAGATGGAGAACATAGAAATACAATCTATCAAACTTCGGAAGGAATATATAATACGAAAGATAAAAGTTTATATGGAAACACAACACAAGAAGTTACTTCAGCAGTAGACAGCAAAGATAATAAAGAAGAAGTTGTTTATCGTACCAATATTATGTATAAAAATGGGCAGGTACAAAGTCCGGAATCGAATCTGGATGTTTCATATGTGAACTTAATTGTAGATCGTTTAAAAGGGATAGGGAAACTAAAGATGAAGCCCGGGGATGATATAAAAAAGTTTGATCAGCCTAGTACTGTTGGATACAAACTAACTGAATTAGAGTTTCAGAGTATCATTAATGATAAGTTGAAAATACAATATGATGAATATGGTGGTGGATCAATCGCATTGCATATTGATTCTAAAAATGGTTCAAAGCAGATATTGGAAGTAAGTATTGTAATAAATTATAAGAAAAGAAATGATGAAGGCAAGTTAGTAAAATACATATCACAAATACATACATCTTTTGATAGTCACCAAGGCAATAACCAAGATGCAAAACAGGAATATATTGATTTTAAAGCACAGTATAATAAGAAGCAGTAATATTAAGAAGGGCATTTGCACGTAAAGATAATAGCGACATAGGTGTGATAAATGTTTCATAAATATAGTGGAAAGAATTTGAGGATAAACGCCCCAATTGATGGAGTAGATGCAACAATTGGGGCGTTTATCTATCTAAAATTAGCTTGAATACATGACATGTTTTAGTTAGGGGCATGGCTTTACAAGTAGTTTCTTCATAATAACGGTGTGGGGTTTTTGTGTAATCAGCTTTTATTGCTAAGTTACAACTATTTTCGTTTATAGAGTATCTCTTATTATCGATACATCGTCCACATTCCAATGTCTTTAAATCCTAGTCGTTTATAAATTCGTCCAGCAGCTGGATTGTTATAAAATAAACAAAGTGTTCGGTCTTCTTTCGTAAAGTCTTGGATCATTTTTTGTAATATGAGTGAAGCGTAACCATTTCCGCGATAATTCGGGTGTGTACATACACCAACTACCATAGCGGATAATGAATTTTCAGCGGAAGTAGAGGCGGATGCGATGATCACGCCATCTTTTTCAATATAGTATGTGCGTCCTGTATTTGTTTCGATAGCCTGCCTTAATATTTTCTCTGATTCATTGGTAGTCGGAAATTCAGCGATGTCACTTCGTAATTTCATAATTCGCTCTATATCATCTAGTGAGGCAAGTTTAATTGTTTCATGAATTGGTGTGCTAGGTAAGTTGTTGTCATTTAGACATTCGCAAAAATACATTTCATTTTTAGTACCTAGTTGTATATTTGAAGCAGTTTCAAATTGTTCTACGATAGTTGACTTACCAGAGAGTTTAAGTGGCTTATATGCGGAAAGAAGTGCCTCATAATCAGTGGTAATAAATTCTTCTTTACTATAGGGTATAAATGAATCGTGGAATCGGAGTAGAATTGATTTTAATGTTCCATTCTCTTTAAATACTCCCCATAATTCTTGAAAATCTGTGTCATAACCGAAAGCTTCAATATCTCCAATAATAAACAAGTTAAGGGCTGCTTCTTCTTTTAGATAAGCGAATACTTGTTCATGATCTTTCTTTGTTAATTTTCGCATCATAACGAATCGACCTCTTTTTTTATTTTTCTAAATATTATAACTTAAGTTTTTTGAAATCAATATAAAATTTTATGTTTAGTTCACAAACTTTCGGAAAAACTAGGAAAGATATGACAAAGGAGGTTATGAACGGTGGATCATCCAATTCAAGGGTTAATGAAAGCAGCAATGGAAAATTTAAAAGAAATGGTTGATGTAAATACGATTGTTGGAGAGCCTGTTCAAACGGCTGACGGTGGTGTGGTGTTAACTGTTTCTAAAGTAGCGTTCGGTTTTGGAGCAGGAGGTTCTGATTTCCAAACGAATGATGGACAAAGAGCGAACGGTAACCCTGCATTTGGTGGCGGTAGCGCGGGTGGTGTTTCGATTACACCAGTAGCATTTCTTGTGGTGAATAAAGATGGAGTAAATATTCTGCATCTACAAAATGCGACACATTTAGCAGAAAAAATGATTGAATTAGCTCCACAAACAATTGATAAAATTCAATCGATGTTCCAAAAAGAAGAAAAGAAAGAGGGAAATCATCATCCTCAAAACCCTGATGAAATCCTTTAAAAACGCCTGCTTATGAGCAGGCGTTTTTTCTTGTAATCACTATGTAATAAAACACATGAAATTGTAAATAGTTTTTGAAGTTTTTTCTATGTTTCTAAAATTTTTCATGTTAAAATATGCTATAGAATTGAAACATATAAAACGAAGGTGGCTAGGTGCTTTGTCTGGAGGATCTGACCAAGTAAAGAATATGATATATATTAATGGTAATCGTCGAGGTCATTGTTTTATTACATCAGGAATTACGTTTAAAGAGTTTGCGAGTAACATCCCTTCACCGCTTCATCAAGTGTTGCTTTTGAAGCACAACTTTGAATGGACGGATTTTCATTATCATACTTTATTTGAATATGTTGAGGAAGAAAATATACATAAGTTAATTCAAGCAGAGATTGATGAATTTGATGAATTTTGTTGGGTAGATTTTGATGATGCAAGCGATTTAGATGAATTAGAGCCGAAAGAAATTGCAGAATTATTATATTTGGCTCACAAAAAAGAACCACTTGCAAGAACATTCTTTCCGCTGTTGAAAAATAGATTTGTTTATTTTTCACATGATGACGGATGGTACAACAAAGTGTATTATCGTAGAATTGCTGATTTTGTAGGAATGTTAAGTAAAGTCATTCCGTATAAACTCGGTGCTTTCGGTAAGAAACGTTTTTCTTTCTTCCAAAAATCAAAAATTTTCCCAGCGATTTCAAAAGAATTGATTATGGGACTGATTCCACTAATGGAAGATGGTCTTTACATAGATCTAGCAGGGAAGATTGAGTCAAGAAGAGGTCTTGAAATTCCGGTATATGTAGTTGGTTCGTATGAAAGTACGGATGAGGTGTTAGATAATATCGATGAATTGAAAGAGGAAGCAACAGAAACAGGTTGGCTCATTTTTGATAAGAAAGAACAAGAGTGGCAATGGGTTGTTGACTAAGAAAACTTGGCGTATGAAGTCAAGTTTTCTTGTCATTTGAAAGGAGTACAAATGAAGAAATATTATACAATTGTGGGTATTATAAGTATTATTCTCGTGGCAATATTACTTATAACTTGTCCGAAAGAATCAGATTTTAAAGTGTATGTACAGGATAAGTATGCGTTGAATTGTAATGAGAGTAGTTTTGAATGCACGCAAAATGTAGATGGTAAAAAAGAAAAACTACAATTTGAAAGTACAGATGCACGAAATGGTGTATTCTTTATGACTGTAAAGCAAACATTTAAAACAGAAGCTGGTGTTTCAAAAGAATATAGCGGAGTAGGAATGTTTGGTACATTTCTTTTTGTTTCAGAGAAGACTTTCTAGTAATAGAAGGTCTTTTTTTTATGCTTATGTTCATATAGATGAAGTAAGACAAGCATAGGAGGGGTATTGATGAAGAACACATGTATTGTTTGTGGTGGTGAGGAGTTTTTTTCCTCAACGTTATATGCACGTACGAAACAAGATTGGGCATATGCACCAAACATGTATCGATTTGAAAAAGTATTTATTGAGCATCGAGATGAAGAAAATTATCCAGTGTTTCAAGAGATTACAGCGAAACATTGTTGTGGATGCGGTCATATTATGTTGTATCATGAATGAACACACCAAGTATGACTTGGTGTGTTTTTTTAAAACGCTGACAAAGCAAGCGGATAAAATAAAGTGAATAAAACAGAAAAACTACCAAAACCAATTGCTGTATATCCAAGTGTTCTTGCTCCGAAATTGACAGCTAATAGGCCAACTAAAATTGCTAGGGAGCCGAGCGTAACTGGATAAAAAGCAATGGAGAATAACGAAAGAAATAAAGCGACATAGCCTACCATTGCACCGGTATTTGTACCTTCTATCTCATTTGCAATTTCTTTACGCTTATGTCTAATTGGAATGCCAGCTGGTGATATTTCAGCTGCATACTCTTCGTTTTTTTCACCACTTTTAAAATGATGATTTCTCTTTCTTCGCATGTACATCCCTCTCTTTCAATTGGGTGTATCTATAGTATCTTTCAAAATGAGAAGAGCATGAGTATGAGTTAAACCCAAGTAAAGCAAAAATTGGAGAATACGCATTCCATCGTTAACATATCCATCTCCTATTGAAGATAAAGTGTGGGATTTTTTCCACTAGGACTGATTATCAGCCAGCCCCAATTGGATTTTTATGAGTAGTTCTCTCCCATTAACTGATCCGCATCCATTGAATTTTGAGGTAGGTGTCTTACTGCAAGCAGGATAAAACAGGAATTTTGGAAAATGATGTAGAATGAAATGAGTGATAATACGTGAAGGTAGGGGAATGTATGACAACATTTAATTGGCATGAATCAGCAGAGAAGAAATGGGATAGTAGCGCAGAGTTTTGGAATAAAAATAGTCAGGAAATGTGGGATAGCGGGAGTAGGAGTACAATTATTCCGTTTTTTGAACAATACGTGAAGAAAGAAGCACAAGTGCTCGATGTTGGTTGTGGTGATGGGTACGGTACATATAAATTAAGTAGCGCAGGCTATAAAGCAGTGGGAGTAGATTTATCGGAAGTGATGATTCAAAAAGGTAAGGAGCGCGGAGAAGGACCGAATTTATCTTTTATAAAAGGAGATCTTTCTGCATTACCATTTGAAAATGAGCAATTTGAATCAATTATGGCAATTAATTCTTTAGAATGGACGGAAGAGCCATTACGAGCGTTAAATGAAATAAAGCGTGTGTTAAAGAAAGATGGATATGCATGTATTGCAATTTTAGGACCGACAGCAAAGCCACGAGAGAACAGTTATCCTCGCTTGTACGGAAAAGATGTTGTTTGTAATACGATGATGCCTTGGGAATTTGAACAGTTAGCGAAAGAACAAGGTTTTAAAGTTATAGATGGCATCGGCGTATATAAGCGCGGAGTAAATGAGAAGATGTTAGGTCAACTACCTACAGAGTTACAACAATCGTTAACATTCTTATGGGTATTTATGTTAAAAAACGTATAAAGAAATGAAAGAATTTTTAGGAGGTAAATAAGTGCAGAAAATACAAAAAACTGATACAATATCATCAGAACCAATTAAAGGGGGACTAGGGTATATGACAACTACTACAACAGTGAAATCCGATATTGAAATCGCACAAGAAGCGAGTATGAAGAAGATTCAAGAAATTGCAGCTGATTTAAATATTTTAGAAGATGAATTAGAGCCATACGGGCATTATAAAGGTAAGTTATCTCTTGATATTTTTAAGCGCTTACAAGATGAGGAAGACGGTAAAGTTGTTTTAGTAACAGCGATTAACCCAACTCCAGCTGGAGAAGGTAAATCAACAGTAACAGTTGGTTTAGGTCAAGCTTTTAACAAAATTGGTAAGAAAACAGTAATTGCACTTCGCGAACCATCTCTTGGACCAACGATGGGATTAAAAGGCGGAGCAGCAGGTGGCGGTTTTTCACAAGTCGTACCAATGGAAGACATTAACCTTCACTTTACTGGAGATATCCATGCGATCACAACTGCCAATAACGCATTAGCAGCGTTTATTGATAATCATATCCAACAAGGAAACACACTTGGAATTGATACGCGTAAAATCGTTTGGAAACGCTGTGTTGACTTAAATGATCGTGCCCTTCGTAACGTAGTAATTGGTCTTGGTGGACCTGTACAAGGTGTACCACGTGAAGACGGTTTTGACATTACAGTAGCATCTGAAATTATGGCCGTATTCTGCCTTGCAACAGATATTCAAGACTTAAAAGCGCGTCTATCTCGCATCGTAGTTGCTTATAACTTTGCAAATCAACCTGTAACGGTTAAAGACTTAGGTGTAGAAGGTGCTTTGACACTATTATTAAAAGACGCATTAAAACCGAACTTAGTACAAACGTTAGAAAATACACCAGCTATTATTCATGGCGGACCATTTGCGAATATTGCTCACGGTTGTAACAGTGTTATCGCTACAACAATGGCAGCAAAATTAGGTGATTATGTTATTACAGAGGCTGGATTCGGTGCTGATTTAGGTGCTGAGAAGTTTTTAGATATTAAAGCTCGTGCAGCTGGCATTAAACCAGAAGCAGTTGTTATTGTTGCGACGATTCGTGCGCTTAAAATGCATGGCGGCGTTGCAAAAGATCAATTAAAAGAAGAAAATGTAGATGCATTAGCAAAAGGTATGGAAAACTTACAGAAGCATGTTGAAACAATTCAAAGCTTCGGTGTGCCTTTCGTAATTGCAATTAATAAATTCATTACAGATACAGATGCAGAAGTTACATACTTACAAGAGTGGTGTAATGAGCGTGGCTATGCAGTATCCTTAACAGAAGTTTGGGAGAAAGGTGGCCAAGGCGGAGTTGACCTTGCTGAAAAAGTACTAAAAGAAATCGAAAAAGGTGAAAACAACTACGCACCACTTTATGAATTAGAATTACCATTAGAAGAAAAAATTCGTACAATTGCTCAAAAAGTATATGGCGCAAAAGATATTGAATTTGCTCCGAAAGCACGTAAGCAATTAGCTCAATATGAAGGAGAAGGTTGGAGTAATCTACCAGTTTGTATGGCGAAAACACAATACTCTCTTTCTGACGATGCAACAAAATTAGGTCGTCCATCTGACTTTATCGTTACAATTCGTGAGCTAAAACCATCGATCGGTGCAGGCTTTATCGTTGCGTTAACAGGTACAATGTTAACAATGCCAGGTCTTCCAAAACAGCCAGCAGCACTTCAAATGGATGTAAATGAAGATGGAAAAGCAGTAGGTTTATTCTAAAAGGTTGTAATTCATCTCGTTTATCTGTAAACTATATATACATCAAGTGGCGCCTTTCCATCGAAAGGCGCCTGTTTTTTGGAGGAAATTATGTTTGATCCAACTGCTTTTGACAATTTAAAAGTAATCGTAGAAGGTGCTGTGTATGATTTTGATCTACATGGAGATATTCTTGTAACAGATCGAAAAGATATGATGGATCTTGCTTCATTAAGTCGTATATATCATATCTCATTTCAATTAACAGAACCGTTTGAACCATTAGTAGAAGCAACATTTTCATTATCTGTGGATGCAAAGAACTTGTCTGGTGAAATACTAGAAGTGCCTCAGTTTACACCAGGTTGTGAGATGAAGCTAGCATTTTCATTCCCGTTAGAACAACCAGAAGTAAAATGTGAAGAAATTGAAACATTAATGCGTTCTATATGGGGAAAAGAAAGAATGATTATGCAGAAAGTTTCATACGAATATAATAAGCAAGCGATTTCATATCATAATAAGGTAGAGGTTCTATTTCAAAAAGCGATTACAGAAGACCATGTTGATGATTTAATAGCTGTTATTTCACACATGATAGAAACGGTGCGAACAATACAGCATTTTCTTCAAAAATAGAGATAAAGGAGAAAAACAAATGATAAAAGATATGCAACCATTTTTACAACAA
The DNA here is from genome assembly GCF_051916885.1 of Bacillus cereus group sp. MYBK14-1. Taxonomy (NCBI): domain Bacteria; kingdom Bacillati; phylum Bacillota; class Bacilli; order Caryophanales; family Bacillaceae; genus Bacillus; species Bacillus cereus group sp. MYBK14-1. Next base: position 88,355 of record NZ_JBQAHM010000002.1, on the reverse strand, counting down.
GCTTGGGAGAAGGCTGGTTTTAAAGAGTTAACTGAAATTCAAAAACAAGCGATTCCAACTATTTTAGAAGGACAAGACGTTATAGCTGAATCTCCAACTGGAACAGGAAAAACATTAGCGTACTTATTACCCCTTTTACATAAAATTAATCCTGAAGTAAAACAGCCACAAGTTGTTGTTTTAGCGCCAACACGTGAACTTGTAATGCAAATTCATGAAGAGGTTCAAAAGTTTACAGCAGGAACTGAAATTTCAGGTGCATCTTTAATTGGTGGTGCAGATATTAAGCGCCAAGTTGAAAAATTAAAGAAACACCCAAGAGTAATTGTCGGTTCACCAGGCCGTATTTTAGAATTAATTCGTATGAAAAAGCTAAAAATGCATGAAGTAAAAACAATTGTATTTGATGAGTTTGATCAAATTGTAAAGCAAAAAATGATGGGCGCAGTGCAAGATGTAATTAAATCAACGATGCGCGATCGTCAATTAGTATTCTTCTCGGCGACAATGACAAAAGTGGCAGAAGATGCGGCACGTGATTTAGCAGTTGAGCCACATTTAGTACGTGTAACACGTGCAGAGTCAAAAAGCTTAGTTGAGCATACGTATATCATTTGTGAGCGACGTGAGAAAAATGATTACGTAAGAAGAATTATGCATATGGGCGATGTAAAAGCAGTTGCTTTCTTAAACGACCCATTCCGTTTAGATGAAATTACTGAGAAATTGAAATTCCGTAAAATGAAAGCGGCAGCTCTTCATGCAGAAGCAAGTAAACAAGAGCGTGAAGCAACAATGCGTGCATTCCGCGGCGGGAAATTAGAAATTTTACTTGCTACTGATATTGCAGCACGCGGTATCGATATTGACGATTTAACCCATGTAATTCACTTAGAATTACCAGACACAGTAGACCAATATATTCACCGCTCTGGACGTACTGGACGTATGGGTAAAGAAGGAACTGTTGTATCTCTTGTAACACCGCAAGAAGAGCGCAAATTACTACAATTTGCGAAAAAACTAGGCATCGTATTTACGAAGCAAGAAATGTTCAAAGGATCATTTGTAGAAACAAAACCGAAAGCACCAAAGAAAAAGAAACCAGCATTTACTGGGAAGAAAAAGCCTAGATAAATGATGAGGAAGACGTAACTATTTGTAGTTACGTCTTTTTTGTTTGTAAACAAGCGATAATGGGAATTGTATTAGTGTTTTTAATGTGCCTATCATATATATGCTTCTACTGGGAGTATCGAAAAAAGGGTAGTTTATTTATTTGGTTTATACGAGGAAATAATATAAAAAAAGTCGAATATTAAACTGACACGAAATAATAAAAAGAAGGTACATATATGGATAGGAAATTAGGAATGTTTTTAAATACGAAACATATTGAAGTAAACGAAGGAATACAAAAAGCAAGGGAATGGGATTTAGAATATATTCAATTATATGCTATGAATAAAAACTTTAACTTAGCTAATATCTCAATGGTAGAATGGAATGCTTTAAAGAAAAGCTTATCTTTTAATGGAATAAAGATTCCATCATTAGCAATTAGTTTTGGAGAAAATGGAATTATGGTAATAGAAGCTGAGAGTGCAATAGATCAGTTTAAATATATTACTGACAGAGGTTTGGGGCTTGGGGCAAAGATCATAACAGCTCATATTGGGAAAGTTCCAGATGATGAAAAAAGTGCCTACTATGATAAAATGGTACGGGTTTGTTATGAGATAGGGGAATTAGCGTTCAAATTTGGAGGATTCTTCGCCATTGAGACGGGATCTGAAAAAGCAATAGTATTAAAACGATTTTTAGAAACTGCAAACTCGAAAGGACTAGCTGTTAACTTTGACCCAGCAAATTTAATAAGTGATGTAAATGAAAATCCGGGAGAAGGTTTATTACTATTAAAAGATTATATAGTACAAACTCATATTAAAGATTGTAAAGAAGTGAAAAGAGATCGTTCAACTAAGTATATAGAAGTCGCAGCAGGGAATGGTGAAGTAGATTTCGATATATTCTTCAAAGTATTAGATAAAATTGGATTCGACGGATATAACATGATTGAAAGAAATGATTATTTTGATGAACTGGATGGGATGAGTCAGTCGATAAATTTTGCAAAGAAGTACATACCAACTCAAAAGGAATAACGATAGTATTTGTAGAAAGCTACATAGAATATAAAAACCATTAGGGGGAAATGTAATGATCCATAAAGTAGGACAAATTATGTTATATGTAAATAATCAAGATGAGGCAGTAAATTTTTGGACGGAAAAGGTAGGGTTTCATGTAGTAGCAGAGGAAGATAACAAACAAGGAATGAGATGGATTGAAATTGCTCCGACTAACGGTGCAGAAACGAGCATTATATTACATAATAAAGAAGTTATTTCTAAAATGAGCCCAGAATTGAATCTTGGTACACCGTCCTTAATGTTCTTCTCAGAAAATCTTGATCAATTATATACAGATTTAACAAATAAAAATGTTACTGTTGGAGAAATGGTAACTATGCCTTCTGGTAAAGTGTTTAACTTTGCTGATAGCGAAGGGAATTATTTTGCGGTTATGGAGAAGAACCAATAATAATATTGCTATGTGAAAATCCCCCTCAAATATATTTGAGGGGGATTAAATTTTTGAAGTGGATTTTTCATTAGAGAGTTGTTTAATAAAAAATACTCCTTTTTCAATCGCTGTCTCAATATAGCCAACGATTTGGTCAAACGTAAATACCTGTAAGTCTTCATGCAAATGTTGCTTTGGATACAACATATCTTCAAAAAGATACTTTCGAAAAGCTAAAACGTTTTCTTTAGAAACCTCTTCAATATCCACAATGTGAGCCTCTTGATTGAGAAGAGAGAAAAGCTGTTGTTCTTGATCGTAATGATGAAGCAACTTTGCATTTAACAATTTAAAATCGTTATAGTACAGGGGTGCGATAGTTTCGTCATTCTCTATTCTATTTTTTAGCCAAGGTAGAAAAAATCCACTTAGCCAATTATCATCGGCAATGAGGTGGGTATAATAGCCTAAAATAAATGGGGAATCTATATGTGATTCATATTTATGAAAAAATGAATCATAATCTATTCTTCTCGTATAGTTCTTCGTTGTACCGGCATAAAAATGTGAGGTTCCTTTTTCTTTTTTTGAATGAACAGCATCAGGGGCTACAGCTCCAAGTAAGAAAGAAGTCTTATCGTGAATTGATAGTTTTTTAGCAATACCACTAGCGATAATAACATGCATAATTCGTGATCCCATGAATGCCACCTCTGTTTCCAGTATTCATTTCAGGAAGAGGACTAAACAGTTAGTATTACTTTCCCTGTACTTTTTCTACTTTCGACCCATTCATGTGCTTTCCCTGCATTTTGAAGTGGAAAAGATTTCGTAGGCTTAATTTGTAAACGTCCGTCACGCAAATAACGGAAAACTTCATTTGCAGTTTCTTGGAGCAGTTCAGGACGCTTTTTTCGTGTGGTTCCAAAGCTAAAACCGAGTATAGAGCGACAACTTGCATGTAAATCTTTCGTTTGAAAGTTACCAATTTCACCGCTAGCATTACCGAAATGAACGAGGCGACCGTAATAAGCAAGGCAGTTTAAACTTCTTTCAGAAACAGTTCCAGAAATAGAGTCCAAAATGATATTCACTCCTTCTCCGTTTGTCAGCCCATTGACTTTCTCTACAAAATCTTCAGCTTGATGACAAATTACATAATCAGCTCCAGCATCTAAAGCGATTTTTCTTTTCGTTTCACTTCCGACAGTACCGATAACTATCCTAGCCCCTAATAGTTTTGCAAGTTGAATTGCTGTAGTACCAATCCCGCCAGCAGCTGCATGAATGAGTACAGATTCACCTTTTTGAATCCTTGCAACATTAGCGAGTAAATTATAGCTTGTAAAAGATACGATCGGACAAGCAGCTGCAGTTTGAAAGTCGACTTCATGGGGTAAAACGAAAGTAAGATTTTCATTTGCAACAACGTATTCTGCGTAAGATCCATTTTGAGGAAAAGCAATGACACGTTGTCCAGGGTGAATATTTTTCACATGAGAACCGACACGTTCTACAATACCAGTGGCATCTATACCTGGAATAAAAGGTAGTGCTTTATTTCCTTTGTTGCCATAACGTGATTTAATATCAGCGAAATTTACACTAGTAGCAACTACGCGAATTAAAACTTGATCTTCTGAAATAGCCGGTATATCAAAATCTGTATATTTCATCACTTCAGGACCACCGAACGACGTTACAACGATAGCTTTCATTATATGTCCTCCTAAATTTGACTATATAAATTATTTTAAATCTTTATCAGAAATTGGAAAATTATATAATAGTTATGTGTGGTTATAAGTGAAGCTTATGAACTCAGTGGATCATTATATTAATTTATATAAAAAACTTTTTCGGAAAAATCGAACGAAATATGAATTACCTGCCAATATATAGTGTAAGACAAAGGAGGGCTGGAATATGAAGGGTGAAATAGATTACGCACATTTAATTCAATTAACTTTATCAGGCAATAAAGAAGCGTATAGCGAATTGTATGATGTAACGATTCAAGAAGTATATAAAACAGCACATTTTTTAATTGAAGATAAAACGGATGTAGATGATGTCGTTCAAGAAGTATACATACAGCTATATGAATCGCTTCGTAAATATGATAGCGAGAAGCCATTTCGCCCTTGGCTAATTGGGCTTGTGATTAAACAAATTCATTCTTATAGAAGAAAGAGGTGGATGCGACTACGAATTATAAAAAAAGCAGAAGAGCAAAGAAAGCCAGTGCAAATTGATTTTTCTAACGATGTTGTAAGTAAAATATCAAACCAAAAACTAATCGAACTCATTCATAAATTACCGTATAAATTGAAACAAGTTATTATCTTAGGATACTTACACGATTATTCACAAGAAGAAGTAGCACAAATATTACATATTCCAATCGGTACAGTGAAATCTAGAATTCATGCGGCATTAAAGAAACTACGTCAAAAAGAGCAAGTAGAAGAAATTTTTTTAGGAGAGGTAGGGAATGTGAAATGAGTTTAGATTGTAGAGTTAGGGAATCTATACAAGAAGAAGCAAAGGGTATTGTTGCCCCGCCGGATTTAAAAGAAAAAGTAATCGTGCAAATAAAAATGAAGCACGGCGGGAGTAAGAGGAAGAAACGCCTTATCGCAGGAGTACTTGCAGCAGCTCTTTTAATCCCGACGACAGGTTTTGCGTACCAATCTATTATGGCGGATGGTATATATGGATCTTTTGAGAATTTAAAAAAACATGCCGGAGCAATGACATTAGAAACGTACATGCGTTTTAATGCAAAATTATCAGAAGCGAAAGATGAAATGGGTGCGAAGGAATATGAAGAGTTTACAAAAGAACTGAAAAAATTAACTAATGCAAAGCTTGCGTACGGAGATTCGAATGGTAATATAGATTATGATGGATTATCACCAGCAAAAAGAGAAGAAATGAAAAAGGTAAGTATGGGCCTTCAACCATACTTTGATAAATTAAATGGTCATAAATCTAGTAAAGAAGTATTAACGCAAGAAGAGTTTGATCGCTATATGGAAGCTTTAATGACACATGAAATAGTACGAGTGAAGATAAAATCAACTGGTGCAATAAAAATAGAAGAAGTACCTGAGGCGTACAAAGAAAGATTTATTAAAGCAGAGCAGTTTATGGAGTATGTAAATGAAAAGGTGCGATAAGTAAAAAGCTCAAAGCTTTAGCTTCGAGCTTTTTTTATTGAAAGAAAATAAAGTATTCAATTATATTTTTTCATCGTTGCATTGTCCTTTTGTATAAAACAATCTAAAAGGGAATAACCAGCTATTAAACTAATAATCGTAACAAAAGTTGTATTTATTAGAATAATATTAACTAAATAAGGTAGGTATTCGGCAAGTGGTGAAAAGAGTAGTGCTGGGGAAAAGGAAATGAATAGTGTAGGCACTGTAATAGCAATAAATTTATCCGGTTGAAAGCTCCAGTTTTGTTTACTCGTTTCGCGATTAATAGATTGAAGGAATCGTAATAAAATGCCAACTATAAGAGGGAAGAGTGTAAAGTAGAATAATCTTGGATAAACGTTAAAGTTCACTTGTGCATCTGTATCTAAATAAAATTGAATTTTTACTCCTACAAATAATAATAAGACGATAAATAATGTGAAGCAGAGGTATAGCATCAATTTTTGCATTATATTCCACCATCCTTTACTCAAAATATATTCAAAAAAAGAAGAGATATACAATAACTACTGTTGTATATCTCTTCTTTTACTGTTAGTTAATAGTGGAGTTTGCTTTTTCTTGCTTCGTGAAATAATCAATAATGCCCATTGCGCTAATTTCTATATCTAAATGTAAAATATTATAAACGGAATGATCTGATGGAACGTTTAACTTTGTAAGATGAGAAGAGATTTTATCCATTAACAAAGTTTGTAAAGCTTTAGTCGCTTCATCGAAATCATTATACTTGTTAAAGACTTCCTTACCAGTCTGAACGAAAATAGGTAGCCAATGTTCCAATTGATTGTATACTTCTGTAACATGAGAGGATGCGCCGTAATGACCGAAATAAATAGTATCTACATTCATGCTTTGAATGTGATTTTTAGAAGCAATCATCGCATCTGGTTGGAATTGTGAAGGGGACGTTGATGGTAGATATAACTCTACATCAACGTCTGCGAGTTCTCTATAATAAATTCCAATTGTATCGCCAGTAAAAATCCCGTTTGTTAATGAATCGTGAATGCTAATATGGTGCTTCGCATGTCCTGGTGTATCATAAAATGTAAGGGTGCGGTCTTTTGCAATTTTTAACGTATCACCATGTTGTACAATATGAACACGTTCTTCTTCAATTGGAAGAATTGGGTAAAAGAGTTTATCGAAATCTTCTTTGTAGACAGCTTTTGCACCTAAAATAAGTTTTGTTGGATCAATCATATGACGAGCACCACGAGAATGCACATATAACGTAGCATTTGGACACTGTTCCATCATTAAACCAGCTGCGCCAGCGTGATCTAAATGCACATGTGTAACGATAATGTTTTTAACATCGTTTAAATCAATATGTAATTGTTGTAAGCCGTCTAAAATATACGGAAGAGAAGGGGCTGCACAAGTTTCAATTAAAGTAATATCGTCACCTAATAAAACGTACGTACCTGTTCGTTCATTATGCTGTAAATCGAAATCATCAATAAGATATAGGTGAGAAGATAATTGCTCTACTTTTTTCATAGTTACCACTCCTTATATACTGCATGTTTTTATTATACGCTAAAATAGAAAAAAGGCAGAAAACGAAGCTCGTCTTCTGCCTTTTTGTAATATTATTATTTCGTTTGTTGTTTATTAATAGACATAATGAATAGTCCAACAATCCCGCCTACTAATGGAAGCATAATCTCTCCTGCTAAATTAAAGTAGGAGCTTAAGAATAAACCATTTACATCGATTACCCAGCCAGTAACATACAATAACATCATATATAGTACGAAATAAAACTCGCGATTTGAAATCGTTTCATGTTGTGCAGTTTTCATAATGAACACCATCCTTTTCTTTTATAATGGAATATAAACTGTCACATTTTGTTCACATTTCAATTGTAAAACTTTCCATCATAAAAGTCTAGTAGTTTGTGTCGAATTTTCGAACAGAAATAAAGCGCTATCATTACAACTTATAAGTACGTAATAAGAGCTGTATATTCACGAATGTAGTATAGTATAAACATAGAATGATAGTGAAGAGAGGGGCAAAGACAATGACAGTTTATGATTTTTCAGCTAAAACAATTACAGGTGAAGAAAAATCGTTAAAAGATTACAAAGGAAAAGCACTTCTTATTGTCAATGTAGCTAGCAAATGTGGTTTCACACCACAATATAAAGGATTACAAGAGGTATATGATAAATATAAAGACCAAGGACTCGAAATACTCGGATTTCCTTGTAACCAATTCGGGGGACAAGAACCAGGTACAGAAGCGGACATTACTAGTTTTTGTGAATTAAACTACGGTGTAAACTTCCCGATGTTTGCAAAGGTTGATGTGAAAGGTGATAAGGCTCATCCTTTATATACATACATGACAGAACAAGCACCAGGTTTACTCGGTATGAAAGCAGTGAAATGGAATTTTACGAAGTTTTTAATCGGAAAAGACGGGAAAGTAGTAGGGCGTTTTGCGCCGCAGACGAAGCCGGTAGATTTAGAAGTTGAGATTGAGAAGGTACTTGGAGAATAATTAGGAGTTTCACTTTATTAAAAAACGTCTCAAAGAACAATGTAGTTCTTTGAGACGTTTTCTTTAAACTCATATTTTCAAGATTAAATAACTGTATCAAAGCCATCTGATTTAGGCAGAGAAGCTGCTTTTTTCATAAGCACTTCCCATAAGTGTACAGATTTCTTCCATTCTTCTGCAGCCTGCTCCTGTTTATACATAGCGTTCTCATAACTGGCAGTAAGTTGTTGCATATCGGCCGAGTTGTAAAGTGTATCGATATGGAGAGCGTATTCTCGGAATGTTTGACTTTCACTCCGTGGTATGCCAATTCTCGCAAATTGTTTTAAAAGTGCACCGTAAGCTTTTTGATAAACAGCATCATTTTTTCGGTATTTATAGAAATGAATAATAAGAAATGTCATCCATTTCATTCTAGTGGTGAAGAGAATGTATCCTATAATACTAATTAGTATCGTAGAGAGGAATACGTACCACCAAGAAAAACTAGTTTTAGAATTTGTGACCTTTTTAGTAGAAGCTTCTTCTGTATTTTCTATTAAACTTTTAAGTTTTGCTTCATTATTTCGTTGTTGTATTTGCTCGTTATTAGAATTATTTGCTTCGCTATTTTGTGAAATAGGAGCAGGTGTATTATTTATAAAATTATAGGGATTGGTAAATCCTTTTGTTGGTTCGAATGGAATCCATCCGTATCCTGGGAAATATACTTCGACCCAAGAGTGTGCGTTATCGTTCGTGATTGTATAAACATCCGCACCTTCTGCAGAGGCAAGTGTATTGTCAAGAGTTCCTTCTGTATAGCCTTTTACCCAGCGAGCAGGAATCCCGGCAGAACGAAGTAGTACAATCATAGACGTCGAAAAATTATTACAGTAGCCACTTTTTGTATCGAAAAGGAATTGATCTACATAATCTTGGCTTTTGGCAGGGAATAAGACATTCGTTGATTCGTATGTAAAAGAGTTGTCTGTGAAGTAATTTTCAATAGCTAATACTTTATCATATCGGTTGTCTTTATCATTTGTAAGATTGACAGCCAAGTCTTTTACGCGCTGTGGTAATGACTCGGGAAGTTGTGTGTACTTTGTCATAAAATAAGGGTTTGTTTCTTGACCTTCATTTGTTTTTACAGCTTTCAAGTTTTCTATGGAAAACTCAGGGATCTCATATGTTACTTTATACGAATGTAAAGTAGTAGAAGAGTCTTCATTCATTGTATAAATTTTTTCTGAAAACGGGTCAACACTGTATGATACATCAGAAGAAGCCTCAACTGATACTAATCCTGCTGGATAGGTAAGGTGAGGGTAACTTTTTTGCATGGTAATTGTTGCCTCAGTCGTTTCCGTTTTTGTATTTTGTTCGTACCAGCTTACGACGTCGTTTTTATTTTTAAAAGAAATCTTTTTCGGATTTTCAGAAATTTCCCAGCCTTTTCCTGTATAGAAATCTTTTGTTTCTACTCTCCAATAGTGTTTGTTTTGCGTTCGTGCTGTGAAAACAATTGTAGGATCCGCCTTAAAAGGACCACCTAATCGCGAGTCATCTAAACCATACCCAATTGTAGAAACTTTTTGTTCTTTACTTGCTTCAGATGTGTTGAATTTTAAAAAATCCATTGGGTTTGGCCATTGAGGGCCAAATTTTGGAGCAAAGTATGCGATGGTTACTAATAATACAATAAATATTGTAAGTGGTCTAAGTAATTTTGAGATTTCCCTAGCATAATTTTGTAAGTGTTCACGCTCTTTTATTCGTTCTACTTGAAGAAGACTAAGCATAAAAAATCCGATGACAACAGTTCGAATAATAGCGTAGTTTGCATTGTATAAATGTAAGTTATGAAAAGTTGCGATATAAATAATTGTCAATACAAGAAATAGAAACCCACGTTTTTTATGAATAATCCAAAATGAAGTGAAAGAACTCAAAAACCAAAATGAGAGAAAAAATAAAACCGTCGGAAAAACTGGAGAAATATCTAGTAAATTCCCTTGGAAAAATAGGGAGGAATTTCGAGACATATCAGAAAAGAATGTTGTTAGCCAAGATGGATTTATAAAAGCATTTTTATAATATAGGGAATGAATGATAAATAGGACTGTGACAATTTTTATTGGAATCTGCCACCTCGTCTGAAAAAAAGAGAGAGCGAAGCAAATTCCTATAAATGTTACGAAAATATCTAATCTACCTACATTTGTAATGCCTATAAGAGGTCTTAGCCATTCTAGTAAAAGAAGAAATACACATGCATGCATAAAGAATCTGTTCGTATCCCACTTGTATTTTGTTTGTAATGTTATCATTTGCTCACCTCAAAAAACACGTTTGTATACCGGTTTTCATAAACCGTGTTTACAAATATTTGTCGTTTTTTTAGAGTTTCTATTATACTGATTTCTCGGTGTGAAAGTTGATTCGCTTTTTCTTTCACGACAAAAACCATACATTTTCTATTTTTTATAGCAGCACAATCAGCCGCCTTTTGAATATCGGGAGAAAGATTACTGGTCACGAGTATAACCGTGACGGGCTCATAAATTTTTCTTAGTTCCATGTCTACACTCTGGGAGAGCGGGAATACACTGTCTGCTTGCACTTTTGCTAAATGACAAAGGATTTGTTGTAACTGCGTATATCCATTGTCTAAAGGGAAGATAGTTTGTTCTTTTCCGATAGACACGAATGATGCTGGTGAATTTTGTTTCAAGACAGTCCTTACGATAGAGGCAGTAAATGTGACGACTGATTCGAATAGAGGAGACTCGGTTCTGTCTATGAATATCATGACATTATGGCTGCGCTGCTGTTCAAACTCTTTTGTCATAATATTGTTTGTTCGTGCAGTTGCTTTCCAATCAATCCATGAAAAGCGATCACCAGGTTTATAGTCTCTGACACCGACAGAGATTGTAGAGTCTTTTGCTGAATTTATATTTGCTGAAAGCGCTCCTTGTTCGAAATGATTTTCCAATTGTCGATATGCTATATCTACATACTGGGGATAGACTAAAAATGTATCTGGAACTGAAAAAGTTACTTCTTTCTCTATCATGCCGAATAAATCGCCGGTTTTGACACGAACGCTTGAAAAAGTGTGCTCGCCTCTAGGGATTGTGTCAATAACATATTGAAACGAAATATTTCGTTTCAATCCTGGGAAGAGTACTACCTTATTCATCTTTGTTTGTTTACAACTTATAAATTGTGATGGCAGTTCATCTTCTATAACTAAATAAAGTAAGGGGAAAGGAAGTTTTCTTTTTATTGTAATCGTGCTTACAAATTGTTCTCCTACTACATATCCATTTTGGTTTGTTATTCGTTTTACTTCAGCGTCCCGTAAAGCGTAGAAGGGGAGTAGTAGCGAATAAAGAGCAATGGGAATTATGCTGTAAAACAAAAACCAACTGACAAACCCTCCTTGAAGCATAGCGTACATAAATGTTAAGACTAGACATAAAGGGAGTAGCAATAACTTCATAACGTGATATAGCGCTCGTAGCATTCGTTTCATCAAGGATTCATCGTCCTTTGAGTAGGCACGGTAGTTCGTGCAACGATTTTTCCGATAACTTGTTCTCCTGTTATTCCTTCAAATTTTGCTTCCATTTTTAGAATGAGTCTATGTGCTAAAACGTAAGGAGCTAAAAATTTAACATCGTCTGGAATAACATAATTCCTGCCATGGATAAATGCATAAGCTTGTGAAGCTTTCATTAAAGCAATCGAGCCACGTGGACTTGCACCTAACTGTATAGAACTGTACGTACGAGTCTGATTAACAAGCTTTACAATGTAATGCTTAATTGCTTTGTCCATACTTACTACCCGTACGTTTTGTTGTAAATAAATTAATTCTTCTATTGTAGTAATGGTCTGTAATTGAGAGAGTGGATTTGTTTTTTCCATCCGGTTTAAAATTTCAAATTCTTCCTCTGGTGTAGGATATCCCATTTTTAGTTTCAATAAGAAACGATCGAGCTGAGCTTCTGGTAGAGAATATGTTCCTTCATATTCGACCGGATTTTGTGTAGCCATGACAAAGAACGGCTTTGGTAAAGGTCTTGTAATACCATCTATTGTAATATTGCCTTCTTCCATACATTCAAGTAAAGCAGATTGTGTCTTTGGAGATGTACGATTAATTTCATCAGCAAGTACAAAATTCCCCATAATTGGTCCAGGCTTGAACTCAAATTGGAGCTCTTTCGGATTATAAATAGAAACTCCTGTTACATCTGACGGCAATAAATCAGGTGTAAATTGAATTCGCTTATAATCAGCATCAATGGATTTAGAAAGAGCACGTACTAGCATTGTTTTCCCGACACCAGGAACATCTTCTAATAGCACATGACCTTCAGCTAAGAGAGCTGTCAAAGCTAAGATTGTTTCTTTTCGTTTTCCGACCATTATTTTTTCAATATTATTGATTATTTTTTCTACAGTGGGATGTAATGAATCAAGCTGGGGCATCGTAATCCTCCTAATGTTATTATCGTTTTCTAATCAATTTAGTGGACATATTTCTAATTCTATATGTAGATAGTAAAGGTCTAACTTAAATTCTGAGAATATTCAGATTATTTATTTCAATTACATCTAGTATAATTGTTTCCGTAACTAAGGGCAATACAGTAAATAATGATTTGTAGTTTTATGTAAAATAAGACTCGATATAAAATAATAACATTGGGAAAAATATTTTTACATACAATTTATACTCTTTTCCTTATGGCAGTTTTGAAATAATATCAAAACTCTTTTTCTTTTGCAAAATAGTCGATACCTCAAAATACCATTCTCCTAATAATTAAGATTAACCATAATCTTCACAACGGAACACAAGATTTTCTCACAAACTTATTTTCTACTGAATTTTTGACAATCTCTTGAACTGTGCGAAATGTCACATCTGTATTTTACAACCTCTCTTATAGTAAGGGTATGTAAGAGAGACGTATTAAAGGAGTGAACAGTATGAAGAAAAAACCTTCAGCACTAATGAGACGTTTAAAATATTTTTCACCAATAGATCGTTATAACGATAATCATACACAAGAAACATATGAAGATCGCGAATGGGAAAATGTGTACAGAAAGCGTTGGCAGCATGATAAAGTAATTCGTTCTACACATGGCGTAAACTGTACTGGCTCATGTAGTTGGAATATATATGTGAAAGATGGAATTGTGACTTGGGAAGGACAGGAGCTTAACTATCCAACGACAGGTCCTGACATGCCTGATTTTGAACCACGAGGATGTCCACGTGGAGCGAGTTTTTCTTGGTACATTTATAGTCCGCTTCGTGTGAAATATCCGTATGTACGTGGTGTTCTTTGGAATATGTGGCAAGAAGAATTACAAAATAACGAGTCCCCATTAGGCGCTTGGAAAAGCATTGTGGAAAACCCTGAAAAAGCACGTACGTATAAGCAGGCGCGTGGTAAAGGGGGATTCATTCGTGCGAATTGGGATGAAGTGTTACAACTTGTTTCTGCTTCATTACTATACACAGTATTGAAATACGGTCCAGACCGAAATGTTGGTTTCTCGCCAATTCCAGCTATGTCGATGTTAAGTCATGCAGCTGGTAGTCGCTTTATGCAACTTATGGGTGGACCAATGCTTAGTTTCTATGATTGGTACGCAGATTTACCACCAGCTTCTCCGCAAATTTGGGGTGATCAAACAGATGTACCAGAAAGTAGTGACTGGTATAACTCTGGTTACATTATGACATGGGGTTCAAATGTACCGATGACGAGAACACCAGATGCTCACTTTTTAGCAGAGGTTCGATATAAAGGAACGAAAGTCGTTTCTGTCAGTCCTGACTTCGCTGAATCTACAAAGTTTGCGGATGATTGGATTAGTGTGAAACAAGGTACAGATGGTGCACTTGCGATGGCAATGGGGCATGTGATTTTACAAGAGTTTTACGTAGATAATCAAGTGGAATATTTCACAAAGTATGCGAAGCAATATACTGATTTTCCTTTCTTTGTCACATTGAAACAAAAAGGAGATCAATTCGTTGCTGATCGTTTCTTAAACGCTGCTGATATTGGACGCGAAACGAAGTTAGGAGAATGGAAACCTGTTCTTTGGAACGAGAACACGAATGATTTTGCAACACCTCATGGCACAATGGGCTCACGTTGGGATAACGAAAAGAAATGGAACTTGCGTTTAGAAGATGAAGAAACAGGTGAAAAGATTGATCCACGTCTTTCTTTACTTGGAATGGAAGAATCGATTGGAACTGTACAAATTCCGTACTTCTCTGATGATGGAAACAAAGTATTAGAACGTACAATTCCAGTGAAAAAGGTTATGACAGAAGAAGGCGAAGTGTTCGTTACAACTGTATACGACTTAACGTTAGCAAATTACGGTGTGAACCGAGGGCTCGGCGGACAAGAACAGAAAGACTTCAATGATGATGTACCATTTACACCTGCATGGCAAGAGAAAATAACAGGAGTGAAACGAGAGCTAATCATTCAAATCGCTCGTGAGTTCGCACAAAATGCTGTTGATACGAACGGTCGCTCAATGATTATTGTCGGAGCTGGTATTAACCATTGGTTTAACTCAGATACGATTTATCGCGCAGTTTTAAATCTTGTACTTCTCGTCGGAGCACAAGGAGTAAACGGCGGTGGTTGGGCGCATTACGTTGGTCAAGAAAAATTACGACCAGCGGAAGGGTGGCAAACAATCGCGATGGCAAAAGATTGGCAAGGGCCACCGAAATTACAAAATGGTACATCCTTCTTCTATTTCGTAACAGATCAATGGCGTTATGAAGATACACCTGTTGGACATTTAGCATCACCAGTGGAAGGAAACTCTCGTTATCAACATCATGGTGATTACAACGTATTAGCTGCACGACTTGGCTGGTTACCTTCTTATCCGACATTTGAGAGAAATGGAATTGAATTATATAAGGAGGCTGTTGCTGCTGGTGCAACAACGCAAGAAGAAATCGGAAAATATGTTGCACAAAAATTAAAAGAAAAAGAACTGAAATTTGCGATTGAAGATCCAGATAACAAAAACAACTTCCCGCGCAACTTATTCGTATGGCGTGCAAATTTAATTTCGAGTTCTGGTAAAGGACATGAATATTTCTTAAAACATTTATTAGGTACAACAAACGGGTTAATGAATGACGACAGTGATTCATTACGACCAGAAGAAATTAAGTGGCATGAAGAAGCGCCAGAAGGGAAGCTTGATTTACTCATTAATTTAGATTTCCGTATGGCTGGAACAGCACTGTATTCTGATATCGTATTACCAGCTTCAACTTGGTACGAAAAACATGATTTAAGTAGTACAGATATGCATCCATTTGTGCATCCTTTTAATCCAGCAATCGGTTCACCGTGGGAAGCACGCTCTGACTGGAATATTTTCACTTCACTTTCTAAAGCTGTGTCAGATTTAGCGAAGAAAATAGATCTTGAACCAATGAAAGAAGTTGTTGCAACACCACTTCTTCATGATACACCGCAAGAATTAGCGCAACCACTTGGCAAGATTAAAGATTGGAGTAAAGGTGAATGTGAACCAATCCCGGGTAAAACGATGCCACAAATTCATGTTGTTGAAAGGGATTATAAAACGATTTATGACAAAATGACAGCACTTGGACCAAATGCCGGAAAACAACCGATTGGTACGAAAGGGATCTCTTGGTCAGCAGAAAAAGAGTATGAGCAATTAAAGAGCAAATTAGGAGTTGTTCGAACGGATACTATTGCGAAAGGTTGCCCAGACATTAAAGAAGCAATAAATGCTGCTGAGGCAGTATTAACACTTTCTTCTACAACAAATGGTCATATGGCTGTAAAAGCATGGGAAGCACTTGAAAAACAAACGGATTTAAAACTACGTGATTTAGCAGAAGAACGTGAAGAAGAATGCTTCACATTTGAACAAATTACAGCACAGCCAAAAACAGTAATTACTTCTCCAGCCTTCACAGGTTCTGAAAAAGGTGGACGCCGTTACTCACCATTTACAACAAATGTGGAACGTCTTATCCCTTGGAGAACGATAACTGGTCGACAATCTTTCTACTTAGACCATGACATGATGAAAGAATTTGGTGAAACGATGGCAACATTTAAACCAATTCTGCAACATAAACCGTTCCGTAAATCACGGCCCGAAGTAGAAGGGAAAGAGATTACACTAAACTATTTAACACCGCATAATAAGTGGTCGATTCATAGTATGTACTTCGATTCATTACCGATGTTAACGCTATTTAGAGGTGGTCCAACTGTTTGGATGAATAAAGAGGACGCTGCTGAAGCGGGTGTTGCAGATAATGATTGGATTGAGTGCTTTAATCGTAACGGTGTTGTTGTAGCGCGTGCTGTTGTAACGCATCGTATACCGAGAGGAATGGCATTTATGCACCATGCGCAAGATCGTCACATTAACGTACCTGGTACGAAATTAACAAGTAACCGCGGGGGAACGCATAATAGTCCAACTCGAATTCACGTAAAACCGACACATATGATTGGTGGATACGGTCAATTAAGTTATGGATTTAACTATTATGGTCCGACTGGGAACCAGCGCGATTTAAACGTTGTAATTCGCAAACTGAAGGAGGTAGATTGGCTTGAAGATTAAAGCACAAGTCGGAATGGTAATGAACCTAGATAAATGCATCGGCTGCCATACTTGTAGCGTAACGTGCAAAAACACCTGGACAAATCGTCCAGGTGCTGAATATATGTACTTCAATAACGTAGAAACAAAACCTGGAATTGGTTATCCGAAACAATGGGAAGATCAGGATAAATATAAAGGCGGCTGGGAATTGAAAAATGGTGAAATTCAGCTGAAATCTGGTTCGAAAATGAAACGTCTTATGAACATTTTCCACAATCCAGATCAACCAACAATTGATGATTACTTTGAACCTTGGAATTATGATTATGAAACATTAACAAATAGCCCACAGCGTAAACATCAACCAGTTGCTCGTCCGAAATCAGCAATTACAGGCGAATTTATCGACAAAATTGAATGGGGTCCAAACTGGGAGGACGATTTAGCAGGCGGACATATAACAGGATTACAAGATCCGAACGTAAAGAAAATGGAAGAAGAAATTAAAACAGATTTTGAAAACGTCTTTATGATGTATTTACCACGCATATGCGAACATTGTATGAATCCATCGTGCGTATCATCTTGTCCATCTGGTGCAATGTATAAACGTGAAGAAGACGGGATTGTACTTGTGGATCAAAATGCATGTCGTGCTTGGAGATTCTGCGTATCATCTTGTCCATATAAAAAAGTGTATTTTAACTGGCAAACGAATAAAGCTGAAAAATGTACAATGTGTTTCCCACGTATTGAGGCTGGTATGCCAACAATTTGTTCAGAAACATGTGTAGGACGTATCAGATATATTGGGGTAATGCTATATGACGCTGATAAAGTAAAAGAAGCAGCGTCTGTTGAAGACGAAAAAGATTTATATGAATCTCAGCTTACTGTTTTCCTAGATCCAAATGATCCAGAAGTGGCAGCTGAAGCGAAAAAACAAGGCATTCCTGAAGAATGGATTAAAGCGGCACAACAGTCACCAATCTATAAAATGATTATCGATTGGAAAATTGCTCTACCTCTTCACCCAGAGTATCGTACAATGCCAATGGTTTGGTATATCCCGCCGCTTAGCCCAATTATGAATATGGTGGAGGGAAAAGGTAGTAACTGGCAAGCAGAAGAGATTTTCCCTGCTATTGATAATATGCGTATTCCAATTCAATATTTAGCGAATTTACTCACTGCAGGAGATGAATCACATATTCGTCTTACATTGAAAAAAATGGCTGTTATGCGAACGCATATGAGAGCAATGCAAATTAATAAAGAACCAAATGAAGCTGTATTAAAAGAACTTGGCTTAACGAAACAGGATGTAGAAGATATGTATCGTCTTCTTGCTATCGCAAAATATAAAGATCGTTTTGTTATCCCGACATCTCACAGAGAACAAGTTGCAGATTTATATAGTGAACAAGGAAGCTGTGGTTTATCATTCGCAGGTGGTCCAGGCTCTTGTATGACAATTTCTTAAATAATGGGGGCGGAAAAATATGAAACAAAGTTTACAAACTGCTTTTTCATGTTCTTCATTTCTTCTTTCCTACCCAGAAATCGGGTGGAGAGAAACTTTAACTGAATTACAAGAAGAGATGGAAGCGATTGAACAGGACGATGTTAAAGCTTCACTTACAGCATTTATAAAACAAGCGCTAAATAAAACGAACGATCAACTCATTGATGGTTACGTATATACATTTGATTTTGGTAAAAAGACGAATATGTATTTAACGTATATGAACACTGGTGAACAAAGAGAAAGAGGGATTGAATTACTAGAGTTAAAGCAGCATTATAAAAAATCAGGTTTTGAAGTAACAGATAAAGAATTACCTGATTATTTACCGCTATTGCTTGAGTTTTTTGCAAATGCAAATGAGCAAGACAGTGAACCAATTATGAGTAAATACAAGGAGAACATACAAGCATTACACGTTCAGTTAAAAGAAGCAGGTAGTATGTATGAACCAATTCTTGCGGCTGTTCTACTCGCTATCGATACATGGGGTGTACAGACAAATTAGAAAGGAGAGTTGTTAAAATGATGGATCAATTTCTATGGGTATTGTTTCCCTATATCATTTTTGCAATCTTTATCGGTGGACATATTTTTAGATACAACTATGATCAATTTGGATGGACATCAAAATCTAGTGAACTATTAGAAAAGAAAATGCTCCGAATCGGAAGTCTATTATTCCACTTTGGGATTATGTTCGTAATTGGCGGTCATGTTATGGGGATTTTAATTCCAGAAGCTGTATACCGTTCAATAGGTATTTCTGAGCATATGTATCATGTAGTAGCAATTAGTTTTGGGCTTCCGGCAGGTGTTGCTTCTATCATCGGTTTAATTATATTAACGTACCGCCGCGTAACTGTAAAACGTATCATTGCAACGAGTACAAAGGGAGATTATATTGCGCTTATTTTATTACTTATCGTAATGCTAGCAGGACTTTCTTCAACATTTTTAAATATCGATTCAAAAGGATTTGATTATCGTACAACAATTGGCCCTTGGTTCCGAAGTCTCTTTATTTTCCAACCGAAAGTTGAATATATGATGGAAGTACCAGTATGGTTTAAAATTCATATTCTTGCGGGAATGGGGCTTTTCGCAGTATGGCCATTTACTAGACTGGTACACGTATTTAGTGCCCCAATTAAATATATAAGCCGTAGCTATGTAATTTACAGAAGACGTATTCCTAATGAGCTGAAAAAATAATTTAGTTTTATATGTTTCGTAATTTATAAAGAAAGCCGAGATCTAATTGGAGACCTCGGCTTTCTTTGTAGGTATAAGTATCTAAATAAGACGCTAATCAATACTACAAACAGAAGTAGAACAATCTTCACAAGCAATTTCACATTTTAAAAATTGTAAATCGTGTATTGTAATCTTTCCTTTATGAATAGAAATTGTACCTTGCTTTTTTAATTCATTTAACATTCGATTTACACTTTCACGTGAAGTTGCACAGAAATTAGCAAGTTCTTGATTCGTTAATGGTAAATCGATGAGAATACCATTTTCCTTTAAAACACCATAACTATTTGTCATTCGTATGAGAGTAGAATATAGGGCACCTTTTTTGCCATGTAATACTAAATCTCGGAACTTCGTTTGCATTCTTCTTAAATGTTCACTAATCCATTTCATAAATTCAAATACAAGAGCTGGTTTTTGGAGTAATTCTTTTTCTAACGCTTCACGCTTTATAACGCCTACTTCAACATCTTCAAGGCATTTTGAATTTAATAAATACTTCGCATTATCCGTGAACAATGTTAATTCTCCAATAATGTCGTATGCCGAACAAATTCGAAGTGTTAGTTCTTGTCCGTCAGCACTAAGTTTACTAATTTGTACTTTTCCTGAGTGGATGATATAGAGTTCGGTTGCCTCCATACCTTCCTGAAAAATAAAACTACCTTTTTTAATTTGCATTTTATATTCAACAGATGCAAGTAATTCTTTTAAATCTTGAGATAATGTCATACTGTTTGCCACAGCAATCACCTTTCTTCTTATAAGCAATACATTTTCTATTTTGAGTGTAAATATGATGAAAATGCAAGAGCTATTTTAAAAATAATGTAAAATTTCAATGACCGTAAAGAGTATGGCCTGAAGATGTGAACAAAATACGAACGGATTTGTGAAAAGTTTTTGAATGGGGAAAGTGATGTGAGAAAAGTCACATTGAATATGTAGCTTCTTTTTTATAATAAAGGCAAATAAAAAAATGAAAGCTTACTAAGGATTGCAGCAGAAAAGAAGGGATAGAGATGCACGAGAACATAAAAGATTCTTTAAAGCGGCCACTTCAAGATTTACGTATTTCAGTTATTGATCGTTGTAATTTTAGGTGTACATACTGTATGCCTGCTGAAGTGTTCGGACCTGATTACGCTTTTTTAAAGGAAGAGCTTTTATTAACGTTCGATGAAATAGAAAGGTTAGCGAGATTATTTATAAGTATGGGAGTTAATAAAATTAGGCTTACTGGCGGTGAACCTTTATTGCGTAAAGACTTATCGACGTTAATTGCAAGACTTACAAATCTAGAAGGCTTACAAGATATTGGACTCACAACAAACGGAATTCATTTAGCAAAACAAGCTAAGGCGTTAAAAGAAGTGGGATTAAAGCGTGTAAATATTAGTTTAGATGCGATAGAGGATTATGTCTTCAAAAAAATTAATGGACGAAATGTAAGCACAAAACCTGTATTAAAAGGAATTGAAGAAGCAAAGAAGGTAGGGTTAGAAGTAAAGGTAAATATGGTCGTAAAAAAAGGAATGAATGATAGTCAAATTCTTCATATGGCTCGTTATTTTAAAGAACAAGAAATTCAGCTCCGTTTTATAGAGTTTATGGATGTGGGCAGTACAAACGGCTGGAACTTTGAACAAGTTATTACGAAGGAACAATTAATAGAGAAAATTAATCGTGTATATCCAATTGAGCCCGCTCAGCCTCGTTACTTTGGAGAGGTTGCGAAATTGTATCGATATGTAGGGAGTAATGCAGAAGTGGGATTTATTACTTCTGTTTCTGAGTCATTTTGTTCTTCTTGTACGAGAGCACGTATTTCGGCAGATGGTAAGTTTTTTACGTGCCTATTTGGAGAAAAAGGAACGGATTTGCGAACGCTTCTTCGAGAAAATATTTCTGATGCCTCACTATTAAAAATTTTACAACATACATGGCGATATAGAACAGATCGATATTCAGATGAAAGAACGGTTGAGAGTGCAAGTAAACGTCCAAAAGTTGAAATGTCTTACATTGGTGGATAGTGAAAGGAGGATTTCTTATGCAAGAGCGTTATTCAAGACAAGTGTTGTTTTCTGGAATTGGTGAAATGGGACAAAGAAAAATAAGAGAAAAGCATGTGCTCCTAATCGGTGCGGGTGCACTAGGGGCTGCGAATGCAGAAGCACT
The DNA here is from genome assembly GCF_051916885.1 of Bacillus cereus group sp. MYBK14-1. Classification (NCBI taxonomy): domain Bacteria; kingdom Bacillati; phylum Bacillota; class Bacilli; order Caryophanales; family Bacillaceae; genus Bacillus; species Bacillus cereus group sp. MYBK14-1. Next base: position 66,409 of record NZ_JBQAHM010000002.1, on the reverse strand, counting down.
CGCTAGGATGGGAATTGGGAAATTGACAATTGCCGATCGTGACTATGTCGAATGGAGTAATTTACAACGGCAACAGTTATATACAGAAGAAGATGCAAAACAATGCAAACCAAAAGCAATTGCAGCGGCAGAACATGTAAGAAAGATTAATTCTGAAGTGGAAATTGTACCAGTTGTAATGGATGTCACAATGCAAGAAATAGAAGAGTTAACAAAAGAAGTGGATCTCATTATAGATGCCACTGACAACTTCGATACGCGCCTACTTATAAATGATATTTCACAAAAAGAAAATATACCTTGGATATACGGTGGATGCGTTGGAAGTTACGGTGTAACGTATACAAGTCTTCCAGGAAAAACACCATGTTTTCGCTGCTTAATGGATCATCCGATGGGCGGTGCAACATGTGATACAGCGGGAATTATTCAGCCAGCTGTACAGATGGTTGTTGCTCACCAAGTGACAGAAGCAATGAAAATATTGGTGGATGATTTCGAGACGCTACGAGGAACAATGTTATCATTTGATATTTGGAACAATCAATTTCTCTCATTAAAAGTAAATAAACAGAAAAAAAGTACATGTCCATCTTGCGGAAATACACGTACGTACCCAAGTTTAACATTTGAATCACAGGTGAAAACGGAGGTGCTATGCGGACGGAATACAGTTCAAATCCGTTCAGGAATAAAGAGAGTTCTAAATTTAAACGAAATCCAAAAAAGATTACAAAAAATTGTACATGTCCAAAAAACGCCGTACTTACTATCATTTCTAATTGATGAATATCGTTTCGTTTTATTTACAGACGGTAGGGCATTTATTCATGGGACAAATGATGTGAAAATAGCAAAACGTATACCGATTCCAGTGGCAGAAGCAGTTGCACGAGTAATGAAATATGCTCATCAAGGTGAAACAGAAGAGGTTTCTCTTATAGAAAGTTACGGAAGAACGCTTGGAGAAGATGTTATTGCAGATCATGATGTCCCGCATTTTGATCGCTCTCCGTACGACGGGTTTGCGATTCGATCAGAAGATACGAAAGAAGCAAGTAGTAGTAACCCTATTCAGTTTGAAGTAATTGGTGAAATTGGAGCAGGGGTTGTTTTTACAGAAGAAGTGAAAGCATTTCAAGCTGTCCGTATTATGACAGGAGCCGCAATTCCGAGAGGGTGTAATGCGGTTGTTATGTTAGAACTAACGGAAGGATTTGAAAAAAACGAAAAGACTTATATGACATTAAAACGCTGTTTCACAGCCGGTGATAACATTTCTTTTAAAGGTGAAGATGTAAAACAAAATACTATCCTTGTGAAAGAAGGGACTGTTATTAATCCTGGAGTAGCAGCACTTCTTGCTACGTTTGGTTATAGTACGGTATATGTTATAAAACAACCAGTGATTGGAATTGTAACGACGGGTAGCGAACTGCTTGAAGTACATGAAAAATTAAAGCCAGGGAAGATTCGAAATAGTAACTCCTATATGATAGCTGCTCAAATTGAACGAGCAGGGGGGATTGTACAGTATTATGGGCAATTCGCTGACGATTTTGAGACGTGTTATAACACTGTAAAAAAGGCGATAAAAGAAGTTGATATATTAATTACAACTGGTGGTGTTTCAGTAGGAGACTATGACTATTTACCTGCCATCTATGAGAGATTACGAGCTAATGTACTTTTTGACAAAATAGCGATGCGACCAGGAAGTGTGACAACTGTAGCTGAGGTAGAAGGAAAATTACTATTTGGTCTATCTGGTAATCCTTCTGCTTGTTATGTCGGTTGTGAATTATATGTTAGACCAGTGATTGGAAAATACTTGCATAGGGAAGATTCGCACATATATCGTGCAGAGGCAATTTTACAAAAAGACTTTCCGAAAGCAAACCCATTTACTCGTTTTGTAAGAGGGAGAGTGGAAATTGTAGATGGGCAATTACAAGTTACACCAGTTGGTTTAGATAAATCTAGCGCAATTTCTTCACTTGCAGAAGCGAATGCATTTATCGTTTTGCCAGGGGGAACGAGAGGATTTAAAGCTGGAATTACTGTTTCGGTACTGTTATTAGAATCAAACAACGGAAGTGAGTGGCCGTGGGAAGAGTCGCTTCGATCATACAAGTAATAGAAAAATAGGTTGCTAACTTATATAAAGATAAGAGGTGCAAAATGACACATACGTATTATGAAGTAATTGATACACCTATTTCAATTGAAGAAGTTACAAACAAAGTAATTCGTCGTGAGTGTGGTGCGGTTACTACTTTTATTGGTACTGTTAGAGAATTTACGAAAGGTCGACGTACACTTTGTTTAGAGTATGTAGCTTATAAGACAATGGCGGAGAAACAGCTTGAGAGAATTGGCACTGAAGTAGGAGAGAATTGGCCGGGGATATATGTCGCTATTACACATCGCATTGGTACATTACAAATTTCTGATCTTGCTGTTGTCGTTGCTGTTTCTACACCACACCGGAAAGCTGCCTATGAGGCGAACGAATATATTATGGAGCGTATTAAACAAATTGTTCCAATTTGGAAGAAAGAGTTTTGGGAAGATGGTGAGTCATGGATAGGTGATCAGTTAGAGAGGGTAACATATGCAAATGGTGAGCCTAGAAAGGAGATGAGAATATGATTGAAGTGCTATTATTTGCACATTTACAGGAAGAAGTAAGTAAGTCGTCATTGCACATAGATTGTGAAAATATTACAGTTGCGAAGCTGAAGGAAGTACTCATTAAGAAATACAACATAGCAATTTCAAACGAGATTATGGTCGCGATAAATGAAGAGTATGCAAATGAGAATGACATCATTCAAACTGGCGATATCGTAGCAATGATTCCGCCAGTAAGTGGTGGTTGATTCTTTTCAGCCTAATCATGTTAGGACGTGATTAGGCTGGAGAGAATGAATATAACTATGCATACATAGGAGGGAACAGGATGAAAAGTCCTAATTTTCAATTAAGTTTACAAACTTCTAATCTAATTATCGGTTTTATGGTATGGGTCATTTTATCATCATTAATGCCTTATATTAAAGCGGATATTCCATTAACTGCGGGACAAATTTCTATGGTCACAGCAGTACCTGTTATTTTAGGCTCTATTCTTCGTATTCCAATTGGTTATTGGACGAATCGTTTCGGAGCAAGAAAATTATTCTTTATTAGTTTTATTCTATTATTATTTCCTGTTTTTTATATTAGTGTTGCCAATTCTATGATGGATTTAATTATTGGTGGATTATTTGTAGGAATCGGTGGTGCTGTATTCTCTGTAGGAGTAACTTCTTTACCAAAATACTTTCCGAAAGAGAGTCACGGTTTTGTAAATGGTATTTACGGTGTCGGTAACGCCGGAACAGCAATTACTTCGTTTTTAGCACCTGTCATTGCAACTTCAGTTGGCTGGAGAACGACAGTACAATGTTATTTAGTTTTACTTGCAGCGTTTGCACTTATGAACTTTTTATTAGGTGATCGTAAGGAGAAAAAAGTGAATACACCACTAATGGAACAAATAAAAGGTGTATATAAAAATGAGAAACTTTGGTTTTTATGTATCTTTTACTTTTTAACATTCGGATCATTTGTCGCATTTACAGTATACTTACCAAACTTTCTAGTATCTCACTTCGGATTAGAGAAAGTAGATGCAGGTATGCGGACAGCCGGATTCATCGTACTCGCAACAATTATGCGCCCGATTGGTGGTTGGCTCGGTGATAAGTTTAATCCATTTAAAATATTAATCTTCGTATTTATCGGTTTAACACTTTCAGGTATTATTTTATCGTTTATGCCAAGTATGAACGTGTATACATTTGGTTGCTTACTAGTAGCATTTTGTGCAGGGATTGGTAATGGTACAATCTTCAAACTCGTTCCAATGTATTTCTTAGAACAAGCTGGTATTGTAAATGGTCTCGTATCAGCTTTAGGTGGACTAGGAGGATTCTTCCCACCGCTAATTTTAACATTACTATTCCAATTAACAGGTCATTATGCAATTGGATTTATGGCGCTATCAGAAGTCGCACTTGCTTGTTTAATCATTACAGTATGGATGTATAGCCAAGAGAAATTGTTAGTGATGTTAAAGAATCATTAATAAGGAAAAAGAACCATCCCAAAGTATATTGGGATGGTTCTTTTAGTAATAGGCTTCAACATGTTTTTATTGATATCTCAATAAACGCTTGTTTTCTATAAGAATGTGTTTTTAAAATGAAAAACAGAAGGCTTATGGAATTTTATTTTAAAATATAGAAGTCAAAAGTTATTCATTTAAAGGGTAGATTAGTGAAGGAAATCTTAAATCTATTCTAAAAATCGAACTCATTTTTAGAATGCAAATATTTAATTGAATCGGGATGTTTAGATGAAAAAAATATAAGTCCACTCAAGATAAACAAGTATCAGGTGTGTTAGGTGGTTTAAGCGACAAGTATGGGATTGATGTAAGTATTCTTCGCATAGTAACTGCAGTATCAGATTTTTTTAGGGCCAAATTTTTTGGTAAGGCTAACGGATATTGTGAAAAAAGTACTACACTAAAGAATACAGTTTAGTTCAATAAGATAAAATTATGAATTTGTATAAATAATCCATAATTTTCTTTATGAGTTATATTTGATATGTTAAAGAAAAGAGAGGGGAGGGGAGGGAAATGAAATAAGAATTTTTGATGAGCATTTTCATATTATCGATTTCAGTTTTCTGATTATTGAGAACTAAGGGTGTTTTCCGATGAATGAAATGTGTCCACATTTAGTAAAGCGTTTAATCCAACTAAAATATATTTAGAATGAGGTTTTAAATGTTTGTATTTATTATATTAGACGTAATATTACCGATATTAATATTGATGCTAATTGGTGCAATCTTACAAAGAAAGTTCCAATTTAACTTAAAGCAGCTATCTACACTTATTACTTATTGCTTAATGCCAGCGGCTGTATTTGTGAATATATATGATATTCGTATAGAAACAGGTTTGTTGCTCCAGATAATATACTATTTAATGCTTTATAGTCTGAGTCTGATCATAGTAAGTCATTTCATTTCAAAAATATTAAAGTTAGAAAAAGGAGAAAGTGCAGCTCTAAAAAATAGCATTTCGTTAATGAATTCCGGTAATTATGGGTTACCAGTAAGTCAATTGATTTTCAGTCACAATCCAGTGGGGGTTTCCATTCAAATTTTTATTGTTATTTTCCAGAATCTTTTAACTTATTCATATGGGATATATAACTTACTATCAGCAACAAAAACAATCGGAGGTATTATTCAATCATTTCTAAGACTGCCTGTATTTCATGCACTCGTATTAGGGGTTTTCTTTCAATCTTTTACAATTCAAATACCTAATTCTATCTTTATTCCTCTTAATCAGCTTGCGAATGGTTTTGTTGCAATAGCACTCATATTGCTAGGGGCACAATTATCCAACATTAAGCTTAATTTTTTCCATCGAGTCATAACATGGGCTTTAATTGGAAGGTTACTGATGGGACCATTATTAGCACTTGCCGTAATATACATACTAAACATCGATGGTATTGTTGCACAATCATTATTTATTGCAAGTTCTTTTCCTACTTCAAGAAATACATCAACCATTGCTATGGAATATCAAATAGAGCCTGAATTACATGCACAAATCGTTTTATTTTCAACACTTTTCAGCATTATTACAGTAACTGTCGTTATTTATTTGTCATATATTTTGTTTTGAATATACGTGTTAAAACGAATAGATTTGAGGCGGTAAATGATGGCGGAAATCCCATAGATATGAGAAGAAAACAGTCTATGATATATTGGGTATCGTTTACAATTGTACCATGTCTGATAATCAAGTAGCTTAGCGAAAAAAGACACAATTTCGCTTATAATTGACGTTACATGAGCTTAGTTTGATAGCGGTGGGGTGGGAGTGTCAAGTAAGAAATTTTTCTTTATTGATTTTATGCGGTTTTTCCGCAAAATTGTAACTAAGGGGGATTCCAAGTTGAGTAAACAGAATATCAGCACAACAGTTTCAGGAGATATAATTGTTACCCATCTAGTTGGCAATATAAAAACAGATGATGTGTATGAATGGTTTAATGGTTTTGAGCAGGTTTGTCAGCAATTCATTTCTGAAGGGCGGAAATACAAATTGTTGGTGGATAGAAAAGGATACACGCCAAATCATTTTTCTGTTCAAAAAGTATGGAAAGAGAAGTTCTTCAATGAAATCATTTTGAATAACAGTAAGGCAATTGCATTTCTCCTTGAAGAGGGGGAGATAATGGATTATTTACAACAATCTAATACGAAAGAATCTATGAGATTTTTTGATGATTATGAACAAGCGCTAATTTGGTTGAATGAATATCCAATATAAAACCTGTATTGAAGCAGTTGCTCTCAAGCAACTGCTTTTTTGTCCGTAATTGTTGCCGTTATTTTTCTTCACAGATTCTTGTCCAATTGTTTGTCTGATCCTAAAAAACGAAACTAAAGCAAAAAGAACAAACGCCTCTAAAAAACGTTTGTTCACAGTTAATTCCTATTTTAGCTAAGTGATAGATTACATTTTATGAGTACGAGAAAGTCTTTTTATAAGTTTAGGAAGGACAGAAGTTAATTCCTGTTTCATACGCTTCGTAAACGATGGGTCCTTACCTGAAGTCGAAATAGTGACAACATATTCATCATTTCGTATAACGCCAGGTGTGTGAAACGATGATGCTGTACCATCACTTACAACGTTAACCCACTGGAAATCATGAGCGGCCTGTTTGACCATCATATTTACAGCATGTTGATTTGTAGCTGCATAAATTAGATGAGCATCTTTAATATCATCATTACTAAAAGTTTTTTGCTTCCAAGTAATATAAGGAAGCTCTTTCATTTCCTCGCAAATCTCGGGGCTAATAACGGTGACGAAAGCGCCTGTATCTTTTAATCCAGACGCTTTTCGATATGCAATTTTACCTCCACCAATGATAACGACCACTTTATTTTGCAGATTAAACATAAGGGGGTACATGTTATACATATATGCATTCCTCCATTCGTTCTAACAATGTTAATTTCATATATGTATCAAACTGTAGGCAATTACAAGTCGTCACGTGATCGTATTTTTTTGTATACAACTTAATTTTTTGAAGCAATAATCCGGTAAAGAGAAGGTAGGGCATGACATATACATGGGATGCAGTTGATGTTATAGTCTTTAGCTCAGCAGTAAAAGAGGGCGTTCCTTTCGTTAAAAAGGAGCATGATACTGGTAGACTGAGTTTTTGTTCGACAGCTGCTCCGATTTGTTGTAACTCATGTATCGGCTGAAAATCACTACTACCTCTCCCTACGAGTAAAACACTACTACCTTGCATTGGCATAGTTTCACGTATTCTTTTCACTACAAGTTCAACCATATGCGGATGCGTACTAAAAGGTTGTACAACTGAAAATGAGATATGTGGATATTGATTTTTCATTTTCGCTATCTCCAAAGGAATATCACGTTTATAGTGAGCTGCTGCAAATAATAAAACAGGTACAATCATTATTTCAGTTACTCCCTCTATTATCGTTTCTGTAACTGCATCCGAAATAGTAGGTGTCGTTAGTTCTAGAAAAGCTATTTTTTGAATTCTTTCGTTTCGCTCTTTCATAACAGATTGAATAAATTGAATGAATTGTTCATTACCTTCTTGTAGCCGGCTTCCATGTCCAACATATACAATTCCTTTCATTGTCTCACCATGTCTTTCTTCATAAGAGTTTCTTGTAATTGATGATCTACGTTATGAAACCCAACTTTATTTGCATAGTGTAAAGTTGGAACGTCGGTATACGAGAATGGGAGAGTAAGAATATTGATAAAGCCAAGGCGTTTTATTTCTGCTAGAAACGTATCAATAGAAGCGCGACCTTCAAATACAATGCTATCCCATGAGAATTCAGAAAGAATACGTGAATGAATTTCATCGAAGCGATGATCAATTGTGTACTCATGAGTCATCATATAGGAACCAGCACCAATTTTTTCTTGAATAACAGCAATTCGGTTAATGTTTCGTCCTAAATAAATCGTTGAATTCGAAGAAAATTGCGCAGGTTTACTGAACAATCCATATTGCATGAGCTTTTCTTGAATAGAAAGGTTCATATACTGAAGTTCTGCCTGTAAGGAACGAATATCTTTATGATATTTACTGCATGATTGCATTAAGATGTCTACACTGTCAGCGGAACAAAATACAAGACGATCGACGTTAAAAATCTTATTGATTTGTTCAGAGGTTACTGTGTATTCTTTCTTTTTGAAAGTTGGAATTTGATATATTTCTGCACCGGACTCTTGTAACTTTTGCTTTATTGCGCTTTTTTTATTTGTTGCAGCTGCAAATAAAACTTTCTTGCCGTGCAATGGTTTACGTTCTTTCCAAGAGATTTGATTCCGCAAAGTAACAACATCACCAACAATTGTCATAGAAGGATTAGAAATATTTTCGTTTTTGACAATAGAAACAATGGTAGACAGTGTCCCTGTGACAACGCGCTGTTTACCAGTTGTACCCCATTCAATGACTGCTACTGGCGTATCTTCTTTTTTTCCTGCTTGTAGTAAGTTTTCACAAATTGTAGGTAAGTTTTTTATACCCATGTAGTAGGCAATCGTGTCGCTATTGTGAGATGAATTATATTTTCCATGATCGGTTAAGGGACCTTTTGCATGTCCGGTTAATAAAGTGACACTATTACTGTAGTCACGGTGGGTGAGGGGAATACCTGCATAGCTACTAGCGGCGATGCTAGATGTAATGCCTGGTACAATTTCATATGGAATATTTGCTGCTGTTAAAGTTTCTGCTTCTTCACCAACACGGCCAAAAATAGATGGATCTCCGCCTTTTAATCGGACAACAATTTTGCCCTCTTTCGCAAATTGAAGAAGGTGTGCGTTAATTATTTCTTGTCGCATAATATGATTCTTTGGCATTTTTCCGCAATACATAAGTTCACATGTTTGTTTTGTATAGCTAAGAAAGAAAGGGTTTAGTAAACGGTCATATAAAACAATATCTGCACGTTTTAAACACTCTATCGCTTTTTTTGTAATAAGCCCTTCATCACCTGGTCCTGCACCAACTAAATATACATATCCGTTCATAATTGCACCTCATCAATTTTTATTTAAAAGGAAGCCAGAGGAGGCTTCCTTTCGAAAATTACATGTATAAATAAATGTCACCGTCAATAACTTCTACTTCGTATGTTTGAATACAGCCGTCATCAGGTTTTTGAACTTCACCTGTTAGTAGTGAGATTTTCCAATCATGCAGTGGACAAAAGACGAATTCTCCAGACACAATCCCTTCTGCTAACGGTCCGTTTTTATGAGGACAACGATTTTCTACAGCTCGAATATCGCCATTTGAAAGGCGGAATAGGGCGATAGACATACCTTTCATTTGCACTTCTTTACCGATTTGAATAGCAAGATCTTCCGCACGCATAACTTTTATTTTTTCTTTCGTGTGTATCATTTAGATCACAGCTCCTTATTTCACAGTTTCTACTTCATACATCGCTTTTAATGATTTCGTTTCTAGTGCTTGTCCCCATGCTTCCGTATATGTTCTACGAGCTGTTTGGAAACGTTCATTTAACGTAGTAACCATACTTGCATCTTGTAGTATTTCTTTTATGTGATCGAAGCCTAAACGTTCTGTCCAGTAGGCGGTACGCTCTCCGTAAATACCAGTTTCACGATAATATTGCATGTAAGCTGCAGCGATGCGAAGGACATCATCTTCAGTAGGGACAATCATTACAAAATCAGCTTCACGTACTTCTGTACCACCATTTCCGCCAATATAAAGTTGGTATCCATTTTCGACACAAACAACGCCAAAATCTTTCGTCAGTACTTCCGCACAGTTACGCGGACAGCCCGTTACACCCATCTTCATTTTATGAGGTGTATCTACCATTTCTAATGATTGTTCAAGGAGCATACCAAGTCCTAATGAATCTTTCGTACCGAAACGGCAGAAGCGAGAACCAACACATGATTTTACATTACGAAGCGATTTTGAATATGCATATCCCGAAGTCATATGTAAGTCAGCCCATATGTTAGGTAAATCTTGTTTCTTAACACCATATAAGCCGATTCGGCTTGCACCTGTAATTTTCACAAGAGGAACATCGTACTTTTTCGCAACTTCAGCAATTTTCATTAAATCATCAGCTGTTGTAACGCCTCCGTACATACGTGGAATAACAGAGAATGTACCATCGTGCTGGATGTTACCATTCATTCTTTCATTAACGAAACGGGACGATTTATCATCTTCATATTCTTCTGGAATCGCCATACGTAAATAGTAGTTTAAAGCAGGGCGGCATTTCGAACAGCCGTCTTCATGTGCAAAACCAAGAACATTTCGTACTTCTTTTGGAGATTTTAAGCCTTTCTCGTGAATGGCTGCTACGACTTCATCACGGGATAAAGGTGTACATCCACACATACCGGCAGATTGCGCTGAGGCATCAAAAGCATCTCCAAGTGTATGAGATAAAACTTGTTCCACAAGTGGACGACATTTACCACAAGAACCTGCGGCTTTCGTACAGCCTTTAACTTCTTCAAAAGTCGTTAACTCTTGTTCTAAAATGGCGTGAACGATTGAACCTTTCGTAACACCATTACATCCACAAATCGTGTCATCCGCACTCATTGTAGCAACGTCAAATTCACTTTCTTCACCAGCTTTGTGAAGAAGGGAAGCTGGTGTATATTCTTGTATATCTTCTTCCTTCTTTAACATGCTAAAGAGACGTGTACCGTCAGCTGTGTCACCATATAAAACGATACCGACGACTTTATTATCACGAATTAATACTTTTTTATAGGAACGTTTACATTCATCAAAGATTGATATTGCTTTCGTTTGATCATCTTCATAAATTTGGCCAGCAGAGAATAAATCACAACCTGCAACTTTTAATTGCGTACCGACGATACTGCCCGAATATCCATCAGTTTGTAAATTTGTTATATGTTTTGCTAGTATCGCACCTTGTTCATAAAGAGGAGCAACAAGTCCATATGCGATACCGTCATGCTCTGCACATTCTCCAACTGCATAAATGGACTCATCATTTGTTAGCATATAGTCATTGACTACAATACCGCGATTTACAATTAAACCAGCATCTTTTGCTATTTGCGTATTTGGGCGTATTCCGACAGCCATTACGATTAAATCACAATCTACAACTTCACCATCTTCAAATTGAATGCCCTCAACATGGTCTGTACCAAGAATTTTTACAGTTTTCTTTTCCATTAGAAATTTCATGCCTTGCGCTTCTAAATCTTCGCGTAATAGAGAAGCTGCTTTCGTATCTAGTTGTTGCTCCATTAAGTTTGGCATTAAATGAACAACATGTACGTCCATCCCTAAGTCAATAAGACCTCTTGCGGCTTCTAAACCAAGTAACCCACCACCAATGACAACAGCCTTTTTCTTTTCATTAGCGGTATCAATCATAAATTGTGTATCTTCAATTGTTCGAAATCCTGTTACACCAGGGAGAGTGGCACCTTCTACAGGCAAAATAAAAGCACTAGAACCTGTTGCGATAATGAGTTTGTCATATGTAAGAGTACGATTCTTTTCTGTAATAATAATTTTTTCTTCTCGGTTAATACTTTGAACTTTTTCATTTGTATACAAAGTTATTTCGTTTTCTTCATACCAACTGTATTCATTCATAATGATATCTTGCATATTTGTTTTGCCTTGTAAAACATGAGAGAGCATAATACGGTTGTAGTTTGGATGAGGTTCATCTCCAAAAATAGTAATCTCATATGAATCACTATCATGTTTTAATATTTCTTCCATACAGCGTATGCCAGCCATACCATTTCCGATCATAACTAAACGTTTTTTCATTTTCGTTTCCCCTTTTTCTGTGAAATGTTGAACAAAGGATTATGTTTTTATTATAGAAAATCAAAAAAGGAAGAGATGTGATGTTTATCACATTTTTATAATGATTCACAAATTGTTAAAATTCGGATTTATTCGAGAGGGATGTGTATAGTCTTTACCAAATGAAAGAGCAGGACATAAGTATGTATACTCATGTCCTGCTCTTTATTTATGCTCTCGTAATGGCACGTGGAAATAAAATATTATTTTCTAAATGAATGTGCTCAAATAAATCAGACTCTAGCGCTTCAAGACGTTGGTAAACAAGTCGATAAGTACCGCAAGCTCCTTCTGGAGGAGTAAAGTCATTTGTAACTTTACGAAGTTCTTTAATAATGTTGCCTGCGTGGTTATGTTCATTTTCCAACTCATCTACTATTTTACGTAATTTCACATAGTTTTCGTCAATTGGATTTTGTTCAAATTCTAAAATTAATGGGAAATCTTCTGTTTCTTCTTTAATTAAATGCTGTTCTAATTCCATCTTTAATTCGTGAAATAGCTTATGAATTTGAGCTAAGTGAGGCTGACTTGCTCCGTGGACGCGTAATACTTTCGTCACATACGGACTTAACTGTGGTAATTCTTCATTTAAATAGCGATGATGCTTATTTATAACATAATCAATCAATTCACGATAAGAAGCATTTTTCCAATCAATTTCAGATTCATTTAATCGTTTCGTATTATTATAAAGTGTATTTAATTCTGTAAGTACTTCTGTTGCTGATAAATTTCTTTCATGAATTGCATCAATAAGTGGTTTATTACCACCACAACAAAAGTCTATTCTATATGATTTAAAAAGATTACTAGCTTTTGGAAATTGTGTAACAATCTCACCGACAATAGAAGTTTCAGTAAATGTATGTTCCATATGAATGCCTCCATAAAGTTTGAATGTAATATCTAAATTAAGAATAGCAATAAATGAAAAACAATGTGGTGATTGAAATCACTTATAATGTGTCAATTTTAAGGATAATCAAATGAGTTTTATAAAAGGAAGAGGGAGAGGGAATTCGTCATAATAGTTTCTGATAATAAAAAAGAAGCTTACTAGAAGCTTCTTTTTTACTACTATTTTTCACATGCAACTCCATCGCCATCACGATCAAGATGTGAGTCATAACCTGGTTGTCCTTTATATAGAGGAGCTTTCCCGGCAGCTCTAACTGCGGCACAATTTTTGTAATATGCACTACTAGTATTTCCTGAAGCAGGTTGTGTTTGAGCTTGCTGTGCTTTTTGCTCTTCTTGTTGCTTACGAGCTTGTTCATCAGCCTGACGTTTTTGCTCTTCTTGTTGCTTACGAGCTTGCTCATCAGCTAAGCGTTTTTGCTCTTCTTGTTGCTTACGAGCTTGTTCATCAGCCTGACGTTTTTGCTCTTCTTGTTGTTTACGAGCTTGTTCACCAGCCTGACGTTTTTGTTCCTCTTGTTGTTTACGAGCTTGTTCATCAGCCTGGCGTTTTTCATCCTCTTGCTTACGGGCTTGTTCATCGGCTAGACGCTTCTCATCTTCTTGCTTTTGAGTTTTTTCGTCCGCCTCTTTTTTCTTTTCGCTATCTTTCTGTTCTTCATTGTTAGAAGCAACTTTTGTACTAGTTGCTGTCGTTTTTTCAGAAGAAGAATCTGAAATACCTGATAGCGCAACAAAAATGACAAATAATACGGCTGTAATAATAAATTGTTTTTTCGCTACACCTGTTTTCTTAATAACAGATAAGATTGCTAGAACAAGGAAGAATATAAATAGAATGAAACTTAAAGTAGAAAAAAACTCGACGACGGGGTGTTACGATTTTGTTGTACCGGCCGTTATTAATATAATAGAAATCATAAAAAGAATAACGGTAGGACGTCCATATTGTTTTGCTTTTCCATTTTTCTTAAAGAATGAAATAATACATAAGATTAAAAGAATAAAAGCAATAAAAAATAAAGCTGCACCAATATTACTTAAAAGCGTCATTTTCATACCTCCATTTGTAAGATTCTTCTTATTGATTATATAGGAACTTATTGGATATTACACGTTTTATATAAATTTAGAAAGTTAATATTTTTACTAGACTTATAAACATTTATTTTGTATATAAGGAAAAATAGATATATTTCCTATTACGTTTTGAAAGAGATTTCATAAATTATAGTATATCGATTGAAAGGAGGAGATTTGAATGGAATTTCAATTGTTGGTAACTTGTATATTACAAGAAGGTAATGCTTACTTTTTAGTAACGAAGGTAGACGATGTTATTACGTTAAAAGTACCGATTACTGCGGGAGTAGCAGGTTTATTTTTAGCTTTAGGTGTACCAAGATGTTCTTAATTTAAATCTCTATAGTAGAAGGGGAAGGGACATGCCTTCCTTTTTTACTATTACATAATATAATTATGTAAATTTAAATATCATATTTGTGATAGCACGTTTGAAATGGACATGCATATACTATAATGTTTCATTGGATGTTAGCGGTGAAAGGTAGTTTTAATAAGTGCATCCAGTGATGTTTTTAAGTTATGAAAATAAAAGAGGTGCTATTATATATGAAAAGAAAAACATTTGATATTCCAGTTACATTGCGAAGAGAGTGGTTTTTACTAGAGTTAGCTTATTTAACGAAAAAATATGGAATTGAAATTGCAACTAGCAAAATGGATGCTGCACCGTTTTTAAGAGATCAAGTTACAGAATCAAAGATAGGGAAAGGGTTACAATACGATAAATATGATGATGAATATATAATTGAAAATTAAAGGGTAACAACAAAATTAAATTAATTTATAACAAAGTATAAAATAAAGCAGATTCTAAATATAGAATCTGCTTTATTATGAAGTACTTGTAGTCAACTAACCTCTTTCTAGTGTTTTTCCTACATATTTCTCTTGCGTTATTCCAAAAGATTCACGAAGAATGCGAGCATAATCTTTAGATTCTATTGGTCGTTTATTTTTAGTGCCTTTAAAGGTTTCTGTATAATTTTTATTTGTTAATGATATGTGACCATAAGTAGTTAATTTACAAGTGATAGCCCCTTTATTAAAAGGAGATTCTTTATGCTCTACAATCACTTTTTGAATGTTATTCACTTTTTTCTCATCTATTGGATCTACAGTGAAAGCATAGCCTATTTTCCATTCGTTTGAAGGTTCAGATTGTAAGAAACTTGTAGATTCCCCGTTAGCTCCTTTTCTCATTTCTAAAATATGCGTACCTTTTCGAGTATTTCGCTTACGAATTCGATATTCTCCTGTTTGAGAGGAGATGACTTCTCCGTTAAAAGGGACTGGATGTAAAGGGAGATGAGATGCAAAACCTGCATCCACAACATAATCTTTATCCTCATGACTTAATATGATAATGACATGACCATCATCGGGTTTCCATTTATTATCGTACAGATCATAAACAGTACCGGCTACTTTGTATACTTGAAACCCACAATCAATTAAAAAATAATACAATAAGGAGTTTAATTCATAACAAAGTCCACCTCGTTTTTGAATAAGTAACTTTTCTATTAAGTTATCTTTTGAGATATTTTTAATAGTACCAGCCATAATATCAAGATTTTCATAGGGGAGAATCATTCCCATTTTTAAGAGAATTTCATCTAAATCATCAAATGTTATTTCTTTTGCAGGAATTTTTAAGCGTTTAAAAAACTCTTTTTGTAAATTGGTCATCATAAAGTATTCTCCTTTCTTTTTACAGAATTTTCTTCTGCTCACCGATAGGTTAGTACTTCTAAAAAGTTAATTCAAGTGCGCGGAAATTATCATAATATATGTTTCTGGAAATGTGATTTTCTATTCTGAAATTTCAGTTTAATTTTTAATCGTAGGAAAGTCTTATAATATAAGCTCCTTTAAAATTAGTTTGTATTTAATGAAAAGAAAGTACATATCTTTATTATATTTTTAAATAACTAACTAGTAATAAAATGTTTTTTCACTAAAATTTTTTCAAGATTTGTATGCTTTATATAAACAATATTGATTTAAAAAATATCTGGATGTAGCTAAGTTAACAATTATTGAGAAACTTTTTTGTCGTATTCTATCAAAAGGAAGAGGTAGAAACAAAGAGAATAACGAGAGTTAAGGAAGAGGGTATACAACTAGTAACCTTCTAAAAATAGGGCTAACATCTTTTTAAAATAAAAGATTAGCTATTATTAAGGAAGGGAAAATATAAAATATTATAAAGAACACCTTCTTTCAAAAAAATAGGGGGAGTAATATGCGACTGATGAGAAGATGCGTGGCCTTACTAATTGTATTTTTTATCATGGCTCCAACGATTAGCACAAATGTACAGGCAGAAGTTGTAAAAGAGCTTGGAAAGGGGTTTCCTGATACAGAAGTATTCACACCTGGAGAATGGTTTTTAGGCCAAAAACCTGCTAATTATGATGAGAATAAACCGCCAATTCTCTTTGTACAAGGAAGAAATGGTAATGCTGATAGTTGGTATGGAAAGACAGTATATCATGATATAAATGATATGTATGATTATGCTTTAAAAGCAGGCTATCAAACAGTGTTTATACAATTGTATGATGCTGCGGGGAAAGGTTCGGCTAGTCAGTGGGATAACGGAAAATTGTTAGCACAAAAACTGGAAGAAATATATAATCATTTCGGTAAAAAAGTTAATATTGTAGCGCATAGTAAAGGTGGTATTGATACACAAGCCGCATTAGTTGAATATGGTGCGAATCGATTTGTTGGAAATGTTATTACACTTGCTACACCGCATCACGGCTCAAATTTAGCAGATTTGTCATATAGTTGGTGGGCAGGGTGGCTTGCTTCTATATTAGGTCAAAAAGATGATGGTACGTACTCGTTACAAATA
Organism: Bacillus cereus group sp. MYBK14-1; assembly: GCF_051916885.1. Lineage (NCBI taxonomy): Bacteria > Bacillati > Bacillota > Bacilli > Caryophanales > Bacillaceae > Bacillus > Bacillus cereus group sp. MYBK14-1. The sequence continues at coordinate 49,507 of NZ_JBQAHM010000002.1, read as the reverse complement.
GGTGAAATGGCAAAGTTTCGTTCAATAATAGATAACAACCCAGCAGCTAAATTAAACCGTTACTATACGGCTACTGGAACTAGCTGGGGGCCAACATTTTCTGCATTATCTATGGGTGGGTTATATTTATCATCGTACGGTTCAAATGATGGACTAGTAAATGAATGGAGTGCCAAGCTATCGTACGGTACACATTTATTTACAGATTCCAGATTTGATCATGACAATATAAGAAAAGGATCAGCTGTTTTTGCACGAATTGAACCATATTTACGTACGACAAATGTGGGATTACCAGCTTTAGTAGCATCTAGCACTAGTTCAAATGAAAATCTAGAACAATTAAATACAACTTCAAATCAAAATATTTTAGGAGGCGAATTACCACAAAATCAGTGGATAGAGCAAAGTATTTCTGTTGATAAAAAGGCTGAAGGAATAGTTTCTGTACTAACTGCTTCTTCTGATGTTGAAGTACAAATGGTATCTCCAAAAGGAAAAATCTATGCAAATAAAGATAGCGCTATAACTACTAGTGAAGGCGAATCTTTTTTTAATGGGGCGACAATTAGAACATTTAAGTTTGATAAATTGGAAGTAGGCGAATGGAAAATCAAAATGATGGCGAAGCAGTCGAAAGATGCATATTTAGTTGTAAGCGATTACAAGGATGGCGCGCCATTTGTTCTTCAAATGCCTACAAAAGTTAAAGTAAATAAACCTGAGTATAAACTGAAAAAATCACCTGTAGCACCTGAAATGAAAGGGGATCTTTCCATAACAGTAAGAGTCGTTAATAAAGAAGGTAAGTTAGTCTCTGAATTTAATGAATTACAAAATGTTAATACGAATACATTTACAGGTGCTTTGAAAGATATAAAACAATCGGGAGTATATAACGTTACGATGGATATAAAAGGGATGAATAAAGAAGGAAAATCATATAATCGTACGATTGTTAAGTCGGTTTATGTAGAGAAATAAGGAAGAATAAATAAGTATAATAAAAAAGTGCAGAAATCTTGTGTTAGAAAGAATTCTGCACTTTTTTTGCGTGATGAAAGATAATAAAAGTCGAAGAAAACTGTTATTCAATAAAAAAAGATGCTGAAATAGCATCTGAATGTAAAGAAATAATATTAACTTAGTTTTGTAACTGTTAATTCAACTGAATTTATACCATTGTCACAAGTTACAATACTTTGACGATTAAAACCACTATTATTTCTAAGTTGAAGAGTTGAATTAGCAGGCACTGTAACAATCGTTTCGCCAACGAGTTGAAGACATTCGTTATTTGATGAAGTATTCATTTGAATAGCGAAGTCACCTTGACTATTAGCAAGTGGATTGTTATTTAAAAATATAGTTATGACTGGGATATGTGGAAATACAGGATTTAAAGTAGTATTAATACTGGAAATGAACGAAACTCTATAATCACCAAATTGTCTAAAGTGTATAGTAGTAGGATTTAGTAAGGAAACGCCTCCTGCTAAAGGTCCAACGTGATTAAATGGAAAAGGATCGCCAAAAGGAACAGTTATAAATTCAGTTTGCCAAAAAGTTCCGTATGCAGGACAGCTGCGTTTATGTGAATGGTCACATGAACATTTTTTATACGAGTTTGAAGAATGATAGTATGAACCCAATATATTACCTCCTATTCTTAATAAATTTAAACCACATAGTAGTTTATGAAGGTGAATCACAATTGGCGTGTATGCTTGTACTATAAAAGGAGATAGATGTGGAATATAAAGTGGTCAAATGATGAAATGTAGTATTTGGGTATTACCTGTAACACCTTTTGAAGATGATAAGGTTCATAATTTGATAGAAAAATAAATGGAATTTCTAAATAGATTGAAGTAACGAGGAAACGTTTATCCCGCTATTTTCCGAGCAGTAAGACTCCCATCTCAAAATTCAGCGAAAGCAAAGAAGTTAGGTGGGGATGAACAAAACCCCCCCTCATTAAAGTTTCACTTTACTATATTAATTTCGTCTGACAAACAGCAATATTATCTTTCGCTGTATGGATGTTATCATTTGGTGAAGTTATGGCATTTAACTGTATGTATATTAGGTTATTCAGTTTATTTTTTTATTTGCGTAGCTGAGCAGGAAGAAGTCAGAAAATATAGAATAATGTACATATGAAGCATCGTTTGTTTTTGGTGTGAATAGTAATTAAAGATACGCTAAAATATTTAAAATTGTAACGAAAGAGAGATTAAATAATAGAGGGAGCAACTTACATGGAAAATATATTAAAGGTATCTTCAAAATCAAGCCCAAATTCAGTCGCGGGTGCAATAGCGGGTGTACTAAGAACAAGTGGTAATGTGGAAATTCAAGCGATTGGGGCTGGAGCTATAAATCAAGCGATTAAAGCAATTGCGATTGCAAGAGGGTTCGTCGCTCCAAGTGGTATTGACTTAGCCTTCGTACCAGCATTTCAAGAGATTTCTATCAATAATGAAGATAGAACAGCGATTAAATTAATTGTAGGTCCTAGAAAGAAAAGGTCTTAGTAGAAGAGAGTGTTACTATAAGGGGAAAAGACCAATAGACTTCCCATGTTAGATACGTTATTTTATGTAACCGATCCTTGGGTGTGGACATGGCATTATGCCGGACGCATGTCTGTTAAGTTTTCCTTAAACTTAGCGAGTGTTCTAGATACTTAAAAATGCCAAATCCTTTGTGACATAAGGGATTTGGCATTTTTGATGTTTTTAAAAATAAACAACCCTAAAACTGCTCATTTAGAAGATTTAGTTTTAGTAGCGGCCATTGAACGTTTTTATGATAGTTTACCTGATAAATAGAAGAGTTTACCAATGAAAAGTAACTGGGGGATTCAAAAAATGAATCAAACTATTTTAGAGAAAGTCCTAAAATTTCGGGATGATAGGAACTGGAAGCAGTTCCACAATCCTAAAGATTTAGCTATTTCTCTTTCTTTAGAGGCGAGTGAGTTGTTGGAGAATTTTCAGTGGAAAAGCAGTGAGGAAGCTGTAGAAACAAAAAAAGAAGACATGAAAGATGAGTTGGCAGATCAATTGGATATTGACTTAGAAGAGATTATTATAAACAAAATAGAAAAAATAATAAAAAATAATAAAAAATAATAAAAAATAATAAAAAATATCCAGTAGAGAAATCTCGAGACTCTAAAAAGAAATATAATGAAATTTAAAAAAGGTGGAATTAAATATGTTATATCTTTTTACTGCAAGTAATGATAGTGCTATAAAAAATTTGGAAGCTACTATTGAAAAAATATATCCTATTTCTACATGTTTAGCAGATTTAGATGCCGATACAGTAACTAAACTTAAAGATAATGAATTACATGAGAATGTATGTATGTGGGGAGCAACTCCTGGTTCTTCAAATGTTGATAGATGGGAAAAGTTAAAAGAGGGTGACGGGATTTTAGCATATTCTAAAGGGGAATTTAAGTTTTTCGGGACAATTTTTGCTAAGACTCATAACCCAGATGTGGCTAGAAAAATTTAGAAAACAAACGATAATGATGAAACTTGGGAATAGATCTATTTTATTAAGGACCTAAAACCTGTAAACATTAAAGCAATCGAATTCGCAGCTTTCTTTGGCTACAAATTGAACCATACACCACAAGGATTTACTAATATTGATTCGGATTTTAGTAAAGTAAAGATTGCAGAAGAAGAGAAATCGGAAAATCGAAAAAAAACTAAAATGGAATCTGGTAGGGAAGTATGGCCTCGTGATCCGAAAAAAGCTAAACAAGCTATTAAACAGGCAGAATTTAAATGTGAAATAGATGACACACATGAAACATTTGTATCGGAAGCCAGCCGAAAAAATTATATGGAGGCCCATCATCTAATACCGTTAAGAATGCAACATGATTTTGAAAATAGTTTAGATGTTGTTGGAAATATAGTTAGTATATGTCCGAACTGTCATAGGTTGATTCATTATGGAAGAGACAAAGATAAGAAAAAAGTTTTAGAACTTCTCTTTGAATAAAGAAAAGATTCTTTGAAGAAGTTCGGTATTGAGGTATTTCTCAAAGAGCTATTTGGATACTATGGAATTCTAAAATAAGAATATTCATAGCTATAGGGAAGGTAGAATGTTTCATACTTAAACATAGGTATTATTGTGATGGAAATTTAAATTTCGTCTTTTGAAAGTATCAATAATTTGTATTATTTTTATAGGGTTATATATTTTTCTTTTGCTCTGCTGTATAGCAGAGCTCTTTTTTTGTCGTACAAAAGCCACCTATATATGTGAAGTGCACCCCAATTGTTAGGCTGTGTCTAACAATTGGGGTGCACTTCAGTCCTGTCGGGCGGCTTCTTTTAATTTATATTCACCAATTCATCAAACTTAAACTTAGTATTCAAACCAAAAGCATCTGTACAATATATAGTTTTCGTCATCGGTTCAATATGTAATACATTTATGTACATGTCTTGCACCATTCCATCACGATAGTATGAGATATGTATTTCTTCTTCCTCGTGAAAAGATTGCATTAACGCTCTTTCTATTCGTTCCATAGTATCTTGTGTTAAAAAAGGTTTAGGTACTTTATATTGTTCCTCAAACATTCTATGTATTTCCTCGTATTGCTCCGGTATTGAAGCAAACGGATTCCATTTCACCATACATCTTCCACGTACTACAGGAAAGCCGTTATATTCCATGATGTAATACCTCACTTTTGTTTTTTTAACTCCACTACAAACGAACGTGTGTTCTTTTTGGGTTTGAAAAGGGACCATTTTGTTAACATGAATATTCAAAAATAATTTTTTAAGTTAGAATATTCAAAAACTTATTTATGCAAACAAGCATGTCATGATAACCTTTAACAAAAGGGGGTAGAAGTAGATGAGTGTTGACATTATTTCTAAAGAAGAAATCACAAAATTATTAAACGACTGGTATCAAGCTATGATTTCACAACGTGTATTACAGTCTCAGAAAATAAAAGAAGATATTGCAAATAAAATCAATAATATTAAGGAAGACCAAACAATATTAGTCTACTACGCTTTATTGAATGCACGGTATAAACTGCTAATTCGGGATATGGATAGTACAAAAGATATTCTGGACAAAATCGAGCCTTTACCAGAGTCTACAGAAACATTTTTAGAGTACTATCATCATTTATTTAAAGCAATTTACGCTATTAATAAAGCAAACCATAGTGAAGCAAGAATGCAATTTGAAAAAGCTGAAACGTTTTTAGAGTACATGCATGATGAAATTGAAAAAGCTGAATTTAATTATTGGCTTGCAGTCCATTACTATCACGTATTAAAACCGATCCTAGCAGTTCAATTTGCTACAAAGGCGAATGAAGTATTTTCAATTAGTCCAGGGTATGAATTAAAAACTGCAGCATGCTTAAATACTTTAGGAATGGCACACATTCGACTAAATGAATTCGAAAGTGCAGAGGAATATTTACTTTCAGCACTAGGTACCTTCCAAAAATCTAATGATGAACTTCTTATTAAACGAGTTAAGCATAATTTAGGACTTTTATACGCAAGTCAAAACATGCCAGAGTTAGCAATTAAACACTTAGAGGATTCATTAGAAAATAACGCTAAAACTATGTTTCTTTTAGCAAGAGAACATTTTAAGTTAGGTTATAGTCATATCGCTAATGAATATATTGAGAATGGCTATAAGATTAGCGACTTATGTTATCGTCATCATTTCCGAATTTTAAAAGCAGTACATAACTATGTACCGCAAGAAGAATTAGAAAATGTGGTTATAGAAGGTATTTCGTATTTTGAAAAAGAAGAATTATATGATTGGGTAAAAGAATATGCTTCTCTTTTAGGTGAAATATTCTATGGTTCAGAAAATCACAGAAAAGCAAGCAAGTATTTGCACATCGCTTTAGATGCAGACAAAAAGAGCATAGAAAGAAGGGCGCTAAAATGAAAAAAGCAATCTTATTAATGATGATGTTATCCGCTGTTTTTACTTTTGGTCTTACTAATGCAAAAGACATACCACAAAACGAAGCAATTGAAGTGTTTATGGATCATGGAGAACATATTTAAAACCTAAGGAAGAGGGCGCTTATAGTGTCCTCTTTTTAATATCTATTATTTATATGATGAGGTTGCAGGTACGTCTTTTGGTTATTGTTTGATAAACGTAAGATGTTTCTAAAAATGTGTATACAAAGGTGTATTTTTGTACTGTATATGTTCACGTACTATATAAAAAAGTATGAAAATCTATAAAAATAATTATTTCAATAAAATTTGTTTTAGATATTAAAAAGTGCCGAAACCCTTGTGGTATAAGGGGTTTGGCACTTTTGTGTTTTTTATATTTTATCAAATAAACAACCCTAAAACTGCTCATTCTTCTCCCAAGATTCTACGATATAGTATGAAAAATCTTATTATATCAAGGTTTTTAAGTGGTGATTTCCTTCGATGCTCACATTTTGCTCACATTAAATCTTTTCATTTTTTATCAGGTGTTTTCATTAGATTTGATTATGCTCTCAAAGTTTTCCGCTGCTTGTTGCTGCATGTTCTGCGTGATGTGACTATACTTGTCTAAAGTCATTTGAATAGATGAATGTCCTAAGCGATCTTGTACGATTTTAGGGTGTTCCCCAGCCTGAAGCATAAGTGTAGCATGAGTATGTCGTAAGTCGTGTATACGAATCCGAGGAACACCAGCTTTTTTGTAGTGATCATTCAAAAAGCGATGAGGAGCATCTATATGTAAGGGCAAATGCATCGTATTGCCGGTGAAAATAAAAGCTTTTTCATTTAAGTGTATACCCCAGCGGAAAAATTCTTTCTTTTTATAGGAGTAGTAGGATTGTAACTTTTCTATAACAAAAGAAGAGATACTAATACTTCTATTTGAAGACTTAGTTTTTGTAGCAGCTTTAAATAATCCTTTTTCTGTTTTTACCAGCGATTTATTAACCACAATGCGTTTATTATCAAAGTCAATATCTTTCCATGTTAGTGCAAGTAATTCTCCGCGTCTCATACCTGTATAGATTGCAAGTAAGAAGAACATATGGTACTTAATATTTTTTTCTTTTAGATACTGGAGGAATCGATTACATTCTTCGCTAGACCAAGTTTTCATTTCACCTTGCTCTTCACGTGGTTTTTTTACTTTATTCATTATATTATCATGTATGATTTCCCATTCTACTGCATGTTTGAATATGCATCTTAAGCAGCGATGGATATTGCTGATTGTACCATTTGACAGGCCTTTTTCTTTAAGTTCAGCATAGTAGCTTTGAATCATTACAGGTTTAATACTTTTAATTTTTTTATAACCAAATGGGGGAAGGATATAGAGCTTTACTAAGCTCATGTCTTTCTCATAAGATGTAATTTTTAATTCAGCTTTACGAAGAGGCTTTAACTTTTCCCATACATCTAAAACAGTTAATTGTTTGTCATCAAAATATATTCCTTTCTCTATCTCTGTAATCATTGTTGCAGCAGCATTTTGGGCTTCTTTTTTTGTTCTAAATCCACTTTTACTTTTTTGCTGTCGTTTTCCTGTGGTGGGATCTATACCGATATCTATCGTAAAAGACCACGCATTTCCACGTTTACGGAAACTTCCTTTCATATTCAATACCTCCTGTATCGTTATTTTTGAAAGTTACAGTATTGTGATATTTGATTCTGTAATTTACTTGCTAATAATTGATTTTTATAACGTAAAAGCCTTTTTTCAGCAAATTGTGTTGTTACATTGAATTTTTCAGAGATTATATATGCTTTTAACTGTAGGGGAGGAAGCTTTCGTAACATAAAAGTAGGTACACAAAATTGTTGTGCGAAGTTTTTAGCCTTTGCTTCTTGGTACTCCAGAAACATTTGATGCATTAATAATTGATTACCAGTATGAAATAGGAGGTGACAGGTCTCATGGCCAAAATCCTCCCATTGTTCTTGCTGAGAGATACGATTATCAAGAACTAAGTTAGCTATTTGATTTCTTTCCATTGCATGACTTCCAAACGGAGCAAAGTACAGCAAAATGTTTAGCTTTTTCGCAATCTCCATCATATCAATTTGCTCGGGAACAAAAATAGATAAGGATTGGTACAAGTGCTGGATATAGTCTTCAAGTTGTGTATTGTAATAGGGTTGCGATTGAAACAAAATTTCCACTCCATTATAAAATAAGAACATTCGTTCTTATTTTATAATGGAAAAGTAAAAATTGGAAGGCAAACTAATAAGATAGGGTATCGATATAATTATAATCCACTATCTATTAACAACTTAAGGAACTGGCTATATGTGAGAGGAAGTATCCGTTATGCGAACAGTAATAATTCCTCAATAAGAATATAATTATACAGAAAGTAGGAGTAGTTTTAGGGATATTCAAAATTTTAAATCATTTAGAGTTTTATATATATTAGACATACGCTTGAATTCAGGTAATTAGCAGATAAAATGAGGGTAATATTAGAGGTGTAATACTTGTCCTATCAGATTAGTACATATAACTATAAAGTGTTATATTCTTATTTAATAATTCAAAAAGGAAATGAATAAACAAAAATAACTACACTTATTGAGTTTTTTTGCTTATTCATATAATTAACGTTTGTTTTCTTTTTGTTTGATAAATTCCCAAAATTGTTTAAGTTCTTCTTGTTTCTCTGGAGAGGCGTCTTTAATATCTTTAAACCAGAGACCTAAGTTTTGATCTTCAAAAAGATTTTCCACAAATAATCTATTATTAGAATCACTTTCTCTTCCTAGAAGATAGTCAGAAGAAACGTTAAAAATGTCAGCGGCTTTGCTAATTAAGGAGTCCTCAATAGGTCTTTTTCCACTTTCAATTCTGGATAGCACACTGTTATTAATCCCCATTTTTTTTGCGAATTCTATTTGTGACCATTTTCTTTTTTCACGTAATTGCTTTATTCGATAGCCAATTGTGGATTCTGACATTTTTTCACCAACTTCCTAAAAACATTATTATGTCAAATTTAAGATTATCTAAAGGTATTTTATCATTTTTTCCAAAATGGAAAAAGCGATTTGTTGAAATAGCAAAAAAAGCTTGACTTTGCTGTAATAGCAAAATATTATATAGGTATACATTTGCTGTTTTAGCAAAAAAAGGAGATGGGAGTTTGGAGAAGTTAAATTTGGATTTTATTCAAAATAGACGTTTGGAACTACAGATTACGTTGTTAGATCTAGCAGAAGTGCTTGGTTTTAAGAATGCTTCTACGTATATGAAATACGAAAAAGGAAAGTATATGTTTAAGGCAAATCATTTGCCATTCATAGCAAAAGTATTAGATTGCAATATAGAGGATCTTTTTTTAAAATAAAATTTGCTAAAACAGCAAAATAAGGAGAGAGCTATGATCAATTTCGACATTGAATCATTCCGTCAAATCATCCGTGAAGAAGTGCAAAAAGCAACTGAGCATCTTCAACCAATGAAAGAATTACCACCATTTTTAACTATTACATATTAAACGTACTAAAGCATCTGAGTTATTAAACCGTTCTGATTTTCCAGTATGTCGCGAAGCAGGAGTTCTTATTCCTACACATCTTCTTTTTAAGTGGATGGAAAACCACACTGAATGGGTAGAAAACAATACAGAGTATTACAATCCATTTAAAGAATCCGTCTAATAATAAATTACCATAGTAAGTTGTCACAAATAAATATTGCTTTAGGTACGAATGGGGGAAGTAAACGATGTCCATAGGAAAAGAAGTTGCTATGGCACGCAAACGAAAGGGAATCACCCAAGAGCAACTCTCCTTAGAAATCCCAGTGAGTCGTGAGTCACTAGCAAAATATGAAACTGAACAACGACGCTTACCAGAAGATTTACGAAAATGCATTACAGAAGGAATTGATGATCCACAGTTATTTTTTAAAATGTGGAATGAAGCAACAGGTCATGTAAGTGTCCCATTCTTTAATGGAGAGAATATAGATCTTCATCCTACAAGCATGAGGTACATGGTCAATCAAGAAATAAATGAAGCTTTGAAACAACTCGATACGGTATGTTGGTTTAAGCCTTCACAAACTTGGTCCGAAAGTGAGAAAGAAGATTTGAAAAAGGTAATGCATGAAATCTTGGATGCTACAGGTTCGATGATGAGCCTCGTAGCGGTCCTATGTGATCAATATGGTATTTCGATGAAAGAAGTCTTTAAGTACTGGAAAGTATCATTACGAGCTAGGAAGTATATAAAAGCTTAATTTAATTATTTTATTGTGGAGGTTTAAGTTATGACAATTGATTATGCAAGTCCAACTTTAAATCAATATAAAACGCTAATTCGTAAGGAAGCAAATTTATATGGTGATATTCGAATTGCATCAGTTTGTGGAGACTATAGGAAAGCAAAAAAACTAAAGCAAGAGAAGAAGTTGATGGAGATAAGAATTCGAATTATAGAAGCAGCGTTCGTTTTGAAAAACAAAAATAAAAAAGAAAAGACTACCGCATAGCCCGCGATAGCCAAGAAAATTAACATATGAATTATAGCATACTACAATTTAATGCGACAAGCAATTGTGCTTGTCGTTATGATCAGAAAGGCTGAGCCCCCATTTTTTAATAGATTCTGCTTCTTCTTTCTGTTCATAACGATGCGTACAGTATCAAATTACTAGAAATGAGGAATAAGTCATGAAATCAGAATGTAATCGTCTGTTCGACTTAGTTCTACCAGGTGATTTTGCTTTTGCAAATGAATTACATAACTGCATGGTGACATGTATACATAACATGTTCAATGCTGGTTCATTAGAGGAAGTAAACCATTGGGAGAAGGAATTAAATAGATGCGCAAAAGAATTCAAGAGCCTTCGTAATGAAAAAGAGGATCACGATGTATCAAAGAGTTATCGTGTAGTTGTGAAAAGCCTTCAAGGGCAGGGGGTTAATGCATCATTAGTTAGTCGAAGAAAATAAAAAATCTATCACTTGGCAGAGTGAGAGATTTTAGACTCTTATAGAGAGTCTTTCTAAAAATAGAATTGGATTAAGTATATCAAAGCAAATCAAGTAAAACAATGGAGGATGAATAATATGGCAGTTTATAGACCTGTTCAAGTTTCATATTGGCAAGATGCTTTCGTTTTAGATCTTACACCGGAGGAAAAATACTTCTACTTATACTTAATGACTAATAGTAAAACTTCTCAGAGTGGTATCTATGAGCTTCCATTACGAGTGATAGAAATGGATACAGGGTATAACCGTGAAACGGTTGAGAAGCTGCTAGAGCGGTTTGCTGATTATGGGAAAATTTATTACAACAAAAAGACGAAAGAAATTATGTTGCTTAATTGGCTTAAATTTAATGCTATTACAAATTTGAATATTGAAAAGTGTGTGTTAAAAGAAATCCAGAATATTAAGTGTGAAGATTTTTTAATTGATTTTTATGAGACATGTTTAGAGTTAGAAAAGCAGCAAGATTTTAAAATTCCTCGTATTAAGGAATACTTCCAAGCTCGTTTTGAGTGGCTTATAAGGGGCTTCGAAGACCCTATGAAGGAAAAAGAAGAAACAAAAACAGAAACAAAAGAAAAAGAAGAAACAAAAACAAAAGAAGAAGCAGCAAGCAGCTCAAGTGATAAAAAAGTTGCAGAAGAAAATCCAATAGCATTTTATGAGCAAAACTTTGGAGTTCTTAAACCATTTGTGGCTGAAGGGATTAATGCGTGGATTGAAGATTTGAATGCACAGCTTGTTATTAAAGCAATGAAAATAGCTTTAGAAAAGAATGCACCTAATATGTCTTATGTACAAGGTATTTTAAGAGATTGGCATGCTAAGGGGTATAAGAGTATTACCGATGTTGAAGCTGCACAAGCTCAATTCCGTAAGAAATACCAGTCTCGTGGTGGGAGAAGTAATGCTCGAAAAGAAATTGTTCCTGATTGGTTACATACTCAAGATACGGAAACACATCCTCAGTCAGTAGAGCATAGTGAAATCGAATTAGAAGCTGAACGGAAACGTTTAGAACAAGTGTTATCTAAATATAAAAAAGAGGCTTAGGAGGATTGTAATGCCAAAGCAGTTAACAATATTTGATGTTGAGCCTGTAGTAGCATTCGATACTGAGAAAGCACACATTCATCGATTAAATTCTAAAGTTCGTTTTACGGATGTAGTTGTTCAAGTACCGAAACAAGTAAGAGCTACTGATGAATTAAAATCAACAACAGCGCCAGATGATCAGTATGAATTATTTGAGGAATATACAATTGGAATTTGGAGATTTAAGCGAGTGAAAGATAAACAGTTCGAGTGGGAAGAAGCGGAGGAGCTTTGCAAGTCTGCGAGAGATAATAAAGAACCGATTTCAATACGACTTTATTTATCATTAGAACAATCATTTATTCCTGATAATGTTGTGGAATATCTATAACAAAATAAAAAAGTCGAGATTGCTCCCGACTTGCTTCGACAAAATAATCATAACATATGGGAGTGGTTTTAATGGGAATTATTAAAGAAAATCTTGTAGAAATGACAGCTGAAATAGATTTGAAAATAAACGGAATATATGTTGTTAAAAATGGTCAGGTTCACTTAATAGAACCACCTCAAGGAGGATTTGGTGAACAATCATTTGTATATCAAAGTGGAAGAGTAATTCGTATGGAAGAACGAAAAACACAGTTACTTTAATCAAATTTGAATTTTGTTAAGAGATGAAATGTTGAACAAATGTGAATAATTAGATGATACTAGGGTAAAAGAAAAAGAACCCTTTAAAAGGATTCTTTTAGCGAGTCAATCTAACAATCACATTCGTAATCACGGTAATATTCATCGCACGAATCATTCTTATCATTGCAGCAGATACAAAAAGTTTTTTGGATTAAAATATCAATAAAATCAAGGATTTCAGTATTATTTGTGAGGGTAAGACTTTGGAAATCTTCTACTTGAAATACCCTTGTTTCATCTGGGACAAGAGTGACGATAATTGGTGTGGGGGACCTTCTTGTTCGAATAGTTACTTCAATCGAGCTGACATCACTGGGAACAGATATTTGAATTAATGTTTTATTATGGTTATTGGTGAAATCTTCAAAAACTCTTCTTGAAGCGCCAGGAGGTACGATAATAGTTAAAGGTGAATTTTCAGTTGGGGTGGTATTTGAACCAGCTACGGTATGAGTTTCGATGAAACAGTTCTCTTTTTGATAGTGAGAATTTGATTGTTCTTTATAATACTTGTTACGAGAATCATTTTGATTATTGCAGCAGATACAAAAAGTTTTTTGAATGAATATACCAATATTGCTATTGATATTAGTATTATTTGTGAGAGTGAGGCTATGGAAATCCTCTACTTGGAATACCTTGGTTTCACCTGCAACTATTGTTACAGTGATTGGCAGACGAGACCTTCTTGTTCGGATAGTTACTTCAATTGGTTGAGAAGTACCGGGAATGCGAAGATCAATTAATGTTTTATTGTGGTTATTGGTGAAATCTTCAAAAGCAGTTCTTGTAGTGTTAGCTGGTACGTTGAAATTTAAAGCTGTATTCGAACCAGTTATTGTATGGGTTTCGATAAAACAGTTATCTTTTTGATGGTGAGTATACGATTGTTTTTTATAATACTTTTTACCATCTTTATAAAAATAATCAGCCATACTTATGTTTCTCTCCTTTCTTTGAGATATCTATATATTTTATTTAAAAAAGAATAGAGTGTTTGTACAAAATAATAAAATCCGCTCTCGTAATTAATTAAAAACGTTATTTGATATGTAAATGTAAGAGCACTTCGGGAAATGCTCTGTAAAAACTATTCGTTCTAAAAAAGAATATAAAATATTTTATGAATTTATTTTTGATTTTGTGTGTGTTTTTTTGTACAAAAATTTCTTTGGAAACTGAAAACTAGATGCTATTATAGCACCTAGTTTTAAAGGAGTACTTGTACTAGTTTAATTTGACAATATTTAATTCCAAAGCATTTATTCCATTATCGCATGTACGAATGTCTGTTTCGCCTACAAAGCTATTATTTATAAGTTGAAGTGTTGAATTGGCTGGGACTGATAAAATAGTGTCCCCAATGAGTTGAGAGCAATCTACATCCTCTGAATCTTGTATTAAAAGACCGAAAGTAGCTTTGAAATTTGGAATCAGACTGTTATTTAATAGTATAGAAATGGTAGGCGAATAAGGGAATGAAAGGGCTACAGTCAAGTTAATCGAGGAAATGAAGGAAATTCGATAATCCCCAGCTTGTGTGATATTAATTGTGGTTGGATTTAACAGAGAAATTCCCCCTACCATAGGGTCAGCCTGATTAAAAGAAAAAGGGGATTCGAAAGGGACTGTAATGATTTCCGTTTGCCAAAAAGTTCCGTAAGCTACTGATAGTGATCCAGTCGGCCCAGTCGGCCCAGTCGGCCCAGTCGGCCCAGTCGGTCCAGTTGGCCCAGTCGGTAGTGTGAATGGTGGAACAGGTGGTAAAGTAGGTCCAACTAAATTAGGATTTATTGCAGTGGAAGATAAAAAATCGTCCATTATATTTTCACCTCTGAATAGTTAGTATTACTAATAGTAAATGCAGGGGGAGAGAAAAGCGAAATGGACAAGTGAGGAATTAGACAATGGAATTTTCATAAAAGCGTTATTTTGTATGTATCAAAAAAGAGCACCTTGTATGGGTGCCTAAATGGAGTGTATAGAATGATCAAGATAATTACTTACCACCATTTTATCTATATGTTTCAAATACAAAAACAGTATAAAATAGTTATTTTGCATAAAAAAACAGGAGTGCGTGGCCAAAGCACTCCATGATGCTAATGACAACACCTTTAAAAGTATATGAATGATTTTCATAAATATGTTTTTAAAACTTGAAACAAAATCGTTAGTTATTTGAATAGAAAGAGGAATTCAATTAAAAAGGGCCTGTTATAAACTACAGACCCTTTCCAAAAAAGACAATGTAGATTAACTGATTCAACAGGAGCCACCGGTCCAACGGGAGCGAAAGGAATCACAGGTTCAATATTAATATATGTCAAATGAATTTAAATATGATTAATCAAAGAATAATTTAACAAAACCCTTATTTCAACAGAAAAAAGAGCGCACGGGAAAGCGCTCTTTGAACAAGATTAAAATCGAAAAGTATCGGCAATTAAATCTTATGTATGTTTTCAGTTTATGTGCAAGGTTGAATCAAATCTTTATTTAAATAAAAAGAGCGCTAATCGAGAGCGCTCCTTATACCTCATTATAACGATAGTGATGAACTCACATTATATAGAAAGGCACTATTATTGTATGTCAAAGTATGAGATTAGTGAATGGATTTAGATAAAATCGTTATTTGAAAGTAAATAAAAAAAGAGCACACATATAAGTGTGCTCCTAGAATAAAAGGTTTGAACGTATGGACTGGAGTGCCCTATACAATAACATATGCTTGGCCAGTTAAAAGGTGAAAAAGTTTGTATAAAATTGGTGTGTAATCGTGAAATAAAAAAGAGCACTTACAGAAGTGCTCTTAGTAAAATGTCTATCCCTCTTGTTGGTAAAGGGTACATGGTATTATATGTGATGTTTTGATGATCGTGAAACATTTTTAATAAAAATGCTATTTGGATAGAAGTAACCTTTTTGAAAAGGACCTGTTGTGAGGGTAGGTCCTTTTTCGAAAAGGCTATTAAAAGAGTTTAAGTTAAGGCTACTTATATAATACAAGATATCGCTTATTGCTTCTAAATATTTAATGTTGAAAAAATTATGTACTTAATAAAAAAGCTATTATGCGTCTGAAAAAAAGGAGTGACTTATTAGGACACTCCCAGTCGCTAATAAATACCCAGTCTCATTAAAGTATATGTGAATTTTAACTAATAATGATTATAAAAACTTCATTTTGTATTAAGTTGGAATATAAAAGGGCACTTAGTAAAGTGCCCTCGTGACGAGACCGGTTTTATAATGACTATTTTATAAAGAAAGGAACTCAGAATATTATATGTGAATTCAGTTAATTGTGTGCCTTTTTACAAATAAAGAGCAGCTAGCAAAAGCTAACTGCTTTGTTGTCCAACAAGAGCATCACCACAATGCTTTGTAACTTAAAAGTTACAGTTATAGTATAAACAAAATTGAAAATGTTATGCAGGGAAAGCTTAATAAAAATTTCATTTTGTATTAGTTTAAAAGCCAAAAAGAGCACTTCATAAAAGTGCTCCCATGACGAGTTTCATTTTCTAAAAGAAAGGAATACACCATATCATACGAAGTTTGTCTGAAATGCGCTTGTGTTAATTAATTAGTATTTGAAAAAAGAGCAGCTAGCAAAAGCTAACTGTTCAACAGGTAATAATTTTTTTAGAGCAATCATCATACTAAAAGAAGATTGTACATTTAAAGGAACAATTTAACTTATCCGAGCGCCTTCAAAATAGGTTAGGCTCGGAATGCCAACAATATTTCCATTTGTTGATCCAGCTTCAGCAAATATATCAACTCTGTCACCAGCTTGTAATAGTGCGATAGTAGATGTTTTTACAATAAGTGATTCATTCGGTGAGCCACTTTGCTCGTTTCTAGATACACTAATTCCATTTACTCGTATGTCTAGAGTTATTGAGGACGATGAACCTGGAGTTGGGGTAAAGGCAATGCTTGTATCAAAAGTATATATACCATTTTGACGAGGAACAAATATCGATGTAGATGGATCATACTCATTATTAATATCAAATACCTCAACTGGAAATAAAATTCTAGTAGGTTCATTAGCAATCAGTGGTTGAAGGGTATTTTGTGTAGCCTTAAAAGCTGATTGTCTTTCACGATCATTTTTACAATTACAATACACTTTAATAATCGTTTTATCCGAGTCATGGCAAGAAGACCTGTGCTTTTTGTAATCATCTTCATAATAATAGCAATTATTACTATCAGAGTATTTTTTTCTATTCATTTTGCAATCATTCACTCCTTTTATTCTTATAATTTAATTTATTAGAAAAAAAGGAGAATTGAAGCGGTGTTTGTCCACATAATTTAAATTTTTTGACAGGATAATCAAATATAGGATTTGAGAGAAACGCGAGCAAGAAATTAAAAACAGCAGCTTGCAAAAGCTAACTGCTCCAAACAGGGATGTAACTCTAGATGTATGTATAGTATTGACGAAATATTGAGTTTTATTCAGTGGGTTACTTAAAGGTTTTTGTTTTATATTAATCCATATCCCACAAACAAAATAAATGCTAAAAACACAAATAATGACAATATTAGCAGGATCATTACTTTCCAATTATTTATCTTAGAGAATCCTATCAAACTAACAAAATATGTTCCTGTTGTAAAGACTAGTAAAATATATAAAAGATAAAAATATACTGTATCCATAATAGAGTCATTCATTGTAGGTGGCGATACTTTAAGGTATAAAAAGAATAAACTAATACAAATGATTGAAAATATAGAAGACCATAACTTTATTGTATGTTTTATGTTTTCCCCTTTGTTATTAAACATGTTTTTTATTATATTTTATTGGAATTTAAAGGGGAAAGAAATAGAATGTGAATAGTAAGAATGTTTTTAACGAAAAAATAAAGTGAAAGCAAACTGAATATAGTCCGGCTAGAAAACTAGAGGACACCAATTTTTAGAGCAGCGATAAAGCTGTTTTAAGAAATGGTGTCCTCTTTATTTTTGAAAGGGGATGTGGGGAATGAAGGTATTAAAAGATCAGGTACGTGAATGGAAAAAGCAATGAAAACAAGCTAAGAAGAAAAAACGAAAATAGAAATTTAGTACTTGTGAAATTGAAGATTTGATGAGGATACATAGACCTTGTAATGAGTAGAGACGTGGAGCTATAAGACAAAATTAATTAAAAAATAAAAAGGAGTGGTCTTACATGACTAAACAATTATCTTTCTTACCAAAAATCGATAGAACGGCAACACAAGAGGAATTAGAAGGCGTGTTGGAAAGTGTACGTATACATAGACAATTCGGGATGATGCGTAAAGAAATGAAGGTCACTCCTTCTTATGAAATGCGTGAGCACGGTCCTACACATGTAGTTGGTAAACCGTTAGAAGATGTTGCATTAGCAAATATTCAACAAAGTAAACGAGAAGAGTGGCTTGAAAGAATGTCAGTACGTATTGATCAGTTTCTAAATCGATTAGGAAACGGACGTGCAGGAAGTATTCAAAGAGATATTATTTATAAACGTTATTTAGAAGAAGAGGATGTGTGTGACTACATGGTTTATAACGAGATAGGGATGTCAGAGCGCACTTATCGACGTTGGAAATCTAAAGCATTTTATAAACTTGCTTTTGCACTTGGATTAGAAATTTATGAGACAGAAGAAACGGGAGGTAATGAATAATGAATTTTGTTCAACCGATACGTAATCCAGAGTAAATACAGCAGCTAAAAGATTATTTTAAGGAAAAGAGCTTGCGTAATTACATTCTCTTCATTATGGGTATTAATACAGGTCTTAGAATCTCAGATATTTTGAAACTAAAAGTAGAGGATGTCAAAGGCAGTCATATATCTATGAGGGAAAAGAAAACAGGGAAACAAAAACGTATACAAATTACTGCAGCACTGAAAAGAGAACTTAAAAGGTTTATTGAAGAAAGAGAAGACAATGAGTATTTACTACAAAGCAGACAAGGGAAGAATCGTCCAATTGGTCGTAGCATGGCATATAAGATATTAAGTGGAGCAGCGGCAGAGTTTGGATTAGATGAGATAGGAACACATACGCTGAGAAAGACATACGGGTACCATATGTACATGCAAACGAAAAATATAGCATTACTTATGGAGATATTCAATCATTCGTCAGAGAAGGTCACACTACGCTATATAGGCGTAAACCAAGATGCAATGGATAAAGCAATGACTAGGTTTAAAATCTAAGCATTGCTTTTTCTTTTTAAATCTAGGGGGATTGTAGCATTTTGAAGAAATGCTGATATAATTGCTGATCCAAGTCGAGCAACTATTTAAGAGATAAACGCCTTTTGGATAGGAATAATTTACTTTTACTTCCTAAAACGATAATTATGTAAATAAGCTGTCCATATGGGCAGCTTATTTTATTTTCTACATAGCGTAGGTTATTTTGCAACATACTGGTGGTATCCCATGCCCATCAAGCTAAGATTTTAAGACACCCCATAACGAGAACTTTACCTTTTCAAAATTATTTATGAGAATTCGGCTCATTTTTTCCGTTTTGTGGAAGAATCAACTTAAGAAAAATAAATACCTCAAAAACGAAAAAAATGAGTTTGCGTAGTAAAAATTAGTACCAAATTTGGGCCTGTGGTTACTATAAAATTTTAGCTTGATAGGCATGAGGGCACGCTTACCGAATGAAATAAAACTTACATTAATACATTCTTGAAAATTGAATCCTTGATTTTTTAGTGCAATAAGGATCTTCTAAGCTATATTGAAGCATCAAAGTTTTTATTCAAAAATTTTAGGTATAAAATAAAAAAAGATCTCTAAAAAATAGAGATCTTTTTTTAACTAAGGAATTGAAAGCTTAGATAATTATTTAGATTTAGTAATTATCATATTTATTTTTACAATCTTTTTTGTGATGAGGGTAATAAGGTTCAAAACGACAATAGCATTTTTTCACGTAGTATTTTTTGTAGTAGTAGTCATAGTCATAGTCTTCATATCTATATTTATCTTTTTTATAATCATCACAATCATGTCTTTCTTTTTTATGATGACCACAATCACGTTTCCAATAACTCATATTTATTCTCTCCTTTATTTTTTTATATAAGACACTCTTATAATATGCTTTTTTTATTTCCTAGTATCAGCTTGTCCCCTAGATTAGTTCAAAAAGGGGGAATGCCCATGCCCACAACTTTAAGTAAACAAATCCACCCAAAAACGAAAAAATGATCTTTTTAAGTGCAAGTTAGCACAAAATTTCGTTCTAGGGGGAGTTGTATTTTCTTAACTTGATGGTGATGTGGTGGTATCCCTATACAGTTACTCATAATTTTCGTACTGTGTAACTCAAAAGAGAAAGTTAAATGAAATCAATGATACCAAGGGATTCAGCGAAGGACGCAGTTACACACAATATAAGAAATGGGTAAGTGAAGAAACGGTATAAAAAGAAGCGTAGTTCGTCAAATGAACGTAACGCTTCATTATCATCAAGTTAAGAAATTCATTGTTTCCGATTAATAGTATCCGTTTTATGTAATTGTTATAGATTTTGAAAGAATAAAAAATCGCCTTAGTAAAGGCGATTCATAGTTTATTCATTTTGCATTCTTTTGATAAGTAAGTATCTTTTAAATACAATGTTCTATATTAACGTCTTTCTGGTTCTTTTTCTTTTCTTCTAAGACCAAATAAACCTGCTAGTCCTAATAAACCAAGCCACGCCCAATTATTATTATTATTATCACGATCATTGTTCAAATCATTCGTTGTATTCACATTTCGAGTTCTAGTATCATTATTCACTCTATTCATATTATTGTCATTAACTCGAGTTGTAATACCATTATTATTAACTCTATCCATATTATTTCCATCGTATTCAGCATGAACATTGGTACCAAAAACCATAATAGTTAGTAATAGGGCACTTAAAATAGATGAGAATTTTTTCTTCATAGTTTTCCCCTCCTTTCATATTCAGTAATGTCTCCGGTTTCTTTAGACAATATTCGTTTGAAAATATATAAAACCATTTGAATTGAAATTATGATAAACATCTTTAATTTTTATTATTAAAAGTACTTATAATAATTAATTAAGTTAATTGAAATGTATTTATTATTTATAAGAATAAATTTTTGGTAACGGTACATTCTATGAGGGGTAATTACTATATTTGGGTAAGGTGTTCCTTATGAGTTATAAGAACTTATTTTCTTTAATCCAGAACATGGTTAGGAAAATTTTTTCTATAGTAAGTATTGTTGCTAAAAGTCTAATTTCTTTAAGGAGGAATATTTTTATGGGTATTTTAAGTGGAAATCCACAAAATGAACCAATGCACTATGGAGAGGTCTTTGGGATTTGGAGTTACCTTGCAGCGGCACAAGGTGCAATTGCTGGATATCAAGTTCTAATTAACCACACAGGAGACGAGGATTTAAAGAAATTTTTAGAAAACCTTGTAGAGAATGATATCCAATCAGAGGTTGAAGAATTAAAAAATTTATTAAAATTAAATGGAGTTGCATTACCGCCAGCACCTCCAGAAAGACCGGTTGCATCTATTGAAACGATTCCTCCTGGTGCTCGTATTAATGATGCGGAAATTGCAGCTAAAGTTTCTATGGATCTTGCTGCTGGGTTAGTAGCATGTAGCCAAGCTATGGGACAATCCCTTCGAGAAGATGTAGGAATGATGTTTGGTCAATTTCATATGAAAAAAGCACAAGCTGGAGCTATATTACTTCGTCTGAATAAGAAAAAAGGTTGGATTATTCCGCCTCCATTACATGTTCTACAATCAGATCAAGCATAATACCTAAATAAAATTCAATCTATTCTTTGACTGTTGCAGTGAGGTTGTCTAGAAAAATAAAGGTTATTAGTGAATTAAAATAAGTGGCAGAGTCGTGACCGCTTTTTGGCAGGAAATGTGCCGGTTGTTTTGGTATAAACGTGTTATATTTGTATTGTGAGAAGTGGCGGAAAACACTACCCACTATGTTTTTTCTAAAATTCTAAACGGTTCGTAATGACGGCGCATAAAATCCGAAACCAGCAGATGGTAGTGATTGAATGATACCGTTATTAAGGAGAGCTTTTGCTCTTCTTCCAGTTACTTAATAATGCATAAAAAGATTGGTGCAGCCACATTAGGTGATTGGAAGAAGGGTAAAACTTTATTTACCGTAATTAAAATACAAATAAATAATTGATATCAGAGCATCCATTCAGGTTCTTTTTCTTTTGATATGCTAATTAATCACAAATCGGTATTCCAAGCACTCTTAGAGCTAATGCTACTTGAAGAGAGATCTCTAATCTAGCAATCTCGATACCAGCTACTGTAAGAACTAAAAAGGTTGGCCATTTACAAACACAACGCAACTTTCCATGGTTACGCCTCCCTTCTAGTAAACTACTACAGTATATGAATTGAATATCAATATGTAATAGTTAAATTGATAGATTTACCTTGTTCTAAGAAAACAAACTCAACACAAACCAAATATTGTAAATAAGTTTCAAAAACTATCTAATGTAACAAATCATATATTTTGTTACATTAGATTTATGAATAGAAATGCCGTTATATCAACGTTTCTTTCTATTTTAAAAAATAACTACCACATTTTATGTAACATATTGTATAATAAAGATACATATAATGTAACATAACGTGTGGAGGGGTAAGGAATGAAGTTTGTGCAACCAATTCGAGATAAGAAAAAATTAGAAGAAGTGAAAGAAGTTTTACGTCGCCAATCTTATCGTGATTTGTTTTTATTTGAAATGGGAATCAATACAGGTCTAAGAATTAGTGACTTATTAAAGTTACATGTAAATGATGTGAAAGAAAGAACTCACATTGTTATTAAAGAACAGAAGACTGGAAAAGAGAAACGTTTCATTATCAATACAACGTTAAGAGAAAAAATAAATGAGTATGTAAATAGAATGAACGAAACAGATTGCTTATTTGCTTCTAAAAAGACAGGGAAACCGATCACGAGAATCCAAGCTTATCGAATTATGAACGCTGCTGCTGAAAAAGTAGGGCTTGATGAAATTGGAACGCACACTCTTAGAAAAACTTTTGGATATCATTATTACCAAAAGACAAAAGATGTAGTAATGCTACAAACAATCTTTAATCATTCTGCTCCATCGATTACATTACGTTATATAGGAATCCAACAAGATGAGATAGATAAATCATTAGAAGATTTCAGTTTATAAATTAGAAACCAAAAAAGTAGCGATTACGCTGCTTTTTTATTTTGTAAAGCAATTAGCGTGAGGTGGTGTAAATGGAAGAAGAAACTATAAACGTTCCTACATGCTCTGTTTGTAATGAGCCGTGCATGTGGACATTAAAAATGCCATTAACTATTACTCATTTTGATAAAACATATCTCCGTGAAGCAAATACGGATAATGCTCATATATGCATTGAGTGTTTAGAGAAGGAAGTGCAAACAATTGGATAAGGGGGCAGGTGTTATGTAATTATGGCCAGACAACGAAGTCCAGACCGTAACAAAGCGTATGAAATATTTAAAGAACATAATGGTGATATTACGAATCGTAAAATTGCTGAATTGTTGTCTACATCCGAAAAAACTGTAAGTGAAAAAACGGTTGGAGGATGGAAATCCAAAGATGGATGGATAGACAAATTAAATGGAGTACTCCATAAAAATGAACGGAGTACTCCAAAAAGAAACCAGGAGCACCCAAGGGTAATAAGAATGCTGTAAACAATCGTGGTGGAGCACCCAAGGGTAATAAAAATGCTGTCGGTAATTCCGGTGGCGCTGCTCCACTACGTAATGGTAATGCTGCTACTCATGGTTTATATAGAAAGTACTTACCGCAAGAAATATATGATTTAAAAGAAGAATTAAAAGAAGCAGTTAACAACGATTCCTTAACAATCATTTGGGATAGTATTATGCTGCAGTACACTCAAATCATCCATGCTCAACGTATTATGTTTGTTAAAGACAACGAAGACATGACCAAAGAACTGCGGAAAAATAAACTTACTGAAAGTGGTTTTGAAGAAGAGTGGGAGATACAATTCGCTTGGGATAAACAAGCTAGTTTCTTAAATGCTCAATCGAAAGCAATGTCAACGCTAGTAAATCTAATTGAAAAATACGATAGATTAGCTAATACAGAAGAACAAAAACTACGCATTGAGAAACTCAAGAAAGAGATCGCTGCTATTAAAGTTGATGGTGATACTAATCAGAATACAGAAGACTGGAAAGAGTCTCTTATGAAGATAGCAGAGCGCAGACGTAAGCAAAAGGAAGCTGAACAAAATGAGTAATACGGCTTTTAGCGAATTTATGGAGATTATCGATATTTATTGGGATGATCCTGTAGCGTTTGCTGAGGATATGCTAGGTTTTTATCCGGATGAATGGCAGAGAAAGGTTCTTATGGATTTGGCACAAAGTCCAAAGGTTTCAGTGCGTTCTGGCCAAGGTGTTGGTAAAACAGGTCTTGAGTCAGTTGTTGTTATCTGGTTCCTCTGCTGTAGGCCGAATCCAAAAGTTATTTGTACAGCTCCCACAAAGGAACAGTTATTTACTGTACTTTGGGCTGAAATAGCGAAGTGGTTAGAAGGTAGTGCAGTTAAAAATCTACTTAAATGGACTAAAACACGAGTATACATGATTGGTAGTGAAGAACGTTGGTTTGCTACTGCTAGAACGGCAACAAAGCCGGAGAATATGCAAGGTTTTCACGAAGATTATATGTTATTTGTATGTGATGAAGCTTCTGGTATAGCAGATCCTATTATGGAAGCTATACTTGGTACTTTATCTGGCGCAGAAAATAAATTGTTTTTATGCGGAAACCCAACAAGAACAAGCGGTGTATTTTATGATTCTCATAATCGTGACAGAGATTTATATAAAATACATAAAGTCTCTAGCTTAGATAGCCCTCGAACCAGTAAAGACAATATAGAAGTATTGAAAAAGAAATATGGTGAGGGTTCAGATGTTTGGCGTGTACGTGTACTTGGTGAATTTCCTAAAGCAGAAGCAGATGCATTTATCCCGTTAGAAATTGTAGAGCAAGCAGCATCTTGTAAAGTGGAGCCAACTGGTGAAACACTTGACTTAGGTGTTGACGTTGCGCGATTTGGTGATGATGAAACTGTAATTGTTCCAAGGATAGGAAATAAAGTCTTTAAATTATTAAACCACTATAAACAAGATACTATGGAAACTGCTGGTCATGTATTGAAATTAGCTAAGGAATACATGGCAAAGTACAAGCAGTTAAAAAGAGTGGATATAAAAGTCGATGATAGTGGTGTTGGTGGTGGTGTTACGGACAGATTGAAAGAAGTTATTAAATCTGAACGATTACCATTCAAAGTATATCCGGTTGTGAATAACGGGAAGCCGCTTGATGATGAGCATTATGATAATGCAGGTACAGAAGGTTGGGCCGTTGTAAGAGATTTACTTGAAGAGAATATGAAAGCATTTATACAGGGTGAAGAACCTACAATGGAGATTCCAAATGATGAAAAAATGATTTCTCAATTTTCTAGCCGTAAATACAGAATAACAAGTAGAGGTAAGATTGCATTAGAGCGAAAAGAAGAAATGAAGAAACGCGGATTGCAATCACCCGATAGAGCAGATGCTATAGTTCTAGCCTTCTATAAACCGAAAGTAGTTATGGGCGGTAAGGTTAAAAGAGTGTAGTCGGACATTTATTGTTCGGCTATTTCTTTTGATCTCTATTAATAGAAGAAAGGAGGACACACAAACGGTATGAGCAACAAGAAAACCATTAAGAATGTAAAAGTATTTGGTATTAATAAAGCAGCAGATGACCCAAAAAATAGGGAAGACAACAGTAAGCAAATGACTGTAGATCCATTCGCGCAAATATATGGCGATAAAGGGTTGGTTAAACCACCTTATGATATGTCGGTGCTGTTGGAAATAAAGGAAAGTAATCCAATCCATTCTGCTTGTATTAGCGCAAAAGTCGATGATATTGCAGGTGTTGGTTTTGACTTTGTTCCTTTTGAAGAAGTGAAAGAAGCGAACCAGGAGCAATATAAAAGGTTAAAAGAATTTATGCGGAATTGTAATCCAGAAATGACGAGTTCAGAAATTCTTAGAGCTGTATGGGATGATTATGAAACTGTTGGCTGGGGGATTATCGAAGTTGTTCGGAATCAAAAAAACGAACCATCGGAACTGTACCATATTCCGGCGCATACGGTTCGTGCTCATAAGGATAAAGTCCGATTTGCTCAAATTGTAAATAACAAAGAACGATGGTTTAAAAAGTTCAATTATCCCGATGATTTCCGTCTTGCTGATGGTAGGGCGATAAATGCAGAGGATGTTGCAGAAAGCGGAACAGAAAAAGCTGGAGAAGTAATTGTTATTCGTAAATTCGGTTCTCGTTCTTCTTATTATGGGATACCTAATTATGTTAGTTCTATCGGCTCGATAGTTGGATCTCAAGCAGTAAGAGATTACAATATTAACTTCTTTACAGGAAAGACAATTCCGGATGCTCTGCTATTTCTTGAAGGTGTTGATGAAATAGATGATGGAACGGAAAATGAACTAAAAGCATTCTTCTCTGTAGAAACAAAAGGAGAACATCATAAATTGGCCGTTGTCCCCGTGCCGCCAGGGGCAAAAGCTAGATTAGAAAAAGTTAGTCCAGATGTAAAAGAAGGCAGTTTTCGTTTATATAAGCAGGATAGCGCAATGGAGATATGTGTGGCTCATCGTGTGCCGCCTTATCGTATCGGCTGGGCTATGACAGGCTCATTAGGACAAACAACCGCTAAAGAAATGAACGAGATGTACAAGCGTTCTATTATTGAGCCTGGACAAGGAATATTAGAACATCGATTAAACTATCAATTATTTCGTGTATTTGCTGAAATACTCGGTGGATTAGATTGGTATTTCAAATTAAACGAAATTGATACAGATGATCGTGAAGCTGATATGCAATATGCGGCAGATGGTTATGAGAAACGTATATTAACACGGAATGAATCTCGTAAAGTAGTAGGTTATGAACCTGTAGCAGATGGAGATACATTCTTTGAAGGTGGTCCATCCGTTTCTCAAATAGAACCAATTGCAAAAGCTGCAGATAATGATCAAGAGAACATAATTGCTATTAATGAATTTAGGGAAAAGCATGAAGAAGTAGAGAAAGCTATGCAAAAGAAGGTGGCGGATTTTTTTCCGAACAGGGAAAACGGCTCTTAAACCTGCTTCCCTTAATTCGTATTAATAAAGCAGATGAAGAGATTGATCTTGTAATTGCTGAAGCAGAAGTTGATAAATTTCTTGATAGTGTCGATTGGGATGAAGAAAGACAAATGTTTGTTGATGAAGTCACGGACACACTACAGGATGATGTAACGGAATTCGTCCAAAGTACCATTGCATCAAACGGACTAACTTGGATGGTGCTAGATCCAATTGGTGACGTCGCTGCAAAATGGGTCGCTGCTTATGCATTCGAATTAGCAAAGGGAATCCATGAAACTACTAAAGATAGATTAAGAGAAGCAATGCTAAAGAATCTTAGTGAGGGAATGGGTGTCGATGCATTAAGTGTTTCTATTGCAGATGTAATGTCAGAAGCAAGTAACTACAGAGCAATGATGATTGCACGTACAGAAACAACATATGCGATGAATTACGGCAATTTAATTGCTTATAAAGGTGCAAATAGAAACAAGAAAACATGGCTTACAGGAAACGATGAGCGTGTTTGTAAAGAATGTGGCGGTTTACATGGCGAAACAGTAGATATTGATGATTTATTTAGCAACGGAAAGATGTGCCCGCCAGCTCATCCACATTGTCGCTGCACTATGATTTCAGAAGAGTAATAAAATACACCTATTTGATTGGGGTTTCATCGTCAAAACGTATGCAGCTTTAAATTGGCTATTATGCGTTTTGACAGTGGAACCCCAATATTTATAGGGAAGGAGGTAAAACGATGGGATACGAACTAAAAAACGCCAATATCAGCTATGTTTCATTAGTTACAAA
Organism: Bacillus cereus group sp. MYBK14-1; assembly: GCF_051916885.1. Classification (NCBI taxonomy): domain Bacteria; kingdom Bacillati; phylum Bacillota; class Bacilli; order Caryophanales; family Bacillaceae; genus Bacillus; species Bacillus cereus group sp. MYBK14-1. Next base: position 21,640 of record NZ_JBQAHM010000002.1, on the reverse strand, counting down.
GGGTGCTAATGGTCGTCAATTCGCCATTATGAAAAGCGAATCTGCTAAACAACCAAATATATCAAAGCAAGTTCCAATCCTTAAAACAGAGGAAGAGAAGCAGCTTGTTACAGGAGTTGTGTATGAACCGGATGTAGAAGATTCACATGGGGATACAATGACTGCAGAAGAAATAGAAAAGGCCGCTTATACCTTTATGGAAAATTACCAGCACATCGACAAGCAACATGACGAAATCGCTGGTAAAGGAACGGTTGTTGAAAACTGGATTGCTAAAAGTGATATGAAGGTAGGCGAACAAGAAGTACAAGCAGGGACATGGCTTATGACTGTTCGCGTTGATGATGCAGATACGTGGGAAGAAATTAAAAAAGGTGAAGTCACTGGTTTTTCTATGGGTGGATTTGGTGAACGTGTGGAAATCGCTAAGACTGATGATTTTACTCTTGAAGATAAAGGTCTTATTCGAAAGATGTTAGATTTCGTTAAAGGTGAAACTCACAAAATCACAAAAGGCGAAGTAAAAGACCGCTTTATTGATGAAAAACAAAAACGTGATTTACGAGCTGTATTTAATTTGTTTGAAGATGTGTTCTATTGGGAGATTTGGGAAAGTAATCCCGATATCGACCGTATGGCAGTTGCTCTTGATGATATGAAGGACATACTTTCTTCCATTAAAGGCGGTTATACCATTGCGAAATCAGAAGACAGTGTACAAGCAGAAAGCATTGTTTTAGAAAGTATTAAAAAAGCTGGTAAAGTATTATCCCAAAAAAATCATACAAAATTAGATGAAGCATTAGCTTTAATTACTGAAATAAAAGAAGCTGCTTCACCACAGGAGGAAGATGAAATGAAAGCAGAAGATATTGCAGAGATTGTAAAACAAGCAGTAGAACCACTAGCTACTAAGTTAGAAAAGATTGAAAAGCAGGTGAATGGTGAAGAGGTAGAGCCGACGCCAGAAGAGCAAACAGAAGAAGAAAAAGCTGCAGCAGTTATTCAAAAAGCACTAGAACCAATTACAAAGCGACTTGATAATATCGAAAATGCTGCTTCTATCCGTAAAGGTTTAGATCCAGATGAAGAAGTTACACCAGGACAACAACAAATTAAAAAATCTAAATGGGCAGGATTGAACCTGTAAGGGGAGGATTTATCATTATGACAATGACTAACGCACAATTATTAAAACGTTTAGATCGTATTGAAAAGGCAGCAATGACAACAAGTGGAATGAATGCAGGGTTATTAAATCCAGAACAAAGTAAAGAGTTCTTCCGAATGGCATTTGATACAACGCCATTCTCACAATTACACCGTAAAGAAATGCGTAAAGCAAAACAAGGTGAATTAGATAAAATTGCAATTGGTGGCCGTATCTTACGCAAGAAAACAGAAAACAGAAAACAGCGATGATAATTACCGCGCAGGTGTTCAAACTTCTAAAATTGAGTACAATACAAAGGCTATTCGTTTACCTTGGGAAATTACAGAAGAATTACTCCGCGAAAATATTGAAGGTGAAGGTTATGAAGATACTGTAATGGCTCTTATGTCTACACAATTAGGTATCGATTTAGAGGATTTACATTGGAATGGTGATACAGAATCTTCCGACGGAATGTTATCTATCAATGATGGATGGTTGAAAAAAATCAAGAAATCGAAAGAGTCTCATATTGTCGATCATGCTAAATTGGTAACTGGTACAGGCGAAGCTGCTGCAGCAAATGGATTTGGAAAAGGCTCTATCTTTGCTTTATCCGGTGCAATGCCAAATAAATATAAAAACAGCAACCTACGTTGGATTATGTCTCCAAGCCGTAGAGAGAAATGGATTGAGTATTTAACAAATCGTCCTACTGGTGCTGGTGATGCTGCGTTACTTGGAGCAGGAGATCAAGTTAATAAACCGATGGGATACGGAATTGTTACGGTTCCATCTTTAGAAGACGATGTTATTATTCTTGCAGATCCTAAAAACTTCATTGCGGTTAATACATACGACACTCGTGTTCGTAAGACTACAGAAGGTAAAACTGCAGTAATGGAAGATAAACGATTTTATGTAATTCACTTTGACGATGATGCTGTAATTCAAGAAATGGATGCAGTAGCAATTCTAACAAATATTCCGGATACGTTTGGAGCTTAATATCCAGGCGTATTTTTTATGGGAATAAACCCATTGTTATTAGGGTTTTGAATGTATACTTTTTTACTGTTTTCTTGTTTTAAATAGAAAACGAGTAAGAACCAATAAAACCAACAATACGAATGTAAACTTTCATGTAATAGTTTACATTCGTGAAAGGGGTGTTAATTATGAAAGTAGTTACGCTACGATACGGTGGCACTTACACCGCTTATGGACAAAAGTTTAAGAATGGCCAAGAAGAAACAGTTGCAAATGAAAAAGCTGATTACCTTGTAAGTACTGGACATTTTGAACTTGTAAAAGAAGTCGATAAGAAGGAGAAAGAAACATAATGGATATTACCTTGCAGGACATTAAAGACCGCGTAAATGTGCAAAAGATGCCTGATACAGTAATTCAAGAACTAATAGATTACTATGCAGTTATTACTAGAAAATATTTAAGAGTTAAGCCGGAGAATCCAATGAAAGAAGTCATCCAAACAAGTAAACTAGCGTGGCTTTCTTTTCCTGCTGAATCTATAGCAAAAGTAACTCATGTTAGTTCTAAACAAGATATGACCGATTCTATTACTGTAAATGGGCGGATTGTTTATGGTTTATCCAAAAATCAGTTATATGAATTCGAATATAAGATACAAGATTATGATGATCTGCAGGTACTTATGAAGAAATGTATTATTGATTTGGTTGTTTCGGCAGTAGTTCGTGCTAACTTACAACGAAAAGGTATGAAGACATCGGAGAGTATTGGCGATTATTCGTACCAGATTAGCCCAGAAACGCTGGATGAACCAGCAACAAACAATAAGATACTCAATGGTTTAAAAGGGTTTAGAGCAAGAGTTAAGCCGGTGATGGCTACATGAATACGTACTTCGATGATGGTGATATGGATGATTTATATATTCATGAGGTAGTAGTAAAACGAAAAATGAAAAAGAAACAATCCGCTGGTAACTATGCGGAAGTACCAGTGGACGTTTACGAGAAGATGATTTGCCGTGTAACTACTAATTCTGCTACTGATAATGAGAGATTTAAGCGTGATAAACAAAATTTTGATACAACCTTTAAGATATATGCACCTGCTTCTTACATAATTAAACCCAATGATCTTATTCATTTCAAAAATGAAGATGTGGGTGTTGATTATACATTTGAAGTAAAAGGAGAGCCGCGTAATCCTGCATTTATGAATCATCACATTGAAATTTATTGCGAAAAGGTATGATTCTATATGGCGAATTCAGTAGAAATTGAGTACTCAAGTAATATGGAGCAAGTAAAGACGCATATTAACGCTATGTGTGTTGAAAAAGTCACAGCAGCATCTATTCATTTACAAAATCAAGTTAAGAAGAATCTCACAGGTAGCCGTAGCGGTAAGCAATACAAAATACCTCATACGAGTCGTAAATATACTGCTTCTAAACCAGGTGAAGCTCCTGCTGTTCGTACCGGTGACTTGTTAAATTCGATTAAATACAATGTTAAACGGTCACAATCAGAGGTATTGGGTGCAGTAGGGAGCGATTTGAAAAAAGCAATATGGCTTGAAACTGGTACAAGTCATATGGAAGCCCGTCCATTCCTATTAAAAGCGTTTGAAAAAGAACGTAGAGAACTTAAAAGAATGATGGGAGGGTAATACATGTCTAACGCTATTGCAGCTATTAGAATGCTTGTAGAGAACGATGAGATAATAAAAGATAATCTATCAGAGTATGGTGAAGGCGAGGACAAAGGGCCTGCTCTTTCATTCCAAACTGCACAAGATGATATGGAAATGCCTTATGTAGTGATGAGAATTGAAGCAGATAATCCGGATGATGTTGAAATTATAGATCGTATGATTCTAAATTTCGATGTGTATTGTGATAATGGGGATTATGATAAGGCAAAGTTAATTGCTACACGTATTGAGAAGTTACTAGATAGAGAAGTGGGTTTAAAAGATGATGGGATACTTTCTATACATCGTGCAGGGAAACTGCCGGTACCGGATGAAGACCCATCTATCATTCATATAAATGCAAAATTTCTTGTCCGAACCATGCGAACGGACTTGTATTAGGGGGTAGGACAAATGAGCTGGAAATTAATTAATGGTGTCCGTGAAGGGACTACAGATAATTTTGTTATCGGTCCTGGTGTCATGTACAAAGGATTTAAAAGTGTAAAAGAATTAGGTGAACTTGTAGGAGCGACTACAGGCGGAACTAAAGTGGGTTTTGATCGTGAGTATTATGATGCAGATATTGATGGTGTGCTAGGTAAAATGGTGCGTGGTAAGTGGTTATTAAAAGATGAACCACATGTAGAACTTACATTAGTAGAGTTCACAAAAGAAAACCTGCAGTTAGCTTTACCTGGTATGACGGTAGATAGTACAACTGAAGAAGAATACGATATTATGAAACCTTCAAATGATATTCCAGATTCAAATTATCATGATATTGCACTCATTGGTATGATTTCGGGTAGTGAGCTACCAGTTATTTTTGTAATTCGTAATACAATGGTAGTTTCCTCTATTGAAGTAGATCTTAAAGACGGTAAAGGAACGGTTGGTTTGAAATGTAAATTTATTGGTCATTACAGTGAATCTGCACCAACTACACCACCATACGAAATTTATTTACCAAAGAAAAAGAAAACAACAGTACAAAAAGCACCGGCTACCTCATAAATGGTAGTCGGTTTTCTATTACATAAAACGAGCTAAATGCTAAAAGGAGAGAACAGAATGGCTTCTATTTTAGAAAAAATGATGAATACCGGTACAGAAATTACAATCCTAGGCGAAAAAGTAGCAATGCGCCGATTAAATGTAACGGACGTTTGGCGATTTGCAAAAATTATCTCAAAGGTTGGACGCAGTGCAATGGCTAACTTTGCTGGTTTCGGTAAGGATAAGCAAGAAATGGATGAACTAACTAAAGCTGCTGAATCTCTTCCAGAAGAAGAAAAACAAGCGCAATTATCTGCACTTAAAGAGAAGCAACAACAAAAAGGATTAGAATTTGCTTTCCGTGTTCTAACGATGATCCCTGCTTGCGAAGATGATTTTACAGAGTTCTTTGCTAGTTTATTAAAAGTGAAAGCAGAAGAATTTAGACAGTTCCCTCCGGAAGCAATGGTTGCTGTTATACAGGGCCTATTAGAAAGTGAAGACTTAATGACTTTTTTCAACCAGGTCAAGGGACTCGTGAAAGTTCAGAGCGAGAAATGGAGCCAATCAGCAGTAATTCCAGCAGCAGCTCCGATTCAAGCGTAAATGAAAATTCAGATGAATATTTAGAAGAAGCCGAACAAAACATGTTACGTGCTTTCGACAAGATCCAAAAGCGGTATGGATGGACAGATGAATATGTCTTATCTATACCGTATTCGCGTTTAATGGACCTATTTTCTTTAATTGCACGAGAAGAGCAGCAAGAAGAACTAAATGAGTGGAAGAAGATGGCGTTCATTGGCTTTCAAACTCGTCAACTAGAAGAAGGTACTACTTTTAATGATTATCTTCAAGCTTTTGGACTAACTGACACCCAGGACAATAAAGAGTCATCTTATGAAATGGGTGAAGTATGGACGAAAGAAGAGTGTGAAGCGCATGTTGAGCAGATTATGGCTCAATTCCAGGAAGACGACGATGAAGAATAAAAGGGTTATCGGCCCCAGAAGGGGGTGCGTAAATGTTAGCTGAAATGTTCCAACTGTTCGGAACGATTGGTATTAAAGCAGAAGGCGCTTATAAAGATTTACAACAGTTTGAAGATCGAGTACAAAAGACTGCAAATGGAATGCATGATAAATTTCAAAAGGCAGGGGAATCAATTAGTCATGTAGGTAACAAAATGAAAGATGTTGGTACAAACATGACAACGGGTGTTTCCTTACCTTTAGCTGGTATCGGTGCTGCAGCTGTAAAAGTGGCTTCTGATTTCGATACTTCTCAAAGAAACATCCAATCTTCTTTAGGTCTTACTGAAAAAGGTGCTGAAAACCTTGGTAAAATCGCAAAAGAAACTTGGAAAGATGGATTTGGCCAAAGTATTGAAGAAGTGGATCAGTCTCTTATAAAAGTGTATCAGAATATGAAAGACGTGCCTCACGAAGAATTAGAAGAAGCTACAAAAAGCGCTATGACATTGGGTAAAACATTTGATTCTGATATCAATGAAGTAACTCGTGGTGCAGGGCAGTTAATGAATCAGTTTGGTATTTCTTCCAAAGAAGCATTTGATTTATTTGCTGCTGGTGGACAAGAAGGTTTGAACTATTCAAATGAAATGTTTGATAATGTGGCCGAATATGCACCATTGTACAAACAAGCCGGCTTCTCTGCTAACGAGATGTTTACCATTATGGCAAACGGTACTCGTGATGGCAGTTATAATCTCGATTACATTAACGACCTTGTAAAAGAGTTCGGTATTCGGGTACAGGATGGTTCTAAAGGTGTATCTGATGCCTTTGCTGAAATGTCACCCCAAACACAAAGGGTCTGGGATAACTTTAACAAAGGTAAAGGAACTTCTGCAGATGTGTTTAATGCCGTCTTAGGTGATTTAAGTAAGATGGACGATAAAGTAAAAGCAAACCAACTTGGTGTTGCTGTATTCGGTACAAAATGGGAAGACATGGGTGCTCAAGCTGTCTTAGGTCTTAATAATGCAAATGGTGCGTTAGGCGATGTCGAGGGCACAATGGGAAAAATGCAGAAGACGCAGCAAGAAGCTTTTGGTGTTCGTTGGCAAAAGTTAATGCGTACTACAATGGCATCTTTAGAACCATTAGGACAAGCTATTTTAGATATTGCAGAAGTGGCACTTCCTCCAATTATTAAAGCAGTAGAAGTTGCTGCAAAAGCATTTAGTTCTATGCCTAAGCCAATTCAAATTGGTGTTGTAGCAATTTTAGGTATGGTTGCTGTATTAGGTCCATTAGTTGCCATGATGGGCTTTATGACAAGTGGAGTAGGTGCATTTGTTGGTTCATTAAGATTCCTAGTACCAATACTTACTAAAGTGCCATTATTATTTACAGGTATTCTTAAAGTCGGCCCTAAACTTATCGGTATGTTTGGTGGAATTGGGAAAGCTCTAGCGCTGTTGGGCAGATCCATGATGACCTTACTGATGAATCCCTGGACGATTGCCATACTAGCAATTGTAGGATTAGTATATCTAATTTATAAAAACTGGGATGACATCGTAAAATACACCAAGAAAGCAGTTAAATGGATTGGCGATGTCTGTTCTAAAGCTTGGGACGCAACCGTAAAAGGTGCAAAAAAGGCATGGAATGGTTTAGGTAAGTTCTTCTCTGGATTTTGGAATGGTACAAAAAAACTTTTCAAATCTGTTTCATCATTTTTGGGTAAAGTCTTAGAAGAAGCTTGGAAATATATAAAACAAAGAATTGAATACAACATTAAAATTTGGAAAAATATTTTCGAATTTGGATGGAATGCTATTAAATTTGTTTTTAATCTAGCATTAAGTGGTTTGAAAAAAATTGTAGATGGCACATGGAAATTCATTAAGAATAGTGTCCAAAAGGCGGTTAACACCTGGAAGAAAATTTTTACTACTGGATGGAATGCTATTAAGAGAATTTTCTCTATGGCTTTAGCAATAATAAAGCAGTACGTAAAAACTGAATTCGAAAAAATGAAAAATACAATATCCAGTGTTTTTAACACGATTAAGGAAATTGTAAAAAAAGCCTGGGACGCAATTAAATCAACCTTTACTACAGTATTAAAATCCTTAACAGATTTTGTGAAATCCTCTTGGGAATCTATTAAAGATACAATTTCTAGCGTTATGAACACAATTAAAAATGTGATTCAATCAGCTTGGAATTTTATAAAGTTTACAATCATTAATGCAGTTCGTGAATTTGTTGGGTTTGTAATTACTAATTTCAACAAATTATATAACACAATAACCGATGTTGTTGGCGGTATAAAAGAATTTATTGTTAGTAACTTTAAAACTATAAAGAAAGCAATCACTGGTGCATTTACAGGCGTTTTAGATACTGTAAAGGATGTATTTAGTAAAGTTGGTTCTATAGTAAAAAATGTAGCAAAAGATGCAGTTAGCTGGGGAAAAGATATCATTGCCGGTATTGGTGAAGGTATGTCCGGTATGGCAGATTGGCTTATAAAAAAAGCTAAAGGAGTTGTTTCGGGAATACCTAAAGCCGTATTAAAGTTCTTTGGTATCCGAAGCCCATCCCGGTTAATGATGGAATACGGGGGCTATATTACAGAAGGTCTTGGTGTAGGGATGGAAAAAATGATTCCTGCAGTAGACAAAGCTTCTGAACTATTAAATAAAGCTGTCGTTCCACCTAAACCAATGAAACTAGTAACCGATGTATCTAATCAAATTGGACAAATGGGCGCACGTTCTGCTGATTTAATTGGTAAAACTGCACATCCATTTGCTGGACAAACCCACGTTGAGAAGAAAACGGCTAATGGCGTAACAATTCAAAATGCTACTTTTAAAGTCTCTGTTGAAAAACTACAATCTGCAGATGACTTTGTAAAAATGAGAAAGCTGCTACAAAACGTAGTTGCTGATGATCTAATGGGAATGGCGGTGCGAAATGTATGAGTATATTAAAAACATTGCATAGAAGAGGTGGTTCATACCATCTCTTAGGAAAGGCTGCAGAGTTAAAAGACACAATACGATATACCATTGATTTCTCATGGCCAGGGACATATAACTTTTCGTTTTTGTCCCAGGTTCCTATTGGTTCTGATGGCATGTTACCAGATAAGTACTTTATTGTTCGGGTAAATGGTATTGAAAGATTTAGAGCAAGAGGACCTTATGACTGGGAAGCAAGAGAAATCTTTGTAGGTGCAGGGCCACAAACAATTGAATTTACAACAATCGGTTATGGTTCCTCTGACATAGCATATATACGCGACGTACATTACTATGCATTTGGGCATGTACCTAATATCGAAAAGATTGAACAAACAAAATTACCAAAATCACTAGATGGCTTAAAATTACATAATGTCATGCATGGATACCCGCGTTCTCAAAGTGCAGGTAGCAAAGGTTGTGAAGTAGAATTCACTGTACTATTTAAAGATATCAGTTATTGGCGTGATTTCATGAGGGAAATATACCGTCCTCATATTATTACTGGTGATTACGGTACCTACGGGGGTATAATTCCGCCGAATGAAGTAGATGCAATACGAAAAGGAACGTTAGTCATAGCAAAATGTAAATTAATATCTATGTCACAAGCAGGAATAGGAGTTGATGGAATGTGAGAGAAGGATCTATTTCTTTAATTAGAATGTTGGGGAGCTATTTCCAGGTTGGGAATAACTCCCCTAATTTAATTGTTTATATGAAAAGAAGAGACTCTTCTTCTTACGTACAAATACAACACCGTGTAATAGGCTTAGAAGTGCAGGAGAACGCAGATCAGTTTGCTAGTACATTTACTATTACCTTTGCGAATGAATACGGTCAAATGGCTCCTGATAACTGGTATGGTAAGTTCTCTTCTATTTCAGAATGGTTTTATAACAGTGAGGTAACAAATACAAACCAGCTATATCCGCAGACTGAATTTAAAGTGTCTATTGGCTACGGTGAGGAAGCATTACCTTATATACATGGTTTCGTATCTGATGTGAAGGTAAATGCCGAAAGCGGCACGATTTCAGTTACCTGCACTACATCCTATAAGAAGGTTTTACATAAATCGGTAATCCCAACACCTGGATCAGATGAAATTGTTGCACCTACCGGTAATGTTTATGATGTTGTGAAGTTCTTCTTCCAAAAAGCCGGAGTTGTCCTACACGGTAACAGAGTAAATATTCCTGGAACCAATCAAAGCTGGATTGTGGAAGGAGCAACAGGAAAGAGATTTCAAAAATGGGATGAAATTGTCCGCGATATTATAGATACAACATTCCACTATATTAAACACGAACCAGACGGAAGTTGTACATTTATGAAAATGCCAGACTATGCAATTAATGAACCTGCAAAGTTTAGTTTTAGAGAAGGGGAAAACCTTATCTCTTTAGATATGCAGCTAACTGACCAGGATATAAGTAATAGTATTGTTGTTAAATGTGGAGATTACGCAAACGGATTTCTTAATTCGTTTCTATTAAAAAATGTATCACAGGGTGATTTACGAGAGGAAATGATAGAAGTGCCCTGGGCAACAACATTCTTTGCAAGAAGAGCGGTTGCTGCAGCTTATCATTTAAAAGCAATTCAGAAGTTCAGAACATTAACAGTAGCAGTAGTTGGTGATCCAAGGATTCAATTATTTGATGTTATTTCTGTTTACAATAGAGATTCTGGCCAACAGTGGAATTACTTTGTTAAAGGGATTAATACAATGATTTCTGCAGATGATGGATTCTATCAAACTTTAGATTTAACTGTTAACTATGGGTATGAACCTGCTCCTTATACAGATATAACCGGTATTACAGTAAATGTAGATACATTACGTTTAAAACTTTGGGATTGGGATTTAGAAGATGGCGATTTATTAAATATTTACTGTAATGATAAATTAATCGAAGAAAATTATTTCATCCGGAACAATCCAACATATGTAGACATTCCACTTGAATACGGTGTAAATATTATTGTATTTGAAGCAGTACGAAACCCAAAAGGGATTCTTACAGGACGTTTGCAAGTACTGGATACGCAAAATAATATCTTATTTGATTATGGTTCTCTACCAGATTTATCATTTCCTCGGGTAAATCAAGACAAAGATCACTATTATATCCAACGACCAGCAAAAACCTGGTCTGTTACGCGCGTGAACTAGGGGTGATTCTATGATAATGCAAAAAAACTTATATGATCCAATCATGTATTTGATGAAAGGATTAATCGATAGACAAATATATACCGGTGGTAAGCCAATGCCTGGGAATGACCCAAATGACGTATTTAAAGAAGGCATGACCGAAGGATATACACTTATTCGTGACGGTGCTCGTTTATCTGCAGTCGATGGAGATAAATATTTACACTACGATTTAGCTTTTAATGCACATGGCATGTTAGAAAAAGTCCTTGTCTCCCATAAAGTAACCGGAAAAGAGATGGAGATACAATTAATATATAATGCACAAAAACAATTGGAACGTGTGCAGCCGCGACTTCTTAATAAAGGTAACGGTATACTATCTGATTTACCAATTCCCGATGTGTCGTAATGATGCACGGGAATTTTTTAATACAAGAAAAAGGGTGATTGCTCTTGTTTGAAACAACCTATTTAGCCGGTGGCCGATTAGATCCACCTTTTCATCCGACTAAAACAGAACCATTCATACCTGGTTTCATTATGGATTCCACATCATTTAAAACGGATGAAGTGAAATATACATTACCTGCAGATATGGAGATTTACGCAATTAGTGTTAGTTCTTCCATTTACGAATTAGATGATAAATGGGATTTAATCGTAAACAGGCAAATCGTTTGCCAAGATATTTATACAAAACGGCTTCCGGAAGGGATGCACTTTATGGTTTATAAAGCAGTTAAAGCAGGAGACACAATTGTATTTCGATTCCATAACCAAGGAATTCTTGATAAAACAGTTTGGTTTGAATTGCACTTTTTAAGATAAGGGGGCGTATTGATGAGTTTTGCTGTTACCTATATGGCTGGTGGAAGATTCGACGCACCTTACTTCCCAACAAAAACAGAGCCATTCATACAAGGGCGAAGAGTTGGTATACATGATGAAATTCATGTAGATAAGTTTTCATTACCATTCGAAACAGAAATGATTGCTTTTTCTGTTGCCGCTTCACATTACAGTGACTCGGACTACTGGAATTTATTTATTAATGGCCAACAAGTATTTAAAGAGGTTTATGTAAAAGATGTGCCAGAGGGATTTAATTTCTCCATTGTAAAACCTATACCTGCTAATGCAGAACTAAAGTTTGAATACCACAATGCATCTACAGAGAAAAAAGCTATATGGCTTAATTACCAACTATTAAGAGATTAGGAGCGTGAAATAGATGGCATACGTTGAAAAAATGTATACAGAAGGCGAGTTCCAAGACGAAATTGTTAAATTGGTAATCGCTAACGGATGGAAGAAAGTAAAATCGTTTTTCAGAGCCGTTTATCCGGATTTAGACGTAAAATCCGACGATAATACAAAATTTGAATTCGGCATGAGTAAGCACATGCTAGTGAAGAACAATAGCGGTTCTATTTATGGAATTGCTCAAATATCAAAATGGTCACTTAAAAAGTCAGAGATAAAATACAACTTCACAAATGAAGAAGGAACGAAAGCTTTTGCCGAAGACGGTAAAAAACGTCTAGAAAGCGGCAGGGATCGTTCTTGTTTTTATATTTATATGATTGAAAAAGAACCCAGCGTTGCAGATGAGGGTGTTCTTGTTTTCCCTTATGAATTTAATAAATTTGAAAAAATATTATTAGATGTGGAATTAACTAAGATAGGAATCACTCTAAAGACAAATCCAAGTGGTGTCGGTACATATAAAGTTTACTCTTACGATGAAGCAGAAACGCAAGTCATGATGTCTCCTTGGGTGAAAGTAACATTACGAAATACGAATTTACAAGGTATCAATGCTCAAACAAACTGGTGGCCGGATTCATTGGTTCGAATTAATGGCCAAGTTGATGAAAGTCGTGTTGTTTTATTAATACAAGCTGATAATACACCAGCCTTTGAAAACAATGTGGTTCCAGTTACACCGCTTTATATGGGCCAATTAGAAAGTTACGCTAACGATGATACATTAGGTGATGCATTATGGGCAGGAACAGCTTTTGATACAGGTAATGAAGAAGCATCACATAAATTCGATTTTAACGACACGAAACCATATAGAAATGTAGAAAACTACATGCCTGTCATGAAGTCTTATCCACGTTCCCCTGGTAATGGTATTGATAACGTAATTATTAAACGTTCAAGATTAGGAGCAAGATACCAGGCTCATTTTATTGCTTGGAATGTAGCGCCTAATGCAATGCCACCAGATCGCGTTGGTAAAGATGGTGGCCAATATTCACTAGCATGGCAATCGCAGGATAATGACGAATACAAATATCAATTTAACCCGTCTGTTTATAGCAATAAAGTACATACTTCTCGTGCTTATATTGTTCATCCAGATGAAGGTGTACGTGGATATTTACCTTATATGATCCTATTGTCTCCGTTAGGTCTATTAAATGGCGATAGATTAAAAGTTAGAAAGAATACTTGTCCGGATTCACACGACATTTACAAATTCTTTAATGTCGATGCTATTTCACCAATTACAAAAAGACCTGCTACGGCGTACCGTCCTGCTGGATTAGGTATTTTTGAGAAAACAGTATAAAGGAGTGTACATATATGTGGTTTGATAAAGTCGTATATTTACAAACATTACCGCAAGAATTAGAAAAACTATTTGCTGATAACGGTTGGAAACGAACGCTATTTTTCCAAATTAAGAGCGGCATTTCAAAATTTATTGATGTAAGGTTGTTTGAATCGTTAGGAAGTGATGGAGAACGCAGAAGATTCGGCATAGCAAATGCGTATGATACTGCGGATTCTGATTTCACTGATAGTCGGTTTATTTCTGCAGATTCTCCACTAGGTAAATTAGGGATGGGGGATGGAGTGAAGAAAGACTTCTCTATCCCTGTTTCTCCTGTTCTTGGCCCTTCTGTCATTGTATATGTAAATGGGTTTGAACAAGAAAAGAGTAAATATAAGGTGGATGCAACTACAGGAAAAGTAACATTTACTACTGCTATTGCAAAAGGCGATAAAGTAACATGTGAATACAGATTAGCTACCAACACATATGAGCCGAACAATGACATGCTGCTATTCACTTTCAATCGATACTTTATTGAAAAAGAGATCCTTTCCGGTGATAAATTAGGGGAATTAGGAAAAGGAAATGGAACGAAAAAGAACTTCACATTACCATTTCCTAACTTTGACGAAAGCAGGACCGTAGTTTACAAGGATAATACTATTGTTGATCCTAGCGAGTACTCGTTCACTGAAACGGAAATTGTATTTAAAACCGCACCTGCAGCAGATACAACAATTAAGATTAGCGGTATTTATTTCTTATTACCAAAAGAAGATGGAACACTGGATACATTAACGGCAAAAACAAGTTTCGATGTTCAAAAGATGGAAAGTATTATGGGTGAAGTATATTCTACGATTAATTTTGTGAATCCATCGCCTTATACATCAATTAGTTTTACACCGGAGCAGCGTTTCTCTAAAGAATTAAATCGTGATTCTGTTGTTTATCTGTATGGGAACGCAAATAAGGACCGCTTAATTATGTTTATGCGTGTAGATCCAACACCAAATCCAGTTCGTGCATTATTCGTTCCGTTGTATATCGGAAAATTATATACATTCGATGTTGCACCAAGAAAAAACATGATTATTTTAAGCGGCTGCAGACCAGGCGATCAATTTGTATATTCACCCAATAAGAAAATCGGTAATGCGCCACTTGATTACGGTTCTGATACATCAAACGGAAACGAAACGGTTCAATTATCACAATCAAGTACAGGAGCCATGTACCAGCATCATTATTTAGCTTTCATTACTCATGATATGTCAGTAGATAGTGGACAAGGACGCTTTAATCCATCGGTTTATAGTGGTAAATATCATTTATCTCAAATTTATATCGTTCATCCAAACGATGGATATGTTGGAAAGCTAGATGATGTTTATGCAGTTCATCCAAAGAATATCCAGCAAGCCGATGAACTAGAAATTGAAAAAACAGTTGTAGATGAAGTACTTGGACAAGGTGATGGCCATCGTAAAGTATTTCATTTAGAACATAAGCCAAAGGGCGAAACGTTACGATTATTCATTTCATGTAAAGAAGTAGAAAAAACAGATTATGTATACAATGCAGAGGATAAGACCGTTACATTTAACGAAGCACCGGTTATTGGTTCTGAAATCACAGGCGCTTATGAAATGGCCCAATTATATCGTTATACATTACCAACAACGCCGGTTTGTCCTATGACACAAGCGAAAGCAACACCATTTAATCCAATTGGTTTAGCAATCTACAAAGAAGATATTTAAGCATAAGGGGGTAGCAGAAGAATGAGTGAAAAAGTTTATTCTATTGCTTCCCCTTCTATATGTACCAAAGAAAAAAGTCATGTTGCTGTCGTTGGTTCTGGACCTAATCAGAATGAAAAAGTTTATTCTTTTTCTATTACACCTGCGAATACAGAAAATAAAAATGATGTCGATTATCCAGTTTGTATTGCTCCTTATGCGAGATATAAGGCTGTTAAAGAAGATAACGCAGGAGTAACTGCCACAAAAGTAAGAGCAAAAGGGATTTTAACAGATGTTGTAGAGAATGCATTGCGACAAATGGAGGTAGAAGCCTACATTTCAAATGCAACTGATTCTGATTTAAATCGAAATATAAATGTGGCCAACATTGAAATGCAGCATTCGCAACGAATGGACAGTATTTCTGTTCAACTAATTTCTTCAGAAGGATCACAACAACATAGACGAATTTTCGATATAAACCATATCGAAGGGGTAGAGAGCACAAAACCAAACGAGATAGAAGCAATGGTACACGCTTCTGATGAAACAAATCTTATAACGAATGAGTATGAAGTTGCACCAATCATAAAGCAGGATTTACTAAAAGGTAAGTTACGTGAATTCGCTGCAGGTGTAGAAGTATTACCGGAATGGATAAATGTTGCGCGCATTGTATATGGTGAAGGTTTTTATAATGATCTTATGGCCGATAGAGTTACAACGGATTATGAAGCTGTATCAATGCATAATGAAACGAGCGAGATTGTTACCAGGGAGCTAACAGCTACACATGCAGAGGTTACTTTATCTACTGCAGTTCCAAATATATTACCTGTATCCATTGCCGAAAATGAAACTGGTGATATACAGAAAAAAGAAATACTTCTTCATGCTCCGGCACAATTTGAATTTGGTACAAAAGAGCGAGAAGTCAAAGGAATCATAGAAGAATTTGATTTGTTCAATGGTATGGGTATACCGGTTTATCTTCCGGATTATGATTTATTTGCTCGTATGCAAAGAGACATTGAAACGTCTATTGCTAAACAATATGAGTTGAATCGTGTAGAAGAAATTGAAAATGTGGACCTGCTTCCTTATGAAGATATTGAAAGTGCGTATTTAATTCGTGACATAGATGTAGCTCAAATTAACCTGGATCACTCTATTCGAACAAAGGAACTTGCTGCAGATGTTATTACAAATAACGAAGTAAGCAAGAAAATAAATATATTTGATTCTGAAAGAAACGAATCCGCATCATTTACAAGAACAAAAGAACAGTATGCGAATGTAGATACAACACACACATTTAAACGTATCGTAGAAACACTTGATTCTGTTTATACGGATCAACAAGAATTCGCAAATAAAGAAAATGTATTTACTGCAGCTATAGAGGTGGGACAAGAAGTTGAAAATACTTCACGGATATTATCTGTTAAAGACATTTCCGAAACTGACGATGCGAATAAATCGCAAAACATATTCGAGATACAGACAATTGTCACAGAAGAAGCAGAAAGGTTACATGAAATAAATGCCGGCATTACTGATGCAGATTATTCTCATCGTATCTTCAAAGAATTACAAGGCGTATCGCCAGACGTTACATTTGCAGAAGTAAAAAATGAGCTACAAGCAACTGTAGTTAAACTGGAACAAGCTAATCAAGAAGATACTGCAGTACTTACACATGTTGATGAAATTTCTTCATTCGGATTAAAAGAACGCGTACTTATTACTGATGTAAATACTGATGAAGTTGCCAATAAAACCGAAAAAGAATTTCAAGCTAACATTGAAGAGTTTGATTTATTTGAGGGCCTTGGTATTCCTGTATATCTTCCGGAATTCGATTTGTTCGGCCGTGTTCAAAAAGAACTAGAAACACGTATTGCCTTACTTAATGATTCATCTAAATCACTAAATGTGATGCAAATGAAGCTAGATCAAACAATTGAATCTGAAAAAGCAATAAAAGAACATACAACTGCAGTAATTGAAGAAGTAGCTTCGGACACCGTTCCAATTACCTTAGATGCTGAACATATAACTTTAGACATTTCTTACAAACAAGATTCACAACAAGCCCTTATTACAGAGCAAGAAGCTTTTAACGGTATTCGTGAATTTGAGGGCGGAATTATCTCTGATATAACACCAGCTGATAAAGAAGTTATAACAAGAGATACAAATGTAATTGAAACTGCAGATGCAGCAAGGGAATCTGAACGATATGCAATCGTTAGTGAACATGAATTATTAGAGCGACAGACTAGCATAGAAGCTGCAACTAACAAAGCAGATACATTTTATAGGGAACATGAATTAGAAAGCGTTACAGAGAAATATGAACGGTTTGAACGTACGCCAGAAAGAGAATCAGTTCTAGAAGATAATGAGCTATTCAAAATGGAGAGAGTACTAGATACAGAAAAACCAGATGAATTAATAGTTATCGAAAAAGAAAATGATGATCCTAAGTTATGGTTGCGGCATAGTCGTCAATCTTGGTGGACAAATTCAAATTGGAAGAAAACAAGATAAAGAGAAGGTGATAAAATGGTAAGCCAATTAGGAAAAAACCTATTGCAACCAGAACCAGGGTGGACTCGTGAATATTGCACTTTAGAAAATGCTGAACCAGGTAAGTTTTTTTCAAATGTAGCATTAAACAACATTAATACAGGAGATAAATGGCGTGCAGTAGGTGATTCTGATAGTTTAGAACGGAATAGCGCCTGGTATATTGGTGCTGCATTAGGTCGTTCATTTTATTTTAAATTTACAGGGAATGCAGTGCGTATATTATTAAAAAATTTTACAACTCATGCATTCAATATTGAAGTGACAATAGACGGTATTAGATATCCTGGTTCAGTTCCTGCATATTCTTCCGACTACTCTCTTGTCGTATTTGAGAAACTTGATCTATTTAAGGGTGAACATAACGTTAAAGTAACTACAGCAGGAAAGGCTTCTGGTGAACATGGAACTTCTTTTACGCTTTTAACTGCTATTGATTACGCAGATTTAATAAAAGTAGGAGATGTTCTAAAAAAACCGGAACCTGGGTGGAAACGGTTTGATGATACGGATAGAAATATTCGGTACACAGGAGTATGGGCAAATTCAACTCATAGTGATTTTTATAACTCGACTTTGCACTTTAAACACAGTACGTCAAACAATCCACCTGATAAGAATCCAGTTTCAATCAAGTTCAATTTTATCGGTACAAGACTTAGAGTTATCGGTCTTATGAACTCGTCGTATGATACTAACGCTAAGATACTAGTTGATGGAGTGGAAGAAATAATCAGCTTCTTTAGACCTGGTAGTCAATCCCAGACACTAGTATATGAGAAGATAGGTCTAATGAACCAAGAGCATACTGTTGAAATAAAAGGATATTTTATAAACCTCGATGCAATTGACATCGATGCCGACGGAGAGTTAGTTCCTTTTAAACAAGAAAAAACAAAAGTATCCTTATACGAAAAAGAAAGCGGAAAAATATTTGTAGATGATTTTGATTCCGTAAATCCAAAATGGCTTATGTCACCATCAAATTCATTTAACAATGCTGTTAAAAAGGGATTCTTACGTATGAATCATTCTACAGATAAAGACGTTATGCTTTTAATCGATAAACCACAAAGTAACTTTGCAATCCAGGTTATTGCGGATTATGCTCCTATAAAAGAAGGAGATGAAGGCGGCTTACTAATCTATCAAAATGAAAAGAATAAAGTCGAGTTTCTTGAATCCTATTCTGCTAATGGTTCACAAAGCGTTAAAGAGTGGATGGCAATATGCAAGGAAAATCAATGGGACTTTTATACAAAGACAGATACATTTTTTGATTATGCGGATAACGATTCATTGGCAGCAAAAAGAATTGGTGTTGTTTTAAAAAGAGGAACTGCAGAGGGATTTGTACCGCTAGACATCAATAAAATTATTATGACAACAAGCAACATGTTACGTCTGCGCCAACTATATAAAAATTATAAGGTTGTATTAAAAGATACTGCAGATAATATCCTGTCTACTAACATCGTAGCTGCAGCTCATACCGGCATTGACATTCTACTTCCTTCTTTAGAGTTTGAGGGAATCATAGAAATATATGACGAGGAAAACGAATTGATAGCAAAGAAACAAGCTACCTTTTACGGTGGGGATATGTATTGCATGGGTTCATCCCTGCAAATCAAAATGAATAGCGCAGAATTAAATACAACGGATCCAACGAACTTAGGTTACATGGTGAATAACGAGCGTATTGTAAAAATGACAATCGTAAATGATAACATCGGTGCTGCTACAAATATAAAACTATCTATTCAACAGTACATGGAGAAAATCGGTTACACCTGGGCGCTAATTTCGTTAGATGGGACAAACTATTTAAATGAAATACAGATTGATTCAGTAGCCGCACAAAGTACGCGTGATTTTTGGGTAAAGGTTGTGAAGGATACAAATTTCCTAGCATTCGAACCAATTTATTTTAATATTCATCTAAAAAATAATTGAGGTGAATACAATATGGGAACTGTAATGAAATTATATAGATATACATCGGAAAGTGAGATTACACCATCAATCCTTATTGAGAGGAATATAAAAATTACAATTGAACCAGGAAAAACTCTATATGCTCCACTAGATGTAGGTTGTAACAAATACGATATTCGCACGATTCAAGTTACAAATGATTCAAATGTTGAAGCAATGTTATTTATGTACGATCAAAAAGAGAATGGGAATCAAATCTATAAAAGTTTATCCGAAAAAAGAACGTATGATATTTTATCCATTCCTTGCGAGGATAAAGATCATACAAACAAGGTCCATCTTTATATAGAAAATAGGGGCGTAGCAAACTCTACTTTTAATGTTTCTATGAAAGCGATACGTTTAAGTTAAGGAGGAACATACAGAATGACAAATAAAATTTGTAAGTTACACAGACTAGAGCGAAGAGAAGTCTTTATGAAGATTATCGATGAAATGAAAAAGGCTGGGTGGCAGCAATTAAATGCTGATGCGCCATCAAAAGATAAAATTTACGTCATGTACTCAAGTGGTAACGACGGTATGAAGAACCATTTTATAGAATTGCGGCCATTCGAAGTCGCTGCTGCAAGTAGCCAAGATATTATAGCAGATAAATATCCCCATCTTGATATAAGGGATTCTGCTAATTCTGTTACTGATGCAAGCTTTAGATTAATTGAACGATATGATAAAGAGAAGGATGTTACTTTCGGAGGACCTGGTGCGTTCTATCCATTATGTTTTCATCAAGGGAAAACAATTAACAATACTAGTCTTACTACTATTAGTAAACCAATTGCTATGGTGGACCTATATTTATACGTTGATAAAGACATTGTTATCTATTGTGTTTATGAAAACGATGATAATCTTCCAGAACGAAAAGGGAAGACTGTAATAGGATTATTTGGTATTCCAGATGAACTATATCAACAAGAACAATTCACACCTATATCTTCTCCTTTTAGTGTATTGGTGAGCGTTTGTCCAAAATGGGACCCTTATGCAGCATTGGTGGCTGCTAGAAGTAAACTTATATATGAGGGATTAAAAAATGTTTCTGTTCCTATTTTCATTTGGGATAAGGTATTTTTAAAGGCACCATCTTTAGAAGGAAATATAATATTTACATCATTTTTTATGGGAGATAACGTAGATGGATTAAGAGCAAAATTTGATGGACTTTACACATATAGGGGTTCAAATTTTGTAATTGGCGATATCGTTGAAATTTCTCAAGATGGAGAAGTACAGAAATATAAATTATTTAACACCTACTACTCAAGTGTATGGAGTTCAACATTGCATTAAGAGTAGAATAAGGCTGGTGATTTTATGACAATAAAAGGCATAATAATTCAACCCAAAACACTGTATCCAACCGTACAACGTAAACCACAAATACGTAAAGGTTCAAAATTAGAAATTAGTGATATGTATATTACAGGGGGTAGGAAAACTTCTGTACGGAAAGGAGTTATGTTTAACTTCTCTCGAAACGAAAGCAAAACTACTGAAAAAGCAGTAATGAAACCACCACGTACTGAACCACTAGAATACGCGTGGAAGAAAATGAACATATAACTTTATCGAAATTAAGCGTGCTGCAGCAGGCTTTTTTATTTTGGTCAAAATTTGAAAGACCAACTATGAGAAGTCAAGGAGGATTTTTTGTATAAATAAGGGGTGTTTTTCTAAAAAAGGGCGCACCAAATAAACCTAAGGCTTTTCAAAAAAATGAGAAGTTCAT